>NZ_JAUCGJ010000002.1 GCF_030378065.1 Candidatus Venteria ishoeyi | reverse complement strand
AAATAATAACTTCAGGACTGGCAGTCCTTAAAGGACTGCCAGTCCTACGCTCAAAGTTATTATGTGAACTTAGTGTTCGCTGTACTAGCTTGTATCAACAGAAAACATTATAAATAAAAAAACCTTATATTTAATTTAGATTATCATGCCCCGTATTGATTTTTATTTATTACGTTCAGCAAAATTTCGCAAACGAGAAGCCTTTGTTTGTGCCTTATGTCAAAAAATATGGCAAAAACACCGGGTCTATATTCACACGGAAAATGCCGCGCGCAGTCATCAACTCGGTGACTTATTATGGTTTTTTCGGGATGACAGCTTCCTGCCACATGTGGTATTACCCTCACCGCTTGCTAATAAAACCCCGGTTTGTATCGGGCATCAAACACAAACAGTGCAGGATTTAAGACCTGTACTGATCAACCTTACCCCGCAAGTGCCTGCTTTTTTTGAACAGTTTGAGCGCATCGTGGAGGTGGTGACACTGGATGAACCTGCTCGCAGCCAGGGACGGGAACGTTACCGAACCTATCAGCAAGCAGGTTATCCACCGGAAGCCTTAACCGAAGTATAAAAAATATAAAATGGGAGGCTTAAAACTCTCCTTTAGCTGCACCCTGAATCACTGCCTGCAAATTATTTTTTACTTTGATTGCTGCTTGTTTCAGTTCTGGAGGTAAGGTTTTGCCACCATAAATCAGGAAGTCCATATTGAGTGAGAAGAGCCAGAGTTTACCCTGCTGATCTTCCACCAAGCTTATGGTGCAAGGCATTAAAGCGGTATAGGCATTATCATAATCTGCCATCAGCATACCCACCCGTACATCACAAAAACTCATAAACGCCACATGACGATAAGGTTTGCCGGTAACGGCTTCAGCCTGTTTATAAAATGGAGATTCCCCCACAAACAGGATATTATTGCCGGTGGCAAGGCTCTTCATTGATTCCTTGACATCTTCTGCACTAATACCCTCATCTACCGGTACTTTCCACACCATCGCTGAAGCAGGGTTTTTATCCCGCACAAGATTGGAAATAAACTCTGTGTACATCCGCGGTGCTTCAGGATCAAATGATTTTATGATAGAAGAAATATAGAATGCGGTCGCAGCCAGGGCGATAATGCTAAGAAAACCGATAAAGGCGAGCAGATTTTTTATCATAAGTATGATCTCCAGGATATAGTGAGGTGGTAAGGAGTGAGAATTTTATAACATCTGAAACTGAACAAAAGTTCTATGTTCAGTTTTACGGCTTATTTTATCCTCATTCCTAAAAAGGTAAAATAACAATACAATATGCTAACACTAAAATGTGTTTGAGCAACTTTTTCCGCATGGTTTGAGAAATTATTCATTTTCACCATCCCAAATACCTTCCCAGTCGTGAATCAGCTTTTGCAACGCCACTTGATACTGTTCAATATGGGTTTCCTGATTTTTTAATAAGCTTAAAAAAGCCTCGGCGGGAATGGCTCGACCAAATAAATAACCTTGCACATAATCACACTGATGTTTACGCAGAAACTCCAATTGTGTTGGTGTTTCCACACCTTCGGCAACAACTTTAATATTGAGTTGATGCGCCATGGCAATAATGGCTGTGACTAATGCCGCATCTTCAGTTTGCGAATGAATATCTTCAATAAAACTGCGATCAATTTTAATAATATCAATGGGAAAACGCTTGAGATAACTCAAGGAGGAATAACCCGTGCCAAAGTCATCAACAGAAATCTGTATCCCCATGTTGTTTAAGGTTTCCAGTGTGAGGATGGTTTCCTGGGCATTTGGCATGATCAAACTTTCAGTAAGCTCCAACTCCAGACGTTGATGCGCCATCCCCACTTCAGCGGTAATCGCCCCGATTTTAGTTAATAAATCCTGGCGCATAAACTGTCTGGCTGATAAGTTAACCGACACGCTTAATTCCGGCGCGTCTTTATCACACCATTGCATCCATTGCAGATTATCCTCACAGGCTTTACGTAATACCTGTTCCCCTATAGGAATGATTAAACCGGTATCTTCTGCCAGCGGGATAAATGCCTTGGGTGGCACCAGTACCGCGTCAGGGCCACGCCAACGTAATAATGCTTCAGCCCCCATCAACTGCCCACTGCTGAGTTCAAAACGGGGTTGATACCAAACTTCAAATGTTTTGTGTTCCAATGCATGGCGTAATTGATTTTCCAACTGCAAATGGTTAGCAGCTTCCGCATCATGATTATAGGTATAGAATTGATAATTATTACGCCCCTGTTGCTTGGCAATATACATGCTGCTATCGGCATTACGCATCAAACTGGCAACATCTTTACCATCATCAGGGTAAATACTGATACCAATACTGGGGGTTACATGAAGCTCCTGTCCGTCAAAATGAAAGGGGGTTGCCAAGGCGCGAATAATTTTTTCTGCAACAATACCAGCATTAATTGTTTCTTTAACATTACGCAATAATACCGTAAACTCATCGCCTCCCAGACGGGCCACCACGTCTTCAGGTTGCCGGGTACTGGCCAGCAGACGTTGTGCCACTTCCTGAAGCACGCGATCACCGGCGGAATGGCCTAAGGTGTCATTGATTTGTTTAAAGCGATCCAGGTCAACAAACAAGATTGCCATACACAGTTCATTATGTTTTGCATAATCCAGTGCCTGTTCCAGTTGTCGCGCAAATTGTGCACGGTTTGGTAAATTGGTCAGTGCATCATGAAACGCCTGGTAAGTAAGTTGCTGATTCAGCTTTTCCAGTTCCGCAGTGCGCTCAATAACCGTTTGCTCAAGTTGCTTTTGATGTATTTCCAGCGTGTTATCACGGGTTTGAATGGCTTCCAGCATTTCATTAAAACCATTAAATAATACGCCAATTTCATCTTGATCCTGGTAGTGACCCCGTAAAGTGTAATCTTTATCTATCGAAACCTGGCGGGTTAATTTTGCCAGTTTACCTATGGGGATAACGACAAATTTTTGTAATTGTTGTGACAGTATGACCGATAAAAAAATTGCAATAATAACGATGAGTGTCGCCATGATGACATACCATTTTGCGCGTTCACGCATGGTTTTCAGTTCAACGATTAAATACAAAGAACCAACCTGTAATAAGTCCTGGTTTTTTTCTGAGTTTGACCAAATCGGCCTAGTAAATCGTAGATAATGTGTGCCAATTTCCTGGGACTCATTCGCTGCATGTAGTGTTTTTGGTAAATCCTTGTCATGGTTTTGCAGTAATTGCAATAACTGCTGTCTCAACGTGCTTGATAAAGGGGTATCCTGACGTTCTAACAAGCCTAACATGGCATTGTAAGATTCCAGCAGTAAATACCCCGCTTCCTGGTGGGCAAGAAAATCAAGAATTAAACTGCGATCAGCATCTGAGAAGACAAAATCCTGCCGTGCCATTTTTTCCATCAGGCTGGTCTTTAAGGTTCTGAAGTTATTGCGCTCTTGTGGAGATTTACGACGATAAGTGGTATAAGGCAGACCTTCACGGTCATAAATGCGCGCTAATAGGACGCGCTGATCGGCTGCTAGTGCTTCCAGGGTTTTCCCGGCCTCTTCTGGATAATCAAAGCGTAGGGTTTCTGCACCATTGCGTGCAATAATATCGGCACTGATCTGGATGCGCGTTAACAAGTTTTCGCGCAGTGTAAGTAGATCATGAATAACAAAAATACTGCTGCTCAGTAATAAAATCAAACCACTAATCAGTAAACTGCCCAGTGTCAGTTTATGACGGATTGATAAATTTCGAAAGCGATCCATTAAATATTCTCCAAACCTGATTAATTATCCAGCTGTTTTATTGATAATCATTTTATTAAAAACGTTTTTTAGCCATTTTAATTAATGGGTAGGCAAATTTAAGTCCTTTCTTTTTTGCCAGAGAATGATTGACCTCGTAACGAACATGCTGCTTACTCATTATAAAGTTCAATAAGCCCCCTTTTTGAATAAAACCTGGTACTTCACCTACGGTGATTATTTTACCTTTGGTTTTAGTCAGAATTTTAGTAATCTGTTGGCTCTTTAGTTTCCCGCTGATAAACAACATATGACAACCGGAAACCTGATGACTGCCTGATAAACGCTTGGGTATCAATTTGCGACCACCAATTCGTTTCCCTTGCAAAAACTGATCAAGTTTTTTTCCAAATGGATCAGGGCCAATAACGCAAACCAGCAAAGTTGATGAGCGGGGCCATTGAATATGTCGTGCAAATTGATAAAGGTGTCGGGCTTTATTAGTGTATTCATCTTTATTGGCTGCCAGAACACTACTGGAAGGCGATGCAAAGGTCAGCACAAGAATTAATAGTAATTGAAGCCAGTTGGGCGTAGTGTGCATATATTTTTATAGAATAAATAAGGGTTCAGTATTAATAATAGGAAATAGCCTAACCTATTTTAAAATTTTTATACAAAGATTATTGAAAACCAGTTAATTAGCATATTATTATTATCTAATTTTCTGAAAAGAAAGGAGTTATTGACATTTGTAATAAAAAACAATACGATTTGCAAGTATAAAGAATCCACTCCATCACGATTTAACGGGGCTAATATCATGACTTCATTATTTGATGAGTTAAATACGCAAAATGATAAAATTACAGAAATTTCCATTATCTTAAGTCATCTGATCACAGAGCGCAGTCTTTGTGACAACAGCATTACACAGGCATTATTTTTTGAATATGTCACACTGGTAAAAGAACATTTAAATACTGAGGATCTGCATATTTTTCCGGTTTTGTTACGTTGCAATGACGAACATGCACAGACTGCGGCAGATAATTTTATGGGTGGCTCGGTTGAGATTAAGCGCATCTTTAAATCCTATCTGAGAAAATGGTGCCGCCGGGATCATTTAATGGTAGGACGGAAACATGAGGAATTTATCAATGACAGCAGAGATATGTTCCGTATCGTTTTAGAGCGTATTCAGAATGAAACGGAAAAACTCTATCCTATGGTGCGTATTGCCAGTAAAGAGGCGGCTTAAAAAGACCTTGCTTAGGAACAGGGATTAAATAAAATGAATATGGAGTGAGGATAAAATAAATACAGAAACTGGGCACAGGATTTTTATTCATTTTCAAGGCGCGAAAATAGGCGCATAGCAAGCTATGTAACTGTTTTCGGAACGCAGAAAATGGAGAAAAAGACCAGCCAAGTTGCTGAAGTTATAAAATTCTCGCTCCTATGTCAGATTCCTGCATATTGCACAGGAATCTGACATAATTTACTACATCCACCTTCCCATGAGGTTTTGACGCAATCAACCCGTAGTTATATTTTTAACTTTATGAGCGGAAACTTGCCCAGATTGGGCAATGATCGGAAGGTTTATCCATAGCGCGTATGTCATAATCAATACCTGCGTCCACACATTGATCCGCCAAAGCTTTACTGGCGAGAATTAAATCAATACGCAAACCACGCCTGGGATCTTTATTAAAACCTTTGCTACGGTAATCAAACCAGCTTAAAGCGTCTTCAGCGTGCGGGTGACAACTGCGAAAACTGTCTACCAGTCCCCAATTCATTAAAGTATCCAACCATTCCCGCTCTTCCGGTAAAAAGCTGCAAGCACCGGTTTTTAACCAGCGTTTGGCATTAGCTTCACCAATACCGACATCCAAATCCAGCGGTGCGACATTCATGTCCCCCATCAAGATAAGCTGATCTGATTCTGGATTAAACTGTGCCTGCAAATAAGCCAGTAAATCGGCGTAATATTGACGTTTATTAGCAAATTTTTCAGGGTGTTCACGGTTTTCCCCTTGCGGAAAATAGCCATTGAGTACATGTAATTTACTGCCATCGGCTTGGGATAATGTACCCCCAATAAAACGTCGTTGCGCATTATCGGCATCACCTGGAAAACCTTTTTGCACATCGGCTAAGGGCTGTTTACTGAGCAGCGCAACCCCATAATGGGTTTTCTGACCATGAAAGGCGGATTGATACCCCAATTCTGCAATTGCCTCCACGGGAAAATCAGCATCCTGTACTTTGGTTTCCTGAATGCCGATGACATCAGGTTGATACTTGTTGATAAGCTCCGCCAGTTGATGCAAACGGATACGGATACTGTTGGTATTAAATGAGATAATATTCATTAAAGTGCTTTTTTAGAAAAATACAAATCAAAACGTGTATTTTTGGTTGAAATTTGTGCGTCAGGTTTATCATTACTTAAAGGCGGGGCATGTATTGGGCGTTTGACCACAACCCGTTGCTGGCAACGTTGCTTTGCAATCTGTAATAGCTTTTCTGCATCCATATCATCACCAACAGCGCGGCGAAATAATCGCATGTCTTTTTTAACCAGGGCTGATTTTTGGCGGTGAGGATACATGGGATCGAGATAAATGACATCAGGCTGATGGATTTTATCCAGTTGCGCCAGCCAATCTCCCGCGTCAGTCCATTGCAAGTGCATACGTTGAGCCACCCAACTGCCAATTTCCGGGTCATTTTTAGCACGGTGCAGGCCATCATCCAATAAGGCGGCAATGACGGGGGAGCGCTCCAGTAACATCACCTGACAGCCCAGGCTGGCTAACACAAAGGCATCGCGCCCCAGTCCTGCTGTGGCATCAACAATCGTTGGCGTTTTACCCTTTTTTAAGCCTGCTGCACGCGCCAGGGCTTGACCCCGCCCACCGCCAAAACGCCGCCTATGCGCTACGGCACCAGAGATAAAATCAACAAACACCGCGCCTGCTGCACGTTTTCCAGTTTCCTGCAAGGCAAGATATTCGGCGTTCAGTAATAAATACAGTGCTTGTTCTTCATCAATAGTATTGCGCCAAGGCAAATCAAAACATTGTGCCAGTGTTTGTACCTGGGATTGTTGTTCAGGTGTATCCGGCACAATAAAAATCCGGGAAACAGGATGTTCAGGCATTATGGAATCTGTGGCTTTTTTTTAATTGAATCAAAACCACCCAAGACTTCAATAATATTTCTCGCATCTTCTGCCGCTTGTGCATTGCGTTTTTCTTCCGGTGTGGCCTCTATCGCACCCCAGTTGGCAAAAGCATATTGTGATAAGGTACGCCCTGGTGGGGAAAGCTTGGGATCTGCACCGTGATCCAGTAAAAACTTCACATTATGAAAAGAGTTGATGGAAACCGCTGCAAACAATGCCGTGACACCATTTTCATCCGGCATATTAATATCGACACCCTTATCCAGTAACATTTTCATAGTATGCGTGCCGTGTTTACACTTGGCTGCAAAAAACAAGGCATGAGAGGCCACCATATCAATACCGTGGCGAATCAGACAATCCACCATATTCAAAGAACCCTGGCGCGCGGCCAGACTCATTGCCGTGACGTCTTTATCTGCGGTGGTATTCACATCCGCACCACCTGCCAGCAGTACTTCCGCCAAGGCTACATGATTGTTTAAGGCGGCAAGATGCAGAGGGTGATAATGCTTTTTTTTCGGTGCGGGCAAATTAGGATTGGCTTTGGCGGCTAACAAGGTTTTCGCCGCGCTGGCCAGGTTATTTTCTATCTGTGTTTGTTTTGCATCCAGTCCCTTATCGGGGTCTTCCGGAATTTGCGCCGGGGCCGCAGCCAGATAGTGTAAGGCGGTATAACCGGGGGTTTCATCGCATAAATCCGGGTTGGCATTTTGTTTGAGCAAAAACTGAATCAGTTTGGGATTGCGATGATGACGGGCAGCAATTAATAAGGCGGAACGCCCGCTGTGCTGTGATAACTCTTCGGTGGGTGCCTGGGTCAGCGCGTCAATTTCCGCGCCTTTGGATAATAATAAGGCGATTAATTCACCATTACCCAGACGCACGGCAACGTGTAGCGGGGTTTCTCCCTTATCATTACGGGCATTGATGTTAGCCCCTTTTTCCAGTAATAAACGCACGGTTTCCTGCTGCGCTTTTTTATGACTGCTAAAGTCCTCATCCTTTTTGTTCGCCTTAACCCATTGCCCACTGGTTGAAGCGGCTAAATGCAAAGGTGTTTGTTCTTGGTAGCAGGCTTCCAGATTCACTGGATAATTCAATAATAAACCCAGAATATCCGGGCGCGCGTATAAAGCGGCTTTGTGTAATAAGGTGTTCTCCTCCCAGTCACGACATTGCGCATAACGTGGATCAAACTTTAAATAGTCCTGGATTTTATCCACCTTATTCCGGGTACACGCATGTAAGGCATATAAAAAAGTGTATTCTGGTGGCTCATCAAGCATTTCCGGCGTAACGCCTGCCTTTGGATCGACCGGAATATCTTCTTCCGGCTCCTCTTGTTTTGCCAGATTTTTTAGATTTTTTATCTTATCAAACAATCCCACAATTTGACTCCATTATGTTTCATCGGGCTGTTTAAACACCAGCGTGAAGCAAAAACGATTTTTTTGTAATTTCAAAATACAAAAAAGAAGCTTTCGCGTAACACCAAATCATAATTCTTGTAACAAACGACGCAAGCCTTGTAAATCAAAATTTTCGGTAAATTCGGCAATATGGCTGGCAAAATCTGCTAACTGAGCATCTGATTGCATCTTCTGACTCCATTCCTGCAAACCATCAATATCACCAATTTTAGCCATTTCTTTTAGGGTAATAACCAGGTTTTCCGGTGGTTTAGGGTAATCCTGTATTTTATTTGTGGCGCTATCTTCTCCTGGCTTATTACGGGATCCTTGTTTTGGGTCATATTGCCATTCCAGTTTTAACAGCCTACCTAATTTTTGTAATAAATCTCTGGCTGCAAAAGGTTTACCAATAAAGTCATCATATCCCGCTGCGGTTGCTTTGACCCGATAAGCTTCATCCGTTGCAGCAGAAATTGCAAGCATGGGGGTGTTTTTCAAAAGATTAAACTGGCGTATTTTTCGGGTACTTTCAAAACCATTCATAACCGGCATCAACAAGTCCATTAAAATGGCATCAGGAGGATTTTCCAGTGCCTTTTCTATGGCTTCTTCACCATTGTGTGCTTCTTCAATTATAAAACCACTATTTTTTAATAAGGTTTTTAGTAAAAAACGATTCTCCCTTTGATCATCTACCACCAATATCCGCTGTTTTTTTCCTGCATAACCAATAATATGACAGTTTTTTGTCACTACCTGCATTGCGGCAAATGCTTTTTCTTCCGGCAAATCCAGGCAAAACCAAAAACGACTCCCCCGGCCCAGGTTGCTGGAAACTTGCAAAGTACTCTGCATTAATTCAATAAAACGATAACTGATAGTCAGCCCAAGGCCAGTACCCGCTAAAGCATAACGATCAGGATGGTGCAGTTGACCAAAAGGTTTGAAAATCTCTGCCAGATCGGTTTGCGCAATACCAATCCCCGTGTCTTCAACAGCAAAACAGACTTTTTTATTTTCCAGCGAAACAATAAAACGGATTTCCCCCTGCTGGGTAAATTTTACCGCATTGCCTAACAGATTGATCAGCGTTTGGCGCAACCGGGTCTCATCGCCCACCACACACAAAGGTAAGTCTTTATCTAATTCGACATTAAAGGTGACCGCTTGTTGCTGAATATGCAGGCGAATCATGCTACTGATTTCTTGTAGAAAAGGCAGTAGCATAAAAGGCTCATGCTGTAATTTCAGTTTGTTCTTTTCCATTTTTGACAAATCAAGAATATCGTTGATCAGTGTTAATAAATGTTCACCAGATTGGCGGATAATATTAATATTTTCTAATTGTTTTTTTGATAAATCTTCTTCCCATGACAATAATTTGGCAAAACCTAAAATGGCATTTAGCGGGGTGCGGAATTCATGGCTCATATTTGCCAGAAAGTCACTTTTTGCCTGTATTGCTACATCCGCAATCTGTATTGCCTGGTATAATGCTTCTGAGCGCATTTCCACACGTTTTAGTAATTTTTCCCGAATTTCCAGCAAACTTTTTTCATACTGCTGACGTTGCTTTATTTCTTCGAGTAACACCTTATTCGTTTTTTGCAGCATCCAGGTTTGCTGTTGAATTTTATGTTCAGCCCTTTGCCTTTCCAGCGCTTTTTCTATTGCGAAAAAAATACGGTAATTATCATTTAACGGTTTCTGAAAAAAATCAATCACTTTCAGATGTTGTAAAAACGTATAAGCAGGTGGTTTTTTATCTTCTGAAATCAATAGAATAAACAGCATCTCCTGATTACTGCGGCGAATACTTTCCAGTAACGTGACATAATGTTTTTTCGGCAACTCAAGATTAATCAGCACGAGATCACAATGCCAGTGCTCCAGCAGAGATAAAGCCGTTTTGCCATTATTAGCTGCCCGGATGCTGGCAACGCGGTGATGTAATAATGACTTGATTAGAAGCAATGTTTCAGGATCGTTATCGATGACCAGAATATGCGCTCTTTCATGAATTGGAATTTGTTTAAAATTGTCTGATAGAAAAGAAAAGGATCTCATTTGTTGTTTCCCGAGTAAATTTCAGGCAAAATTCTGTTTCCTTTATTTACTGAATGCATACAAATCTAATGACCCAGAATACCATGAGCTACGATGATGATGCCCAGCATTGGCATAATTTAATTCCTTGCGCTGATTTTGCTACGCCAGCTATCCATGCTACATCACTATTTTGGCAAATCGAATCCGGTCACCCGTTTTTTACCTTAAAACCAGGAAATGCTGGTAGCGGCTTGTTCATTGAAAACATGGCGCACGATATTGTGACCTTAAAAAATCAACTCTGGGGTGGTCGCCTGTTTCTTAAACCTGATACAGAGTATCGCATTCAACTGAAATATCAATCCCCCGTGCCTTTAATTTTAGGTTTATATCCTCAAGGTCACGGGCAGGAGCTTGGGCAGCCGGTTGCATTTTGGCGTTTACCGGCAACTCAGGAAACACAAACCTGGTCTGAGAGCTTACAATTAGCGGCTGAAAAAACTGGGCAAGCCCTGCATGTACGCTTGCTGATTCCTGAAACCAATGGTGAACAGCTTAAGCTTGAATCTATTGATTTGCAGGCTGTTACGCCAGAATCATTGCCTGAAGTTACGGTTGGTTTGGTAACGTTTAACCGGAAACCTTATATTCGCCAGTTATTAAATCAGATTAAAACCCTGGCATATCCTGCCCAGCAACTGCATGTGGTGGTGGTGGATAATGCCTCTACTGATGGTAGCAGTGAAATGCTGGCAACAGAGTTTCCCTGGGTGCAGGTCATTCGTAATGAAGAAAATCGTGGTGGCTCCGGTGGTTTTAATACTTTTTTTAAACATGTGCTGGCACAGGAAAATCCGACGCCTTATGCCTGGCTGATTGATGATGATGCCCAGATTAACCCCTATACCTTGCAATATTTAATCCGCACCTTGCAAGACACGCCAGAAGCTGCGGTAGCCGGTTCGGTGATGATGGATCTGGATAATCCAACCATTGCTTATGAGGCTGGTGGCAGTTTGTTTCGGGATAGCTTTGGCTGGCAAGCCAATATTTTGCATCGGGAACTGCATGAACTGACGCATATTCGTGAACGTTATCGTGAATCCGGTTATGCCGGTGCCTACTCTCTGGTGTTTCGTCATGAAGCTTTACAACAAACCGGTATCTGGCATAATTATTTTCTGCATGTTGATGACTCAGAGTGGGGACACAGAATTCAGCGTTGCACCGGTAAAAAAGTGGTCATCGCTTATGATTCTTTAATCTGGCATGCGCTTCAAGGTGCGAGCAAGCCTTTTACCACTTTGCGCTATTATGAAACCCGTAATTTCCTTAATTATTTTTCCCGCTACAGCGATACTGCTGTGGTACGCCGGGTATTATTACAGTGCATACGTTTTGGCTTGCGTCAGTTAGTCATTAAGCGTCGTGATCTGTGTGATTTCCACCTGCATGGTATTGAGGACTTTTTCCAGGGGACTTATGGACGCCAGGATAATCTAAAACGCAGTGCCATTAGTGCTGACAGCGTTGCAGCAATTATTGAGCAATGGCAAAGCCGCAACAGTAGTGCGCCCAAACGTATTTATCTGGTGCGGGAAATCAACGATTATGCCAATGATGGCAAAGATTATGAGCGTGAGATTGTCAATCAATTACGCCAGTTTGCCCCGCACGCGCATCTCATTGACGTTGCGTTTCATCCGGGTCATGACATGACCGCGTTGGGCGATCAATTTTTACAGCTAACTTATAAACGCAGCGCACTGGGGCGCTTATTACAACAAGTACGCAGTATTTTCATCCACCCGCAAGGCATCGTCATCCTGCCGTTTTGGAATGAAAGCATGTTAGCCAATAATATGGCGAGCTTGACAGCGGTATTTGAAAATGGCACTTATTCCCTGTATTGGTCAGAGCGCATGGGATTTCTGAAAAGCCTGTGGCAGATTGCAACACGTAGTATTAACTGGCTGCGCCGGGTAAAAAAACGTGATTACAACCCCGCAGCAGCAGATGAAATTTAAGTGCTTAAAAATTATTTTTTAAGAACTCATCAAACCCTGCAATAGCCATTAATTGCGTGCCATCGCAATTAAAGGATAAGGAAACGGTGCTGTTAAACAGGCTGATAATCATAGAGCGCAAAAAAAAGTTATCCATGCTGCGCAAGCTTGGCAAGCGTTTGAAAATACAGCGCAAGTCATCACGCGAGGGCAAGTTTAAACGCTGATTGCGCTCACGAATTTTAGCCTGCCAGTAAGGCAGACGTTGCAATTCATTATCTTGCAATAAATGCTCATAAGCCCTATCGATAAAAGCGGCTTTTTCTGCATAGTGAATCTGTGGAAAATGGGACTGGTAATAAGATTTACGAACCAGATCTTCTGCTTTATGCACTTCCATATTAAAAGGGTCAAAAATTGAAAATGTTTTGATCTCATCGTTGTTAAAACCTATCGATAAACGATGAATGCCGGTATCTGTCAGTAAATATAAAAAGATATTGGCTAATTCTTCCATATGTAAGTCGCTGAAATTAGCAATTCGCTCCCGTGTATACACGGTGTGGCGCAGGCTTTGATCACCGCGCAAACCGATAACCCGGGTTGAAAATGCATTGATGCCCACGCCAACAAGCGCCTTTTGTAATTCATCTTCGTATAATGCATTCATAACAATATCACTTTAAATTTGACAGCCCATCAGAGTTTTTCTATTTTTTAATACCTTTTATCTCATGTAATAGTTCTACAGAAAGGCGCTGACACCGAACGTGGGTTATTTTACGTTGCTTTTACGATAAATCCAATAATCCAGTGATAAAGCACCAGAACCGTGGAAAAATGTCACGGCTAACATCGTACCCCAGAGCATATGATCCTTAATTCCGGCAATCCCTAAGTCTGGATAAGAATACATGGCTACCAGATTGAAAATAAACAAAGATAATGCGGCAAAGCGGCTAAATAAACCGATGACTAATAAGACAGGAAAGAATAATTCTGCCCCGGTTCCCAGATAAGCAGCAAAATGGGGGGGTAATAACGGCACTGCATATTCATATTCAAATAAGGCCAGGGTACTGCTCCAACTGTCAATTTTAGTCAAACCCGACATAAAAAATATCTTGGCCACCCAAAACCGCAGGGCAAAATCAAAAAATGGGGTAATAAAAGTTTGCATTCCCCGTACTGCGGTTAAATACAAAAATATCAGTTTATTGATCATAATAAAAATTCCTTTAGATTGATGACAGGTCTTTTATTAGACCGGTTTTTTTATAAAAATCATCCATGCCACAATATAATTCGCGTACACTATTGCACTGATTACTTTTAAGTCATAATCAATTTAGCAAAGCGTCCATTTTTACTTATAAAAACAAATAACTGACGTATTTTTTATTATAGATAAGGAACTTAAATCATGTCTAACAATAAGCAATTAAATTTTTTATTAACAACTTTCACTACAACTTTCACTACAACTTTTACTACAACCTTGTTGAGCTATGTGCAGGTTTTTGCAAGCAATGGCGATCAGCGCGCAGCTCTGAATATGCAATTAAGCTATCAATTTTAATGGGATCTGGAAATGGATCGCAAACAAATTATTCAGCTCTATATTAAATATCTGCTTGTTAGTTTTTTGATAGCCATCAGCATATTCAGCGTTCAACTCATACTGAACAATCCGCAGTTTGATATGTATTTTTCCACATTATTATCAATTGCTGCAATTCTGACTGCATTGATCAGTTGTACCATTGTTGTATTTCGTCGTTTATATCTCCCTGCTATTGTCAGCATTTATATTAAATATATTGTGCTAAGTTTATTAATTGTTGAATCTTTTTTTTCCATACAGGTAATTTTTGTCTTAAAGGAATTTAAACCACAATTTGCGCTTGTTCCTACCTTGCTAGGCTTGATCATTGGTTTGTTGGTCAGTACCGTGTTGATGTTTAAACAGCAGCTACAAAAGCAACATACAGACTTAGGTGATGCCAACAATGAAATTCACCGTCTTAATAAACAATTAAAAGCCGATAATGTACGCATGGGTTCTGAACTGGCAGTCACCCAGCAATTGCAGCAAATGCTGCTGCCTAAAGCACATGAATTAGAGAAAATTAAAGAGCTGGATATTACCGGGTTCATGGAGCCTACTGATGAGGTGGGCGGTGATTATTACGATGTCTTGCAACATGAAAACGGGCCAATTAAAATCGGCATAGGTGATGTCACAGGTCACGGCCTGGAAAGTGGCGTATTGATGGTTATGGTACAAATGGCGGTACGTACCCTGCTAACCAATAAGGTCAGCGATCCGACAGATTTTTTAAATCTGCTGAATCAGGCCATTTTTAAAAATGTACAGCGCATGAACTCGGATAAAAACCTGACGCTGTCTTTGATTGACTATGAAGCGGGTATTTTGCATTTAACCGGGCAGCATGAAGATGTTTTAGTTGTACGTAAAAATGGTGAGGTTGAGCGTATTGATACCACCGATTTAGGTTTTATGGTGGGTCTTGAACCGGATATCAGTAAATGGGTGGCACATTCTAAAATTGAACTCACTTCCGGTGATGGCGTGGTTTTGTATACTGATGGCATTACCGAAGCGCGCAATTCAGAAGGCAGGCAATATGGCGTGGATGCATTGTGCAAAGTGGTGTCAAAACACTGGCAGGAAGCCAGTTGCCATATTGTGGATAAGGTGATTGATGATCTGAAAAGCTATATTGGTGATTGCAAGGTTCACGATGATATAACCTTATTAGTCTGTAAACAACGCTGAGATAAGATAAGGAGTGAGGATGAAATAAATACAGAAACTGGGCGCAGGATTTTTATTCATTTTCAAGGCGTGAAAACAGGCGCATAGCAAGCTATGTAACTGTTTTCACAACGTAGAAAATGGAGAAAAAGACCAGCCAAGTTGCTGAAGTTATAAAATTCTCACTCCTAAGTGCAGAAAATGGAAAAAAAGCCAGCTAGATTTCTGGTGTTATAAAATTCTTGCTCCTTAGCGCCAAGTTTCAAAGTCATGTCTGAGGAAAGGAAACTATAATGACTCAAACAACAAGTATGAAATTTCATATTAAAATCGATAGCAAACATTACCATCTGGATGTACCAACACTGTTTCTGACTGAGAATGAACAGTTTTTCAGGCGCATGGATAAAGATATGGATCAGGGTTGGCAGATGGGTAAAGAATGGGTGGATTCACCTAATACAGAACAACGCTGCCAGATTGCAGCAAGTAAATTAATGTCTGCTTTGGATACTGATAAGAAACCAATGGCCCTGCTGATGGCGGCTTATATTCTCAGTCGTATGCCAAGTGTCAATAGTGTGGATATTGATACCACTGGAGAAATGCAGGAAACACATTTTATGTCTGCTGAAAACTGATGTCTGCACATTTATTACCGCCACGTTTAATTTTTCCAATGCTGTTGCTTGCGCTATGGTTGCTATTAGCGATTTTTGGAACCTGGCTGCCGTTGGAACCCAATCATATTGAACTGCCGCATATTCTTGCCGCCCCCTCTCTTTCTCAGTGGCTGGGTTATGATGAATTAGGTCGTCCGGTTTTAGATCGTATGATTATGGGGGCGCAAACCTCTTTCCTGGTCGCTTTCTGGGTGATCAGCGTGTCCTTGTTTGTGGGTACTTTTATCGGGGTTTTCAGTGCTTGGCGTGGTGGTGTGATCGACCGTATTATCGTCCATATCATGGATGTTTTTCTGGCCTTTCCCGGTATTTTACTGGCAATTGCACTGGCAGGTTTACTGGGGCCGGGTATAGATAATGTGGTATTTGCTTTGTCTGCGGTGGGCTGGATTGGTTTTGCCCGTCTGGCGCGTGCGCAAACCTTATCACTGAAGCAGCGTGAGCATGTACGTGCAGCGCTGGCAATTGGTGCCAATGAATACCGGATTCTACGTTACCATTTAATCCCTTTATTGTTGGCACCGTTAATTGTAGAAGCAACCTTTGGCGTGGCGGGTATTGTGATTGCCGAAGCAGGCTTATCCTTTTTAGGTTTAGGTGTGCAATCCCCTGCCGCTTCCTGGGGCAGTATGTTACGTGATGGCACCCGCTATATGTTAATGGCCCCGCATCTGGTACTCGCGCCGGGATTGGCGCTGATGTTGGTGGTCTTGTCAGTAAATCTGCTGGGCGACTGGCTGCGGGATTGGCTGGATGTCAAAACCCGCGATTGAAACAATTGTTTATTGCTTAACCCGAATGCCCAACAACAATGCTAACACTAAAGCCATTGCCAGCGGCCAGGGATATAAGGGGGTCATGGGCCGAAAAGTTTCCTGTTCCACTTCAACCGGTTCCAGTTCATCCAGTGTTTGATAAATTTGCACCAGTCCTTGCATATCTCTGGCCCGGAAATAAGCCCCTCCCGTAATTTTTGCTACCTGTTTTAAGGTTTTTTCATCGAGATCCCGGGAAGGGTTCACCCGTTGCGCGCCGAATAAACCTGCTTGCAACATTTCATCCGCACCCACGCCAATGGTATAAATTCTAACCCCTGCCTGCTGTGCCAGTTCTGCCGCTTTTTGTGGCAGAATCGCACCTGCGTTATTCGCGCCATCAGTTAATAAAATCAATACCCGGTTTTCTTCAGGCCGCTCCCGCAAACGCTTTACTGCAAGCCCTATTGCATCACCAATGGCAGTTTTTTGTCCGGCTAAGCCAATCAGGGATTCATTGAGCATGGTTTTTACCGTTTTACGGTCAAAAGTCAATGGTGTTTGTAAATAGGCTTGCTCACCAAATAAGACCAAACCCAGTCTGTCACCCTTGCGGCGCTCAATAAACTCACCTAATACCGCTTTAACCACAGTCAAGCGATCAACGGCTTGATTTTTTATATGCAAGTCAGGCGTTTCCATGCTGCCGGATAAATCCACTGCCAGCATTAAGTCCCGTCCACTGACTGGCAATAAAATTGGCTCTCCCAACCATTGTGGGCGTGCGCTAGCAAGCAATAACAGAATATAAACCAGCAACAATAACACGCTGTTCAGACTTTTCCAGGAAGACTGCTGCTGCCGCACCTCTGCCAGATGATTGATGGCATGATAAAACGGTACTCGCAGTGCTGCACTACCGGGTGCTTTTGCGACAGGTAGCAGCCAATATACCAGCACCGGCAGCAGGATTAAAAAGCCCACCCAGGGCAAGAGAAATTCTATCATTGTGCTTTAATCCAGGACTTCACCAGGTTTTGTAGTTCCATCATTTGATTTTGGGATAACTCAGCTTGTTCTGGTTGATAACGACTATCGCCTAATAGTTGTCCGATACCCTGAGTAAATAGCCCGGACTTTGGCAGCGTGTCATCTAAAAATGCCAACCATGCCTGTCCATGCAAGCGAGCCACCTGATGTTTGGAGAAACGTTGCACAGCCAATCTGCGCAGCAGTTTGGATAGCTCATTTAATAACACATGGCTGTCTTGATGACTTTGGTAACGCTGAAACAGTTGCTGACTGATTTTTAAGGCGCTACGTTTATCGGCAGCCTTTTGATAACGTCTGCTTAATGTACGCCCCAGTAAAAATAAAACAGCAACAGTCAGTATAAAAAGCAGCCACCACCCTGGCGCAGGTGGCCAGATGGAAACCGGATTGGGTAGTTGAATATCGTGTAATTCCATTTTAGATAAGGTCAAATTATGAATGAACGGTATATAATATTAGGTTTTGTACTATTTTATTAAGGAATCCGTTATGTTTAAAGTGGGAATCGTAGGTGGTACCGGATATACCGGTGTTGAACTGCTGCGTTTATTGGCAAGACACCCTGATATTGAAATTAAGGTTATCACTTCACGATCTGAAGCAGGCAGACCGGTAGCGGACTTATTCCCCAATTTACGCGGCTTTCTGGATTTATGTTTTTCACAGCCTGATATCAAGACCCTGTCGCAATGTGATTTGGTATTTTATGCTACGCCAAATGGTACGGCAATGAAACAAGTGCCTGCATTATTAGCAGCAGGTGTCAAAGTGGTGGATCTAGCCGCAGATTTTCGTTTATCCGATCCGGCGCTCTGGGAGCAATGGTACGGTATGCCACACACTTGCCCGGAGTTGTTGCAACAGGCGGTGTATGGCTTGCCTGAAATTCATCGTGACAATATCAAAAATGCACAACTGGTGGCAAACCCCGGCTGTTATCCCACGGCAGTGCAGCTTGGTTTTCTGCCTTTGCTGGAAGCTGGGCTGATTGACCCAGGCAGCTTGATTGCCGATACCAAATCCGGTGCCAGTGGTGCGGGCCGTGGCGCGGCAGTGGGTACGCTGCTGGCGGAAAGTGCCGATAATTTCAGAGCCTATAAAGCCGATGGTCACCGCCACCTGCCAGAAATCCGTCAACGCCTGGAGCACATCAGTGGCAAACCCGTGTCCCTGACGTTTGTACCGCATTTATTACCAATGATTCGTGGCATTCATGCCACCTTGTATGCCCGCTTAAATCAAGTGGATGCTGATTTACAAAGTTTATTTGAGCAGCGTTATGCCAATGAACTTTTCGTTGATGTACTACCCGCAGGTTCTCACCCGGAAACCCGGACTGTGCGCGGCATTAATACCTGCCGTTTAGCAATACATCGTCCCCAAGGCGGCGATACCGTAGTCATCCTGTCAGTGATTGATAACCTGGTGAAAGGCGCAGCCGGACAGGCGATACAAAACATGAACCTGATGCTGGGATTACCTGAACAGCAGGGTCTGGAAGCCGTGGCTCTATTACCCTAAGGAACGGGAATTATCCAATAATAAATTCCAGGAAATGCCAAACCTTCCAGGTCTTAAAGACCTGGAAGGTTTTCAATATTATAAGTGCTGAATAAAGCTTACATCGAACTCAGATTACTTAGGAGCGAGAATTTTATAACTTCAGCAACCTGGCTGGTCTTTTTCTCCATTTTCTGCGTTCCGAAAACAGTTACATAGCTTGCTATGCGCCTGTTTTCACGCCTTGAAAATGAATAAAAATCCTGCGCCCAGTTTCTGTATTTATTTTATCCTCACTCCTTAGCTTCTTCCAACAAATGTGATAAATTTTCAATTTGTTTAGCCGTATCATCAATACGCTTTAACCAGCCTTGATCATATTTATCAGAGACTTCTTTGGAAATTTTACCACCATATTTTTCAGCCAGTATTCGGTGATTTTTCGCACAGCTTTCAATAAATAGTGTCAACTTTTCCTGCCCTTCCTGAATCAAAGCTTGCAATTGCTGCTTTTCTTTTTCTCTAAGCTTTTTAATATCCTGATAATACGCATCTTTTTGCGTGGACTTTGGCATCATTTTTTCGTGCAGGGCATTACATAGCTTACAATTTAATTCCAGAAAATACTTTTCTTCACTGATATCTTTACGGTTCATTTTATATAA
This sequence comes from Candidatus Venteria ishoeyi, assembly GCF_030378065.1. Classification (GTDB taxonomy): domain Bacteria; phylum Pseudomonadota; class Gammaproteobacteria; order Beggiatoales; family Beggiatoaceae; genus Venteria; species Venteria ishoeyi. The sequence continues at coordinate 117,462 of NZ_JAUCGJ010000002.1, read as the reverse complement.
GCTCCTTAGGAGTGAGAATTTTATAACTTCAGCAACTTGGCTGGTCTTTTCCTCCATTTTCTGCGTTGTGAAAACAGTTACATAGCTTGCTATGTGCCTGTTTTCACGCCTTGAAAATGAATAAAAATCCTGCGCCCAGTTTCTGCATTTATTTCATCCTCACTCCTTAATACAATACACCATATAACATGACAAAGATCATGGGGGTTAAAGAGGCAAAAGCAATTAAACCAAACCCATCAATCATTGGATTGCGCCCTTTAATACTGGAAGCCAGTCCAACACCTAGGGCTGTCACCAGCGGCACGGTAATCGTTGACGTGGTGACGCCGCCAGAGTCATAAGCAATACCGATAATCCAGTCAGGTGCAATGCCAGTCATGAGCACCACGCCAATATAACCACTGATAATCAGATAATGAATCGGCCAGCCTTTAAGGATACGAAAAACCCCTAATAACACGGCAAAACCCACTGAAAGCGCAACCGTCAGACGTAAACCATTAGCATAAGATTTCTGGGAAGCGGCACTGTTTTCAATCACATTGCCCGCAGCAGCCACTTCTGCTGCTTCCCCGGATACTGCTATCAACGCAGGTTCCGCCACTGTCGTACCAAACCCCAAGGCAAATGCAAAGGTCAGCAAACTCCACAGATTCCCTTTGCGCACAAAGGCATAAGCCATGCTCTCACCAATTGGGAACAAACCTTTTTCAAGGCCACGAACAAATAAGGTTAATCCTGCCACCACCAACAGCATACCGCCCAGCAAATTACCTAAATCCGGTAAAGGCTGCTGTAAAACAACCAATTGGAAAAAAGCAATAACCAATACGATAGGTAATAAGTCACGGCTACTGTCGATAAAGCCTTGGAGAAGTTGTTTCAACATGATAGGGGCAAATATTCAGGCAAAAAGCAGACCATAAAAACCGGGTTAAAATCCCCGGTTTTTAATAAGATAACTGATGTTACGTAATTGCCATTTTTTTAGCACAAAAAAGGCTTGGACAAAACGAAAATAAAAATCAGCGTGGAGCAAAAGCGATTTTTTCGTGTTTCAAATTTTCAAAACCTGCGAAAAAGAAGCTTTTGCGTAACACTCGTTATCAGGATTGATTTAAAACCTCAATCAATTCACCCAGTACTTCATCTGCTCGCTCATTGGCAATCTGGCAAGTCCCGGCTTTAGTATGACCGCCACCGCCATATTTCAGCATCAACTCGCCAATATCAACTTTACCGGTACGATTAATGATTGAAGCACCCACTGCAAAAACTGTATTTTGTTTTTTCAGTCCCCACATGATATGAATTGAGGTGTTACACTCCGGGTATAAGGCGTAAATCATGAAACGGTTAGAAACATAAATTTCTTCTTCATTACGCAAATCCAGCATAATCAGCGAACCATTAATTCTGGTGCATTTTTCGATCTGGTGCATGGAAGATTTTTGATGCTCAAAATACAAATCAACCCGTTCTTTGACGTCCGGCATGGCCAGAATGTCATCAATACTGTTTTCCTTACAGTGATCGATTAAGTCCATCATCAAATCATGGTTGGAAATCCGAAATGCCTTGAAACGCCCAAGTCCACTACGTGCATCCATAATATAATTGAGCAGTACCCAACCCGTTGGGAACAGAATTTCTTCGCGGGTAAACTGGGCGGAATCCCCTTTGTCCACTGCGTCCATCATTTCCAGCGGTACATCGGGAAACTCGCTGTGACCACCGTAATAATTGTAAACCACCCGCGCCGCAGAAGGCGCATCTGGATCTAAAATATAATTATCGGGCATTACGCCTGCATTTCTGATACCCTCGCTGGAGTGGTGATCAAAAACCAGGTGCGCACCCTCTACATAAGGTAAGTTTGTTGTGATATCGCGATCAGTAATTTCAATTTTGCCATCCTGCATATCTTTGGGATGCACAAACTTAATGTCGCCAATTAAGCCTTTTTCTTTGAGTAATACGGCGCAAATTAGCCCATCAAAGTCACTGCGGGTTACCAGCCGGTATTTTTGGGACATGCGACTCCTCCAAATCTTCCATGTTTGATAATTAAGCCAGCACTGGTTACACATAACCAGACTGGCAAAGTTTCAGGGCATTATACCCAGTTTACCCGTGATATTTCACGGTAAATCTATTTAAGCTGTTTAAACTGAGTTTAATTGCTTGATAGTGTATAGCAGGTTTAAGCAATTAAATCTGGATACTACCCCACCTTCTGTATTGCGTACAGGCGCGCATAATGCCCATTTTTTTCCAGCAACTGCGCATGGTTGCCAATTTCCACAATCCGTCCCTGTTCCATCACCACGATACGATCAGCATTTTCAATTGTTGACAGGCGATGGGCAATAATCAAAGTGGTACGGTTTTGTTTCAGCAATTCCAATGAAGCCTGCACCTGTTTTTCCGCATGAGTATCCAGTGCGGAAGTGGCTTCGTCAAAAATTAATATTGGCGCATTTTTCAGCAGCGCGCGGGCAATTGCCAGACGCTGGCGCTGACCGCCTGAGAGTTTAACGCCGCGCTCGCCGATCATGGTATCCAGACCTTCCGGCATGGCATCAATAAACTCCAGGGCATAGGCGGCTTTTGCCGCTTCCCGGATTGCTTCTCTGTCCACATCAGCCATGCTGCCATAAGCAATATTCGCGGCAATACTGTCGTTAAACAATACCACATCCTGGCTCACCAAGGCCAAGTTATCACGCAGGCTTTTTAAGGGTAAGTCCCGAATATCGATACCATCAATCAATAATTGTGCTTCGCCACTACCTTCTGAAGCACCGCCTGCTGATACATCAGCAGGTAAATCATAAAATCGTGGCACCAGATTAGCCAGCGTAGTTTTGCCACTGCCGGATACGCCCACCAAGGCCACACTTTCACCAGGATGAATATCCAGGTTAATCGCCTCTAACACGGCGGGCATGGCGCTGCCATCGCTGTCAGTATAATGAAAGCTTAAGTCTTTAAATTGCAAGCGCCCGGATAAGGTAGATACCGCATGTTTGCCAGCATCTTTTTCAGGGCGCTGATCAATTAAAGCAAAAATACTTTCAGCGGCAGCCAGTCCCTGCTGAATCTGCTCATTAACTTTTGTCAGACGTTTAATAGGAGCAAGTAACATGCCCATTGCAGTAAATAACGAGACAAATCCACCCACGGAAATATCACCCTGGTTAGATAAGCTTGCTGCAATAAAAATAATTAAAGCCAGCGCCAAAGCGGTCAGAGTCTGCACCAGAAAAATACTAATATGAGAAATGACTTTGGTTTTAACTTCTAAAAAGCGCACCTGATCACTGGCAGTATAAAAACGCTTGGCTTCATAATCCTGACCACCAAAAATTTTGACCAGCTTATGCCCACTGATGGCTTCTTCCAGAATCCGCGTCACCTCTCCCATAGCATTTTGCATGGACAGATTATCACGGCGTAATTTTTTACTGGCAATGCGCACCACGACAATAATCACCGGCACAATTAAAAAAATAATTACCGATAACTGCCAGTTAAGATATAACATCCAGGCCAGCAAACCAGTAATTGCCAGGCTGTCACGCACCAGAATCACCAAGGCATCGGTGGTGGCTAACATCACCCGGTTGGCATCATAAGTCACCTTAGACAGCAAAGCCCCGGAAGAAGCATTATCAAATTCGGTGCTGGGCAGGCTCAGCAAACGCGCAAACATAATCTCACGCAGATCCAGTACCACTTTTCCCGCCACCCAGGTTAAACCCACCTGACTGACAAACGTTGCGCCGCCACGCACCAGCGCTAATAAAATCAGCCATAGCGGAATCATTTTCACGGTTTCCGGGTCTTTGCCGACAAAACCATCATCTAATAAAGGCTGCAATAGCGCAGGCAACAGCGGTTCCGTAAGGGCGCTGATCACCATTGCCAGCAACACCAGCGAAAAAACCCGCCAGTAGGGTTTGACCGAAGCCAATAAACGAAAATACATAGGCGAAATAGAATAAGGTAGGGAAAGAAAAGGCGTTAGACGATTTCTGTTAAAGAAAATAGCATTCATCATCAGTATAATTTATTTATGCTATTGTACCGGAATGAAGGTCAATAATGATGTAATAATTAACCTGAGTTCAGGTTAATTAGAAAAAACACCAGGAGTCAATCATGAAACTGAAATTATTCATCGTATTAACTGGCTTATTTTTAGTGACGGCTTGTACCGGCCCGGATTATAGCGCAGGCTCGGAAGGGCGCTTAAATGCACAGGGGCAGGCCAATATCAGCCAGTATCCAAATTCTGACGTGTTTATTCGCCAGTTAAAAGGGGAATGGGTGGGCGATCAGTATCGTGCGCGCGTCATTATTGAAAACACCAGCAGCATGACGGAAACCATGCAATATCAATTTAACTGGTACAATGCCGCAGGCGATGAGTTGGATATTGATGGTCATGCCTGGATCCCCGTTACGGTTTATGGGCATAATCAAAAAACCTTGACCAGCTTAAGTGCTGATCCCGGTGCGGTTAATTTTAGAGTGGTTGTGCGTCATTTATCTGGCACCACAACCTTTAAAACCAATTTCTTTGGAATTAAATAATCATGAATGCCATCAAATCCATCACGCCCAAAGCTGCGTTTGATTTAATTGAACAAGAGCCACGCGCGATTTTTGTTGATGTGCGCTCATCCATGGAGTTTCTGTTTGTCGGACACCCTAAAGGGGCGATTAATATCGCCTGGATTGATGAACCGGACTGGAGTATCAATCCGGATTTTGTTAAGCAGGTGCGCAAACTGGTATTGGGTGGTGTACATGAGCAAGGCAGTAACGACAGCGTGCCGGTAATTTTAATTTGTCGCAGTGGCGTGCGTTCTCTGGATGCGGGAGAAATCTTGCTGCAAGCAGGTTTTTCCAGGGTTTATAATGTGTTGGAAGGCTTTGAAGGCGCGCTGAATGCCAATCACCAGCGCAGCACAGTGGGCGGCTGGCGTTTTCATGGCTTGCCGTGGGAGCAGTGTTGATGGAGTGGACTGATGAAAAGTAACAAGCCTGTTGTTTTTATTACGGGTGCCGCCAAACGTGTGGGTGCGGTGGTGGCGCGGCATTTACATAGCCAGGGTTTTAATCTGGTATTGCATTATCGCCATTCTGCCCAGGAAGCGCGTGATTTACAAAGTGAACTACATGCCGTGCGCCCTGATTCGGTGTTATTGCTGCAAGCAGACCTTTTGCAATCCAAATTACTGCCCAGTCTGGTGCAAAAAATTATTCAGCACTGGGGGCGCCTGGATGCTTTAATTAACAATGCTTCCAGTTTTTATCCTACCCCGGTTGCCAAAGCCACTGAAGCTGATTGGGATGACTTGCTGGGCAGTAATCTTAAAGCACCGTTTTTTTTAGCACAGGCCGCCGCGCCTCATTTGGCAAAACAACAGGGTTGTATCATTAACATGGTCGATATTCACGGTAAACAACCGCTGAAAAAACACCCCATTTACAGCATTGCCAAGGCGGGATTAATTATGATGACTCGTTCTCTGGCGCGGGAGCTTGGCGCGGATGTGCGGGTGAATGCCATCGCTCCCGGTGCTATTCTATGGCCGGAAAATGATATGGATGAACTGGCACGGCAACGCATTATTTCCAATACTGCCTTAAAGCGTCCAGGCTGTCCGGATGATATTGCCCGCAGCATTGCTTTTCTGCTCAAAGATGCGCCATACATAACGGGACAGGTGATTGCCGTGGATGGTGGTCGCAGCTTGGGTTATGCTTGATGTTTCCTGAAAATATCAGTGGTATTATTCTCGCTGGCGGTCAGGGCAAGCGCATGGGGGGCAGGGATAAGGGGCTGGTTCCGCTTGCTGGAACACCGATGATTGCGCAGGTCATACAGCGGCTACAGCCCCAGGTTGGTAATTTATCGATTAATGCTAATCGCAATCTGGAAACTTACCGGCAATGGGGTCTGCCCGTTATTGCTGATGCCTTGCCGGATTACCCTGGGCCGTTAGCAGGCATTGCCGCAAGCCTGCAAAGCATCAATACAGAATATGCTCTGTTTGTACCCTGTGACAGTCCATTTTTACCCACTGATCTCTGTGTCCGTTTATGGCATGAATTGCAACAACAACAGGCGGTTTTATGTTATGCCAAAGACAGCCAGCGTCAGCAGCCGTTGTTTGTACTCATGCGCACGGATTTAGTGATACACTTATCTGAATATTTAAATAACGGCGGACGCGGCGTACAGCGCTGGTATCAGGAGCTGGCTGCTACCGTTTGTGATTTTTCCGGGCAAACCCAGGCATTCAGAAACATTAATCAACCAGCAGACTTATAGCTGTTCTGACACTTTCTACTTTTTCTCTCCAATCATGCACGCAAAAATTAATCAAATTTTTTCCAAAGATGGCAAGTTATCGCAAAATATCAAAGGTTTCGCGCCGCGTGAAGCGCAGCGGGAAATGGCTTTGCAGATCGCCACTATTGTGGAAAAAAATGAGGATCTGGTTTGTGAAGCCGGAACCGGCACGGGAAAAACCTTTGCCTATCTGGTACCCATCTTACTTTCCCATAAAAAAGTGATTCTTTCCACCGGTACCAAGCCGTTACAAGAACAGCTTTTTTTTCGGGATCTGCCCACTGTGCGTAAAGCCCTGGGGGTTCCCGTACAAACGGCTTTGCTCAAAGGTCGGGCGAATTATCTTTGCCGTTTTCGGCTGGATAATACCCGGCAAAGCGGGTTTTTATTTAATGATTTGGCAAGTGTGGATCATCTGGAGCGAGTGCATGAATGGGCTGGACGCACCTACAGCGGTGATATTGCAGAGCTGAGCGAAATTCCAGAGCGCGCCAGCATCTGGTCGCAGGTGACATCCACCACAGATAATTGCCTGGGTCAGCATTGCCCGGATTATGAAGAATGTTTTGTGGTCAAAGCTCGCCGTGAAGCCAATGATGCCGATATACTGGTGATTAATCATCATTTATTATTTGCCGATATGTCGCTGCAAACCGGCGGCCTTGGCGAGTTATTACCCGGCGCGGAAGTGGTGGTATTGGATGAAGCACATCAATTGGCGGAAATTGCTTCTAACTTTTTTGGCTTGCGTTTAGGCAGTCGGCAATTGCTGGATCTGGCAAAAGACAGTGCACAGGCGGAAGTGCTGGAAGCCGAAGGTAATGCCGACATCACCACCCTGGCAACGGAAATGGAAGCAGGAATACGTGATGTGCGGCGGGCATTTGGCAATGTACCAGAGCGCGGCAGTTGGCAACTGCTGGAGAAAAACAAGGATTTTCAGGAAAAACTGGAAAACTTGAAATCGCAACTGGACGGTTTGGAAGCAGCACTGGAAAAAATTGCTGAGCGCGGTAAAACGCTGGAAAACTGCCACCGTCGCGCCGAGGAGTTAAAAACTCAGTTACAGTTTATTCTGCAATTTGCCAGTGGTGATGAGCGGGTGCGCTGGTATGAATATTATAATCAGGGTTTTGCCCTGAATCTGACGCCCTTATCCGTGGCTAATCAATTTCAGGAATATCGTGAAACCCAAAAGCGAAGCTGGATATTCACCTCTGCCACCTTGTCGGTTGCAGAAGATTTTCAACATTTTTGTGCACAATTGGGCCTGGAAAATCCCCACAGCCAGCGTTGGGAAAGCCCGTTTGATTTTCGCCACACTGCTTTAATGTATGTGCCACAGGATTTACCCCAGCCCAGTCAGGCCGATTACACCGAAAAAGTCATACAAGCAGCTTTGCCGGTATTAAAGCTCAGCGAAGGCCGTAGTTTTTTATTGTTTACCAGTTATCGTGCCCTGCAAATTGCTGAAGATATTTTATCCGACATGTCCAAACAGGATTTCCCCTGGCCTTTACTGGTGCAGGGACAACAACCCCGCGCAGAATTATTATCCCAGTTTCGGACACTGGGTAATGCGGTTTTATTGGGTACGGGCAGCTTCTGGGAAGGCGTGGATGTGCGTGGTGATGCCTTATCCTGCGTGATTATCGACAAACTGCCTTTCGCTTCTCCCGGTGATCCGGTATTGGAAGCCAGGATTCAATATCTGCGAGAACAGGGGGCTAATCCCTTTTTTGATTATCAATTGCCACAGGCAGTAATTGCCTTAAAGCAAGGGGCAGGGCGTTTGATTCGTGATGTCAGTGATCGGGGGCTGTTGATGATTTGTGATCCGCGTCTGGTGGAAAAATCCTACGGGCGTACTTTTCTTGACAGCCTGCCCGGTATGCCAAAAACCCGCTATCTGGATGTGGTTAAACGATTTTTTGCGCAATTTAAGTAATCTATTCCCAATCTGGAGAGATTGAGAACAGGATGTAAGAGACCTTGTAATGCAAGGTCTCTACGCAACATCAGAAACTGTTGCTAAACCTATTGCGCCCGACTCATGACGATTTAGCAACAGCTTCTCAATTATTGATTTGCGCGATTGGCAATCAAATCATCCACTACGGAAGGATCCGCTAAAGTTGAAGTATCCCCCAGACCTTCGGTTTCATTGGCAGCAATTTTACGCAAAATACGCCGCATGATTTTACCGGAACGGGTTTTAGGCAAGCCGGGCGCCCATTGAATCACATCCGGGCTGGCAATCGGGCCGATTTCCTTACGCACCAATTGCACCAGTATTTTACGCAATTCGTCCGTAGCTTCCACGCCAGTATTTAAGGTGACATAAGCATAAATGCCCTGACCTTTAATATCATGTGGATAACCCACTACAGCGGCTTCAGCAACATGCTCATGTAATACCAGCGCGCTTTCAACTTCTGCCGTACCCATGCGATGACCCGAGACATTAATCACATCATCCACGCGCCCGGTAATCCAGTAATAACCTTCTTCATCACGACGCGCACCATCACCACTGAAGTAATAACCGGGATAGGTGGTGAAATAAGTATCAACAAAGCGCTGGTGATCACCGTACAGGGTGCGCATCTGTCCCGGCCAGGAGGCTGTAATAACCAAATTGCCGCTGGCGGGATTACCTTCCACGATCTTACCCTCAGCATCCATCAACGCAGGTTTCACGCCAAAGAATGGGCGGGTGGCGGAACCCGGTTTTAAGTCTGTCGCACCAGGTAATGGGGTGATCAGAATGCCGCCGGTTTCCGTTTGCCACCAGGTATCGACAATCGGACAGCGTTCTTCACCCACTACGCGATAATACCATTCCCAGGCTTCCGGGTTAATCGGCTCGCCAACGCTCCCCAACAAACGCAGGCTGCTGCGATCATATTTCTTAACAAAATCTTCACCCTGACCCATTAAGGCGCGAATTGCTGTCGGGGCAGTATAGAACAGGTTGACCTTGTGTTTTTCAACAACCTGCCAGAAACGTCCGGCATCCGGGTAAGTGGGTACACCTTCAAACATCAGCGTGGTTGCGCCGTTAATCAGGGGGCCATACAGAATATAACTATGCCCGGTAACCCAACCCACATCTGCGGTACACCAGTAAATATCCCCATCGTGATAATCAAAGATATATTTATGCGTAATCGCGGCATATAAACCATAACCAGCAGTACTATGCAGCACGCCTTTAGGTTTGCCGGTAGAACCTGAGGTATAAAGGATAAATAAGGGGTCTTCTGCGCCCATGTCTTCTGGTGGGCAGTCGGTAGAAGCTGCGGCAACGGCTTCACCATATTTAACATCACGTCCTTCCTCCCAGTTGACATCACCTTTAGTGTGTTCGACCACAAAAACGGTATGCACATTGGGACAGTGGCTGATGGCTTTGTCTGCATTTTGTTTTAACGGCACCGGGCGACTGCCACGCAGACCTTCGTCAGCGGTAATAATCACCTGGCAATCAGAATCCAGAATCCGGTCTTTCAGCGCTTCCGGTGAGAAACCGCCAAATACCACGGAATGCACCGCGCCAATGCGCGCACAGGCCAGCATGGCAACGGAGGCTTCGGGGATCATCGGCATATAGATACACACCCGATCACCTTTTTTCACGCCACGCGCTTTCATGGCATTACCAAAACGGCAGACCATTTCGTGTAATTCACGGTAGGTGATATTTTTATCCACGCTGGGATCATCACCTTCCCAGATAATTGCCGTTTGCTCGCCACGAGTTTCCAGATGACGATCCAGGCAGTTATAACTCAGGTTCAGTGTACCACCATCAAACCAGCGAATATTCGCGCTGTTATAATCCCAGTCCTGTACCTTATCCCATTTTTTATTCCAGCTTAAAAAAGCTTCTGCCTGCTCTGCCCAGAAACCATCGGAATCTTCGATGGAATGCTGATACATTGTTTCATACTGCTCAGCATTAATCAGGGCGTGCGCCGCAGTTTCCGCCGCGACTGGATAGACTTTTGACATTGTTTTCAGACTCCTTTTTTGGTCTTAGGTTCCAACCTGCTATTGAACGCGTTTGCGTTCTTTAATATTACCACTTGAGTGGTATGTTCAAATTAATTTTATATCGTTTTAGGGATAAAAATTTTATTGACAACCAAATGCCTTTTTCGCATCACCCGTCTCAATTTTAACTTGTCCCGCTTCAAACCAAGCGTGACGACCGTCTGCGGCGATGGCGCTGCTACGGGTTGACGGGTAAAAACAACGCGGATATTTTGCTGTGGTTTTCAGTGGAGGATGATCTTTATCGACCTGCCAGACCGTTGTTTGATCGCTGCCTGCAATCAATAAATAGCCCATAGGATGCCAGGTAAAAAACATTTGCTGTTCCAGTTCCAATTCATAACTGCTGACAGTTTGCAGATTTCCTGCTTGTAAAAAATCAATAGTCAGAGAATTACAGGTCTGACTATACAGATTGACCAGCCATAAACCATCCGGGGAGGGTAAAATCAGGGGGGTTTGCGCATAGCTGTCTTTTTGCCCCTGGCAAAGCTGCATGGCAGGGGTTTTGGTTTCTATAATAGAAATGGCATTACCATTGGGGGTAATCCGGTCAATGCGCAGGCCACCATTTTGTAACTTAAATCCGGCGATCAGATAGCCCTGTTCTTTAATATAGTGCAGTTGCATCACTGTCTGTGGAAACACTTCTGTAATCTGTTGCCGATCAGAACCATCGGGGCGCTGCGTTACAATCTGGTATTGTTCTGAATTCGGGTTTTCCGGGTTATTCACCGGAATAACCACTGCTAAAGCCGTATCATCAGTGGACCAGACCACAGGCGTTTTTGTGCTATTGGGATCATCAGGTTTCAGCAATTGCGAGCCGCAAGCGGTCATGAATAAGGAACTGATAAGTAGAAATAATGTTTTAATTTTCATGTGCTGTCATCCATAAAAAAATTACCATGTAACCTGAAACCGACATACTGATAACTGTTTTTTTGTGTTTCAAACTGTCAAAACCTGCGAAAAAAAAGCGTTTGCATAACACTGATTTTTAAGCTGATTTTTTATGACCAATTTTATCTTCAAGACCATTGATCAGTTTATGAATATTAGAACGATGTCGCCAGAATAATAGGATACTGATTAAAGCAGTGATACTGGTATAAGGCAAGGACTCCGTCACAATGTACATATATAAGGGTACCATCGCAGCAGTGGTTAATGCCGCCAGAGAAGAATAACGAAATAACACAGCCATGACTACCCAGGTGATAAACATTAACCCCCCCGCTGCTGGCGAAAGCGTGGCTAAGGCACCAAAACCTGTGGCAACACCTTTTCCACCCTTGAATTCAAAAAATACCGGAAATAAATGTCCCAGAAAAACAGCCAGCGCAGTGAGTGCGATAACCAGTTGCGCATATCCCCCGTCATCTGCCATATAAGCATAAATGCCGTATGCCAGCAATACTGCTAACACACCTTTTAAGACATCTAAAAATAAAGTCAGAGCCGCTGCCTTTTTACCGCCACTGCGCAGCACATTAGTTGCGCCGGGATTACCGGAACCCTGGGTGCGGGGATCAGGCAGGTCAAATAAGCGGCAGACAATAATGGCCGCAGAAAAAGAACCCATTAAATAGGCGGCAGAAATAAGCAATAAAGGCAGTATTATTTGAGTCATGGTATTTTGTTATTACTTGAGTTTAAAATAACTGATCTGCGTCAGGAGAACCGGCATCATCCGGGCCTTGTCCAGACATATACAAATCTTCCATTTTTTGCGCGTAGCGCGTAGGGGCTGTTCGCCTCTCAAAGTATTCACTGATGGCATTACTTTGTTCAGGTCTTGCTAATAAACCGGTCTCGGGATCAATGCGTAAAGTCACGATGCCCGCAGGTCTTGGCAGATTATGTTGTGGCTTACCGGCTAAAGCAACGCGCATATAGTGTATCCACATGGGCAGAGCGGCACTGGAGCCGGTTTCCCTTTTTCTCCCGACACGACCCAATGAGCGCGGCTGATCAAAGCCAACCCAGGCGGTCGTGACAATATCGGCATTAAAACCGGAAAACCAGGCATCATGTTGATCATTAGTGGTACCGGTTTTGCCTGCTAAATCATTACGTTTTAAGCGCTTGGCACGAACTGCGGTACCTTCAGTAATAACACTTTTCAGCATGGAGGTCATCAGCCAGGCATTTTGTGGGGTAATGATTCTGGGGGCATATTGTGGCTGATTTGCCTCGCTGTCGGGTTTGCTATTATTTTGAGGATCAGGTTCAAACACCGGGCTTTTGGCAATTTCGATTTCTTCCACTGTTTTTTCCTTGAGCAAAGCGGCTAAACCCATTGGCAGCGCTGCTTTTTCATCCACTTCCAGTGGCAAATCGCAACTGCGGCAAACCACTTGGGGATTGGCTTGATAGAGAATCTTGCCTTGTGGGTTTTCAATGCGTTCAATAAACCAGGGTTTAATGCGATAACCGCCATTGGCAAATACGGCAAAACCGCGAATAATTTCCAGTGGGGTTAATTCCGGCGTACCCAGTGCCAAAGTCAAATTAGGCGGTAGGCGATGGCGCTCAAAGCCAAAACGGGTGGCATAATCCAATGCTTTTTGTACACCCATTTCGTGCATCATGCGGATCGAAATTAAATTCAGGGATTTTGCCAGGGCTTTACGCATTCGGGTGGGGCCGGTAAAATGATGACTATAATTATTAGGCTTCCAGACCTTGCCTTTATAATCTGTAAATACAACGGGTGCATCATTAATAGTGCTGGCTGGCGTATAACCATGATCCAGAGCGGCTGAATAAACAAAGGGTTTAAAATTAGAACCAGGTTGGCGTCTTGCCTGGATAATGCGATTAAATTTACTGTGATAAAAATTAAAACCACCCGATAAGGCTAAAATTGCCCCATTTTCCGGGTTCAGCGAAACCAGTGCACCTTCAACCTGAGGGATTTGTGCCAGATGCCAATATTTTATTAAAGGTACGGATAAATCTTCTGTTGATGCCTCAGTGTCTTCCTGCGTTGTTTCTGCTGGTTTTTTCGCTACCTTTTTTTCTACTTTTTGCGGTGCGGGCTTTAAGAAAACGATATCACCGACTGTTAATACATCCGCTGCGGTTTTAGGCGTAGGTCCGCGGCTGGAGTCATTAATATAAGGTGCAGCCCATTTCAGACCTGACCAGGGAATTGTGACTTGTTCATGTTTCCAGGTATAAGCCTGGGCAGATTGATTTTCCACGGCAAGAACCAAGGCTGGAGTCAAACCTGCTTTAGGTGCATATTTTTCTAAAATTTTCTGCCAGTGTTGTTCTTGTGGGCTGACAGCTTCTGTTGTTAGTGCTTGCTGTTCATTGTCGGTTGCAGGGGGCAATAGGTCTTCAATGGCAATCTGAGCAATTGCTCCCCGGTAGCCATGACGATGATCATAATCAAATAAATTTTTGCGCACTGCTTGCTGTGCGGCTTTTTGCAAGGGAGTATCGATACTGGTATACACCCGATAACCTCCCGTATAGGCATCTTCCGGGTAGTTTTTCAGCATATAGGTACGCACCATTTCCGCCACATAAGGCGCGTCAAAATCTTTGCTGAAACGATAACGTTTTGCCGTAATCGGCGCAGCAATGGCGGCTTCATAGCCTTGCGTATCGATAAAACCTAATTGCTGCATACGCTTGAGAATATAATTACGCCGTTCTAATGCACGTTTGGGGTTACGCAGGGGGTTATTGGCAGAGGGTGCTTTGGGTAAACCTGCCAGCATGGCATATTGTGCCAGCGTCAACTCATTAAGCTCTTTATCGTAATAAATACTGGCTGCGCTGCCAAAGCCATAAGCACGGTGGCCTAAAAAAATGGTGTTCAGATAAAGTTCCAGAATTTTATTTTTACTGAGTATTTTTTCAATTTCCCAGGCAACCAGCATTTCTTTGAATTTACGTTCCAGCTTTTTTTCCCTGCCAATACTTTTGGGAAACAGATTACGGGTAAGCTGCATGGTAATGGTACTGGCACCTTGTCGCGCCTTAAAGCCAGATTTAATGAAACTGACACCAGCACGCACCACGCCATGAAAATCAACGCCATGATGCTGATAAAAACGGGCATCTTCAATGCTTAAAATCGCCTGTATCATTAATTCGGGGATTTCTTCAAATTTTAATAACTTACGCCGTTCATCGCCAAATTCCGCCAGTGCTGCGCCATCTTTGGAATAAACCCGCAACGGTTCCTGCATATGGATATTGTGCAGACCATCTGTGGGTGGCAGTTGTGGATAAATAACAGTTTTCAGATAGGCATAAGCAATAATAGCAATGATGCTCAGTAATAATAAAAAATAAAGCGAGATACGTAATGTTCTGGCAAAAATCATGCGGAAGTTCATAACAAAAAAATTTGGAACCTTGTGGTTTTTAAAGTAACTGATGTGACACAACGGCTTGTTTTTTTATTATAACCGTTCAACACGCTATAATCTGGTCTTTTTCCCATAAAAAAACCTGTCCTGAAAAAACAGGACAGGTTTTTTAGTAATCAAGTTAAATTTTAACAATTGGCGATAGCTGTATCATACTTCAGCACCGTCATCATATTTAATTCTTAGCAGTTTGATACAGGATAAATTAAAATAATTTTGCGATAGAAAACAGAATCCATAACAATGTCCTGTGACGTTAAGGAGTGAGGATGAAATAAGTTTATAAATAACCACTGCTTCCGACAATTCTGCTATTTATCAAATCATTGAAAAATGCCAGGTCGCCTCCACAACAGGCAAACTACTTATTTATTTTTATCAGGGATCTCCCATGACAGATGCTTCCGATACCGACACTGAATCAGTCAACAACGAACAGACTACAGAAAATCAAGATACTGAGCATACCGGTGAAGAGGATACCGGGAAGACTGAGGAAAAGGCTAAGGAAACAGGGGAGGATGGTGATAATGCATCCCTGATACATTATAAGGATGTACTGCCTTCTCATTTACATATCCTGCCATTGCTCAATCGTCCATTTTTCCCAGGTCAGGTCGTGCCACTGCTGATTGAAGCAGAAGGCTGGAAAAAAACCATTAAGGCAATTGTCGAAACCGAGCATCAGGTTTTCGGTTTGATATTGATGCACAATGAAGATATCAAGGATTTGCGCCAGGAAAATTTTCATCAAATGGGCACAGCTTGTCGTTTGCACCGGGTCATTAAAGAAGATGATAAGCTGCAAATTCTGGTTGAAGGCTTACAGCGTTTTCGGATTGAGTCCTGGGTTACGCAAAAGCAACCCTTGGTAATTCAACCACATTATTACCCTGAAGAAAAACACGATAAGGTTGATGAACTCAAAGCATATATTCTGGCGGTGATTAATACCATTAAGGAATTATTGCCACTCAATCCTCTCTATGGTGAAGAGTTAAAAATCTTTTTAGACCGTTTTGGCGCTGATGACCCCAGCCACCTGGGTGATTTTGCCGCCAGCTTGACCACTTCCAGTAAACAGGAATTACAAAACATACTGGAAACCCTGCCGATCTTAAAACGTCTGGAAAAAGTGTTGCAATTGCTTAATCAGGAATTGCAGACTGCCCGCGCCCAGGAGCAGATTCGCCAACAGGTTGAGTCCAAAATGGATAAGCAGGAGCGCGAGTTTCTGTTACGCGAACAACTCAAGGTTATTCAAAAAGAGTTGGGTCTGGAAAAAGATGATCGTACCTCGGAGTTGGAAAAGTTTCAGGAACGCCTGAAAAAGTTAAAACTACCAGATGCCACGGCAAAAGTGATTGAAGAGGAAACCCGAAAACTATCCATGCTGGAAACCGGATCGCCGGAATATACCGTGAGCCGCAATTACCTGGATTGGCTAACCTTGATGCCCTGGGGCGTTTATTCCAAGGATAAGTTGCATATTCAAAAAGCCCGGAAAATCCTGGATCGGGATCATGAAGCCTTAAAAGATGTTAAAGATCGTATTATTGAATTTATCGGTGTGGGTAAGTTACGCGGCAGTATTGGCGGTACAATTTTATTATTGGTCGGGCCGCCAGGGGTGGGTAAAACGTCAATCGGGCGCTCAATTGCCGATGCCATTGGTCGCCAGTTTTTCCGTTTTTCCGTGGGCGGCATACGCGATGAAGCAGAAATCAAAGGCCATCGCCGCACCTATATCGGTGCCATGCCAGGTAAATTTATTCAGGCCATGAAAGAAGTGGGCACGGCAAACCCTGTTATTATGCTGGATGAAATCGATAAAATCGGTGCATCTTATCATGGCGATCCTGCATCCGCTTTATTAGAAGTTTTAGATCCAGAGCAAAATACCGACTTTCTGGATCATTATCTGGATGTGCGTTTTGACTTGTCCAAGGTATTATTTATCTGTACAGCCAATCAACTGGATACGATTCCTCCGCCGTTACTGGATCGTATGGAAACCATTCATTTGTCGGGTTATCTCACCAGTGAAAAGCTAAAAATTGCAAAAAAACACTTATTACGCCGTCAACTGGAAAAAACCGGCCTGAAAAAAACGGATGTGCGTTTTACCGATGCCACAATTTGCCAGATTATTGAGCAATATGCCCGCGAGGCAGGTGTGCGCACCTTGGAAAAACGTCTGGGCGCAGCCTGTCGGAAAGCCGCTATTAAAATCCTGGAAGGTGAAAAACCTCCTATCAAAATCAGTACCAAAAATCTGGAAGATTATTTGGGGCGACCGGTATTTGAAAAAGAGCCGCCTTTGCATGGCATTGGCATCGTCACCGGGCTTGCCTGGACTGCCTTGGGCGGTGCTATCATGAGCATTGAGGCGCGGCGCATCCATGGATATAGCCGTGGCTTTAAGCTGACAGGTCAGCTAGGTGATGTTATGCGCGAGTCAGCAGAAATTGCTTATAGTTTTGTCTTATCAGAAAGCGCACGTTTTGGCATTTCAGCAGATTATTTTGAAAAAGCTTTGATTCATTTGCATGTTCCGGCAGGCGCAACCCCTAAAGATGGCCCCAGCGCAGGTATTACCATGACTTCAGCCTTAATTTCATTAGGTTTGAATAAAACCATAAAACATGGTTTTGCAATGACAGGAGAACTCAGCCTGACAGGGGAAGTCCTGCCTATTGGCGGCATACAGGAAAAAGTCATTGCCGCACGGCGAGTGAATATTTTTAAATTAATTGTTCCTCATGCCAATAAAGGTGATTTTGAAGAATTACCGGAACATATTCGGGAAGGCGTACACGCACACTTTGTAAAAAATTATAAAGAAGTGTTCAAACTATTGTTTTAGCCTCATTTTTAATAAAATCTTGAAAATTCCTTGAATTTTCAGAGAAAGGCCTTTATTTATCAAGATAAATTTTGCGGTTATTTATAACCGCAAAAGCATAAAAACATCGACAACAAAATACCCAGTGCAAAACTAGAAAATAAGTGTCGGATTATACTTGACTGTTTTTCTTGGTTATTGTTATAATTAACCCCACTTATAAAGTGGCTTGCGTTTAGATATATCTTATAAAAAGACAGGGGAACAATTGAATGAGACTTACAACAAAAGGGCGTTATGCCGTCACTGCAATGCTGGATTTAGCTTTGCACAATCAAGAAGGCCCGATCACCTTGTCTGATATTTCTCAGCGTCAGGGTATTTCGCTGTCTTATCTGGAACAATTGTTTTCCCGTCTGCGTAAACAGGGCTTGGTGAACAGTGCGCGGGGGCCTGGCGGGGGCTATCAATTATCCCGTGATGCATTTCAAATTGCTGTGGCTGATGTGGTCACTGCGGTGGATGAAACCGTTGATGCAACGCGCTGCAAAGGCAAACAAAATTGTCATAATTCCAAAGCTTGCCTGACCCATGAGTTGTGGAGCAATTTAAGTGATCAGATTCATGATTTTTTAAGTGGCATTAATCTGGGGCAACTGGTTGCAGATTATGAACAAAGCAAGGGTCTGGATTTTGACAAGGATGCGCCAAGTACCTGTAAAAATATCCGGGTACGCAAAACCAATAAAAAAACTAAAACACAATCTCAGGCAGCTGTGTAATCAAACATGGAGTACCGCATGAAGCGACCGATTTATCTGGATTATTCCGCAACCACCCCGGTTGACCCCCGGGTTGCAGAAAAAATGATGCAATACTTGACGCCTGATGGGATGTTTGGTAATCCCGCCTCACGCTCTCATCAATTTGGCTGGGATGCTGAAAAAGGTATCGAAACAGCGCGTCAGCAAGTGGCGGATTTGATTAATGCAGATCCCAAGGAAATCGTCTGGACTTCCGGTGCAACAGAATCTGATAATCTGGCGATTAAGGGTGTTGCGCACTTTTATCAGAAAAAAGGCAAGCATATCATCACCAGCAAAACCGAACATAAAGCGGTGCTGGATACCTGTCGTCAGTTAGAACGCGAAGGTTTTGAAATTACCTGGCTGGATCCTGACAGTGATGGTTTAATCAGTCCGCAACAGCTAGAATCTGCGTTGCGTGATGACACCATCTTAGTCAGCCTGATGCATGTCAATAATGAAATTGGCGTGATTATGGATATCGCGGCATTAGGTGAAATTACCCGTGCGCGCAAAGTATTGTTCCATGTTGATGCTGCACAAAGTGCCGGTAAAGTGCCAATAGACATGCAAACCATGAAAGTGGATTTAATGTCCTTTTCCGCGCACAAGGTATACGGCCCCAAAGGTATCGGTGCATTATATGTGCGGCGTAAACCACGGGTGCGCCTGGAAGCACAGATGCATGGTGGTGGACATGAGCGTGGTATGCGCTCTGGCACCTTGGCCACACATCAGATTGTGGGTATGGGTGAGGCTTTCCGACTGGCAAAAGTAGAAATGGCCAGTGATAACGAACGCATTCGCATGTTACGCGATCAATTGCTCAATGGCCTCCAGGATATGGAAGAAGTTTATATTAACGGCTCCGTTGAACAGCGCATTGCTGGCAATCTTAATATCAGCTTCAACTTTGTTGAAGGTGAATCTTTGATTATGGCGCTGAGCGAGTTAGCGGTTTCTTCTGGATCAGCCTGTACCTCAGCCAGTCTTGAACCTTCTTATGTATTACGCGCATTAGGCCGTAATGATGAGCTGGCACATAGCTCTATTCGTTTCACGCTGGGGCGTTTTACCACAAAAGAAGAAATTGATTACGCGATTCCATTGATTCGGGAAAAAATTGAAAAATTGCGTGAACTCTCACCATTGTGGGATATGTATAAAGAAGGTATTGATATCAGTACGATACAATGGGATGCACATTGAGCTGATGTTACGCAAAAGCTTCTTTTTCGCAGGTTTTGAAGGTTGGAAGCTGGCGTTTAATTCTATATAATAATCTACTGATTTACTAAATCATTAAGCAGGAGAAAATATCATGGCCTACAGTGAAAAAGTCATGGATCATTACGAAAACCCTCGTAATGTTGGTGTCATGGATAAAGATAACAGTGATGTCGGCACCGGTATGGTTGGCGCACCCGCCTGCGGTGATGTCATGCGCCTGCAAATTAAGGTGAATAACGAAGGTGTTATTGAAGACGCCAAGTTTAAAACCTATGGCTGCGGCTCTGCCATTGCTTCTAGCTCTTTATTAACCGAATGGGTACAGGGTAAAACGCTAGATGAAGCCGCAGAAATTAAAAATACGGATTTAGCGGAAGAACTGGCCTTGCCACCTGTTAAAATTCATTGCAGCGTTCTGGCAGAAAGTGCGATTAAAGCCGCGATTAAAGATTATCAAGATAAACAAGACTAGCTCAGGAGTCTATCAATGGCGATTACCTTAACCGAAGCAGCCGCTAAACATATTAAAAAATCCCTGGCAGGGCGAGGCAAGGGTGTTGGGCTGCGTCTTGGTGTTAAAACCAGTGGCTGTTCCGGCATGGCTTATGTATTGGAATTTGCCGATGTGGTTGAAAAAGAAGACCAGGTTTTTGAATCTCATGGCGTACAGGTTTTAGTTGACCCCAAAAGCATGTTGTATATTGATGGCACGGAACTGGATTTTACCCGCGAAGGCTTAAATGAAGGTTTTCGTTTTAATAATCCGAATATAGAGGATGAATGCGGTTGCGGTGAAAGCTTCACAGTATAGGTAATGGGTAGACACTGATTGGCTTGAGATATGATCACCGCTGCCTTTCTTAATTATAGTTGTTTAAAAACGGGGCTTATTAAAGGAGGACATAATGTTCAACTGGCTCAAGAAAAAACCAACGGTGTCAAAACCAGAAGAAGTTTCCACTGAAGCAAAAAATACATCCAGCCAATCTTCCCGTGGTCTGGTGAAATTTCATGAAAATCTGATTGATGATCTCATTGTTGAACACAAAGAATTATTAAATATCTATACCGCAATGCTTGAGGGTTTGGATACTAAAGCATATGGCAGCGTTGCTCAGAATCTCAGTGATTTTTCAACACTGTTACATGCACATTTGCTAAAAGAGCATGTGGAACTTTATGTCTATCTTGAATACAGTTTGCAAAATGATGAACAAACTTTTCAACATATGCATGAAATTCGTACCGAAATGGATCATATTTCCAGTACAGTCATGGGCTTTTTACATACTTACCAACGCGATCCCGTTTCAGCTAAAAATGCTGAAGCCTTTAAAAAGAGTTTATCTGAAATTGGTGAGGTGTTGGTTTCTCGCATTAAACGGGAAGAAAGCAGCTTGTATCCACTCTATAAGATGGCATAATTTTAAATTATCAGTTAATTTTCATAAATAGTAAAAGCACATCCGCTAACAATCACACCCAAGCAACCCATAAAATTGATGGATTATGTCTGATAATACATTGCTTACTGAAAACTATTTTCAGCTTTTCAAATTGCCTATGCAATTTGAACTGGATATCACAAAATTAAGAACAGCCTATCGTGAACTGCAACGCCAGTTTCACCCGGATCGTTTTGCTCATGCCAGTGATCAGGAACGCCGCATTGCAATGCAGAAAACAACGCAAATCAATGAAGCCTTTCAAACACTCAAGCAGCCCTTAAAACGTGCGCAATATATGCTGAATTTAAAAGGTATGCAGCCCGATCCTCAAGTTACGCCACCGTTAGAACCAGAATTTTTAATGACTCAAATGGAACTACGTGAAGCACTAGAGGGTATTTCCCAACAAGCCGATCCAAGCATGGTTTTAATGGGATTCAACGATACGGTTAGCCAGCATATTCAGCAGTTTTTACAACAGTTTTCGACTTTATTTCAACAAGAAAAATTGGCACAAGCACAAACCTGTGTTAACCAACTGCATTTTTTTTACAAATTGCAGGAAGAAGCCGAGAAATTAGAGGAAACGCTCCTTTAATATTTTTTGGCGCTTAGGTGCTAAAAAATATTAATTTCAATTCAATACGTGAGGTTTTAGCGGTTTTCAGTGCAAAACAGCAAAATCTAGCACCTATTATCAATAACTTAGTATGAAGTGAAAGCGGTTTTCAGTGCCTTAAGCACGGAAAGAAGCTTACACTGAACTCCGGTTAAAAAAACTATGGCATTATTACAAATTAGCGAACCCGGACAGAGTACCGCGCCCCATGAACATCGTTTAGCCGCAGGCATTGATCTGGGAACCACTAATTCCCTGGTTGCCACTGTGCGTAGCGGTATTGCAGAGACCTTAGCCGATGAAAATGGCCTGCATTTGCTACCTTCCGTGGTGGCTTATCTTTGTGATGAAATGCCGCTGGTGGGTCATGAGGCACAAGATCGGGCTAATCATGATCCACATAATACCATTGCCTCCGCCAAACGCTTATTGGGACGTGGCCTGGACGATGTAAAAACACTGGGCAGCCAGTTGCCTTACGATTTTATTGAAGAATCCGGTATGCCTCGTATCCGCACGGTTGCTGGCGAACTCAGCCCGGTACAGATTTCTGCTGATATTTTACGCAGCTTGAAGCAACGCGCAGAAAGCTCCTTGGCGGGTGATTTAACCGGCGTGGTGATTACCGTACCGGCTTATTTTGATGATGCCCAGCGGCAGGCAACCAAAGATGCTGCGCAACTGGCGGGACTTAATATTCTGCGCCTGCTTAATGAACCCACTGCCGCCGCTGTTGCTTATGGACTGGATCAACAGGCAGAAGGTATTTTTGCCATTTATGATTTAGGCGGTGGCACTTTTGATATTTCCATTCTGCGTCTGCATCAGGGCGTGTTTGAGGTGATGTCTACCGGTGGAGATTCCGCGCTGGGCGGTGATGATATTGACCGCATGATTGCTGAATGGTTACTGCAACAGGCAGAAATTGGTGAAAATGCCAGCCCACATTTATTGCGCCAGATTTTAGGTGCTGCGCGTTTGGCTAAAGAACAACTCAGTCACCACGAACAGGCAGACATCCAACTCATACTGGAAGATGAACAAAAAACACCCTGGCAAATTCAGCTCAGCCGTGAAAAATTTGATGCCCTGGTCGATCCACTGATTTCCAAAACCCTGTTACCCTGCCGCCGTGCTTTGCGTGATGCGGGTTTAAACCCTGAAGATATTCAGGAAGTGGTAATGGTGGGAGGATCAACGCGCGTGCCACGGGTGCGGGAGCGAGTCGGTGAATTTTTTCAACACGAACCGCATGTTGATATCGATCCTGATAAAGTGGTGGCCATTGGCGCAGCGATACAAGCGGATATTCTGGCTGGCAATAAACCTGACAATGATATGCTGTTACTGGATGTGGTGCCACTTTCGCTGGGCATTGAGACCATGGGCGGATTAGTGGAGAAAATCATCCCACGTAATACCACGATTCCCGTTGCCAAGGCTCAGGATTTCACCACATTTAAAGATGGTCAAAGCGCAATGGCAGTACATGTACTGCAAGGCGAACGTGAATTAATCACCGATTGTCGTTCTCTGGCGCGTTTTGAACTACGTGATATTCCGCCTATGGTCGCAGGTGCGGCCAGAATTCGTGTGACGTATCAGGTTGATGCCGATGGTTTGCTCAGCGTTTCCGCGCAGGAACAAACCACAGGTGCACATAGTGAAATCAGCGTTAAACCCTCTTATGGTTTATCTGATAATGATATCGAAGGCATGTTACGCGATGCCATGACTTCTGCGCAACAAGATGCGCAGGCGCGTACCTTACGCGAGCAACAAGTTGAGGCCGACCGGGTCATCAACGCCTTGCGCGCAGCATTAAAGGCCGATGGTCATCATCTACTCAAACGCAGTGAATTTGAGAACATCCAGCAGCATCTTGATAGCTTATTACACGTAACCCGCGGCGATGATCCGCAAGTAATTAAACAAGCCATTGATAAGCTTGATCAGGTAACCCAGGAGTTTGCCGCACGCAGAATGGATAGCAGTATCCGTAAAGCCATGCAGGGGCATCACGTAGAAGATTTTCAAAATGAGGACGCAGCATCATGACACAACTGATTTTTTTACCTCATGAAGAACTGTGCCCGGAAGGCATGGCGATTGATGTTAAACCGGGTACCAGTATTTGCGATGCCGCGCTGGAAAATGGCATAGAATTGGAACATGCCTGTGAAAAAGCCTGTGCCTGCACCACCTGTCATGTCATTGTACATGAGGGTTTTGGTTCGCTGGAAGAAGCATCCGAGGATGAAGAAGACTTGTTGGATAAAGCCTGGGGTTTGGAAGCAGAATCCCGACTGGGATGTCAGGCGCTGGTTGCCGATGCCGAACTGGTGGTTGAAATTCCGCGTTATACCATTAACCATGCTAAAGAGAATCATTGATCCTGCATTCGCTGTAGGGCGCAAAAAGACCTTCCAGGTTTTAAAAACCTGGAAGGTCTAAAATCCATTAAAATAGCATGAAATAAAAGCAGTTTTACTGAGTGCCAAAGATTTTTTTCAGTAAATCAGTAGCCTGCGCTGCTGCACCGCCCTTGCGGATATTGGCTTCCTGTTCTGACAAGGTCTTGAATAAACCCTCTAAGGCTTTATCAGTAACATACGCATCCAAATCCACGGTGGCAGGTAATTCAATACCGACCGCTTTCCCTAAAGCGCCCAAGTCTCCCAGACCCGCCATTTTATTGACATCAAGATTGCCCATTTTGGCAGTCAATTGTTTATAGGCTGCTGTTGCGCCGGTACTTGCCGTAGCTTTAGTGATAATTGGCAAAATACGTTGTTTTAGTGCTTCACTGCTGTTTTTTTGAAAATATTCAGTCAAACTATTTTCTGGGCCGTTGATTAAGCCCATTGCATCAGTGACACTCATGGCTTTAATGGTTTCGTTGAAAACCTCGGCAGCTTCTGGAATAGCCTGCTCAGCCGCTTTATTCATCGTTGCAATCGCATCATCAACACGCTTTCCCTGGCCTGCACTGCGCAGTGCTTTTTCAATTGATTTCATGGAATCAGGGATACCAATCTTAAGTGCGGGGTTATTAGAAAAACCACCTTCCTGGCCCAGCATTTTGATGGCTTTTTCGGTGCCGATGGATAAAACATCTTTAACGCCACCGGAAAGTTGCATACTACTCAAACCTGCACCAAGTTGACTGGCTTTAGCACTTTTCTCAACAGCTTGCGCTGTTTCTGCACTCGTTGCTTTTGTTTCCGCCGTGTTTGCCTCTCCACCAATTGCCTGTTGTAACAGTGCTTTACCCATATCTTCCATTGAAACCGCATCGGCTTGTACACTGCTGCTCAGTAAAACACCGGCAATCAGTCCATAATATTGGGTTCTGGTATATTTTTTCATGAATTTTTCCTTTGAAGTTATTCATATTTTTTCAGTCTTGTTGATATTTAAAGACTTTAGCAACTGTAATGCCTTTGGGTAATTCAGTTTGTTGATACTGTCCCCTACTGCTTCCAGTTCTTTGACAAGCGTGGTGTTTGTAACTGCTGCCATAATCTTATCATAGACTTCGCTGGCTGCCATGTCATTGTCAACCAGTAAGCTGGTAAGTTTATGGAAATATTGGCTAATATCTTCGCTGCTCTCTTGTTTTATTGTTTCTGGATTTTGTGGGGGTACTAAATCCAGGCTTGCGATAGCATCCACAACTTCATACTGACACTGTTGCAATTGCTGCAACGCAGCTGTGTTAGGTTTTCCTGCTTCCAGGATTTGTTGTAATGTCTTGGCGGCTTTATACAGTGGCATCATAGAGAGGTTACCAGCACTGCCCGCCAGAGCGTGCGCTATATTAGCAGCTGATTGCAGGGTGTTGGCGGCAATATCTTTGTGAATACGGTGCATGAATGTCTTACTTTGCACTGGAAAATCACGCAGTAAACGGTGGTAAAGTATCTGATTACCTCTTAGGCGCACCAGCCCATCTGCTAAATTAATACCAGGTACCTGCTGGGGAAGGTATTTATCCTCGGTTACTTGAACGGATGCGGGTACCATTTTTTTAGTTGTAATACCCAGTTGCTTGCTCAATTCTATTAATAATTTATCCACATCCACCGGCTTGGCAACGTGTGCATTCATACCCACCTGACGGCACTTCTCCTGCTCTTCTTCCAGGGTGTGAGCGGTCATCGCGATGATTGGCAATTCACTGGCATCTATCTGCCTGCGAATGTGCCGGACTGCCTCATAGCCATCCATCACTGGCATTTGCAAATCCATCAGTACTGCGGCATAGGTGGACGGATTTGCTTCAATACATTCTACCGCCTGCTGTCCATTTTCCACCAAAGTCACCTTAAAGCCGTTTTGTTGGAGAATTTCTTCGGCAATAATGCGATTAGTAGGGTGATCCTCGGCGATCAGGATATGCCGCCCACCACCATCAATATGCAGATTTTTATGTGATATGGTGACGAATGCGCGCCGATGCGCCTTAGGCAGATTTTTGCCAAATAAACTCATCAGGGTGTCGAACAACTGTGAGGCACTAACTGGCTTGTGCAGATAACCAACAATACCGTCCCGGCTGGCCTGTGCCATTACTTTAGCCTTTTCGTAGGCGCTCACCATCAAAATCAGTGGCGGAGTCGGCAGTGCAGGGTTGTGGTTGATATGCCGCGCCGTATCGCAGCCGTTCATTTCCGGCATCATCCAGTCGAGCAGGATAACATTGTAGTCTTGTTCATCAGGGTTGTTATGAGTTTGTTCCAGAATTGCAACCGTTTCTGCCCCGGATTTCAGCAGTGTAAAATCAAAGCCCAGTGAGTCCAGGATGGTAGCCATCACTTGGCGCGAAGTATCATTATCATCCACAACCAGAAAGCGCAGTTTGCGTAAATCCGTCGGTACCGTAAGTGGCTTATGTTTCTCCTCCGCTTGTAATCCAAAATAGGCACTGAAACGAAAAGTGCTGCCCTTACCCGGCAAACTTTTGACTTCAATATTACCCCCCATCGCCTCCACCAGATAGCGACTGATCACCAGACCCAACCCGCTACCACCAAAGCGCCGGGTAATACTGTTATCACCCTGCTGAAAGGCTTCGAACAGGTGCGACTGCTGAGTCTCATTCATGCCGATGCCGCGATCTTTGATAGTGAAGCACAGGCACGCTTCATCTTCGCTCTGCCATTTCACTGCAATAGAAATCAGTACCTCACCTTGTTCGCTGAATTTAATCGCATTACCAGCCAGGTTAATCAACACCTGCCCCAAGCGAGTCGGATCCCCGACTAAAGCACGCGGCACTTCCAGTGGAATGGAAAACAGTAATTCAAGTTTTTTGCGCTCGGCCTCTTGTAGAAGTAATTCAGTTACATTATCTAACACCTGATCCAGGTCAAAAAAAACCAATTTCAGTGCCAGTTTATTAGCTTCAAGTTTGGAAAAATCCAGTAGATCATCAATCAGGCGGATGACATGAGTCATGGAGTTGTGCATGGAATTGATGTAGCCCGCTTGTCGCTCACTCAACTGTGTTTGTTTGAGCAGGTAGGCCATGCCGGTTACTGCGTTCAGCGGGGTACGGATCTCATGGCTCATGTTAGCCAGAAAGCGGGATTTGACCTCGCTGGCTTCCTCAGCCATATTTTTGGCTTCCTGCAATGCCTGTTCAGCCTGTTTGCGCTCGCTGACTTCCATCAAGGTGAGCAGGAATAATTTAATTTCATTATTTTTATCCAGGATCGGAACCAGCGCAATATCCCAGTAACCTGCATCACTTCCGGGATGTGTGAAAAAGTGATATTGCTGGGCGGATTTACGCTGAAATATTTTATTTTTTTTGGCTTCTTCAATTTCTTCTTTTAAGCTGGTGGGAAAAATATCAAAATGTTTGCGTCCCAGTAAATCTACTACATTTTGATGACAGGCTTTTGCATAACTTTCACTGACCCGGATATAATTGCACTGTTTATCGAGTAAAACCATACTATCCAGGGAGTGCTTAAAAATAAGATCTAACAGGTAAGCCTGATCGATAAGTTTTTTTTCATTGAGCAACTGCTTTTCATTCAGCTCATTATAATCAGTAATAACATCGCTAATTTCATCGTTGCCAGACCAGGTGACAGGTTGCCATGGATTATTTTCCTTCATTGATTGCATCGAGTTATGTAAACGCTCCAAAGGTTCTAAAATAACACGATAAGCCACAAACCAAGTCACCAATACCAGCGCTGACAATAAAACCAACATGATCAGCACATTGATTTTGATGTGTTCCATAAGTTTGGCAACAACCAGGCGGTTGTGTACGGAAAGCACCAGTTTACCGATATACTCTTCGGTTTGTTCATTTTTATAAATAATCGAACGTATTGTTGATAATTGTTTATCCTCGGGGGGAGAATCTGTATTACCCGCTTGAGCAACCAGGATGCCCGTATCATCAAATACCTGTATGGCATGAATATAGGGGAGCTTGCCAGCCTCCAGGGTGAGTTTACGCACCAGTTCCATATCATACTCCCACAACCCATCTAGTAGTGTATGCTGTTGTACATCTGCGGTATTTTTCAACTCATCTTGCAAGTTTGCATATTGCTGTAAATAAAAACGAGTTTCCAATACGATTAACAGCACCAAAACACTCAGCCCTACAAGCGGGATATAATAGAACAACAACTTGGCACGTATGGAGTTCATCTATAAATTCCTTATTATCTTGCAAGTTTAAGTTTTGTAATTGCTTGATTAATCCTGTGCATAATATTATCGTCTGTTTTCAGACTACAAAGAATATAACGAAAGCAACCTGGGAAAATATCCTTGAATGTTTTTAATTCTATTTGGGATTGATAATCAGGTAGGCTCAGCAAGTATTCTGCTTGTTCTTGAATCAATAAAAAATAATCAAAACGTCCTTTTAAAAGCATACGAATCATACCCTCCCCGCCTTGATTGGTCATGACCACTTGCGGTGATAATTCTTTAATACGATCATCGATATAAGGACCATAAGAATAGCCTTTTTTCAACCCTGCTTTCAGACTGTTATCTGCAAACAAGTGGGTAAAAAAGGTGTGTTTTTTAACCGCTGCATCATTAGCTCTAATCATAATGACGCGCGCTCCATCCTGATAGATTGGCAAACTATATTTGGCAAATTTTTCTCTTTCAGTATTTTTGAACCAACCGGTGCCACATAATGCCTGGGTATTTTGTTCTAATTTTTTTAATACCGCTTTGGATGAGGTAATACGCCAACGAAAAGGCACTTTTGCCATTTCAAAAACCTGCGCAGTTGGTTCTGCGATAATCCCACTGATATTATCGGTATCTTTGATATTAAAGAGAGGAGGGCGATCATAAATATAAACACCCAGTGGTGGCAGGGTATTTTCTGCAAACAATGGTGAATAAAAGCAATAAAAAATAAATAGAAGAATAAGTCTTAGATTGCCTGATATCATGAACATTCCCTGTTGTTACAACTTTGAAGTTTAGCGTAGTACTTATCCCTGTAGGAATGAGGATGAAATAAGTCCAGATTCTGAAGTTATAAAATTCTCACTCCTATCTAAAGCTCATGCTATAAGTCTATAGCGACTCCTTTTCTTTCAACCATGTGACAAAATTATCAAACGGCATCGGTTCGGCAAATAAATACCCCTGAATCTGATCACAGGCTTTACTTGTCAGTAGCGCCATCTGCTCTTGTGTTTCAACACCTTCGGCAATGACCTCAAGGCCAAGACCATGAGCCATGGCGATAGCTGCCGTGACTAAGGCTTCGTCATCTGGACGCTGAGTTATTTCCTTTATAAAAGAACGGTCGATCTTAACCAGATCAAAAGCAAAATTTCGCAGATAACTGAGTGATGAGTAACCGGTGCCAAAGTCATCCATAGACAGACGGATATTCATTTCATGTAAGGTTTGCAGTGCGTCTTTAATACAATCCTGATTCCCCAGCAATAGTCCTTCCGTCACTTCCAATTTGAGGTTTCCTGGTTGCATTCCGGTCATTTGCAACACTTTCTTTACCTGTTGCGTCAAATCCTCACGCCGGAACTGTTGTGGTGAAACATTCACTGCCAATGACAGCAACCGTCCATCTGCCCTTCGCAAATTCCAAAACTGCCGACAACCCTGCTCCAGTACAAAGGCACCAATAGGCCCAATCAGTCCGGTTTGCTCGGCAATATCAATAAACGCTTCGGGGGATACCCATCCCAATTGAGGGCTGTTCCAGCGTAATAGCGCCTCAGCCCCAATCACCTGGTTGCTGAGCACATCCACAATCGGCTGATAATAGATCAGCAACTCCCCCCGTTCCAATGCACCATGTAAGTGTGTTTCCATTTGCATGCGCCGGTTCACATGCTGATTCATTTTTTCATTAAAGAGATGATAATTGTTCCTGCCGGCATTTTTGGATTGATACATGGCGGTATCGGCATTCACCAATAACTGTTTGTAATCATTACTATCGTCAGGGCTGATAGCAATGCCGATACTGGTGCTGATGACATAATCCATCCCCGCTATTGGCATCGGTTGAGTGAAACTTCTCAAAATCTGTTCTGCAACCGGTATGCTATCATTGACCTGTTTCAGTCTGGGCAGGATAATAACAAATTCATCCCCCCCCAGACGTGCCACCGTATCACCTTTACGGATACATTGTCGCAGACGTTTTGCCGCATCAACCAACACCTGATCACCTGCATCATGACCCAGGGTATCGTTAATGGTTTTAAAATTGTCCAGATCAATAAATAACAGCCCGGTTTTGGTATACTCGCGTTGTTCCTGGAGTATGGCATAACGCAGTCGATCCATGGCCAGACTACGGTTTGGTAATCCTGTCAGTCCGTCATACAAAGCCTGACGCAGAATTAATTCTTCACTGCGACGTAGCTGTAACTGGTTTTTGACTCGCACCCTGACTGTGGTCGGGCGCACCGGTTTGGTCAGATAATCTGCGGCACCGATACGAAATCCCATCTCCTCATCTTCATCTTGATCCTTACCGGTGATAAAGATAATCGGAATATTCCGGGTTTCAGGGTTTGCTTTCAGCTCGCGACAGACCTGATACCCATCCATATCCGGCATCATCACATCCAGCAGGATGACTTGCGGCTTTTGTTCACGGGTGATAGTCAGGGCTGTTTGGCCGTTAGTAGCAAACAATACCCGATATTCATCAGCCAGGATTTGGTTCAGTACCTGGATACCATCAGGCAGATCATCTACTATCAGTACAGTAGGTTTATCCAATGATTCAGTCATAAGGTTTCAGTCATAAGGTTTCAGTCATTTGGCTGTTTTTTTTCTCCATTTTCTGTGTTGTGAAAACCGTTACATAGCTTGCTATGCGCCTGTTTTCGCGCCTTGAGAATACGAATAAAAATCCTGCGCCAACTGCGTAAGTTATTTAATTCCCATTCCTTAGCCTGTTCGCAATGTTTCCATCAGGCGTTTTAGTTTGGCAATATCTAAATCCTCTGCCAAATTCAGAATCTGTTTGGCAGTTCTAGGGCAGCAACCGTCTTGCACCAGCGCCTCTGCAAATTCAATAATAGTCATGATGTCACCTTTTTTTATTGCAGTATCAATTTGCATCAGTTGACTTTCATTTAAGCTTTGCTCAGGTTCTTCCGTATCCGTTACTACCTCGCTATAACACCATTCAAGGGGAAGTAAGCGAGCTAATGTGGCGAGCAATTTGTCCAAGCGCAACGGCTTGATAAGGTGAGCATTACACCCAGCGCGTCGACTTTGCTCTCGATCCTCTTCAAAAGCACGGGCGGTCACTGCAACAATCGGTATTTCCAACGGCAGCGCGCGCAGGGCACGGGTTGCTTCCAGACCATCCATCTCCGGCATACGCAAGTCCAGCAGTATCAGATCCGGTTGCCATTGCTGGACAATTTCCAGACAGCGTTGACCATTGCCTGCTTCTTCAATAGCAAATGCCAACGGTTCCAATAAACCACGCAATACTTCACGATTATCCGCCACATCATCAACCACCAAAATGCGCAGCTTACCTTCACCGTGCGTGCGCTGATAGCTGATGACACGGCCTGTCTCCGTGTTGTCTATAGCCTCGGCATGCGTGGAAATTACTTCTACTGGAATCTTGGCGCAAAAGGTGCTGCCTATGCCGGGTGTACTGGTGAGACT
This sequence comes from Candidatus Venteria ishoeyi, assembly GCF_030378065.1. Classification (GTDB taxonomy): domain Bacteria; phylum Pseudomonadota; class Gammaproteobacteria; order Beggiatoales; family Beggiatoaceae; genus Venteria; species Venteria ishoeyi. The sequence continues at coordinate 85,530 of NZ_JAUCGJ010000002.1, read as the reverse complement.
CAAGCTCCCCTCCATCGCTTCCACCAGCGCACGGGATATGGATAGTCCCAGCCCCGTGCCTTGTCGTTTATGGTGATCTTCCCCGGTTTGGCTGAAAGCTTCGAATATCTTGTCGTGTTGCTCTGGCGCGATACCAACACCCGTATCTATTACATCCAGAATCAACTGGCCTGCCTCGAAAGTGGTGCGCAAAGTAATGCTGCCGCGTTCGGTAAATTTCACCGCATTTCCCACTAAGTTCATCAGGATTTGACGCAGGCGCTTATCATCACAATAAAGGTATTGGGGCAAGGGGATGGAATTTTCATAGCGGAACAGGATATCCTTTTGTTCTGCACGGATTTTAAACATGTAGCTTAATTCCTGAAAAAAACTTTGTGTATTCCAGGTGCAGGGAAGGAGTTCAAAACGACCCGCTTCGATTTTTGCCAAATCCAGAATATCATTAATCAAAGTCAGCAGATAATCACCACCACGTCGAATTAATCGTATTTCTCGTTTATGCTTGTCCGCCAGACTATCATCTCGTTCCAATATTTGTGCAAAGCCAAGTATTGCATTGAGCGGTGTGCGCAGTTCATGACTCATATTAGCGAGGAAAGCACTTTTGGCATGGTTAGCAACTTCTGCCTGTTGTTTCGCCTGCGCCAGAGCCAACTGCACATTAACGCGAGCCAAGATCTCAGTGGCCTGAAACGGTTTGGTGACATAATCAACACCACCGGCCTGGAATGCCTCCATCTTATTTTCCATGCCCTGCTCGGCACTGATAAAGATTACCGGGATATCCCGCGTTGCCGCGTCAGCCTTCAGCTCATGGCATACTTCATAGCCATTCATGCCGGGCATGAAAATATCCAGCAAGATCACCTCTGGTCGCTGTGCATGGACGATGGACAGGGCCTTAGAACCGTTGGTGGCAAATATCACCTGGTACTTGTCAGCCAGGATCTGGTTAAGAATATGGATACCATCTGGAGCATCATCGACTACCAGCACGGTGGGTTTTTGTGCTTGTTCTGACATACTAATGCCTTAATTCATAATTTGTTGTAACAGGCGTAGTGCCTGCACGTAATCCAGTGCAGCGATGTGCTTGTTTACCGGTTGCAGCACTTTAGCGCTATCTGTGTCCAGGGTGGTCAGGGTGCGTTCACACAGCATAGCGGCATCCATATCATTGGCAATCAGCAGGTCAGCAAGTTTTTCTAGTTGTGGTGCAATCTGGCGCAGACTTTCACCACCTGATCTGTTGGACTCGTTAACCTGGGATGATACTAAATCAAGGCTATCAATAGAACTCACAACCTCAGCAAAGCAGTACTCAAGTTGCTGTAAGGCTTCCTCAGTATTTCCGCCGCTTTCTAAAATCTGTTGCAGTGCCTTGGCTGATTTACGCAATGCGATCATACCCAGGTTGCCACCACTGCCTGCCAGGATATGAGCCGTTGCGGCAGCATTTGTCACTGTATCGTTGTGCAGTTGCTCCAGCAATGGACGGGATTGCTCGGAGAAATCTCGTAACAACTGTGTATAGAGTTTGTGATTACCCATGACCCGGGCAAGGCCATCAGTCAAGTTGATACCAGGCACGGATGCAGGTAACCCGGCATCAGTAATGGCTGATTTTTGCGCCTTATTAGTAGGTTCCAGGTGTAGCCAATGAGTTAGTTCAGTAAGGAGTTGATTGACATCCACCGGTTTGGAAACATGGCTGTTCATCCCGGCTTCATGACATTTCTCACGCTCCTCCCTGATAGCATGGGCCGTCATGGCAATAATGGGGATTTCGGCGCAACCTGGCAGGTGGCGAATACGCCGGGTGGCTTCGTAGCCATCCATTACCGGCATTTGTACATCCATTAATATCAAGTTGATGCTTTTTGGGTCTCGTTGCAAACGTTGCACTGCCAATTTCCCATTTTCTGTCGTTTCTACCGTGAAACCATTATGCTCTAAAATTTCACTGGCAATTTGACGGTTGATTGGCTGATCCTCCACGACCAGGATATGTCCTGTACTGGTTTTGAACCGGGGTAATGAAGGTTCAGGGCTGGGCTTGTACTGTCGAGCCTTGGCGACATCCTGATCCAGCAGACGCATAATGCTGTTAAACAGTGTAGCAGGATTAATTGGTTTATGCAGATAAGCTGATATACCAGCCTGTTGCGCCTGCGGCATCACCTGCGCCTCGGCAAAAGCACTGATCATGAGAATTTTTGGTGGCTCGGGTAGCATCGGGTCGGTGTTGATGCGTTTAGCGGTCTCGATACCATCCATTTCCGGCATCTGCCAATCCAGCAGAATAATGTCATAGCACTGCTGTTCCACATGGTAGCTTCGTTTCAGCTCAGCAATGGCCTCCCGGCCAGAAGCCACCGTGGTACATTTAAATTCCAAAGTGTGCAGAATTTCCTTTATTATCTCACGTGAAGTACTATTATCATCAACCACCAGAAAATGCGTACTGCGCAGTTTCTTCGGTACCTTGAAAAGATTGGGCTGCGCCCCTGGTTGTACGTCAAGTAATACTGTGAAATGGAACTCACTACCCTCTCCCAATACACTCTCGACTCCAATCTCTCCATTCATTTGCTCCACCAGATAGCGACTGATAGCCAGACCCAGGCCGGTGCCACCGTAGCGGCGGGTGGTGCTGCTGTCACCTTGTTGAAATGCCTCGAACAGTCGTTCCAACTGAGATTTGCTCATGCCAATACCAGTATCGCAGACGCTAAAGCGCAGTAATACGCTGTTATCCTCCCTGCGCTCCACTGCAATGGCAATAACCACCTCGCCCGTATCACAGAATTTGACTGCATTGCCAGCCAGGTTGATCAAAATCTGACCCAGGCGTGTGGGATCGCCTATCAAGGCATAGGGTACTGCTGCCGAGACCTTGAACAGTACTTCCAGTGACTTGTGTTCAGCCATCGGTACCACAAAGTCATAAAGTTTATCCAGAATCTGATTCAGTTCAAAAGACACCGATTCCAATTCCAGCTTGCCAGCTTCCATTTTGGAGAAGTCCAGAAGATCGTTGATCAGGCTAATGACATGATTCATGGCGCGTTGGATACTATCGACATACGCCTCTTGCTTATCACCTAAAGAGGTTTGCTGGAGCAGATAGGCCATTCCGGTCACCGCATTGAGCGGGGTGCGGATTTCATGGCTCATGTTGGCAAGAAATTCAGATTTGACGCGACTGGCCTGTTCAGCGGCCTCTTTGGCTTCCAGCAATGCTTTTTCAGCTTTTCTGCGTTCGGTGATATCTTTGATCAGGCCGAAAACACAGGCTTTGCCATCCCATTCACCGAACCATACCCGAGTTTCCACCGGTACCTGTTGACTGTTCTGGGTTTCCAGTGGCAATGGGTAGTTGCTAATCTGGCCTGTAAGCATTTTGTGAAATATTACCTCGGCTTCTCGGCGTTTATCCGCAGGATGCAAATCCAGGATATGCATGGTCTTGAGTGTTTCAGGAGAATAGCCCAGCGTCTGTATTACCGCGTCATTGGTGAACAACAACGCACCTTGCTGGTCGGTGATAATAATCATGTCGTCCATGGTTTCGAAAAAACTGCGAAAGTTCTTTTCGCTGGTACTGAGCCTTTGCCGAGCCACATCGGCATCTTCCATCATATTGAGAGTGGCCTTGCGAGCTTGTTTCAATTCCTGGACATGTTGCTTCAACTCAGCCTCAGCCTGTTTGCGTGCAGTGATATCTCTGTCAATACCGCGATAGCCAAGAAGTTTACCCGCATCATCAAAAAAAGGACGGCCACTGGATTCCAGGATCACCTGCTGACCATTTTTGTGGAGATTTAGATTAATCAAATTATTAAAAGGCTCTCTTTTTGCCATTAACACCTTAAATTCAGAACGTACTTTTTCAGCCTTATCCATTGGCATTAGATCAAAACTGCTCTTTTTACCGACAATTTCTTCCGGGCTGTAGCCAAGAATATCGTACACCCGGGGGCTGGTGAAGGTAAAATTACCTTGAGGGTCAAGTTCCCAAATCCAGTCCGCAGTCGATTCGATCAAAGCCCTGAACCTGTCCTCGCTTTTTCGTATCATCATTTCGGTCTGTTTGCGTTCAGTGATGTTAAAGTGAGTGCCAATCATGCGCAGGGGCTTGCCATCAGCATCCCATTCCACGGTTCGACCACTGTCCAGCACCCACACCCAATGTCCTTGTTTGTGACGCATGCGTGACTCATACTGATAACTTTTGCGCTCACCATTCCAATACGCATTTAATGCCTTATTCGAGTCCTCCAGATCGTCAGGGTGCACATGCATCATCCAGGTCTTAATGCTGACGGGGGCCAGTTCTGCCAGACTGTAACCAATGATCTCCGCCCAGCGTTCATTGAATACGACTTTACCGCTTTGCACCCTCCAGTCCCAGATACCTACGTTGGTGTTGCTGATGACTTGTTCCAAGTGGAGTCTGGCCTGCTCATGCTGGCGTGACAGTGTTGTCAGTTCAACTTCACGGCTAAGGGCATCGTGTGCCATATCATTGAATGCATGGGCCAGTTCAGCCGTTTCGCTGCCCTCAGCAAAGCCTGTCAGTTTCTTGAAATTACCCGCTTTGAAGTTAGATACACCGACACTGAGTTGTTCCAGGGGTCTGCTAATAATCTGATTTAACAGTAGAATTCCGGCAGGAATAAATAGCAATGCGGCAATTGCCAGTAGCCAGTAAATGGCGCGTTGATAAGTATTCAGCACGGTAAATAGTGGATTTTGGTGTTCTGCCAGGAGTACAAATATGCGAATGCCACCGGGCAGGGTCAAATAGGTTTTACCAACAAAATGCTCGGCACTAAAGAGATATTGCACGGGGGCCAGTTGCAGCGTATGAGTGCTAGAATTATTATGTATCCGTAGCGACAGTTTTTCCTCATGGCTATGTTTGGCGTTATCATGTTTGCTGTGTTTATGTTCGATGTTCCAGTGTTGGATGCGCTTACGCATGGTTTTCTCATAAGCAGCATCACCACGCCAGGTTTTACCATGCCAGGTTTTACCATCCAGACTCAGAGCAAAATGCAGGTTGGAATTTGCGGTAATATACGCCATGAAGACATCATCCAGAATTATGGAAGCGGTGATCAGACCGATTTGCTGTATCCCTTGAGAAGGCTTACTCAGCAAGGGCTGGGTGTAGGTGATGGAGAGGTATGGCTGATGACCGACAAGCCATTGACCCTGGCGGCTGATGTCGGGGCGGGTCGTTTTCAGCCTGTCAGGAATGGCTTTTATCGGCTGGAATGTTTCATTTCCGAGTACATCAATACGGGGTACTGGCTTGCCCTCATTATAGGATAAATACCCCTTCTCCCGACCTTGATACAGACTGAAGGCTGCTGGAACAAGAGAGCTGTCGTGGATAATCAGTCCATCTACCTTGCTGGCCATAAGGTATTGGGACAAGTGGGTTGCCAGTTTGCGCTTTTCTTCATCAAAAATCAGTGGCTGATAGTTTACACGATCCTGAAACTTATCGATTAGATGAGCGGTGGCAATAAGTTCTTCCTGCGCTGCCAGATAGGTAGTGCTTTTTTGCAAGGCCTCAAGACGACTGGTCAACTCATTTTGCAGAATATGGAATGTTGCTTCCATATCAAAAATTGCACTCTCTTCCTGCATACCTGAAAACAGCCAGGAAAATAAGCCGCCGACCAGCATCAACACCAGCATGATAGATGCCAGCCAAAGGGTCAGGAGCTGATATTTAATTCTTTTAGGCAATAGATTCATCTGTTTGCCATTAAAATCTGCCCAGCAATATCTGCTGCCTATTTATCACAGGTGGGATGGGTGAAACTGGCCTCCTGCCACCTTTGCAACTTGTCCTGGAGAATATCAATAATATAAACTGGCTTTTGTGTGGGTACAATAAGCTCATCGCTGACATGAGCAACTGTTGACATTTCAATTGATAAGCCTTTAATAAAATTAATGAATTTATAATCATTACTATCCTTAGGCATGTTTCATCCTCACTCCTTAGGAGTGAGGATGAAATAAATGCAGAAACTGGGCACAGGATTTTTATTCATTAGTGCAAGTGATAACGCGGATCCTTTCCCTGTTCATGCAGCAATGCATTGATCTCTTTTTTTAATTCGATCATCTTCAGTTCACGTCCTACTGCCAACCGGTTGAATTGCTCCAGTTCTTCCATTCGTTGCTCGTTTTCCCGCTGCGTCGCCAGATGTTCAGTAATATCTTCACAGGTAATTACCGCACCAGTGACTTTATCAGCATCATAGATTGGGGTAACACGATAAATGACGGGAATGCAGTTCCCATCAGCACGCCACAAAACTTCATCCTCCACTTTGAGTACCTGACCGGTTTTGATAGCATGTTGCATACGACAGATGGTGTGAGGGTACTCCTTACCATTGGCATGATGGGCGTGAACCAGTGGGTGCAGTTTTTTACCTACCAGTTCGGTTGTATTCTTATAACCCAACATCTGGAGCGCGGCGGGATTACAGAAGGTACAAATACCATCGCTAGCCAGACCAAAGATGGCTTCGGTTGTGGATGACATCAGAGATTGCCAGATTGCAGCCTGTTTGCTGGCAGTGCGCTCCATTTGAATGCGCACAGTAATATCAGTGGATATACCACAGATGGCATAAGTTTCTCCCGTTGTCGATTTAAGGGGAAACTTGATGCTTAGATAGGTATGAATGCCGTCATCCTGCCTGATAACCTCTTCCACCTCCACAGCTTTGTCCTCTGCAATAACTTTTATATCATTACTGTGCATGAACTCCGCCTGTTCCGGTGGAAACAGCTCAGCCACCGTTTTGTCATGAATCTCTTCATTGCTGATATGAAACAATATTTCAAACTGCCGGTTGATGAACTTGTACCGTCCCTCCAGATCCTTGATATAGATGAGCGATGTTGTATTATTCAAAACTGCTTCCATCTGCCGCCGGGCATACTCAGCTTTTTCATGCAAAAATTGCTGCTCTCGCTCCCGTTCACCCAGCGCATTCACCATTATATTGAAAGCTATAATAGTGTGTCCTAACTCATCTTCTACAGTAGTCGGCAGGCGAATGGAAAAATCCCCATTGGCTATTTTGGCACTGGCATTGTTTAAGTTTCTCAAATGCCTGAGAATATTACGCTCTAATAGCAGAAACAACAAGCCGAGAGCGATGAGTAGAGGGAATAAATAAATCACGGCTTCGGTGACTAATTCCCGCCAGAGTATTGTGCTGATTTCTTCTGATGGTAACTTGATGCTCAGTAGGCCGCGTAGATCGCCCTCTTTGTAATTAAAGGCTGTATTATAGTGTTTGGCAATGGTAGAGGGTGCATCCTGCTCGTTGCCATGACACTTCAGGCAGTATCTCTCTACATAAATAGGTGTGCTGTAGTGGTAGGAGAAACGGCCTTGTTTATTTCTGAATGATATCAGGCGTTCGTGTGCATCCGGGTTGGCACGAAACCAGTCCATTGCCTCCAGTTCCAGTTCATCAGCACTTTGGGTAAGATTGCGCGGACGGTCAGAGACATTATTGAAACTCATACCCGATTCTGACCAGTTAGGAAAATCTATAGAAATTCGGGTCAAGGCGTGAGCAGGCAGAAAGCCCAGAGTTTTATCATTGAGTGGTAGACCGCTATCGAGAAACTGGTGATGATAAATACGACGGGTGGCCATCAGCATGGCGCGGATATCGCGCGCATCCTTCAGGTGCTCGTTGGTAATATCCCGTTGGATACGGAAATAATCAGCAATAGCAATCAATACAATAGCGCTTACCAAGGTAAGCGCCATGATCAGGATAATCTTTTTTTTCAGTGACAGTTTCATAGGATTTTTAATGATATATATTTGCAGACTCAATCACTAAAATTCTCGCTCCATAGCTTAAAAAAAGTGGCTGCATAACATCAGGAAGTAAAGTTGGGCGCTAAGCCATATCCCCATAGCAGTGCCGTCATTGCCAACATGGCAACCAGTACAATCAGACCAACCATAAGTATAGCACTGGAAAATAAAAATCCGCGCTCTTCAGGAATTTGCATAACAATGGGCAGTCCCAGATAAAGCAGATAAATGGTATAGGTCAGTGCAGGCAGGGCTAACAATAAATTAATCCAAAGCATCGGATAGATAAACATGAAACCTGATAACATCAGTGGGCTGACAATATATAAAGCCAGTAATATACATTGCGTAAAATTGGGATTTGCTGCATAGGTACTGCTCATCCAACGCAGCATATAAGCCATAAAGAATACACCTGCAACCATCGCCAACCAGGATAAAACCGCCATTGGCAGCGCACTTTCCGGGGTTAAAAATACTGAATTTTGAATAAAACCCATTTTCCAGCCAATTTGGGTCATGCCAAAATAAGCAGAAATTGCAGGAATCAAGGGTAAAATCAAAACATGGCGGGCATAACATGCGCCCATGGAACAAGGTGTGTCACGAATCATCGCCCAAGTCAGCGCCGGTTGATAAAGTAGTCCCCAGAGATAACGAAAAGTCATTTTTGATTTCCTTGCCCTATGTTGATGTCATGTCGATATTGAGCGCACATAATAAGCAGGTAAAACAGCCGCGCCGCAGGTGGTTTCATGATAGATGTTATCCAGCAGGGGCGCATTTAATTTTTGCGCCCGAATCTGCGTCCAGGCCGGATTACGCGCGCCACCACCCGTACTACGAATGGATTTTAACACAGGCGCGCCCAACGACTGCAAACGCGCATAGGCCTGTTGCTCAATATTGGCAATCCCTTCCAGCATCCCCTGAAAAAATACACTGTCTTGTTCTGGACGCGGTGTCAATTTGGGGGGGTAGTGACTGTCCGCTACGGGGAAACGTTCACCCGGCGCGCATAAGGGATAATAATCCAAACCCGTACTGTGTTGCGGACGTAAGGCGGTACTCATTTCCTGCATTTGCGCATCAGAAAAATATTGACGTAATACCGCGCCACCACTGTTTGATGCGCCGCCTACCAGCCATAAATTACCCAGGCGCTGGCTATAAATACCGTATTCCGGGGCATTCACCGGATGTTCTGATAAAATTTTAACCACCAGCGTTGAACCCAGTATGGTCAAAGCCTCACCCGGCAGACTGGCCCCCGTTGCCAGAAAAGCGGCGGTACTGTCGGTAGTGCCTGCACAAATATAGCTGTCAGCAGATAAACCAAATTGTGCCTGCCATTGTGGATGCACCCGCCCCAATATACTGCCGGGAGGGTAAACTGCGGGGAATTGCTGCCAGTTGATTAAACCGGCTTGTTCCAGCGTTGTCAGCCATGCCGCCCACTGCTGATGTTGGGGGTCATAACCCAGTTTAAGGCAATTATTCTCATCGCTGAAACCATAATGACCCAATAAACGTCCTGTGATCCAATCTGCCTGGTGTAGAAAATAACGCGCTTGTGGCAACCGTGATCGTAAATACAGATATTTTGCCAAACTGGAAGTGGGGTTGTGCGTGAGGCTTGGTACAGGTGCCATTTCTTGTAACAGATGCGCTTGTGACAAACTGCGAGCATCATCATACATTAAACCTTCGCTCAATGGCTTGCCATTTTCATCGGTCATTAAGACGCTGGCTGAAGTCGCATCAATGCTGATGGTTGCTACCCGTTCAGGATCAATTTGTACGCATAAGGCAGCCATGACGCTAAAAACGGCATTCCACCAATCTTCCGGATTCTGAGTGCTGGTATTGTCCTGACGTTGTGAAGTTGGCAAATCCGTCTGCGCATAGGCGCAAGGATGTTGCTGCCCATCCAGCGCAACGGCACGACAACCGGAAGTCCCTAAATCGATACCAATACTTAAATCACGCATTGCTCAGGGTTCCAGTGTTGGGTTGGTTGAAGTTGATGGGGCTTGCGGCAGCTTGCGCCCGGCTTTTTTTGCTTGCAGATACCAATAACGCGCTTGCAGCAGATCTTTATCAACGCCTTTACCCGACTCATACCAGTTACCGAGGACAAAACGTGCTTCAGGATGCCCCTGAAATGCTGCCAGTCGCAACCACTTTAAGCCCTCCTGCTCACTGGCAGGTACTTCTAAACCATAGCCATACATCATGCCCAGATTATGCTGAGCATCGATATGACCGGTTTGCGCGGCTTGTTGAAACCAGCGCAAGGCTTCATTGCCATCTTTAGGAATCGCTTCCCCTTGCAGATATAAGGTGCCTAATTGATGAGCGGCATTGACTTGTCCCGCTTGCGCCGCCTGCCGTAACCAATATATGGCTTTACCCGGATCGGCTTTGATGCCCAGTCCTTGTAAATATAAGTTGCCTAATTGCCGGGCAGCGGGGGGGAAAGCTTTGCTGCTGGCTTGTGCTGTGGCTTTTTGCAGCCAGATAACAGCTTGTTGCTGAGCGTGTTCCGGTGTCTGTTGCCCCCCTTCCCCCCGTAGATACATCAACGCCAGATTATATTGCGCTTCCCCCATACCCTGCTTTGCTGCCCGTTGAAACCATGTTGCGGCCTGGGTGAGATTTTTTTCCAGACCCAAACCCTGGCGGTTGAATACGCCTAAGTCAAATTGTGCTTGCGCATCACCCTCTGCTGCTGCTCGTTTAAGCGCGGGTAAATTGGTTTCCAGCTTGTTACGTTCAGCATCAATTTTCTGTTGCAGCAATTGTAACTTACGCTGAGATTCGCTATCTCCTTGCTTAGCTGCCTGTTGATACCAATGAATGGTGCGCGCCAGATTACCCTGCGCATTTTGCTCAGCCTCATATAATACAGCAATATTAAACTGCGCTTTCACATCGCCCTGCATGGCGGCCTGGTGATACCAATAGGTGGCTTTTACCAAGTCCTGCTCCACCCCCTTACCATGAGCATACATCACCCCCAGATTAAACTGGGACATCGCATGTCCCTGTAATGCCGCACGCTCAAACCATTTTGCTGCCATAGGATAGTTATTGGGAATGCCTTTACCCTGAAAATAGAGGCTGGCAAGATTTACCTGAGCCTGCGCATTATCTTGTCTGGCAGCCAAATTAAACCAGTACAGCGCATGTTCTTCAGGGGTACTGGCTTTTATTGCACTTTGCTTAAAACCAGCAAGACGCTCATTACGATACAGCACGCCCAGATTATTCTGTGCCGCCATATGCCCTTGTTGCGCCGCTTTTAAATACCAGTGCGCAGCCTTGTGCTCATCTTGCTGAATACCTTCACCATTGGCATACATCAGTCCTAAAGCATATTGCGCTCTGGCAATACCCGTGTTGGCATATTGCTGAAAAATGGGCAGGGCGCGCTTATAATCCTGGCCTTCATAAGCTTTTAAGCCTTGTTCCATGGCTTGCTTAATACCCGCTTCCCGATTTTTATCAGCGCCCTTGTCAGATTGAGCATCAGATTTCGCATCCGTAGTTGCTACGCTGCTTTTAGCCGGGTTTTCAGGGCGTATTTCGGTATCAGTACAGGCATGAAGTAATAATAGACTGGGTAATAAAGCAGATAATAAGTGATGAGACAAACGATGGGTTTTGTTCATTATTAAATTTCTCTACAAGGATAAATTTATTTTGTATGATATTTTTTCGCCGGGTCTACAAAGCGCACTTCTTCTGCTTCCTGCTCAGCTAATATCGCTTCCACGGTTTCTAATACTACAACCGGAATCGCCTGTTCCGGTAATTGGCTTTCAAACTCGACCTGATATTGAAAACCATCCTGTTTCAGTGCTTGCAACAGTTTAGGCAGGTCTTTACACCACTTGTTTTCCTGCTGTTGTAAAAATGCGCGCTCTGCCAGACTTAAAGCCGCCTCACTACGCTGTTCTCGCTCGTGCGCAACCTGAAAACTGAGTTTATAATTGGGTTGCAGCGCAAAACGGACTTGCTCACCGCCGGGAATCTGCCAGCTTTGCAAACCTTCCTGACTGGAACTGACAGCACTGTAGCCCAGCGCTTGCAAATGAAAATCCACCCGTGAACGAATGGTTTCCTGGAGGGCGGCTTCCTCTAAACGGCTATCAATACTTCCTTGTAATTGTTGTGATTTTTTCTCCAGCACATCCAAAGCACCGGTTTGTACACTTGGCTCATTCAAAATGGTGAGTAAATGCTGTTGCAGCGCCAGCACTTCCTCCTGCTGGGTACCAGTTTCTGCCAGATGTTGATAAGTCAGTAACGTTTCCAGGAGGTTACTGGCGCGTTGTTGAATGTGCTTCACCTGCTGACTTTGGGTGTTGAGTTGCTCGGCAAAGTGGGTGATGCTGCGCTGAGTTGTGGCAACAAAGTTGCGTATATTTTCCAATGCCAGCAGGGGCGTACTTGCCAATTGTTGTTGCAAAGGTGGCAACTGTGCTTGTAATGCTGGCACGGGAGAATTTTTTTGTTGAACCAACTCTGGTGCCAGATTTTCCAGCCATGCTGTCATCTGCTGCAATTGTTGCTGACCCACAGCCATGTTTTCAGTATCCAGAAAACTTTGTGCCTGAGCGCCCGTTTGTGGCAAATCCTGTTCACTTTCCTGTTGCATGGTATGCTGTTGCAGGCTTAATTCAGACAAGGCGTTACGCGCCGCTTCACGGCTGTTGCGTAGTTGTTTCATGTCCGCTTCCTGCGCACTTTGAAAACTTTCCCAGTCTGCCAGTTTCTGCTTGGCTGCCCGCATTTGCTGACGCGCCTGGGCGCGTTGCTCAGCCTGGTGGCTGCGCCACATCTGATAGGCGATACTGCCCGCCGCAATTAAAGCTGCACCGCTGGCAACGGCAGCAAGCGCGGTACCACTGGCAGCAGCAGATACAATAACAACCTGACCACTCATCAGCGGAACATCAGGCGCTGTCTTGCAACCATAAAGCCGCAGATTTGGCAAAATAGGTTAAAATCCCATCCGCCCCGGCGCGTTTAATACTGAGCAAGGATTCCAGCACAACTGCGCGTTCATCTAACCAGCCATTTTGTGCAGCCGCCATGAGCATGGCGTATTCGCCACTGACCTGATACACAAAAGTAGGCGCGCCAAAGGTATCTTTAACCCGGCGCACAATGTCCAGATAGGGCATACCGGGTTTCACCATGACCATATCCGCCCCTTCCTGCAAGTCCAGTTCGACTTCCCGCAGCGCTTCGTCACTGTTAGCCGGATCCATCTGATAAGTCTGTTTATTGCCAGTGCCCAGATTAGCAGCACTACCTACGGCATCACGGAAAGGGCCGTAATAACTGGAGGCATATTTTGCTGAATAGGCCAGGATGCGGGTATTACGCTGCTGGTTTTGTTCCAGTATGGCGCGAATCCCGCCGATACGCCCATCCATCATATCCGAGGGGGCAACTATGTCAGCCCCCGCCTCGGCATGGGATAAAGCCTGCTTAACCAGCGCGGTTACGGTTTCATCGTTGACCACATAACCGGCATCATCCAGTAAGCCGTCCTGCCCATGCGTGGTAAAAGGGTCCAATGCCACATCGGTAATTACCCCAAGCTCCGGGAATTCTGCTTTCAGGGCACGCACGGTGCGTTGCGCCAAACCTTCCGGGTTCCAGGCTTCAGCGGCATCCAGTGATTTTTTTTCAGTGGGCGTGACGGGGAATAAAGCCATTGCGGGTATACCCAGCTTAACCAGTTGCTCGGCTTCTTTTAGTAATAAATCAATACTCAAGCGTTCGATACCGGGCATGGAGCTAATGGCTTGGCGCTGTCCCTGACCTTCCAGCACAAAAACCGGATAAATCAAATCGTCCGTAGTGAGGCGGTTTTCCCGCATCAGGCGGCGGGAAAAGTCATCACGACGCATCCGTCGTAAACGTGTTTGGGGGTAGTTTGCATGGCTGTTCATGAAAATAGTAGGCTCCAATTGTGCGAGTTTATGCTCATTTTTTATAAGGTTTAACGCGAATTAATAGCTTAAAATCTTTATTGACGGAACGGGTGGCAGGAAATAATTCTGTAAGATCGGCAGCCAGACGTACATCCAAACCATTTAATTGTTTTCCATTAGCCGGTTTTTGCGCTGACTGAAACTTATTACCAGGATGATTGCGTCTGTTCGTATTATATTTTGCCATCAGTCTGCCACCCCTTATTATCGCTTAGGAGTGAGGATGAAATAAATGCAGAAACTGGAGAAAAAGACCAGCCAAGTTGCTGAAGTTATAAAATTCTCACTCCTTATGATTATACCTGAACTCAGAAGTTGTTGGTAAACTGTCATGAGAGCGCCATCAGAATGATGGCAGCCCCTGAGAATAAATAGAATGTTGGCATTTTCAGCATCGCCAAGCAGATGCCAGACCTTCCAGGTTTTCAAAACCTGGAAGGTCTTTCGCATTCAGATTAATCAGGCCAGCCAGTTCCTGGCATTATAAAATAACTGCATCCAGGGACTTTCCTCGCCCTGCCAGTTTTCCGGCAGATAGGAAAAACGATTGCTGAGGAAAATCCGCTCCGGGTGTGGCATCATGATGGTAAAGCGTCCATCTTCAGTTGTCATGCCGGTGACACCGCCCAGCGAGCCGTTGGGATTGGCGGGATAGGTTTCGGTCACTTTTCCGTAATTATCCACATAACGCAAGGCCACCAGATTTTCCGGGCTGTCGCCATACGCCCGACCTTCACCGTGCGCCACCACCACCGGTAGTTTCGCGCCATTCATGCCCTGCAAAAACAGTGAAGGGCTGTCAGTGACTTCAACCATCACCAGCCGCGCTTCAAATTGTTCGCTGCGATTGCGTACAAAACGCGGCCAATGTTCCGCACCGGGAATCAAATCATGTAATTGTGCCATCATCTGACAACCATTACACACGCCTAAGGCAAAGCTGTCACCACGGTGGAAAAACTGATTAAATTCATCAAAAGCACGTTGATTAAAACGAATGGAATTTGCCCAGCCACCACCTGCGCCCAGCACGTCACCATAAGAGAAACCGCCACAAGCCACCAGCCCCTGAAAATCTTTTAAGCTCACACGTCCGGCAATTAGATCACTCATATGCACATCTATGGCATCAAAACCGGCGCGATCAAAAGCGGCTGCCATTTCAATCTGACCATTAACACCCTGCTCGCGCAACACTGCCATGCGTGGGCGGGTGCTTTGCACGGCAGGTGCCTGAATCTGGAAATCTGTCTGGATAAATAAACCAGGGTTTTTATCATCCAACAGGCGGTCATATTCTTGTTTAGCACATTCTGGGTTGTCGCGTAGGGTTTGCATTTGCCAGGTGGTTTCTGACCATAAACGCTGCAAGTGCTGGCGCTGATAGGGCGCATCGCTAACCCCCAGCGCTGATAATTCCAGATTATCCTGATTATTGGGCCTTGCAACTTCAAATACACTGTCCCCAAAGTCACTGTTTTGCTTAAAATATGCCTGCACAGCAGCAACGTCATCTGTTTTAACCTGAATCACCGCGCCCAGTTCTTCATTAAACAAATAAGGGAATAAATCAGCCGCTGCAAACGCTGGTGGCACTGTTAAGCTTAAACCGCCCTGTCCGGCAAACATCATTTCACACAACAAGGCATACAAACCGCCATCGGAGCGATCATGATAAGCGAGGATTTTACCCTGCTGGTTCAGCGCCTGAATACCCAGGAAAAAGTCTTGCAAATCCTTGGCTTTAATATCAGGTACGCTATCACCTAATGCCTGGTAGACCTGTGCCAAAGCTGAACCACCCAGACGATTTTGGCCCTGCCCCAAGTCGATCAATAATAAACAGGTATCAGAATCAGGGCGCAATTGCGGGGTGAGGCAACGGTTAATATCCGCCACCCGTGCAAATGCAGACACAATTAAGGATAAGGGTGATGTCACGGATTTCTGCTCATCCCCTTCCGCCCAACCCGCTTTCATGGACAAAGAATCCTTACCCACAGGAATGGCAATGCCCAGTTCCGGGCAGAAATCCATGCCTACGGTTTTTACCGTATCAAACAAGGCAGCATCTTCTCCCGGCTGTCCGCAAGCCGCCATCCAGTTGGCGGAAAGTACAATATCACTCATTTCCTTAATCGGTGCTGCCGCCAGATTGGTTAGCGCCTCGCCCACTGCCATGCGCCCGGAGGCAGGGCCATCCAGCAAGGCCAGCGGACTGCGCTCACCCATGCTCATGGCCTCGCCAATCGTATCGGCAAAGCTACTGGCAGTCACTGCGCAATCGGCAACTGGCACTTGCCAGGGGCCGACCATTTGATCGCGAATTACCAAACCGGTAATCGAGCGGTCGCCTATGCTAATCAAAAAGGTTTTATCCGCTACACCGGGCAGGTTTAACACCCGCTGCATGGCTTCCTGTAAATTCAGTTGTTCCAGTGGAAAAGCTTGTTCCGGCGCGGCAGCATGACTGACATCGCGCTGCATTTTCGGTGGCTTGCCCAGCAGCACTTGCAGCGGCATCTCTACCGGCGTGGTGTTTTGCAATGGGTCAAGCAGTTTCAAATCCTGCGCTTCTGTGGCTTCGCCCACCACGGCATAAGGACAACGCTCGCGCTGACACAGGCTGTCAAATAAATCCAGATGCTCGGCATCAATCGCCAAGACATAACGCTCCTGCGATTCGTTGCTCCACAATTCCATCGGTGACAAAGAAGGATCAGCACTGGGAATTTTACGCAAATCAATAATGCCGCCGCGCCCACTGTCGTTAATCAGTTCCGGCAGTGCGTTGGACAAGCCACCCGCGCCCACATCATGAACGCTATAAATCGGATTATCGTCACCCATGCGCCGACAGGCATCAATCACTTCCTGGCAGCGCCGCTGCATTTCCGGGTTGCCACGTTGCACTGAAGCAAAATCCAGGGTTTCATGGCTTTGTCCGGCATTCATGGAGGAAGCTGCACCGCCGCCCAGACCGATTAACATTGCCGGGCCGCCCAGCACGATGAGTTTCGCGCCCACCGGCATGATTTTTTTATCCAGATGCATGGGGCGGATATGCCCCAAACCACCTGCCAGCATGATCGGCTTATGAAAACCCCGGCGTTTACCCGCCACATCCAGTTCAAAACTACGGAAATAACCACACAGATTTGGGCGACCAAACTCATTATTAAATGCGCTGCCACCCAGTGGCGCTTGCAGCATGATTTCCAGCGCCGTGGACATGCGCCCCGGCGTGCCGTAGTTATCTTCCCAGGCGCGAGGCTTATCCGGTAAATTCAGATTGGACACAGAAAATCCGGTTAATCCTGCTTTGGTACGCGAACCCAGACCGGTTGCCGCTTCATCGCGGATTTCTCCACCGGAACCCGTTGCCGCCCCAGGAAAAGGTGAAATCGCCGTAGGATGATTATGGGTTTCCACCTTCATCAGAATCTGCGCCGCTTCTTGCTGATAGCTGTAATGATGATTCTGGGTATTGGGGCTGAACACCTGCGTGTCAAAACCAGCCATTACCGCAGAATTATCATGATAGGCCGATAACACCTTGCCGGGGTGGGTGTTATGGGTATTACGAATCATACCAAACAGGGACTGCTCCTGTGGCTGCTTGTCGATCACCCAATCGGCATTAAAAATCTTGTGGCGGCAATGTTCGGAATTGGCCTGAGCGAACATCATTAACTCAGTATCACTGGGATCACGCTGCAAAGCCGTGAAATTTTCCACCAGATAATCCATTTCTTCTTCAGACAAGGCCAGTCCCAAATCTTGATTGGCCTGCTGCAAAGCACTTTTACCCTGCTTGGCAATCGGCACTGTCACCAAACTACCCGCTTCGGCGTGGGCAAATAACCGGGCTTCTACCTGCTCCAGACTCTGGTTATTCGATACCGGCAATAAAATCTCTGTCATGCGATCATGCAGCAGCTGATCCAGCATTTGTAAACTGGCAGTATCGAAAGTGGTTTCACAGCCCAGTTGCCACAACACACCGCGCTCAATCCGGCTGATGCCCTGCAAACCACAGTTACGCGCAATATCCGTGGCTTTGCTCGACCAGGGTGAAATCGTACCGGGGCGGGGAATCACCAGCCATTGTAGCTGTGCAGGGTTATTGCTTTCCTGCACCTGCTCTTCATTAACGGTATAAGACAGCAAATGTTCAAGCTGGCTTTGCTCGGTTGCCGCTGCGCTGTGATCCATTTCAATAAAATGGATAAAACGTGCACTGATTGCGCTTAATGCCGGAACTTTTTGTTGCAGTTGTTCGCAGCGAAATGGGGAAAGTGCGAGATCACCGTAATGTAGCATGGTTTTTCTTTACCTGTTGGAAGGATTAAATCAGTCCCCAAGCCCCAAAGGGGCGTAATACTTATAGCCCAAAGCAATGCCCTGGGCAGGTAATTATTTTGAGTCAAGCCCTGAAAGGGCGAAATAACAATATCAATACCCATTATTACGCCCCTTCAGGGCTTGGTCAATCTTATTTTGCTTAGCCGGGACGCTGCCCTGGGCTATATTAATATTGCCCCTTCAGGGCTAAAACAAAGGATCAACAGAATTCGTTATAAATAGAAAAAGCCTTATGTCGAATTCGGGTTAAATAAGCTGAATAAATATGCCTGATTCAGTAATCAATAGCAAATACACAAGTGTTAATTTATCAGAGCATAGTTAAATAATCAGACTATACTTAAATAAGCAGGGATAATGATTGTTTCGCTGTAACGGGGACGTAAAACCTTGTTTTAACAGGGAGTGTTTATCATGAACATAAAACAAATTTTAGTGATAGTCATTATGAGCTTGTTTGCAGTTACCACTGTGCCTGCTTATGACACCGAGCTTGCTGATTCTTATGCGCAACTGTTTCAACCATTTACAGGGAAAGCCAGCGCTAAATCCATGCAGATGATCAAAGTACCAGATTTTGTCAAGGCAATAAAATCAGGTAAAAAACTGGTGGTTTTAGATGTGCGAACCCCTGGAGAACGGGTAATTATGGGCACTAATCTACCTGATACCTTAAATATTCCTATGGGACAGGTATTTAAGCCTGAAAATCTCCAACGTCTGCCTGACAATAAAAAAATTGTTGTACTGTGCGCAAAAGGCTCAAGAGCCAGTGTGATTGCACTGACACTGCGCCATATTGGCTTTAAACAAGTATTTATTCTCAAAGGTGGACTCGCTGCTTTAGCGCAATATTTAAATCCAAAATCAGCAAATTAGGGTATCACCTTGTCATAACGGCCTGTTATTTTCTGGCTCCCACGCGCCTTGCGTGGGAGCAAGCCAAGCACTACACAAGCGCAGCCAATGCCGCATTCAGCGTCACACTGGGGCGCATTGCCTGACTGATTTTCTCAATATCGGCGTGATAATAACCGCCAATATCAACCGGTTTGCCCTGGGCGGCATTGAGTTCATCCAGAATCTTCGCTTCATTATCACTCAGTTGCTGGGCCAATGCTGCAAACTTTGCTTTCAACTCGGCATTCTCATCCTGATTCGCCAAGGCTTGCGCCCAATATAACGCCAGATAAAAATGGCTGCCACGATTGTCTAATTCATTGACCTTACGCGAAGGTGATTTGGCATTTTCCAGATACTTGCTGTTGGCGGTATTCAGTGCTGCCGCCAGCAACAGCGCATCTTTATTATTGGTTTTGCGCCCAACATCTTCCAGGGTCACGGCAAGTGCCAGGAATTCACCCAAAGAATCCCAGCGCAGATGGCCTTCATCAACAAATTGCTGTACGTGCTTGGGGGCCGAGCCACCCGCGCCGGTTTCAAACAAACCGCCGCCTGCCAGCAAAGGCACGATAGAGAGCATTTTAGCACTGGTACCCAGTTCCAGAATGGGGAAGAGATCGGTTAAATAATCACGCAAGACATTACCGGTGACGGAAATCACGTCCTTACCGGCTTTAATCTGCTCACAGGTAAAACGCATGGCCTGTACCGGAGCCATGATTTTGATATCAAGGCCACTGGTGTCATGCTCAGGCAAGTATTGATTAAGTTTTTTAATCAGATTGGCATCGTGAGCGCGATTTTCATCCAGCCAGAAAACTGTGGAAGAAGCGGTGGCTTTTGCGCGATTGACCGCCAGTTTCACCCAGTCCTGAATCGGCAGGTCTTTGGTTTGGCACATGCGCCAGATATCGCCTTGCGCCACGCTGTGTTCCAGCAGAGTTTGGCCACTGTTATCAAGTACCCGTACCGTACCATTGGCGGGGATTTCAAAGGTTTTGTCGTGGGGGCCGTATTCTTCGGCTTTCTGCGCCATTAAACCGACATTGGCGACATTGCCCATAGTTGTTACGTCAAACGCGCCATGCTCCTGGCAGAATTTAATACATTCCTGATAAATAGTGGCATAACAGCGGTCAGGAATCATGGCTTTGGTGTCATAAGCCTCACCATCAGCCCCCCACATTTTGCCAGAGGTGCGAATTGCTGCCGCCATAGAGGCATCAATAATCACATCACTGGGGACGTGAAGATTGGTAATACCCTTATCAGAATTGACCATTGCCAGTCTGGGACGGGTGTTGTAAGTGGCCTGTAAATCCGCTTCTATTGCGTTGCGTTGCGCTTCCGGCAGATTCTGGATTTTAGCATAGACATCACCCAGGCCATTATTGGGATTCACGCCCAAGTCAGCAAAGGTGTCGGCATATTTTTCAAACACCGTTTTATAATAAACCGTCACCGCATGTCCAAATAAAATGGGATCGGAGACTTTCATCATGGTGGCTTTGACGTGCAAAGACAGCAAAATATCCTGTTCCTTGGCGGCACTGATTTCCTTTTCATAAAAAGCGCGCAAGGCTTTAATGGACATGACCCCGGCATCAATCACTTCACCTGCCTGTACCGGTGTTTTTTCTTTTAACACAGTGCTTGTACCGTCATCGGCAAGCAGTTCAATTTTGACCTCACCCGCTGCATCAACCACCACAGATTGTTCGCTGCCATAAAAATCATCGCCGTCCATATGCGCGACATGTGACTGGGAATCTTTTGTCCATGCGCCCACCCGGTGCGGATGTTTTTGTGCATATTGTTTGACCGCCGCCGCAACGCGCCGGTCGGAATTACCTTCACGCAACACCGGGTTGACTGCACTGCCCAGCACTTTGGCATAACGGATTTTAATAGCGGCTTCCGCGTCATTTTGCGGCGCGGCAGGATAATCAGGAATAGCGTAACCTTGCGCTTGCAGCTCTTTAATCGCTGCGATCAATTGTGGAATTGAGGCGCTGATATTGGGTAATTTAATGATATTCGCTGCTGGTGTTTTTGCCAGCTCACCCAGTTGTGCGAGGGCATCCACTTGTTGTTGTTCGGCAGTCAGATTTTCAGGGAAATTTGCAATAATGCGTCCTGCCAGGGAAATATCACTGCTTTCCACCGCAACATTGGCGGCATGGGTGAATACTTTAATAATGGGCAGGAAAGAATAGGTTGCCAGTGCCGGGGCTTCGTCCGTGAAGGTGTAAACAAGTTTAGATGTTTGATTTGTCATGTATTTTCCTACGTGTTTATGAGGGCGACAATGCTGCCAGACAGTATATAAGCAAGTGTTGTATCAGGACAAGCACAAGGCAGTAATTAAAAGTACGGTTATCATGTGTGTAGTATATTTTTTATGTACACTTAAGTAAGGCAACTCGCAGCGAATAATATAGCTGTTTTGCGGGTCTTTTTACCCGTCTTCGGCGTTACAAAAATAGTTGCATAGAATGATTATGCGCCTGTTTTTGTGCCTTGAAGGCGAATAAAAATCCTGCACATTCCAGGTACATTATTTCTTGCGAGCTACCTAAATGAAACAAAATTTTGGGAGGTATTTATGCAAACAACATTAAATATTGATGAACAATTGATGGCTCAGGCCATGCAAATTAGTGGCATTGAACAGAAAGACGCTTTGCTAGAGGCCAGTTTACGTTTGTGGACGGCGCTTGATGAGGAAATGTTGGAGGATTTATTGGATGCACAGGCGATTCGTAAAGCCCGTACTGAAAATATCAGTGAGGGAACGATTTCTTTGCAAACCTTGAAAGCCAAGGCTGGTTTGTGATGTATCGCATTGCGTTTAATCGTAATGCTGCCAAGACTTTTGAAAAGTTGGAACGGTCTTTACAAAAACGTATTTTGGGCAAAATAGAAGCTTTAGCTATGGAGCCTAAACCATTGGATTCCAGAAAAATTATGGGTATGGATAACGCATATCGTATCAAAGTAGGGAATTACCGAATTGTTTATGATATTTTTGATGAAACCTTGTTAATTGAGGTGTTGCGTATTGGACATCGGCGTGAAGTGTATCGAAACTTAAAATAAATCGCACAATTAAGGATTGCTCATTATGGCATAGCGCAGTATCATTCAGGGTTTTGCTTTGATTTATAACTGATATTACGTAATTCCGCTGCTTTTGGCAGTTGTTTTGGTTTAAACCTTACATTTTCCCAATCGCCAACAATTCAGCTTTTGCGTAACTCCATATTTACAACATATTTATCACAGAGGTTTTCATGCGTAGCCGGTATTGCGGAGAAGTAGACGAGAGTCTGGTTGATCAAACCGTCACCTTGTGTGGCTGGGTTCAGCGCCGCCGAGATCATGGTGGGGTTATTTTTATTGATTTACGCGACCGGGAAGGCCCGGTTCAGGTTGTGTTTGATCCCGATACAGTCGAGGCTTTCGCCACTGCCGAGCAAGTGCGTAATGAATTTGTGCTGCGCATCACCGGGCGCGTGCGTTTGCGTCCGGAAGGTACGGATAATCAAGACTTGCGCACCGGTAAAATTGAAGTGCTGGGCAAGGAACTGGAAATTCTCAATAGTGCGGAAACCCCGCCATTCCAGTTAGACGATACCGATGTGCATGAAGATATCCGCCTGCGTTATCGTTATGTGGATTTGCGTCGCCCGGAAATGCTGGCACGTTTTAAACTGCGCCATCAAGTCAATCAGGTACTGCGCAGCTTCCTCGACAAACAGGGTTTTATGGAAATTGAAACCCCGATGCTGACCAAAGCCACCCCGGAAGGTGCGCGTGATTATCTGGTGCCTAGCCGCACCCATCCCGGCGAGTTTTTTGCGCTGCCACAATCGCCGCAGTTATTTAAACAATTACTGATGATGTCGGGTATGGATCGTTATTATCAGATTGTACGTTGTTTCCGTGATGAAGATTTACGTGCAGATCGCCAGCCAGAATTTACCCAGTTAGACCTGGAAATGTCTTTTGTGGATGAGCAGACACTGCGCGATCTGATGGAAAACATGATGCGTAATCTGTTTAAAACCATCATGGATGTGGATTTGCCGGAAAGCTTCCAGACCATGAGCCATGCAGAAGCCATGCGCCGCTTTGGTTCGGATAAACCGGATTTGCGCAACCCGCTGGAACTCACTGATGTCGGCGATCTCATGGCTGGCGTGGAATTTAAGGTATTTTCTGGCCCGGCAAATGCTGAGGATGGACGGGTTGCCGCGCTGCGCGTGCCTGCCGGTTGCAAATTGACCCGCAAGCAAATTGACGCATATACTAAATATGTCAGTATCTACGGTGCTAAGGGTCTGGCTTATATCAAGGTCAATGCAGTTGAAAAAGGCCGCGAAGGTTTACAATCACCCATCCTTAAATTCCTGCCAGATGATGTCGTGAATGCAATTGTCGAGCGCACTGGCGTGGAAAATGGTGATTTGATTTTCTTTGGTGCGGACAAAACCCATATCGTCAACGAAGCTTTAGGCGCTTTACGCCTGAAAGTGGGCGAAGATATGGAACTGGTGGAAGCGGGTTGGAAAATCCTCTGGGTGGTGGACTTCCCCATGTTTGAATGGGATCCTAAGGAAAAACGCTGGTTTGCCATGCATCACCCCTTCACCGCGCCAAATACGGACGACATCGCCAGCTTAAAAGCCGATCCCGGCAAAGCCTTGTCGCGGGGTTATGACATGGTGCTTAACGGCTCTGAAATCGGTGGTGGTTCGATTCGTATTCATCAGCCGGAAATGCAATCAGCCGTATTTGAAATGCTGGGCATTGCTGAAGAAGAAGCCGAAGAAAAATTTGGCTTCCTGCTCAATGCGCTGAAATACGGTTGCCCACCGCATGGTGGCGTGGCCTTTGGCCTGGATCGTCTAGTCATGTTAATGACGGGAGCCAGCTCCATTCGTGATGTGATTGCCTTCCCTAAAACCCAGACTGCCAGTTGTCTGCTAACCAGCGCACCATCAGATGCCGGTAGCGGTCAGTTGCGAGAACTGGGTATTCGTCTGCGCCAAAAACCCCAGGATCAGCAAGCTCAAGACCCGCAAGCCCAGGAAACTCAATCCTGATGGCTGAGGAGGAAGAAACCACCGAGGTAGGCTCTGATGATAATCCGGGCCTGCTGGAAAGAATTAAAAAAATGAACAATAGCACGAAAGTGTTTATTGTCGTGGCTTCAATTATTGTGTTGGTTTTTTCCTCCGTAGTGTATTGGCTATTGGTAGAAAACGCTAAAGAGAAAGAGAAAGCTTTAAGTAATGAGGGGGACAAAAAGCCAACCCCGGTTGTGATAAAACCTGAAGACAAGAAAATACCACCCGTTGTGACGATAGCGCCTCCGGAAACAACAAAACCGGATAAAAAGCCGGATAAAAAGCCGGATAAAAAGCCTCCGCCGACACCACCTCAGCCCACGCAACAACAACAAAATCAGGCCATGTTAGCTGATACCACCCAAAGCTGGTTGGCAACCGTGAAACTAGTATCTGATATGGAACAGCAACAGGCAGACTTGTTACAAAACTTGATGCAAAAAGTAGATGATAAAACAACGCCATCGCTAAGCGTTCAGTCGATCACGCAACTGCCAACGCCGACAAGCGCACATAATAAAGGCATTCAGGCGTTGCACATACCTACGCCGAAACCATTTATTGCAAATAAACCCTTGGTGCCAAATACAATGAACAAAATCCACGAAACCAACTGGATGCAGGTTTTTCAATCCATGGAGCAGTTGATGTCAGTGCATCAACAAAGCATGTTGCGCTGGTCGCAAATTTTACAGGAGCAAACACAATGAAATTTGTCGATGAAGTCACGATTGAAGTGCAGGCAGGTAAAGGCGGCAGTGGTTGTTTGAGCTTCCGTCGGGAAAAATTCATCCCTTTTGGTGGCCCCGATGGCGGAGATGGCGGAGATGGCGGCAGTATTTTTCTGCAAGCAGACAACGCTCTCAACACCCTGGTGGATTTTCGTTTTAAGCGTTTATTTCGCGCACAAAATGGTCAACCCGGCATGGGTAAGCAGCGCACGGGAAAAGGTGGCGAAGATTTTTATATCAAAGTGCCAATTGGCACGGTCATCCACGAAGCTGACACTGGCGAGTTCATCGGTGATCTGACTGAAGATGAGCAGGTTATCAAAGTGGCTCAGGGCGGTTTTCATGGCCTGGGTAACACACGCTTTAAAAGCAGCACCAATCAAGCCCCACGGCAAACCACCCTGGGCAGTGAAGGTGAGCAGCGGCGCTTGCGCCTGGAATTGCAGGTACTGGCTGATGTTGGCCTATTGGGTATGCCCAATGCCGGTAAATCGACTTTAATTCGCGCCGTTTCCGCCGCGCGCCCGAAAGTGGCTGACTACCCATTTACCACCTTACATCCCAATCTGGGCGTGGTGAAAGTTGAAGCCCACCGCAGTTTTGTGATGGCAGATATCCCTGGTCTTATTGAAGGTGCGGCAGAAGGCGCGGGGCTGGGCATACGTTTTCTAAAACACTTATCACGTAACCGTTTATTATTACATCTCATTGATGTTTTGCCTGTTGACCAATCAGATCCGGTGGCAACAGCGCATACCATTGTTAGTGAACTGGAAAAATATAGCACTGATTTAGCGACGCGGGAACGCTGGTTGGTACTCAATAAACTGGATTTACTGCCAGAAGATGAGCAAGAAAAACATTGTCAAGATATTATTCAGGCCTTAAATTGGGAAGGACCGGTATTTAAAATATCAGCCATCTCAGGACAGGGTTGCCAACGCTTATGTGGTGAAATTATGAATCATCTTGAACAGTTGATGGAAAATCAAGCACTGGAAGAACAGACGCAAGTGGCAGACAGTACCGAGATGGATGCTGAAAATGGAGCATAAGCCTCATGAAAAGACCGCACACAGGAATTAAACAGCGCTGGGTTATTAAAATTGGCAGTGCCTTGATTACGGCGGAAGGCAAAGGTATTGATCAAGTCGCGATACAGGACTGGGTAAAACAAATCAGTCAATTATGTGATGATGGACATGAAATCATTCTGGTGTCTTCCGGCGCAGTTGCAGAAGGCATGGCGCGATTGAACTGGACAGAGCGCCCAGCAGAATTATTTAAATTGCAGGCTGCCGCTGCGGTTGGGCAAATGGGCATGGTGCAGAGTTATGAGTCTTTTTTTCAGGCACAGGGGCGGCATACGGCGCAAATTCTGCTGACACATGATGATCTTTCCAACCGGGAGCGTTATCTCAATGCCCGCAGCACGCTGTGCAGCTTGTTAGAACTGGGTGTTATCCCCATTATTAATGAAAATGACAGCGTGGCGACCGAAGAAATCCGCTTCGGTGATAATGACTCGCTAGGTGGTTTGGTAAGCAATTTAATTGCTGCTGATTTTCTGGTGATTTTAACGGATCAGGCCGGTTTATTCAGTGCCGATCCCCGTACTGATCCCGATGCCGAATTAGTCAGCGAAGGCCTGGCCGATGATCCCAAGTTACTGGCAATGGCCAGCAGCGCGGGCGGCTTACTGGGACGCGGTGGTATGCAGACCAAACTACGCGCTGCGCATTTGGCGGCGCGTTCCGGTGCATCAACCCTGATTGCCTATGGTCGGGAAGCGAATGTATTAACCCGTCTGGCAAGCGGAGAACCCATTGGCACCTGGTTATATCCCAATCAAGCCCCCATTACTGCACGTAAACGCTGGCTGGCCTCGCACCTGCAAATGCGCGGTTGCGTTTACCTGGATGAAGGCGCGGTTTTGATGTTAAAAGAAGCCGGGAAAAGCTTGCTTGCCGTGGGTGTCACTCAAGTAGAAGGGGATTTTAAGCGCGGTGAGATGGTGCTGTGCCTGACACCAGAGGGTAAGGAAATCGCCCGTGGCCTGATTAATTACAGTGCTGAAGAAACCTGTAAAATTATGGGTCAGCCCAGCAAAAATATTGAGTCCATTTTAGGTTATGTGGATGAACCGTCTTTGATTCATCGTGATAATTTGGTACTTGTCTGATTTTGATTTTTTGATAAGGAAATAGACAGCTTATGCAGACAGAAGATTTTAAGGTCAGCAATGATCTGGAAAAAAAACTGGTTCAAGCCCAGGAAGGGGAAATTTCCGGTGAGCAATTCATGCTGGAACTATTAGATACTCAGGTTTTTATGCCGGTATATGATAAACATCAGGTGGCGGGACTGCAAACCAGTAAAAATGCCGTACCGCTATCGCTAAAAAGTGATGATGGTGAAGAAGCCATTGCCGTATTTACCAGCCCTGACCGGGCGCAGCCTATTGTTGCCGATTTTCCAGGTTATGGTAGTGGCGGTTTATTGGTGGAATTTAAGTGGGTATTGGAAAAAGTTGCTGGCGGTTACGGCGTTGTACTGAATCCTGGTTGGCCTGTAGGTATTGAACTGGCTTCGGAGATGGTGGAACAGTTGCGCCAGAATCCACAAGGTGGATAATTGATACCCAAAGTAGTCGATGCAACTGGTGATCATGTTGCCGGACAGCCTCCCAGGAGGCTGTCCGAGAACACAAGACCTGCGGCTGGTTTTGCCATAAGACAGGTTGCTCAGCAGTCGCCAGTTTTTGTTAAAATACTGCTCCCATTCCAATTCCACGCCGTCCTGCGTGATGTCACAAAAATTAATAAATGAGTTCTCTTTTTCCGTAAATCAAGTGGAGTTTTTGGAATCGGGATAAGTGATGTTATCCCTAAATATTACTTGTTCAGTGTACAATAGCCCATTTTGATCGCTGGAGAGCAGAAAATTGAAATTTGGTTCAAATAATAAACAAAAATCTATTTCTGTATCAATATGAGCATTGAAACGGATCGTTTAATCACCGCAGAAACGACTACCCCGGAAGAGCAGCGCATCGACCGGGCAATCCGTCCCCGGCGGTTGCAGGATTATGTCGGTCAGCCAAAAGTGCGTGAGCAGATGGAAGTATTTATTCCTGCTGCGAAAAAACGTCAGGAAGCATTGGATCATGTGCTGATTTTTGGGCCGCCAGGACTTGGTAAAACTACGCTATCACATATTATTGCCTATGAAATGGATGTCAATCTACGCCAGACTTCCGGGCCGGTGTTGGAAAAAGCCGGTGATTTAGCGGCCTTGCTGACCAACCTGGATGCCAATGATGTGTTATTTATTGATGAGATTCACCGCCTCAGTCCAGTAATTGAAGAAGTGCTGTATCCAGCGATGGAAGACTATCAACTGGATATTATGATCGGCGAGGGACCGGCGGCGCGTTCGATTAAAATTGATTTGCCGCCGTTTACGCTGGTGGGCGCAACCACCCGTAGTGGTTTGCTAACTTCTCCCTTGCGTGATCGCTTTGGCATAGTGCAGCGTCTGGAATTTTATGATATTGAACACCTGACGCATATTGTGCAGCGTTCAGCCGGGATCTTAAATACCCAAATCAGCCCGGAAGGTGCGCATGAAATCGCCCAGCGCGCGCGCGGCACGCCGCGTATTGCCAATCGTCTGTTGCGCCGGGTGCGCGATTATGCGGAGGTTAAAGGCAATGGTGAAATCAGTCAGGAAATTGCGCAAAAAGCATTGAATATGCTTGATGTTGATACTTATGGGCTGGATATGCTGGATCGTAAGTTATTGTTATCAATTATGCAGAAATTTGATGGCGGGCCAGTAGGCCTGGACACGCTGGCAGCCGCTATTGGTGATGAGCGTGGTACCATTGAAGAAGTGATAGAGCCGTATTTATTACAACAGGGATTTTTAATGCGTACACCACGCGGTCGCGTTGCCACCCGCATGGCATGGGCACATTTTGGTTTAACTCCACAATTGGACAAAAACCGGGCAATGCCCACTGGCGATGCTCCAGAGATTATTGCGACAACAAGTGATACGCCATGAACAAAGTCTTTGAATGGCCGGTACGGGTTTATTATGAAGACACCGATGCCGGTGGCGTGGTCTATCATGCCAATTATCTGAAATTTATGGAGCGCGCCCGCACTGAATGGCTGCGTGCGTTGGGATTTGAACAGGATCAACTGCGTCAGGATTATCAGCGGATATTTGTCGTGCGTGCTTTAAGCATTGAATATCTGTCTCCTGCGCGTTTTAATGATGCCCTGATTGCCACCGCAGAAATCACTGAAATCGGTAAAAGTAAGTTGGAAATGCAGCAATATATCTTGTCACATGAGCGTGAGCGGATTTTGACTAAAGGCCAGGTGCAACTGGTGTATGTACATAGCGAAAGTTTTCGCCCACAACGGATTACGCCTGTCATTTTAGATGCTGTTAATAATCCGTTATGAATATTTGAATTTTCTCGGCATAGTTCACTTGCAGTGAATATGCTACCCTATTACTGAATAACTGAGAATATTCAGATAACTAAAAATAGCCATTTGAGGCAAAAAGGCAGGCACCGTATGTATATTCAATACCACAGGGGTATATGGCCCTTACTTTCCATTTTGATTGCCTTAAGCGGATGTATCCCGGAAGAGTTTCGTCCGGCGACAGGAGAAGAAACCGATCCTGTTAAATCAACAGATAGGGCTAAACCAGTTAAAACCACGGCAACTGTAAAGCCAAAAAAAGCACTTGGCACACCTAAGGTGAAAAAAGCCAGGAAACCCAGCAAAGCCAAGAAACCCGGTGAGGTAAAAAAATCTGAGCAGATCTGTCAGATTACTTTAACAGCACCCAGAAATACGGCGGCTGAAAATTATTATGTCAAAGGTGAACGCTTTTTTAACAATAACGAAGTCAGTAAAGCAAAAAAAGCTTTAAAGACCGCAACTTGCCTGAACCCTGAGCACAAGCAGGCAAAAGAGTTATTAGAGCTGTTACAAGCGACTTATCCATAAACAAACTTTTGGCACTGCCTGAAGGTAATAAAAATCGTGGACGATTTCAAAGCCGCACTTGATACATTTATCCGGGGTGAAACCGGATTTGGTCAACTGATCCGCCTGCTTGCTGAAACCCTGGATAAAAATCCTGAGCATCTAGTTGAATTACGCAAGCATATCGATACATTGCGTGATTCCCGGCAATTATCCATGCCGGACTATGCTAAGCTGGATATGCAATTACAACAATATGAAAAACATGCATCAAGCGGAAAGTCTGAAACCCCGGATAACCGTGCGGATTGGCGCGCGCCAGCGCAATGGCAGGATGGCTGGAATAATGAAGCGCAAGCAATATTAGCCACAGATAGCATTATTAAACAGGCATATCGCTTAAAAGAAGCCCTGCCAGATAGTCTCTCAGGAGAAACCTGGCGCGCAGTTGATTTAGCGCCCGAAGGACAGCAGACTGGTCGACGCAGTGTTGTGCTGCATTTTTTGCAAGCTGAGTTAAAATGTTGTCCCCATGCTATCAGAATGTTTAGCACCTGGTTTGAACATTATCAGCATCTGGAGCATCCTCATATCAGCCCGGTTTATGAACTTGGGCGTGCAGGCAGCAGCGTGTTTATTGTTGCTGAACCCCCGCCGGGGCTGTCTTTATTTGAACTGCTGGAAAAAAATCCCGCTGGTCTGCCCCTTGCCGAGGTTAAGATTATCTTGCAAGGCGTGACGCTTGCCGTTGAATATGCACATGCACACGGTGTTGCCCATCTTGCGCTCACATCACATAGTATTTTTTATGAACCCGTGCAAAAAACAATCAAAGTACTCGACTTTGGGCTGATTCGTTTGCTGCGACAGGTGGCGCAAGAACAACCAGATGCCGTGGCGGAAAAGACCCTCAATAATATTGATGCCTATCTAAGTTGTGAGATGTTAACGGAACTGGATAGCGCAACACGTTGCAGCGCGGTTTATACCTTAGCTTGTCTGGCTTACGAGCTATTATCCGGGGTGCATCCTTTTGGTCGAAAAGCCTGCCCTGAAGCCAGTTCCAAGAACTTTTTACCAACCCAGCTTAAAGTGCTGACAGCAAAACAATGGTCTGCCTTATCCCAGGGTCTGGTTTTTGATAAACAGCAACGCACCCAAACACCCGATAAATTTTTTGCAGCCTTGTTTCCTCAAAAAACTCATGCTACGGCCTTAAAATTAGGCGCTGCTTCACTGGCTGTGATATTACTTGCCGGTACATTTTGGTTCTATTTTTTCATCTGGCAATACCAATCCGTCAGAAACGGGGTGCTGACAGGTCAAGAAAATAGTATCAGCCATTTGGAAACGCGGCCTCCAGCATTTCAAAAAGCCGTTTTAAATACGGATGATGGTGCAGTTAAAAAAGCACTGGTTGATTTTTATACTCAACAGTCCGAAGAAAACAAGGCTGGAAAAACAGTTTTTTCCTATCTGGAGCAAGCTTTTTCACCACAAATCAGAAGCTTAATTTTGCAAGATAGTGATGTCCAGGCACAGGTAACAGCGCAGTACCTGCAAAAAATCACCGCTGCCAGTGTTGCAGATAAGTTTGAGCAGGCCACGGCATACCTGGCTGAATTAGATGCAATGTATCCTGATGCGCAACGCTTAAATATGCAGCAACAAAAAATTCAACAGGAAAAAGCGCAGCGCCTGCAAAACCTGACCCAAAAATACCAGGACTGTCTCAGCGTTATTCAAGCGCCCTTGCATGATAGAACCCCTTGCCTGACGGAAACCCGGCAACAGATTAGGCGCATTGCACCACAGCATGAACAATTACAAGACCCCGCATTAGCACTGACCTACCGAACCGAGGCTGAGAAGCTGCTCACCAGCAAAGCCTATGATCAAGTCAAGGTTTTACTTGCTGATTGGCAACAACTGTTACCTGAAGCCTCACCTGAGCGAGACAGTTTGCAATGGAAATTGGAGCGCAGCCAGCTTGTTGGTGATTATCTCCAGCAGGAAGATTTTAGCGCCCTGGACAAAGCATTAAATGAAGCTTTAACCTTATATCCTGAATCTCCCAGCTTTAAAGCTTATCAGCAGGAAATCAATGCGCACCGGCAGCGCTTGTTAAACGATCTGGGGCAAAAATATCAAGCTTACCGTGAGCAGGGGAAGTTGTTGCCAGATGATGCCGGTGAAGACTTGTTTGATGTGCGGACGCGGATAATGCATATCGACCCGACACATCCTTTATTGCGTGATGCCAAGCTGCACAAGGTATTCTTTGACAGGGTGGTTGAGTTTGCGGCAAAAGATGAAGATTCCCTGCCACATCTCAAAAAACTGGTGCTGACATGGCGCACCCTGTTCAGTGCCGAGACGAATTTTACACCCGCAGATCAGGAACAATTTGAGCGGGCGGGTAATCGCATTGCACTGCGTTATTTACTGAAAAGTCAGAAATTAACTGAGCAGGGTCAGCAAGAACAAGCAATGGCTTATCTTGAATTTGCCCTGACATTAAGTCCGGCAGACAGTGTAAGCGAAAAGCTCAATGCAGCATTGAGCGTACTGCAACAACAGGTAACGGCACAGCCTGAGATACCGATTCAAGCAGAGGAGCCAGAGACAGCGGAAACATCTGCACCAGTGCTGCAAGAAAAACCTATAGCACCCGTCACTTCCCCGGATTAAGGCGGCACTAGTTGCTTCAAGCCAGCACCGCCAGAAAAAGTAGCAAGGCATGAATTGGTTTTGTGATGAGTACACGCTCGACCAGACATTCCGCCTTCCTCAATCAAATTCAGCTTATTCTACTGGATGCCTGATTGTTTAAAATCTTCCAGCATTTTCATCAGATCACCGCTGAGCGGGGTGCGCATGGTAAAGCGCAGGTCTATGCGGCGGTTTTTCTGGCGTATTTGCGGGGTAAAATCATTTTTGAATAAACGCCGGGTGGCAGCATAACCGCTGACTGAAAACAATGGTTTGCCCTGACGATTTTTCATGCGTTTAAATTGTTTTTGAGCACCGGGTTTTTCGCTCCAGAATTTCCATAGTGCAATTGCACGATAGGTGGATAAGCCCCAATTGCCCATATCTGAATGCGTCAGTGGTTGGCTATCGGTATGGCCTTCAATAAAAATGGTATCAATAAGATTTAAGCGTCCCGAAGCGTGCAAGGCTTTTTCCAGCACGCCACCAATGAGAGACACGGTTTTGTATTTAGCCTCCGGGATTGTGTAGTGACCGGATTTAAAATGGAGTTGAGTTTCTGGAATACTGAGTACAGAGTAATTATCAGTGATTTCCACCTGCACATTTTGCAATGCCAGCTTGCGTTTCACCTCTTCCAATAATTCCCGGCGCATTTCTTCAACCTGCGCTAATTCAAGTAAAGCTTGTTGTACTTTTTGGCGGGTTTCCTGGGCTAAATCAGTTTGTTGATCCAGTTTAATCATCAAGGCGATCAATGCCAAAATAAAAATAGCCAATAAACCCGCGAGAATATCAGAAAATGATAAAAGGTAAGGATTTTCTTCTTCTGCAATATCTGAAGCAGGGGGGGGACGATGAAACAAAAAATGGGGTTCCTATTATGTTATACCGGGATCAAGTGAATATAATAAGGCTTGCACCAATAAAGAAACATCCTGTTTATTACGGGCATCAATTTCAAATATTGGTGGATTGATGTTTAATGCTCTGAAGTGCTCGTAATAGAGTTCCAGGCCTGGTTCAGGTTTGACATCCATGCGCGTAATACCAATAACAAGCTTACCCTCTTTTAAGAAATCTCTAAAAGCATGTAAAAACGCTTTCATTTCCCGAATAGGATAACGGTGGGCATGATCAATCAATAGAATTAATCCCAAACCACCCTTAATAAGAATCTCCCACATAAAGTCAAAGCGTTCTTGCCCTGGCGTACCATACAGATGAATTTTATCGCGATTACCCAGCTTCATCAGCCCATAATCCATTGCTACAGTAATCCCTTTTTTGCCAATATAACTATCGAGTATTTCATTGGAAGCAGCATCGGTGCGGATGGTGGCAATATCACTTAAAGCAGTAATGGCGGTAGTTTTGCCCGCACCAGAGGGGCCGGTAAAAATAATTTTATAATCTGCCATAATATTTTAAATCTTTAGTCCAAGGTGTGACAAAATTTTTCTGAACAAGCCCCGTTGTTCAGTGTGTTTAGCACTGAGTTTTAGCGTTTTGTGATGATCTTTGGTTTGATGATCGGGATATGCCAGACCAATGGCATATACCGCATTATAAAAAGTAAACACATCGCGTTGTGGAATTTCCAATAAACGAGCCGTTTCTGCCAGACTGCAAGCTGTTTCTATCCACAGTGCGGTGATCTGCATGGCATGGGGGGGGATCAATAAACGCGTAAAATTCGGCCAGCGTGATAAAACAATGGCTTGATCCAGCGGTGTGTCAGCCATGATACGACCACGCGCAGTCCACAGCGACAGTTTCCAGGTGAATTGTTCTAAATAATAATGATAAAACGCAACACTGGCAGTTTTAATCTGTTGTTCTAATTCTTCCGGCGGCACTGTCAGCATTTTCACATGTTCAGCCTTAATTGGCATGGTTGCCATCGTAAATAAACGTTCTTCCTGCACACTGGATAATAAACGATTTTTAGCTGGATGAATCAGTAACTCACCAAAAAATCCCTGAATGTGAATACAGCACTGCTGTTGTTTTGCCAAATGCATGGCTTTGCTGAATAAACCTTGAAAATATTCATTGGCATGATAACTGATGCTGGCAACTGCTTTACGATCTTTCAGGTTAATGTCAGGATGCTCACCACAAATCCTGTTATCAGCATATTGGCTAAAATAATGTTGTTGATATTGCTCTAATGTTTGAGTTGTGTGTTTGACATCCTGTGTTTGCTTTTTAGGAGAAGCAGTACCTGCTTTAGTCTGGGTTTCAGTCTGGCTTGCAGGTATCAATTCAGTTAAAGTAAGGCGAAATTGTTCGACTTGTTGTTTTAATAATGTAAGTTGTTCTAATAGGATGGTTAACTTAACTGGCTTTTTGATAAACAGGTGCTTTTTACCAACCCAGTCATATAATGACAATACCAAAGTGGGCATAGCTGGGTGTTGTTGTTGATAAATTTCCCACAGTGCTTTAGAGCCTAATGTATCCATATCAAAAATACACGCTTCGGCCTGCGTTTCTTCAACCAGAATAAAAGCCGCTTGCGCATGTTTTTCAAATACCATTTTCAGCATATCAGATGTACGGGTATCCATCCCCTGTTTCATAATGCGTATCGGGTTTTTCGTTGAGTTTGGCATCATTGATAATGCAAAATCCTGATTATACTGATTGGAAATCAGGACATTTGATCCAGTTCCAACAGCTTATTATAAATTTCTGGATATTCAATCCTAAGCAAAAACAGTATTTTATAAAACACTGTTTTTGCTATAAAAAATTAATTAAGCTGTGTTTAGCTTAATTAAGACATGCCGTCTAAATCTAATAATTTGTTATAAATATTGGTGGATAAGACATGCATATCCGTTTCTGCTCTACGCGCCCCTTCTTCATCTCCCGCTATTTTTTTAGCCAGCGCATCTTTGCTGATATCATGAAATTTTTCATGGGGTTCTTTCAGCGCATCAAATGTTTCCTGTGCTTTAGGATCGGACAGGGAGGCGACTTCATCAGCACCTTCACCATAAATCCATTGCCCCAATTTACAATCAGTGTGCGCAGTACCTTGAAAATCACTCTTACCTTCTAAGGTGGCATTGATTTTTTTCAAATATTGCACATGATCGTTGAGGCGTTGCAAAAAAAAGGCTTTACCCGCCATTGTCTGTTCTCCATCGTATTATTTTCATTACGATAAATGTTTATACCAGTTTGCTGATAGCCTCAGCAGAGCGTTTAACATCCAGAAAAATTAGTCCCAGCTTTGCACTGGCATTTGTTACAACGCTGACAACAGTATTTTCACCTGCATACATCATCAGTACATAACCGGCGCTACCTTTTATCAGCACCTGTTCAAGATTACCGCGCGCTAATTCTGAAGCAGTGCGATCCCCTAAAGATAACATTGCAGCAGCCATTGCTCCAACACGATCTTCATCCATTGTTTGTGGCAAAATTGCTGAGAGCACCAGTCCATCGGTAGAAATAACGGCTGAAGCTTCAATATCTGCGGAACTGCTATTTAACTCATTTAATGCAGCCATGATCATATCATCACGCATTCGTTTTCTCCTTTTATCTTAAAGCATATTAATAACATCACACTTGCCGTGTTTTTATATACCACCCGACTTATCATAGTCTATTTCGGTACTAAAAATCCTATTCTTACTTCTTATTCATTAATGTTCGCTGCTGCTTTGATTGGTTACGCAATTTATGCATATACCAACGCATCAGATTAGGTCCATAATTGCGATAGCCCTGTTCCAGCACGAAATCCAGCGCGACATTCAAACGGTGCAAACCAACAATCGATTCGATGCGTAAAATTTCACGTCCCCACTCATCAAAAAATAGAAGAGAAGGTGTATAAAATAAACCTAATTTTTTAGCCCATGCACTGGCTGTAAGTTTTCGTCCCTGCGGCGTGGTTAATGGTGTGTCCCCCTGCAAATTGAATTGTACCACTTCCATTTGTTTTAATTTTTCAAGAATATCTGGATTGGTCATGTGCTGTTGATGAAAACGGTCACAGGCATGACATTGCCCCTGTTCAAAAATCACCAGTAATGGTCTTTTTCCGGGTGTTTTTCTGCGTTCTAATTGATAAGGTGGCAGCATAAACAAGGGATTTTTATGTAGCGTATAATCTTTTGGCGGTGGTGGTTTTACTGCGGCAATATATTCATTAAAACTTTCTTTGAGATATTCCTTACCCTGTACATAATC
This sequence comes from Candidatus Venteria ishoeyi, assembly GCF_030378065.1. Taxonomy (GTDB): domain Bacteria; phylum Pseudomonadota; class Gammaproteobacteria; order Beggiatoales; family Beggiatoaceae; genus Venteria; species Venteria ishoeyi. The sequence goes on along the minus strand of NZ_JAUCGJ010000002.1, from coordinate 48,567 downwards.
TAATGCAGCACGAATTACATAAGCCGGGTAATAACCCCGCAGGCGTAAGACAGAATGTGCTTTTTTCAGTGTTTTATCATAGACATAAAACAATAATGAGGGGGTGAAATAGGTTTCTTCGGAGGCTGCGTATTCACTTTCTGTTGTCAGAATGCCTTCAGGGGTGGTGAGTACAATGCCGCCCATCGCATTAATGCCCACCACGTCAAAATAATGCCGGATATAGGTTTTAATATCAGGTTGTTCTAGGATAACATCCTGTAACTGCTCACAATAAGCACAATTTGGTGCAGCAAAATACAATAATAAATTTTTGTTTTGTTTTGCCGCCACTTTTAAATCATGATGTAAATTTAACTGACTTTTTTTGAACCAGTCAGGATAATGCAGATATTTCTTATCATTTGAAGGCGGGTGATCAATAAATTCATAATCCCGTGCATCGTCTACCGGGCCATCTGCCATTTCAATCAATAACGGCATATTATCATCAGTTTCATCCACGGTAATTGATAAGGGTAGCGCATCATCGGCTGTAATGGGTGTTATCGACTCAGGCAATTGTTCAGCGTTAATTTTCTCCAGTCTGTTTTCCCCACCTGATTCAGGCAAGGGATTGCTGTGTTGTATCATTGACAGCTCAGCATTGGCACGCCTCGCCTCAGCTTGGAGTTGGCGCGCCTGAATCGCTGCTTCAACCATGCTAGTGTCGCTACCAAGCAAAACACCGATAGAAGCTAATAATGAATAAAACAGGGAAGATATCAACATGTTCAGCTTTAAGAAAAAGTAAAATTTAATAATCGTATTATTGTACTGCGTAACTTCAGCAAATAACTTGCCATTAAATAATCTGAAATCAATGTAAGGTTTTTTAATGAAAATCAGTCAAGTTCAGCTACTGAAAGAAGCTTATACCGAACTCAGTTTAAGTGCAATCAAACACACCTTTTTCGGTTGCAAATAAGCGCATTGGCACATCCCAGAAATTACCTTGCAGCGTGCCTACCTGTTGTAATTGATGAGCGACACCCACCAAAGTGGGTTGTTGGTAATATGTATTGCGCTGCAAATAAGCAAAACTACGATCATAAAATCCGCCACCCATGCCCAAGCGATTGCCCATTGCATCAAACCCCACCAATGGCATCAAAACCATATCTAATGCCCATGGTGGACGCATGGCTGTTCTGTTTTGCGGTTCGAGAATACCAAAGTGGTTTTTTTGCATTACTGAATCTGGCGTATAAGGACAAAACCACAATGCTTGGCGGTGTGCCTGCAAAACCGGCAGGTAACAGGATTTTCCCATGCCCCAGAGTTTGTTTATCAAAGGCTTGAGATCCAATTCTCCATCATTGGCTAGATAACAGGCAATATGCTGACTACGTAAAAATCGGGGGTGATGTCCTAAATGTCTAGCCAGATGCTGTGCATGTGATTTTTGCTGATGAGGGGAGAGCATTCGGCGTTGCTGGCGTAACTGTTGTCTTAATGCTTGATTCATGACAAAAAAAACCCGCTGCTTAGCGGGATTCATAATTAAGAGGTGTTCCCCAGGTGCGGATGGATCGTCTCGAACCGGTATGGTTCAAGTGGAAACATTAATTGCGCATCAGGCTCCTCAATAAATGAGTATGCACAACAGCACAGATTCTCTGTCTCCGATCTATCTGAGTCTAGGTTCAAGCATTTGCTGCATCCGGCAGCCAGAGGAACACCAAACCGGTTGGATAAAAAGCAGAAATTCAGATTTTAACGCTGAGCCTCCAAGGCTGCATAAATTTTTTGTTCTAAGCGTTGAATTTCAATTTCTATTTTTTTCTGCTCTTTTTCCTTATCTTCTAAGTTCTCAGTATAGCTGTTTTTTTGAGTTTTGTATTGTAAAAGTTCATGTACGATATTTAAAGCAGCCATTACCAGTAAACGTTCTGTACCGACTACTTTACCACCTTCTCGTATCATTTGCATCTGTTGAGCGAGATAATCTGCGCAGGCTTTCAAATCCTCACGTTCACCTTCCTGGCAGGCAACGACATATTCCTTATCAAGAATATGTAAAGTGAACTGTCTGGCACGTTGCCTCATGTTCTGAAATTCCTCATCATTGGGTACCTTATGATTCTGGATCCAGGGCTTTTAAGCGTTCAATCATGGCATTAATCCGGGTTTTGGCTAATTCCGTTTTTTCTACTAAACGGGTGCGTTCTTGTTTAAGTTGTACTTGTTCTGTGCGTAACTGCTTATTTTCCTGTTTTAGTTGCTCGCAATGCGCAATCAAGGCGTCAATCCGAGTTTCTAAATTGACTAAAGTCCCCCTATCCATCAACCATGCCTCTTACAAATCATCAAATAAATCCGCATCGGATACGTCGTCAGTCGAGTCGATCTGACCATCTTTAACCAGCGCTTCCCGGCGTTGTATATAAGCATTACGCACAAAAGCATAAGGATCGGTTGTGGCTGAGCGCAGCACGCGTTCTATCCCTAAGAGTTGAACCCGTTTATCAATCATTTTTAAGGTTGTGGTACTGTACATGACTCTTTTTCTTGTATTATCATTTTGAATAGCCAAACGGGGATCGGTATAAGTATCAACAATAAACCCCGCAGTATCACGTATATTACTGGGACCAAAAAAAGGTAATACAATATATGGCCCGGGTAAAACCCCCCAATATCCCAGGGTCTGCCCAAAATCTTCTTCATGTTTGGGCCAACCATATTCTGTAGCAGGATCAAAAAAACCCAGAAAACCAACAGAGGTATTGAGTAGCAAACGCCCCGTATCCTGACTTGCCTGGACAATTTTTAATTGCAAGAGATCATTGGCAATAACCACGACATCATCAAGGTTATTAAAGAAGTTACGAATACCCTGGCGAAAAGACTCAGATCCTGCTGCAATATAAATACCTGCCAGTGGTTTTAGAATCATACGATCCAGATCTTCATTAAATGCATAAATCGCCCGGTTAGTCGTTTCCATAGGATCTTCTGGAATCGGTGCCAAAGGCGCATTAGCACAACCCTGAGTAATGAGCAGTATGCACAACATGATTACTATTCTGTTTGTTTTCAAAAAAGACATACTAACAAAACCCACCCTTAAATCAGAAGCTATTGGTAAACCTATTAAAAATATTGTACAGTAGTATTTTTTTGAGCAACACATCCATTACGTAATCACTGAAGGTTGTTCACGCTTGGTGTAATGCTTAACTTTAGCCAGCTCATCTGCAATTTGAATTAAATCGGCTAAGGCTTCTTGTGCATCCAGATCATGCAAATCAGTATTCGCTTCAAAACGTTCAAGATAAATCCGCAATGTTGCACCCGCAGTACCCGTGCCCGATAAACGAAACACAATACGCGAACCATCTGCAAAACCGATACGAATACCTTGCTTTTCACTACGGCTGTTATCCACCGGATCGGTATAACTGAAATTATCGGCAAAAGTGATGCGTGCACCGGAAATCGTTTTACCGGGCAGGCTGTCAAATTGCGCTTCCAATTCATCCATCAAGGTTTTGGCCTGGGCTGCATCAACATTTTCGTAATCATGGCGGCTGTAAAAATTACGCCCATATTGCGCCCAATGCTGTTTCAGAATTTGTTGCACCGACTGCTGACGCACCGCGAGAATATTCAACCAGAATAAAACCGCCCACAAACCATCTTTTTCCCGCACATGATCAGAGCCAGTGCCAAAACTTTCTTCGCCACATAAGGTCACCTTACCAGCATCCAGTAAATTACCAAAAAATTTCCAACCGGTTGGGGTTTCATAACAAGCGATACCCAGTTGCTTGGCAACGCGATCTACGGCGGCACTGGTTGGCATAGAGCGCGCAACCCCTGCAATACCCTGGCTGTAACCCGGTACTAAATGCGCATTAGCCGCCATCACTGCCAGACTGTCAGAGGGCGTGACAAAACAGCCCTGGCCCAGAATCATATTACGATCCCCATCACCATCAGAAGCTGCGCCAAACTGTGGAGCGTTCGTACCATATAAAATATCAACCAGTTCTTTGGCATAGGTCAGATTGGGATCGGGGTGGCCCTTGCCAAAATCTTCTAACGGTTCGCCATTAAGCACGATATTACCCGCACCCAGGCGATCTTCTAAAATCGCTTTGGCATAAGGGCCGGTAACTGCGTGCATGGCATCAAAAGCCATGCTGAAAGCACCCGAGTTAAATAGCTGTTTAATGCGCTCAAAATCAAACAAGGTTTCCATCAATTCGGCATAATCAGTGACTGAATCAATCACCTCAACTGGCATATCCCCCATCTTGACGCTGCCCAACCGATCTAAATCAATATCCGCTGTCTCTATGCTTTGATAGACACTAATATCTTGCGTAATTTGATAAATCGCATCCGTGACTTTCTCTGGTGCGGGGCCACCATTGCTGATGTTGTATTTAATGCCAAAATCCCCATCCGGGCCACCGGGATTATGACTGGCAGACAAGATAATGCCGCCAAATGCTTTATTTTTACGAATCACTGCGGAAGCTGCGGGTGTGGATAGAATGCCACCCTGTCCAACTAATACGCGACCAAAACCGTTGGCTGCTGCCATTTTTAAGATGATCTGAATTGCAGTACGATTGTGATAACGCCCGTCACCACCCAATACCAAGGTTTTACCCTGGAAATCCTCCAGTGCGTTAAAAATTGATTGTACAAAGTTTTCCAGATAATGTGCCTGCTGAAAAATACTGACTTGTTTGCGCAAGCCGGAAGTACCCGGTTTTTGTCCATTAAAAGGCTGGGTCTGAACCTTGATAATTTCCATATTTATACTCCCGCTGAAATCAATAAATCCTGCTATTTTAACCTGAACCCAATATAAGGTTCAGCTTAATTTGGATATTTTCATAGAAAATATCATTCAAAATACACAGCATCTTTAACAGAAAAGGTTATAATCCCGGCAATACCGCTTCTTTTCCGTGCCTACAGCACAAAAAAGAAGCCTTTGCGTAACATATTAAGGAGTGAGAATTTTATAACTTCAGCAACCTGGCTGGTTTTTTTCTCCATTTTCTACGTTGTGAAAACAGTTACATAGCTTGCTATGCGCCTGTTTTCACGCCTTGAAAATAAATAAAAATCCTGCGCCCAGTTTCTGTATTTATTTCATCTTCACTCCTAAATAGATAAATATTTTCATAGGAGAAGCTAAGGTATGGACTTAGATGCTTTCAGTATTTCTGCAATCATTGTCACTATTTTAACTGTTGTTGCAATTTTCATATTAATTCTGCGCAGCAACCGTCAAGGTCATGAAAAACGTGAACGTATTGCAGAATATGCCGCTAAAATGTCCCGTCATCACGGGGTGCGGGAATATTGTAAAACCTTACAAAAAATGTATCCTGATGCCTGTCCAGGGCTGGATTACATCATTACCCAGGATGAACTGGATAATCCTTACATTGAAGTATGGCTGCTAGATGTACCCAAACCTTCCGATGTTGAAATTAAACAGCAGATGGAAAATCAATAACAAACTAATGAGTACCGGCTAAAAAGTTCCAACGCATGATAGCGACCATCGCTTTACGCGAGCTGCGAAGTTTATTTTCCTCACCCCAGCTCTGGATGCTGCTGGCCCTGACGCTGACTTTACTGGCCTGGTTTTTTCTACTCAGCACTGATTATTATCTGAATCAATATCAACACCAAGCTGATGCTGAATATGGCTTCACCCTGGTTATCGTAGGTAATTTATTCAGCAAGGCGGCACATCTTTTATTATTGATTCTGCCCCTGCTGAGCATGTCGCTGATCAACGCAGAGCGGCGTCAACAAACTCTTGCTTTACTACTTTGTGCCCCCGTTTCCCCCTGGCAGATTATTGTTGGCAAATATCTGGCTTTGCAAGCTATATTGCTGTTTTTATTAGCACTGCTCAGCCTGATGCCATTGGCTCTAATCAGTGGTGGCAGCTTGGACGTAGTACATACACTCAGCGCACTATTGGGCTGCTGGCTGTTAATGTCCCTGTTTGCGGCTGTGGGTCTGCTATTTTCCAGTCTCAGCAAATCGGCAATGTTAGCGGCGGGTGGCAGCTTCAGCTTATTGCTGTTGTTATGGGGCATAGACTGGCAGGGCACGGGTGATGATCCGCTGGTTGCCTGGTTATCAACCCAGCACCATTATGCTGCTTTATTAAAAGGCCAGGTGCGTCTGCAAGATGTTGTCTATTTTCCACTGCTGGCGTTGCTGGCATTGTGGCTGGCAACAAGTACCTTAGCCAGACAAGGACACCGCCATGCGCTGGCATTTAAAAAATCTATCAATCTATTGTTGCTATTCATTGCAATCAGCCTTGCCTGGTTAAGTGTTAAATATGATAAACAATGGGACTGGACAGCTAATCACTCACATAGCTTGTCTTTCAAAAGTCAGCAAATATTAAAACAATTACCAGAACCCCTGCAAATTACCGCTTATGTTGGTGCGGAAAAACCAAAATTACGTCAGGCGATTCGGCAATTTCTCCATACCTATCAACAGCACAAAAATAACCTGCACCTACATTGGTTGGATCCTGCCTTGCTGCCAAACAGCTTGCCAGATAAGCGGCACCCTGAAGCACTGCTACACATACGTTACCAAACACGGGAAGCCTTTGTCTCCGAACTCAAGGGAAACCTGTTTACCACACAATTACAAGGTCTGACGCGCAGCCGTCAACATAATATTAGTTTTCTGCGAGGGCATGGCGAGCGCGACCCGCTGGGTAATGCGAACTTCGATTTAGGCACCTGGGGCATTCACCTGACAAAGCTTGGCCTGCAACTGCATTTACTGGACTTGGCACAAGCACCGCAAGTGCCTGATAATACCGATGTATTGGTGATTGCCAGTCCTCGTATCAGCTTAGCCCCAGGCGAAGTCCAGGCAGTGCTGGATTATCTGCAAACAGGCGGACAGTTATTATGTTTGTTTGATCCCAGTCTTGCACCTGATTCCCTGCAAGGTCTGGCACCGCTTGCCAAACACTTAGGTTTTGAATTATTACCCGGTCAAATCATTGATCCCAGCAGCCAGCGTTTATTTGGTCTGCGCAATGCCAGCATTGCAATGGTCAGCAATTACCCCGCACACCCCATTAGCAAAGCATTGGGGCGTACCCTGTTTCCCCAGGCAAGCGCACTGAAATTAAACACACAACAAACCTGGGAAAGCACCGCGCTGTTACAAACCGGTGAACAGGCATGGCGCAACACAGACTGGCAAAAAACATCAAAAGCACTGGAAGATAATCCAACAAACCAGGAAAAACAAACCCTGGGTATTCTCTGGCAGCGAACGCTTAATAATTCAGATAAGCTTGCAGCCAACAGACAGCGAATTGCAGTATTAGGGGATGGGGATTTCCTCTCCAACCAATATGTTGATAATCACAGCAATCTCGAATTAGGGATTCAATTGCTCAACTGGTTATTGGCAGAAGAAACCCAAATGGAGATTCCGCTGCATACAGCAATTGATGCCAAACTGGTGCTTTCTGAATCCCTGCGCATCCTGTTGACGTTGGGTTTTTTATTTATATTACCGGGCTTTCTATTGCTGATGGCAGTATTTTTTGCATGGCAAAAGCGGCGCAGGATAAGCTGATTGCATGAATACCTATTCTTTACTGCACAGAATTTGCCATCTAATATAACAAACTTAGGTTAAATAAATTGATATTATATATTGATAGTACATGATAGCAATTTGCTGTTTATTTTAGTTTTCCACTTAATATAAGATATTTATGTCAGAATTAACCCATTTTAATCAAGCCGGTGAAGCCCATATGGTGGATGTCGGCGACAAACAACACAGCCATCGACTTGCCATTGCGGAAGGCCGGATTTATATGCAGGCGGAAACCCTGACATTGATTGATACCGGTCAGCATAAAAAAGGCGATGTTTTAGGTATTGCCAGAGTCGCGGGTATCATGGCGGCAAAACGCACGGCAGATTTAATCCCCTTATGTCATCCGCTGGCTTTAACCAAAGTCGGACTGGATTTAACCTTAGAGCATGGTCAACCGGCGGTTTATTGTCAGGCTCAGGTGGAAACCCGTGGTCAGACCGGGGTGGAAATGGAAGCTTTGATGGCAGTTGAAATTGCCTTGTTAACGGTATATGACATGTGTAAAGCCGTGGATCGCGGCATGACACTCAGCGGTATTCGCTTGCAGAAAAAAACTGGCGGTAAATCTGGTGAATGGGTGCGGGCAGCCGCAGGATAAAGCTGGCACGTTCAATGCAGATTGACCATGAATCATAAAAACACAATGAGCACTTATAGGTTTTAAGATATTAAATATCCAAATTTAGTACTGGAAGTCCACCAGAAACGAATTATTCTGGGAAACTATTTATCTGACAGCCTATATCAGTCTCCAGTCTGGAAGTGACGCATGATCCCATTGGAAAAAATCATTGTTCTCAATAAGGTGCCCTTATTTTCGGCACTGAACACCGAGGATATTTATATGATTTCTACCATTGCCAGCGAAGAAGCTTATGGCGATGGACACACCCTGTTTTATCAGGGTGATGTGGGGGATAAGCTATTTCTGGTGGTATCTGGTGAAGTTGATATTTTACGGGAAAAAGACGGGGTGGAAACCCATGTCGTCACCATTGGTGAAAATGATTTTTTAGGTGAGCTGGCCTTATTTGATGCCGAAACCCGCACTGCAACTGCACGTTGTCGGGGGCCTTGCACTTTTTTGGTTATTGATAGAAATGACATGGAGCAACTGGCGCATGAATATCCAGCCATTGCATTTGGTTTTATTAAGGTGTTGATCAGCCGTATGCGGGGCATGATGAATTAATATGATGCGCTTTCTGAACCAATTGTTTCCAGTTAAAACCAACGAATGGGAAGCGGTACGCTACTTTTTCCTGGTAATGCTGGTGTTTGCCTTTGGTTCCAGTATTGCGCGCAGTATTGGCATGACACTATTGGTAGAGCATCTGGGGGGCGAGGTGTTGCCGCAGATTTTTATCATGGTGGATACCACAGCCATGTTGGGTTTGTTTGCTTATGCCAAGTATACTAAAACCGTCAGTGGCCTGCGCATACTGATTTTCTTTTTTATTGTTGCCACCATTTTTACCTTACTTTCCCAATTTTTATTTTTCCTGCCCTGGAGTTGGGTCTACGGCCTGTTTTTTGTTGGCTTTTTCTTTATTTATATTCTGATATCCATTCATATCGGCAGTGTGGTTGCGGCCTATTTTAATACTGTGCAGTTAAAACGGGTCACGGGATTTATCAATGCGGGTTTGCCTATCGGCGGCATCCTGGGCGGTAGTTGTCTGGTTTGGTTGTTGGATGTAATCCCTGATCCCAGTTCACTAATTCTGGTGACAGCATTTGCTTATTGGTTGGGCATGTTGTTATTACGGATGATTCAACGTCGTTTAACGCCAGTGCGTAGTTCACACGGTGATGCACATCAAAAACCACGCAGCACGATTGAAGAATTAAAAAATGGCTTTTTTTATATTATCCATTCCCGGCTGATGCTGTATATGGCGATTGGTTTGTTGCTGTTTGTGGTCGGCAGCAAATTTCTGGAATATCAATATCAAGCTTTGATTTACCCGGAAATATTCCCGGAAGCCAAGGAAAGAGCCTCCTTTTTTGCCATTTATGAAATTTTTGGTAACACCGCCTGGTTGTTGTTACAGATTTTTGTGACTTCACGTTTATTCATGAAATTGGGCGTAGGTGCCAGCAATTTATTACATCCCGTTTTAATGTTGCTGGTATCGCTGGGTTTATTATTCCGTTTTGGTTTTGTGGCGGGGGTGATCTCACAATTTGTTAACCAGGAAATGCGTGGTGCTTTGCGCACCCCTGCCAATAATTTATTATTTAATGCCGTACCGCCAAATATGTGGGGTACCACCAAAGCTTTTCTTAACGGTATTATTTTTCCATTGGCAACGGTCATCGCCAGCTCAACCTTATTATTGCTCAAGGAGCATTTACCCAATACAGAGCTGATGTTTTATCTCCCCTTGTTGACGCTGATTTTATCGATTATCGGCATCATTATGGCATTGCCCCAATGGGCTGCTTACAATGCCGGGGTTTATGGTTTGCTGGACAATAACCTGTTTTCACGTAAAGCCAAGGTGGGTAAACTTAACAGCTTAAAACAAATGCTGGAAACCAAACTCAGCGGTGAAAAAACCCAGGAGGTCATTGCTGCGCTGGAAATGGTGCGTGTGGTCAAGCTTAAAGGTTTTGAGCATCCGATTGGTAAATTACTACGCCAAAGTTCCGATACTGATATCAAGCGTCATTGTGTTGAAACCTTATCCGTGTTACCTCCGTCAGAGTCCATTCTGAAGCATTTATTACATGCGCTGCGTTTGGAGAACAATCCGGCAACGCTGCATTTGATATTACATACATTGCAACACTTTAACCTTAACGTGGTTGAACTGACTCAGAATGTTGAGCGTTTTTTATTACACCCTTCGCCCTTAGTATTTACTGAAGCCTTATTTAATCTGTACCAGCACCCTGATTGTTCCAGAGAACAACGCGATGATCTGGAACAGCGTTTATTAATTCGTCTGGCACGCCCGGATTTACCTGATTTTTCCTTGTATTTACGTTTATTAGGACATTTTCAGAATCCTGCTTACAGTCGTATGGTGATGCCCTTTTTAGAAAATACCAATATCAAAATTCGCTTAGCTGCATTTCAATCTTATATTGATATGCTGGGAGAGCAGCTAAATCCCTATCGGGCTGACTTTATTGATGTTTTACAAAATGATGATGCCAAGTCAATGAAAATTGCCGCCCTGCGTGCTTTGCGAAAATGCAGCGCGGCAACCGACTGGATACCAGTGATTCAGTTATTAGGCTCCAAAGAACATATATTGGTTAATGAAAGCAAAGCTTTATTACACTTGCAATTAGCGCAGGCACGTCCCGTACTGGAACAACGGGTATTTCAGCCGGATATTCCAACTGAAGAACGCTTTGAAATATTATCATTGATTTATCAGCAGTTATCGGATAAACAGTGCCTGCAACTACAACAGGAAGCCGATCATGCTTTGCAGCATTTTATTTATTTAATGGCCTTATTATGGTTATACCGCGAAAAAGAGCCGGATAACCCCAGCAAATCACTGGTAGAAAAAATATTATTGGAAATAGCTTATGATCACTTGCGTACCGTGATAACCGCAATCACTTATTTATCCGGGGAAACCCGTGAGTTTTTCCACCGTATATCCCAGGGTTTGCTTTCTGAAAGTCGCGCGAATCAGGGTAATGCACTGGAAGTTATGTCTAATGCCCGAGAGAGCTATCTTGCGGATCGCTTATTACGTTATTTTGATGAACGCCCGACCTCTCTGGAGATGCTCGATAAGATTCATCAATCGTTGTTTAAAATGCCCTTATTATTGACTGAAGATACAGAACTCATGCCGGATAACCCGCAGGATATGATAAAAACTGACTCCGGCCACTTAAATATGACAAAATATTGGGTATTAAATGCCCGCTATTATCAACAGGCACTGATGTCAATCGAACATACGCTGCTCAGAGCTTGTCTTTATTATAGTCATGACACCACCAGCAGTCATATGGATGTCTTGTATGAGGATGAAAAAACCCGCGAATTACTGGGTGTGATCGGTTAAGCTATCCGCTATTTTAATAACACTGTGAAGTGAAAGAATACGGTTATCAATAGGAAAATAAAATATGAGAGTTATAAAATCCCCCATCTTTTTGCTGGGTTTATTTTTGTTCCTGTTGCAGGGCTGCTCAGCACCTACCGCAGCAGTCAAACCTGTAGCAGAACAAAATATGCAGAATTTGAACGCACTGACTGCAAACAGCCACTTGCTCCAGCAAGTCTATGAGCCGCTGTTAACTTCAATCGGCAATGCCCTGATTATTGATTATATTACAACGATGGAAGCAGAGATGATTGCCGTGGTTGGGCCACCAGTCTTATCACCTAAGGCTAAGGACTGGGAACAAGCATTTAAGAAAGTACGCAACACTTTTTTTAATAAACGCGCCAAATTTTTTGAACGCTATCAGCATGTCAAATCTTCGCTGGAGCGTGGCATCAGTGAACAAGACCGACGTAAGCTGATGATAAAAGAAGGTTGGATTTATAGCGCAGTTCAGGATGCTGAGTTCACACCAAAAAAAGCACATGATTTGTTAAAAACATTAAAGGAATTACGTCGGAGCAATAATAAACAGGGGCGTGATAATATTTATTACAAAGAAGCGGAACGACGCTTAAGCCGCTATGATGCGAAGCTGGCCTATTATACCCAAAGTACTTTGGCATCCCTGCAACTATTAAATGGTCTGCAACGGGAAATCAATGAAGAACTGGATTTGGCACGCACTCATGGTCAGGCAATTTTAGCTTATACCCAGAGTGAAATTAATATGAAAAGTACCATCCGCAATATTGATCAGAAAGAAGTTGCCAGTCTGTTAGGGGTATTAGGCAATAAGTATATTGATGATGAATTTTATCGTAATGCTGCGGTGAACCTACTGACTAAAGGTAGTCAGGTGTTTGCAGACAGTCTCTAACCATTAAATAAGGTGTTACGCAAAAGCTTCTTTTTTGTGCTTTAAGGCACAAAAAAACCACTTTTGCTCCACAAGGAAACCATACTGATGTCAACCCTCACACCCGAAGAAATAGCCAAATTTGAACAAGCCATGCAAGGCGACAGCCCTGTACATGACCCAGACTGGAAAGTTACGCAACAAATGCTGAAAATGGTTGCGCTGCAAGGTAAATACATCATTGAATTGCAAGCGCAACTAGATGCCTACATGGGGGCAAATCAAGCTACTTCGGCGATGTTCATTGATGCTTTGCAACAATCTTCACAAGTACAAACCGTGGACAATCAAATCAGTGAGGCTGATGCTGAAGCGGCAGTAACCGGCTTGAGCCAAGCGGTGGAATCTTATCAAAATGGTCAACAGGTTGCACAATATGCAGGTAATGTGCTGAAATTTGCAGCAGCCATTATCCTCTGATAGCATCAACACCTTTTCGTAATATTTCGCTTGAAAAAAGCTGATATTGCACTCAGTACCTATACCAAACCTGGTAGTATTTTTTTGATCTATCAGGTTTCTGTGTTTAGGGTGGATTGAATTTTAAGGAATAAGCAGCAAGTGGAATTTTTATTAGAGTATGGATTATTTTTGGCAAAGACACTGACCTTATTGGCGGCTGTATTGCTTGTCATTGGAGTTGCTGTTTTTGCAAGCCATCGTCACCAGGATGAAGAAGGCGAACTGAAAGTTATCAAATTGAATGAGCGTTATAAACAGTATCAAACACTGTTAGAAGATGTCATTCTCAGTGAAGAAGCCCAAAAAGCACGGGATAAAAAGGAAAAAGAAGCCCAAAAAGCACTGAAAAAACAGCAAAAAGAAGGGGATGAAAAACATAAAAAGCGTATTTTTGTTTTAGATTTTCACGGTGATATTCGCGCTACGGAAACCGATGCCCTGGCAACGGAAATTACTGCAATACTCACCACGGCGCAGGCCGATGATGAAGTGGTTTTACGCCTGGAAAGTGCTGGTGGCGTGGTACATGGTTACGGCTTGGCGGCCTCACAATTACAGCGCATTCGTAATCACGGTTTGCAACTGACGGTTGCCGTGGACAAAGTGGCAGCTAGCGGGGGTTATATGATGGCCTGTGTTGGTCACAAAGTGCTGGCTGCGCCATTTGCAATCCTGGGTTCAGTCGGTGTGTTGGCGCAAATTCCCAATTTTAATCGCCTGTTGAAAAAACTGGATGTTGATTTTGAACAATTAACAGCCGGAGAATATAAACGCACCTTAAGCATGTTTGGTGAAAATACCTCACAGGGGCGTGAAAAATTTACTGAAGAGTTGGAAGAAACCCATCAGTTATTTAAAAGTTTTATTCAGGAAAACCGTCCCAGTCTGGATATTGTTAAAATTTCCACGGGAGAGCACTGGTTTGGAACCCATGCCAAAGAACTGGGTTTGGTTGATGCCTTGATAACCAGTGACGATTATTTATTGCAAGCGGCCAAAGATGCAGATTTATATTGCGTGACTTATGAAGCAAAACGTAATTTTTTGGAGAAATTTGGTATTAATATTCATCACGGCATCAGCCGATGGATTGCAGATAAGCAATTTGAGCAAGGTTGAGTCAGTTTTAATTGCCTGAGTGAGTCTTTTGCATGAATAAAATCAATGATACCTGTTTTCAGGCTGAAATTCTGGTCGTCGATGATATTGCAGCCAATTTGAAGCTGCTCAGCGATATTTTGCGCGCCCATCATTTTAAGGTGCATGGCACCTTGAGTGGACAACTTGCCTTGCAAGCCTTAAATCGTTTGAAGCCGGATATTATTTTACTGGATATTAAAATGCCGGGTATGGATGGTTATGAGGTGTGCCATGCAATTAAAGCCAACCCGGCATGGCAGGGTATCCCGGTTATCTTTATCAGTGCCTTAGATGAGCCACACGATAAGGTTAAAGCTTTCGCCAGTGGCGGCGTTGATTATATCAATAAGCCGTTTCAGGAAGCGGAAGTGCTGGCACGCGTTAAAACCCATATCACGCTGTTCCGAACCAGTCGCGCTCTGGAAGAATCTCATGCTTTGCTGGAGCATAAGGTGATGCAACGCACGGCTGAGTTAAAAGCCAGTGAGCGACGCTTAAAACAGGCGCTGAAAATGGCATCCCTGGGCAACTGGGAAATGGATTTAAAGACAGGTAAACTGTCCTGGTCTGATGAAATTGTTGATATTTTTGGTTTTGGAAAAAATACCTTTAACGTGTCTTTCGAAGGTTTTATTGACAGTGTGCACCCTGAAGACCAGGAAAAAGTGAAACAAGCTTATCAGGAAGCTGTTGCAGAAAAAAAATCCTGCGATATTGTGCATCGGATTATCCGCAAAGATAATTATGAAACCCGTTTTGTGCATGAGCACGCAGACCCTATTGATAATGCACAAAACGACAGCACCTATTTTTTTGGTACGGTACAGGACATCACTAACCTGGTCAAAGCTGAGCAGAGCAGTGACTTGTATCAGAAAAAATTCCACCATGCCTTAATTCAGACGATTGAATCTGTTGCAGCCACTTTAGAAAAACGCGATCCTTATACTGCCGGGCATCAAAAACGGGTTGCCGACCTATCGACCGCCATTGCCACTGAAATGGGCATGGATGCGCATATGATTGAAGGCGTGCGTCTAGGTAGCAGCATTCATGATATTGGCAAGGTACATATTCCTGCTGAAATTCTTAACCGCCCCGGTAAATTGGCGGAAGTGGAATTTGAAATTATTAAAAGCCACGCCCAAAATGGTTTTGAGATTCTCAAAGAAGTGGAGTTTCCCTGGCCCGTTGCCCAAATGATTCATCAGCATCATGAACGTCTTGATGGCTCAGGTTATCCTGAAGGGCTTAAGGCGGATGAAATTATTTTAGAAGCCCGCATTATTGCAGTAGCCGATGTGGTGGAAGCGATGGCTTCACATCGTCCTTACCGCGCGGCAAAAGGCATTGAACTGGCACTGGCGGAAGTGGAAAAAGGTGCGGGCAGCATTTTTGATCCACAAGTTGTCGAGGCCTGTTTGCGTTTATTTAGGGAAAACCGGTATCAGTTAACTACACATTTTTAATGAAGAATGGGGCTTATGCCAACAAATTCAAAGAATCTGACAGGTCTTAAAGACCTGTCAGGTTTCCGTGAGAAATTAATTATCTGAAAAACTATAAAAATAACAGGAGCGCATAATATCAGTGAATAAATACGCTCAAAAATTAACTATAAAATGGCTGTGGCTGTTTTTATTGTTCTTAATCTTACTGCTGGCTGTGCAAACCTGGTTTTCTTTGCACCCCATACCCGCAGACTTAGGTTTTGATCCCAGTCGAGTGCGTAAGGTACAGATTGTTGATCGAAACTATCAGCCTTTAACGGTCACTTACCAAAATCGCTGGAATTTGCACGAAACCGTGCCTTTGCATAAAATCCCCAAAGCATTGCAACACGCTTTTGTGATGGCTGAGGATAAACGTTTTTTTGAGCACAGCGGTGTGGATTGGTGGGCGCGTGCACATGCAATGTTACAAAACATCCGTGCTGGGCGGGTGGTACGAGGTGCCAGCACCATCACTGAACAATCTGTGCGGATGTTGCATCCCAGGCCGCGCACCTTCTGGTCACGCTGGCTAGAGACCTTTGAAGCCTGGCAACTGGAAAGACATTTTTCCAAATCAGAAATTCTGGAGTTCTACCTCAATCAGATTCACTATGCCAGACAACGGCGTGGCGTTTTACAGGCAGCGCGAGATTATTTTGATCGCGATCTGGATACCCTGGTGCTCAAAGAAATGCTGGCCTTATCGGTACTCGTGCGTTCTCCGGGGCGTTTGGATTTGCGCAAGGGTTTTAAGGAAATCAGACGACCATTACAGGTACTAGCCAAGCGCATGTTGGATGCAGGTTTAATCAACGCCGCCGCATATCAGGCCATCGTACAAGATAAAATCCATTTGCAGCAACCAGAAGCCTTAATCCAGGCCAGCCATTTTGTGCGTTATTTATATCAGGATTACGCAACACAGATGCCTGCCACACTTAGTAAACGTTTGCAGCAAAAAGGTCGTCTGCACACCACTTTAGATGGTGAGTTACAGCATTATGCCTGGCAATTGCTCAATCAGCGCATTGCTGACTTACAAACCCTGGGGGTAAAAAATGGCGCGATGCTCATTGTTGATCATCACAGCAAACACATTTTGGCCTGGGTCAATAGCGGTGATTTTAAAAGGGAAAATCCAGGCAGTCAAATTGATGCTGTGATTACTCCCAGGCAACCCGGCTCCACGCTGAAACCTTTGTTATATGCCTTAGCTCTGCAACAAGGCTGGACTGCGGCAACGCTGATTGATGACAGCCCCTTAACTGAAGCGGTGGGTACAGGCTTGCATCAATATCATAATTACAGCCGTAGTTATTATGGTCGCTTACGCCTGCGCGATGCGCTGGGCAATTCTCTGAATATTCCCGCCGTGCGTACTGCGCAGTTTGTGGGCATTGACACATTTTTAAAGACCTTAAACCAATTAGGCATGAATAATCTGGATCAACATCCAGATTTTTATGGTGATGGTCTGGCTTTAGGCAATGGTGAAATTACACTGCTGGAACTGGTTGGCGCTTACGCCACTCTCGCCAGCCAAGGCATTTATCAGCCATTACAGTTATTGATGCAACAAACACCCACTGTGGGACATACGGTATTCAGCCCGGAAGTTTGCAGCATTATTGCGGATATTTTATCAGATAGCGATGCTCGCAGATTTGAATTTGGGCATAGTGCTTTATTAGATTTTCCAGTACAAACTGCGGTAAAAACCGGTACTTCAAATGATTATCATGATGCCTGGGCAGTGGGATTTAACCACCGTTACACAGTGGGTGTGTGGCTGGGTAATCTGGATCGCCAGCCTATGCAGCAAGTATCTGGCGCAACAGGTCCTGCATTATTATTACGCGCTATTTTTGCAAAACTCAATCAATATCAGGAAACCCAACCACTTTACCTCAGTCCAAAACTGTATCAGGCAGAAATCTGTCGTGATAGCGGGCAACTGGCAACGCAAAAAACAGGAAAAATACAAACTACAGCAGATTGCGCAACCCGTATGGAATGGTTTATTGCAGGTAGCCATGCCAATGCGCTCGTTGCTCAAACAACACAAAAACAATCAGCTCAGCCCATATTACGTTTAAAACAGCCAGTCAATGGCTTGCGTCTGGCACATGATCCCAGAATTCCGGATGCCCTGGAAGCATTCGATTTGCGTT
Organism: Candidatus Venteria ishoeyi; assembly: GCF_030378065.1. GTDB lineage: Bacteria > Pseudomonadota > Gammaproteobacteria > Beggiatoales > Beggiatoaceae > Venteria > Venteria ishoeyi. Next base: position 30,626 of record NZ_JAUCGJ010000002.1, on the reverse strand, counting down.
TGCCACATGACCTGCCAACCTTGGCAGTGGAATGGTTAATTGACGGTAAGGTCATTGCAGTGACAGGAAAAACAATAACCCAGCAAAGCTGGCCTTTGCAAACAGGGGAGCATACTGCCCAGGCCAGAGTTTGGCTAAAGTCTACGGGAGAGAAGCCTGAAATTACCCCCAAGGTAGATTTTCATGTGTTTTAACCTGAACCCGACATAAGGTTTTTTAAGTAAAAATACTGAAATCCAGCACAAATTATCAAAACTCAGGTGTTATACTTCCACGTTTTTTCATTGTCTTCACAGGAACGCACATGCGCCTGAATACCGCATTATTTGACCATATGAATGATGGTGTGATATTAACCAACAAAGAAGGGGTGATTGAGCGTGCAAACACCGCCTTTTTACACAAAACCGGATACACGCTAAAAGAAGTTATTGGAAAAAAAGGCCGCTTTTTTCAATCCAGGCCACATAACCTGGATTTTTATCAAAAACTATGGGCACAACTGCGTAGTGAAGGGTATTGGCAAGGCATTGTTGATGATCGTAAAAAAAATGGTTATCTCTTTAAGACCTATTTAAAAATCTTTGCTATTCAAAGTGCAAATAATGACAAAGCCACGCATTATCTGGGCATTTATACCGATGTTGATTTAAATAGCCATGATTATGAGGCTTTGTTATATCACGCCAATAATTATGATCATTTAACCCAACTACCTAATACTGCATTATTTGTGGAAAAAATAACCGGCATTCAGGCATTAGTGCAACGTTACAATACCCGTTTTGCCTTATTGCGTATTGCGCTGCACCGTTTTGATGCAGTTCACCGTCTCATGGATTATGCTCTTGCTGATGAAGTGCTGTTACAGGTGGTAGAGCGTTTAAATAAGCGTTTACGCAGCACGGATTTGATGTCACGTATGGCAGATAATGAATTTATCATGGCCTTGGTAGATGTCAAAGATTTTAGCAGTATTGAACATGTTGCCGGTAATATTCTGCGTTGGTTACAAATGCCGTTCATGCTTCAGGCGCATACCGTAACAATTTCTGCACATATCGGCATTGCGGTTTACCCTGATGATCACAAAGACATTAAAAAATTAATGGGGCAGACAAAACTGGCATTGACACAGGCCAAAATGTCTGCCGAAGGAGGCTATGCTTTTTTTAACGCACCCATTGCCCAATCTTCTGATTTTCAAATTAATGATAATACGCAATTATGAATAACATAACGCAACAAGAAAATAACAACAAAAAAGACTTCCTGATTATTGGTGGCTATGGCAACGCAGGTTTTGCACTGGCTTATCAATTATTAAAAAATACCCAAGCAACACTACTCATTGCAGGCAGAAATCAACACAAAGCCAAAGCCGTTGCTGGTGATCTCAATGCCATGAATGCTGAAGAATGGATATTTCGAGTTTCCGGCACTGCTTTGGATGTCACTGATAAATCTGATTTGTACAAGGTATTTTCCCAGGTTTCCTGCGTTATTTTAGCCGCGCCATTGATTCCTTTTTTAGATCGCATTGTTGATGCCGTGGTTGCCACAGGTATTGATTGCATTGACTTGCAAACCGGGGGTAGAAGCCGACGTATCCTGGCTGCACGCAAAAACGCAATAACACAGGCAGGTTGTTGTTTTATTGCCAATGCAGGTTTTTCTCCAGGCTTACCCGCTATTTTACTGCGCCGTTTTGGTGATGATATTGAAAAGCTTAAAACGGTGCGTTTTAACCTGTTACAAAAAATTGACTGGGACAGCGCACAACCTAGTGATGCCCGACTTGCAGAGCTGTTGGAGATTATTGACTCTGCCATACCACAACTGTATCAAAATGGTACATGGCAAAAAGCCAAATTCTGGCAGCACCCAAAATGCAGCTTCCCCGGTATATCCGGTCATTATCGTTGCCATCCGGTCAAATTAGCCGAGTTGGAAAATTTACCACAACATTACCCTCACCTGGAAAAATTAAGTTTTAATCAAGCTGATCTGAACACCATCTTTAATCGCCTGTTGGTACCGCTGGCAGGACACATGCCCGCAGAAACTTATCGCCATAAACAAGTGCAGCGTGCACGTCAGGTATTAAGCTTTTCTGCCAAGCCACCGTTTAAGGGGGTGATGCAGGCTATTTTCCAGGGTACGGCGGGGATTGAAGATAAACAAATCAGCGTGACTATTCAGGCAGACAACCTCTATGAACTGACAGGTATTGCCGCTGCTGCCTGCATTTTACAATATCTGGATGGTACGATTAAACAACCAGGACTCTGGTATCAGGGACTTTTACTTGATCCGGTGCGAATGCTGAAAGATATGCAGATGCTGGGCGCGGATATTGAGACAAAATCATCAATTGTGTAACGCCCCCCATTGAAGAAGACTTATCACGACCGTATAGAGTCTGTATAATCCTTGGTTTTGTAAAAAAACCGGATTATTCATGAACGTACAAGAATTAATGCACAGTATCGGGATTCAGGCGCGTGATGCTGCCGTGGTCATGGCGCGCGCCAGTACGGCGCAAAAAAACCAGGCACTGGAAGCAATTGCCGAGCAATTGCTGGCTGATACCGCAACTTTGCAAGCAGCGAATGAAAAGGATCTAAGCGCGGGTAAAAGTCGTGGACTGGACGCCGCTTTATTAGATCGTCTGGCCTTGACCCCAACACGGATTGCCGCAATGGCGGAAGGTTTACGGCAGATTGCCAGTCTGCCTGACCCGGTGGGTGAAATCACTGATTTATGCACCCGCCCCAGCGGTATTCAAGTGGGTAAAATGCGCGTGCCTTTGGGTGTGATTGGCATTATTTACGAGTCGCGTCCTAACGTGACTGCCGATGCCGCAGCACTGTGTTTGAAATCAGGTAATGCAGCAATTTTACGGGGTGGTTCTGAAGCCATTCATTCCAATCAAGCCATTGCTCAGTGTGTGCGGGTTGGTTTGGAATCTCAGGGTTTACCCGCAACTGCGGTACAGGTGCTGGAAACCACAGATCGTGCAGCAGTTGGTGAGCTGCTGAAAATGAAAGCTTTTGTTGATGTAATCGTGCCACGTGGCGGTAAAGGTTTGATTGAGCGCGTCAGCAATGAAGCAAGGGTGCCCGTGATCAAGCATTTAGACGGTATCTGCCATGTTTATATTGACGATCAGGCGGATATGGATAAGGCGGTTGCCGTTGCCTATAACGCCAAAACTCAGCGTTACGGCACTTGTAACACCATGGAAACGCTGCTGGTGGCAGAAGGTATTGCAGCGCAGATTCTACCCATGCTGGCAGAACGTTATTTGCAGGCGGAAGTGGAATTGCGCGGTTGCGATAAGGCCCGCACAATTGTACCGGCAATGACCACAGCCACTGAAGAAGATTGGGCGACAGAATATCTGGCTCCCATTTTATCAATTAAAGTTGTCAGCGATATGGATGCTGCCATGTCTCATATTCGTCACTACAGCTCACAACACACCGAAGCCATTATCACTGAAAACTGGACGCGGGCGCGGCGTTTTCTGAACGAGGTTGACTCCAGTTCAGTAATGATCAATGCCTCAACCCGTTTTGCCGATGGTTTTGAATATGGTCTGGGTGCAGAAATTGGCATCAGCACAGATAAAATTCATGCCCGTGGCCCGGTGGGTCTGGAAGGTTTGACTTCACAGAAGTTTATTGTGCTCGGTGATGGGCATATTCGTCTATAGATTTTCAGATAATACCTGAAAATCTATAGCATTAAGTTTACTTAGTTTTTAGTATTAGCGGGGAGCGTCCAGGGTTATGGCAATTTTGCGATGTAATACATGTAGCCATATGAGGGAAGTGAGAAATGATTATATTGGAAAATCTGTCTCCTGCCCAAAATGCAAAAATTCAACACCGATCCATGACACAGTTATATTTGTTGAAAAAGTGATTGAAAAATATCATAGTGTATCTAACAGATTACGTCAGATAGAAAAACAAACCCAGACTCAGCTTATATCATCAAAATTACCCGAAAAACCCACGCTCCCTGCTGATGTTGATATTTTTAATACTACGGCGATGACTCAGAAGAAGGAATATGAACCGATTCTTCAATGGTTTAAGCAAAAAAAGATTCAGCTTAACATTAATCACAAAGCACTTGATACAACCGGTTTTTTTGATGAAATTGCATTAGCATTAGGAGAGAAATATGATGTATTAAAGGAGATCACAGATAGAATTAAACGTACACAAAATAATAACTATACATCAGTTACGCTTAATCTCTCCAAACATAGCCAAAAAGATACAAAAACCATAATTTCATTTTGTGAAGAGCTATATGAATATGCATTTGTTTCAAAATATTTTTATAAGAAAAAAGATAAGCGAGTCCATTTAACCCTGCAAACAATTCCAGGTATTATTAATTTTTTTAATGGAGAATGGTTGGAATGGTTTGTTTTTATGAAAATACTGACTCACTTCCATGAAAAGAAAGTGCAGTATGCCTGCTTAAGAAGTTTTAAGATTAATTTTCCCAATGAAGATATTCATGAATTAGATGTGTTTTTTATAAATCAAAATAATATTCCTGTATATATAGAATGCAAGTCAGGTGAATTTCGCTCAGAAATAGACAAATACATCAGGTTACGGAAACGCTTATCGATTAACCCCAAACATTTTTTAATCCTTGTTTTAGGTTTAAGTGATAAACAGGCACAGGGGTTAAGCAGTATGTATGACATGACATTTGTTAATGAACATAATTTCATGGCACATTTACCATTGGAATAAAATTAATAGATAATTTAGGCTTGTTTAAAAATACATTCCTTTTAGTAAAGTAATTGAAAAAGGAGAAGCATAATGAAACAAATTTGTTTACAGCTTGAAGATGATTATGTCCAAAAATTTATGGAACTATTAAAGGCATTACCAGAAAATAAAATTTACAAAACCTATACTTATACGGATGACCTAGGTGATCTTATTGAGGTCAAAGAGGGGGTTGCAGAGGTTATAGCAAGCACTGAGGATGTGGAAGCGATTCAAGCGGCGCAAGAGGGAGGGATTTATACCTTAATGGATATTAAGAACGCGCGTCGTGATGTATAAAGCCTACTTCAGTAAGCAAACCAAAAAATTTTTGGCTAAATGCGATAAAAGTATTTTTGAACGCTTTGAACAGCAGCTTGTTATGCTTATCCAAGATCCTTATTCCCAGTCACTCGATATTAAAAAATTAAAAAATCATACTTGCTACCGCCTGAGAATTGGAAAGTATCGGTTTTTATATGAAGTGCGAGAACAGGAATTAATCATCTTTTTTGTTAAAGCGGATAGTCGTGGTGGAGTGTATTAATGTTTTTCCATATTGCTACAATCTGTTACTTTCCGGGAAACAATGGGGTGTATAACAAATGATCGGAATTTTAGGCGGTACATTTGATCCCGTGCATCATGGGCATCTGCGGGTGGCTCTGGAAGTGCGTCAGCGTTTGCATATGGAGTCTGTGCATTTAATTCCTTCAGCGCGCCCACCGCATCGTGGCGAGCCTCAGGCCAGCGCAGAACTGCGTTTCCAGATGCTGCAAGCGGCGATTGTTGATACCGAAGGTCTGCTTGCCGATGACCGTGAATTACGCCGCCCCGGTGCGTCTTATATGGTGGACACACTGGCGGAACTGCGTGCGGAAAAGCCACAACAGCCGCTGGCCTTGATTCTCGGCATGGATGCTTTTCGTGGCCTGCATCACTGGCATCAATGGCAAAAACTTATTGAATTTGCCCACCTGGTGGTGGTGTATCGCCCGGAAACCTCAATCCCGATTGAGCCAGAAATTCAGCAATTTCTGGTAAAATACCAGACCCGCAAACCTAAACGTTTGCGCCAACAGCTCTCAGGCAGAGTGCTGTTGCAGGAAATACCCGCCTTAACTGTTTCTTCAACGCGCATCCGTATGCAGGTTGCCAATGGCGAAAATCCACGTTATCTATTGCCGGATGCGAGCTTGGCGCTGATAACCCAACATCAACTTTATATGAAAGCTTAATCATTATGTCTGATATTACTACACTCACTTCAGCAGTTTCTCCTCTGGCTGCAACTCAACTCTCCACCGAACAACTGCGCGATCTGGTTATTGATGCCATGGAAGATCTGAAAGCACAGGATATTTCCGTGCTGGATGTGCGGGCAATCAGCGATGTTACCGACATCATGATCATTGCCAGCGGCGCATCCAACCGCCAGGTAGCGGCGATTGCCAATAATGTCGTGGAAAAAGCCAAAGCTCAAGGGCAACAACCCGTGGGTACTGAGGGTGAAAATAACTCAGAATGGGTGCTGGTTGATCTAGGCGATGTTATTGCCCATGTCATGCAGCCGGAAGTGCGGGCTTTTTATCAACTGGAAAAACTCTGGGAAACTGCGCCGGAACAGGTGGTTAATGAACTGGCTTCACGTTAGTTTATAGGTTATAGTTTTTCATAGGCTAAAAGTTTCCAGCGTGGGTGCTGCCAACATGCCAAGCGCTGTCGCTGCCAGGAAATTATGTGCCTGAAAATCTCTATAAGGAGCCTGCCCATGCTTTTACTGTTGCGATTTTGTTGTTCATGTTTGCTGCTTGCATCATTCTCAGTTTTATCGGCAAAAACTGATGAAGCCAGTATTTATCAGTATGCCGTGCAAGCTGATTTTGCAGCAACTTATAAAACCTTGCATAGCGGCTTGCAAGCTGAAGGTTTTCGACTTAATGCGCTACCAGACTTTACCGCCTATTCAGTATCGGATAAGCAATATCAATACAGTGTTAAAAAAATTAACCGCCTGACGATTTACCAAAGCCAGGAGACAATGGAGATCAGCCAGTTGGAACCTGCGCTGCTGGCTTTGTTTCCCTTGCGTTTAACGCTGATTAAACAAGCAGACATGTCCATTATTTTGTTTTTACGTCCCTCTCATCTGGCACAGGCAGATAGTCCGGCCTTACCTTTATTACGGACAATTGAGCAGAAAATCATTCAGCGTATAGAACAAACATTAAGCCCGCTGGCGTCACAGGAACAGCCATGAATATCGATAGAAAAGTGTCTGTTGCGATTATCGGTGCTGGTACTGCAGGTCTCTATGCAACGCCGGATGTGCGTGATGCCACAGAGGGTGATTTTTTGCTGATTGAAGCAGGTAATTATGGCACCACCTGCGCGCGCACTGGCGGAATGCCCAGCAAAGCACTGGTACGTTTTGCGGAACAGGCGCAAAGTATTACGGAACTACGGGCTTTTCAAACGGGAAAAGTGAGCAATGCGCAAATAGATCAGGCCGCAATTTTGCGCCATATTCGCAAATTACGGGATCGATTTGTCGCACGCGTCGTCAACAGCATGAAACGAATTCCTGCTAACAACCGGATGCAGGGTTTTGCCACTTTTGTTGAGCCAAATATTCTGAAAGTGCGTAATAAATTGATTCAGGCCGATAAAATCATTCTGGCGACTGGCTCCAGCCCGGTAATTCCTGAAGGCTGGGAAAAATTTTCAGATCGCATACTCACTACCGACACCCTGTTTGAACAAAAAGACCTGCCCCCTGCAATCACCGTGATTGGCTTAAGCGGTATCGGCCTGGAATTAGGCCAAGCACTGCAACGGCTTGGCATTGAAATCAGTGGCTTTGATTTTCAGAAAAAAATTGCTGGCTTACAAGACCCTGTAGTGAATAAAACCGCAATTCATCTGTTGCATCAGGAAATGCCGCTATGGTTGGGCCGTGCGGTGCGGGTTAAAGAAGATGGTCGGCAATTACGGGTATTTAGTGGTGATAACAGTGAACTATCCGATAAGTTACTCATCACTTTGGGGCGTAGACCTAACCTCAAAGGACTGGGGCTGGAGCGTTTTATTTCCCAAACCGATGCCAGAGGTATTCCCAGCTTTGATCGCACGACCATGCAAATTGCTGATTACCCGATTTTTCTGGCAGGTGATATTGATGGTGAATCCACCTTATTTCATGAAGCCTGTGATGAAGGTCGTATCGCGGCTTATAATAGTTGTTATGAAAAGCAGGCATTTCAGCGCAAACAGCCATTCCATATCACTTTCACTGATCCGAATATCGTTCAAATTGGCAAAAACTGGCATGAAATCAAAGGTGATCCCAATATCACTATCGCTGAGTTAAATTTCCAATTACAAAATCGTGCAGTGATGATGGGTGAAGATCATGGGATATTGCGTTTATATGCCGATAAAACCACCCATAAACTGGTGGGTGCGGCAATGATTGCACCCCGTGGTGAACATTTAGGGCATTTATTAGCCTGGAGTATCGAACAGGGGCAAACTGTAGGGGATTTATTAAAAATGCCGTTTTATCATCCCGGTATTGAAGAGGGTCTGCAAACCACGCTGTATCAACTTTATGCGAGGATGCGTGATCGCAATGATAAAAAACCACCGGAATTGCATGTTATTTAACCTGTTGGACTTTGGACAAATTTGCCCAAAGTCCAAATGTTTACTCAAAATGGTTGGATTTCCGGTTTTGAGTATATAGGAGCGAGAATTTTATAACTTCAGCAACTTGGCTGGTCTTTTTCTCCATTTTCTGCGTTGTGCCTGTTTGGACTTAGGCAGTTACATAGCTTGCTATGCGCCTGTTTTCACGCCTTGAAAATGACTAAACAACCACCCGCTAAAAGACGGGTGGGTTAGAGCATTTGGCGGCTGAAAGCCGAGATACAGGGCGGACAAGCCCTGTTGTTTAGCCCCAACGGGGCGCATTAATATAGCCAGGGGTAACACCCCTGGAATTGTATCCGTGCCATTCACGCCCTGAAAGGGCAAATTAAAATATTGCAATCATTTTAACCTGCCCTTTCAGGGCGTAAACGTGTCATTCTCTACCTTGGGGCGTTGCCCCAAGCTATATTAAAATACCCCTTTGGGGTGTTAGTGCTAAAACCCATATTTTAAGTTTTACCGTTAAACATCAGAGATAAATCTGTTCGCCTGAAAGGCGAAGGTTTTAACCTTGTGCATGGAAAATAAAAATCCTGCGCCCAGTTCCTGTACTTATTTCATCCTCACTCCTACTCAAATTACTCTTCATCAGCATCAAATTCAGCTTCATCACCAACAGGTTTTGCATAAAATAACTGCTGATCACCATTGGTATTGATAAATTCAAATACTTCACCAAAAGTTACCCACTTGTAATATGGGGTTTTCTGAGGTGCGGTGTAATTGAGTTGAATATTGAAATCAGGCGTAGCATCCCAAAGGAAATTACTGTGCAGTCCAACGAAGTTTATATGACCATTGCTCTTAAATTGGAATGCTCCATTTTTTATATAAGGAAATGCTACTTCTTCGCTTTCAGCTTCGTCAGCCACAGAAGGATACAGCATTTGCATGGTACCATCTTCATAAATCATCTGGGCAACTTCATCAATACCTGGTGTACCAATAATAGTGATACCAGGAATTGAACCTGCTGGTGCTTTTAACATAAATGGATCACATCTTCCAGCAATAACACGTCCTAATGAAGGAATAGTGATTTTAAGATTACCTTTTTTGTTGACTTTAATTTCGCCACCAGGGTTAATATTTAGCAGCAACTTAGGTGCTTTTGGTGCGCCTCGTAATTTGATTCTCAGACCTGATGAAGTAACAAAAACAAAATGTCCTTTTTTATCTATAGAAATTTCTGGTACAGCACCTTCTTCAAGCTGCTCTACACCATCTGAATCAGGCATAAGGCTAAGTTCAACATCATCGCCTCCTGTAACTTTAATATTTCCCATTTCTTCTTGTTGAATGTTAAAGCCAGTTAATCCCTTATCTATCAGAAGCTGCTGGATTTCATCAAGAATACTATCACCAGCTTCAGCTCCACCACCAAGAGATATAGTTGAATTTAAATCAAACAGTGTTGGAAGAGTGAGACCAACAGGTAAAACTGTAATATCAAACTTTAGTTCACGCAATTTCATCTTGTGATGTTTGCCATGTTTGTGATGTTCATGATGATGATGATGTTTGGTATGCAACTTACCAGTTTTCACATCAATCGTCCAACCTACAGGCATAAAGGCTTCAATGTCTACTGGAGTTACTAAAAGTGGGTTGAGATTTAGGAAAAATTGAAATAAATCACCATCTGGCATTTGTATAAAAGCATCTTTATTTAGAGATGATAACAAATCCATGCCTAGGATATTGATGACTTCTGGAGAAAAACCACCCATATTATCCAGCGTTAAACCAGCTACAGCATCTATGGTTAATTTATTAAACAGTTCAACTGTAAAACCACCTACTGCATCGTGTTTAAGATTTGCGAGTTGTTCGGCTTGAAGTCCAGTTACTGCTTCAGGGTCTAAACTGCTGATTTGTTCAGCACTAAAACCACTCATGGCATCAGGATCAATACTACTGAGTTGTTCTTTGTTAAAACCGCTTACTACATTAGCAGGAATATTTGCAATTTGTTCAGCAGTAAGTCCACTTACTGCATCAGCAGATAACAAGGCAATATGTTCAACTGTTAGGGATTCCATTACACTTGGATTAATAGAACCAGCACTATCTTTGTCTACAGTTGCTAGATCAATTTCTATGATAACATGACTGTCAGTTGCGGTTTCATCCAGAACAATAATTACTCCTGAACCAGCTTCTACTGTGGTTGGGGTTGCGGTTTCATCCAGAATAATAATTACTCCTGAACCAGCTTCTACTGTGGTTGGGGTAGTAAGATCATTTTGGATAGCTGCTGGAAGATTTAATGACATTGTCATTAAGGCTGTACTAATTGCAATGGCAAGTTTGGTTTTACTCATGGGTTAAATTCCTTAATTGGGTTAAATGTTTTTTACATTATTTAAATTGGAGCGGGTGTTGATAAGGTAACTCACAAGAAATACCCCCCGTAGCGCGCAGGATTTTTATCCATTTTCAAGGCGTAAAACCGGCACATAGTGAGCTATGTAACAGTTTTTACAACACGGAAAATGGGTAAAAAGACCGGCGAAATGGAGGGGTATTATTTGCTGCGAGTTAGCTGAGTATAGCCTAGATTTTATAAATAAATAAGTAGGTAAGCATAAGTCTTTTAACATTTACTTTAACTAAACTTGGCACTCTGGCTAAGTTTAGCTTATCTTCTTGGACGGTCGGGTCTAAGAACGAGTTTGCCTCTATCTTCTTCACAGGTTCCTGTTAGTGTTTCACCACGGCGGTCTTTAAGCTGTGATCTATCGCCTGCGCTTTTTCCTTCACAAGCGGTGTAGGCTTCTGGGGGTGGGCCGCGTCTATCTCTATTGCCTTCTCTATCAGCATTACCTTGCTGGTTATCAGAACGGGGGCCGCGTCCTCCTCTGTCGGGGCGAAGCACTAATGTACCATTTTGATCTTCACAGGTTCCACTCACTGTATCACCGCGTGGACTCTTAAATTGTGAGGTATCGCCAGCATTTTTATTTTCACAGGCACTATAGGCTTCTGGGGGTGGGCCACGTCGCCCTTGTGGTTCAGCGTAAACTAGGGCAGATTGACTGGCTAATACCAGGGTTAGAGAGGTTAATAAAGTGGTTGTTTTGACTCTCATAGTTTTTCTCCATTCTATGTTTAAGATTTTTAAGTGCATCACTTTTATTAAGTGATGCACTTCATATTGTTAGACTAACCTTAATTCTCCCTTAATTCCCCCTTAGTTTAAAGGTGCGTTTTCTGGTACACAAGCTAAGCTGTTGTTGACAACCATAAGACAAACTCCGCTTAAATCGCCTTGAGGTGTTTGTATCGTGCAACTGCTATTTTCTGTTTGATTAGCACATGCGCTTAGTGCTTCTTGTGGTGGCTGTTGACCATCTGGTGTTGTTGAGTCTGATGGTGGAGGCTGTGTCGTATCTCCACCTGTATTGGGATTGACAACTGCTACGCTGCCGCCTGTATGAATCGCATCACTAACGCCACCACGGACTAAGCGCACATAATTGTTAATCCGAATCGCATCACCTTGAGGGCCATGACCAGTTGGGTAATCACTGGCATTACCAGTTTTGGGATCACTACGTTGGCTGCCTGCGCCGTGGACATCATGCCAGCTACCATTCATATAACCCAAGGAACGACCAAAGGCGACATAGGAACCACCTGCGCCCATACCGTTGGAGGAGACATGGGTGGTGCTGCTCCAATAATAGGCATAATCATCTTGTCCAGCTTCGTTGCTGATGACGGTGGTATTTAAAATAGGGTCAATAGCAGCACTGTTGCTGGTATCTGGAGAACGGCTGTAATCGACAATAAATTGCAATTCTTTGACATTAGGTAAACGCCAGTCGTTATAGCCTAAGTAGTTTTCGGCATTTTTCTGTGTCGCCCAGGTAAGAGCTTGTTGCCAGTTCATGCCTTCACTACTATCATTTTGTGTCCACATCAAATTGCTGGCTTGGTCAGTCACCGTGCCATCATTATTGTCTACAAATTGATTATTACCATACACTTCACCGCGTACAGGTTGGACATAAAAAGTTTTATCCTGCCCCATCAATTGCAAGCCATAACCTTTGATGCGCCCATCGGCAAAGTTCACCCCAAACAACAGTTGCTCACCACTGGCGGTACTAACATATAGGCTGCTACTGGCATATTGAGCATCAATAACCCGCTCATTTGCATTGGTATCACCATAATTGAAGCCAAACACCTCACCGTCTATATAGGGAATGAAGCTGGAAGTATCATTGCTAGTTTCACCACTGGGGTCTGCGCCTCTGAAATCCATTAAGGAATATTGTTCTTTAATGCTGGGCAATCGCCAATCGTTATAACCTGCATGGTTTTGGCTGTTCAAACTGTCAACATAAGCCCCAGCATTACTGAAGGAAAATTTATCGCTGGCATTGATTGCTCCATCGCCGTTGGTGTCAACGCTTTGTACCCACATCAAGCCAGTGACATTATCTGTAACCGTGCCATCGCCATTGTCGCTATATTGCGCTTGTGTACCTGTGTATTGTGCATCTTGACCAAAAAATTCACTGCCAGCTTCAGGGCAGGATATGGGAACACTATTGTCATAACAACTGGTTTGTCCAGTATCAACAATAACACCAGAGACCTGTACAGGGGGATTTGTGGTAGTAATCTCTGTTAGCTGTGTAAGTTCAAACTGGTAGCTGCCTGCCAATTGACTCAGTTCCGCATAAAATTGTTTTGCATTCAAGTCAATGGATTCAATCACTAAGCCCCCTGTTTCTGCTCGGTAAGTCGCATCAGGATCGGCACTGGCATTAACACTGACAATTGAGTTTTGTTGTAACTCAAGGATTACAGGGTTGGCATTAATGACTAATAAATCCAGTTGATAACTACCCAAGATGCCCGCATCAGTTTCCGGGATATGTAAAATCTGGCTATTGTTATCAAAATAAGAATTTGCCCATGCGCTTTGGCTCAGTGCCAAGGCAATACTGGCGGATAAGGCCAGAGTTTTGAGATTTTTATGGTTCATGATAACTCCCTTGCTCTATCAGAGATGAATAAAATTACTTAAAATCAATAATAGCGATATAAACCACACATCATTTCTGGTCTAATTAAACCAAAAAACATACAATGCCTCTACTTTTTTATTATTTTTGGACTATATTTACTGATAAGTGGTCATGTTTTTTAACAGTCAAAATAAAAAAACAGTACAACTAATTAGCAACTGGATAAATAGAGTCATCACTATGGATGAAAAAATTCAACAGGCATTAAGCATTAGTTTATTGCGTATATTCAAGTCATTAGCACGTCTGGTATTGCGCTTAGGCATGTCTTATGAGCAGTTTGATGAACTGGCAAAACAAGCCTTTGTTGAGGTGGTAGAGAAAGATTTTGCCCTGCCTAAGCGTAAACAGACAGATTCACGCATTGCCGTGGTCACGGGTTTGTCACGCAAAGAAGTCAAACGCTTACGCAATTTGGTCAAAGATCATGGCCAAGTACCCGTGCAATATAACCGTGCGGCACGGGTACTCAACGGATGGTTACGCAAAGCTGATTATTTAGATGAACAACAACAGCCCAAAGTGCTGCCATTAGAAGGTGAATCTGATAGTTTTACTGCCTTGGTAAAAGAATATGGCGGGGATATTCCAGTACGGGCGGTGTTGGATGAATTATTACGCATTGGCGCGGTGCAACGTGATAGTAACAACCATATTAGCTTGAGCAAACAGGCTTATATTCCCACCGATAATATGGCGGATGCTTTGGTGATTATAGGCACAGACACCGCATTATTATTAGATACCCTATTACACAATTTCAGCCAACCAGCAGAAAAATCCTATTTACAATTAAAAGTTTGTTATAACAATTTACCTGCCGAAGCCTTACCTGTATTGAGCAAATTATCTTCCGAAGAAGGCCAAGCCTTATTGCAAAAACTCAACCGCTGGTTTGCCTTACAAGATCGTGATGCCAATCCTGATGTAATCGGCAGTGGGCGTTATCAAGCCGGGGTTGGCATTTACTTTTTTGCCCATGAAACCAGCGAGAATCTCAATGAAACCACATAAAATTATAACAATTGCCTCGATATTATTATCCCTGTGGGGCTGTAGTGGTGGTGGTTTAAGTCTCGCTGAAGGTGGTGTTGAAGGTACGGGTTTGGGCGTTGGCTCAATTTCCGCTTTTGGCAGCATTGTGGTCAATGACATCAAATATGAAACCGAACAAGCAGAATTATTTATCAATGGTGTAGCCAGCGACATCAGCCAATTACATATCGGTATGTTTGTCAGTGTCACCGGTGAGGATAAGCAGGCTCAAACCATTCAATATTATGACTTATTACGGGCAAAACTGCGTTATATTAGTGACGAAGGCAAAAGTTTAATTCTGGCAGGACATACAGTATTAGTGGATAACAATACTGCGTTACAAGGTTTTTCAGATTTGCAACAACTGCAAATAGATGATTGCTTGCGCGTCAGTGGCTTGGCCTTGGGAACCAAAGGTATTCCGGCAACCTTTATCCAACGTTTGCCAGCACAAGACTGTGAGCAAGTTATTGTCAGTGGCTTGGTTTCCCATTTAGATCTCAATAACCAATATTTTTATTTGGCTGGTCTCAAAGTATCCAGCCAAAATCCCCAAAGCCAAGTGCCACTAAAAGCAGGACTTGCAGTAACAGTAATGGGGGCAATGACCCAAACAGAATTGACTGCTACACATATCATTGGGATTACCCCACTAAAACCCGTGCCTCACGGCATCGCCAATATTTACGGCACGATCACTAATTTTAACAATAGCCAAGATTTCAGTATTGAACACCAGCCTGCCCGTATTGATCCCAATAGCGATTGGTCAAGCGATATTTTGGCACAACTACAACAGGGTGTGCAGGTGAATTTACGCGCTAAGATTGCCGCAGATGGAGTGCTAGAACTAACTCCTGAACAACTACAATTTAGTAATAATAGCTCCTCACTGATACCGCATAATGAACCCTATCGTATTAGCGGGGAATTAGAATATATTAATCTGGAACAACAACAACTCACAGTTGCTGGTATCAGAGCTTATTACCATCCCCAAACCCAATTTCGAGACATCACCGAAGCCCAGCCCCGACTCCATGCCCAACACCTACGCATTGGTGACTCACTGACTATTGCCGGGTTTCAACAACAAAATGATTTACTTGAACTGAGCCAGGTATTCTACGAACCCTTTACTCCAGCCAATCAACGTCAATTGCAAGGGCTGGTGACTCAAATTGACCAACAAACCCAAACACTATGGATTTTTAACCACCCCATCCAAGCAGATCCACAAAGTGAATTTTTTGATATTCGCAATCAAAACATTACTCAGCCCCCGTTAGGTGTGCGCCTAAGTGCCCCTGAAAATACGCAAATAACAGCAACTGAATTTTTCCAATCTTTAGCGCAAGGCAGTTTGGTTTATGTATTTGCTCAGGTACTTGATGAGCAGATTATTGTGAAACATATGATAGTGATGGATATAGAGGATTGAATATTTCCTTGAACAAAATTAATCAGCCCAATAAGGAGTGAGAATTTTATAACTTCAGAAACCGGGCTGGTCTTTTTCTCCATTTTCTGCGTTGCGCCTGTTTGGACTTAGGCAGTTACATAGCTTGCTATGTGCCTGTTTTCATGCCTTGAAAATGAACAAAAATCCTGTGCCTGGTTTCGGTTCTTATTTCATCCTTGTTCCTAAATCCGTCCGGTCAAATCAATCACCCTGGATAATTCTTCCAAATCCGTGTCACCGGCTAAAACACGTTGTGCACCATCTTCTGCAAGTGTAATAAAGCCTTCACTGACAGCCACTTGTTTGAGTTCGTGTACATTAGTTTTATGCGCTATCTGTCCCATCAGCGTATCGTTCATGCGTAAAATTTCCATTAATGCCAAACGTCCTTTATAACCACGCTGATTGCATTGCGGACAACCATTGGCCTGATACAGGGTAAGTGCCTGACTGGTATCAATGCCTAACAACTTGTGTTCCAGTTCTGAAGCACTATAAGCTTGTTTACAATGGCTGCATAAACGTCGCACCAGACGTTGACCAATAATGCCAATGATATTATCTGCCAGCAGGTCGGGTAATACCCCAATATCCAGCAGACGCGGGATTGAACCGATGGCGGAATTGGTATGTAGGGTGCTGAAAACCTGGTGTCCGGTCATGGCAGCGCGAAAGCCCATTTCCGCCGTTTCCTGATCGCGGATTTCCCCGATTAATACAATATCCGGATCCTGGCGTAAAATTGCGCGTACCCCTTGGGCAAAATCCAGTTTTACTGCTTCATTCACGGAAGTCTGGCGCACCATGCTCAAATGATATTCCACCGGATCTTCCAGGGTCATGATGTTGACTTCTTCGGTGTTCAGGTAGTTGAGAATGGAATATAAGGTTGTGGTTTTACCACTGCCGGTAGGGCCGGTAACTAATATCACGCCCTCAGGTCTTGCCAGCATTAATTCCAGCAGGTGTGATTGTTCGGGTTTCAGACCCAGTTTTTCCAGCGGAACAATGCCTTTTTCACGATCCAAAACACGCAGAACAATATTTTCACCATACACGGTGGGCTGGGTGGAGACACGAAAATCAATTGGTCGTCCTGCCAGGGTCAATGAAATGCGTCCATCCTGGGGTACGCGGGTTTCCGCGATGTTCATATCGGACATGACCTTAACCCGCACTGCAATCGCTGACCAATAGTCCTTATGCAGGCTGCGCACCTGCTCCAGCACGCCATCTATGCGATAACGAATCCGTAAAAATCCCTGCTCGGGTTCAAAATGAATATCGGATACGCCACGTTTGACGGCATCGGTCAGCAGCGCATCAACTAAGCGCACTAAAGGTTGATTATATTGATCCTGATTGGCAATGCTTTGATAATCGACTTCCCCGGTTTCGATTTCATGTAAGATGCCATCTAGCGATAAATCAAAACCATAAGCGGTATCAATGGCTTCCAGCAGAACCCGTTCACTGGATAATACCGGCCTGACTTCAATCTGATTACCCAGATGCGCGGTTAATTGATCCAGGGCGATGACATTAAAGGTGTCAGCCATCGCCACCACCAGCAGATTTTTCTGGGCATCATAGTTGACTGGCAATAAGGTATGACGCTGGGCAATACTTTGCGGCACCATTTGTATGGCTTCGTTATCCAGTACAATCTGTGATAGATCAATACTTTCCTGCTGGTAAGAAGCACTCAGAAAATCACGCAGTACAGTTTCAGAAACAAAACCCAGATCAACCAGAATTTTTCCCAGTTGCTGATAATTACGTTTTTGATCGGTCAGCGCAATTTTCAATTGGTCTTGGCTGATAATACTGGCTTCAACCAGTAACTCTCCCAGTTTGCGATGTGCTTGCACGCTCTATTTATCCTTGTTCCTTAGGTGATTTCTGTTAAAGAACACCGCATTAAGTTTGTATTTTATTCTCTGGCAATCGCCTTATTGCTTTCTTCTGCCATACTAATAAGAAATGGCCTGAGTAATTTCTTATTGGAGACAGTATACAATGTATAGAGAAATTTCCCCTGGTGTTGTTAATACCCAATATTGGCATCCTATTGATGACAAGCGCATACAATGCGATCTGTGCCCACATTTTTGCCAGCTCAAAGAAGGGCAGCGCGGTTTATGTTTCATACGCGCCAATCAAAATGCAAAAGTGGTGCTGACAAGTTATGGGCGTTCCAGTGGTTTTTGTGTCGATCCCATAGAAAAAAAACCACTGAATCACTTTTTTCCCGGCAGCAGTATTTTTTCGTTTGGCACCGCAGGTTGTAACTTATCCTGCAAATTCTGCCAAAACTGGGATATGAGTAAATCCCGGGAAATGGATATTCTTGCTGCACGCGCAGGCCCGGAAGAACTGGCAAAAACAGCGCTGCAACGGGGTTGTCGCAGCATGGCCTACACTTACAATGATCCGGTTATTTTTCTGGAATATGCAGTGGATGTGGCACAGGCCTGCGCAGAGGTGGGGGTTCACTCCGTTGCGGTATCGGCAGCTTATATCAATTCCCCGGCACGGGAAGATTTTTTCCGGTATATGCAGGCGGCAAATATTGATTTAAAAGCGTTTTCCGAGACTTTTTATCGGCGTTTAACTGGAGGGCATTTACAGGTTGTGCTTGATTCCCTTGAATATCTGGTTAAAGAAACCCAGATATGGCTGGAATTGACCTGTTTATTAATTCCTGGCGAAAATGATACTGATGCGGAATTGGAGGCCATGACCCAATGGATAGTCGAACATCTGGGAAACCATATCCCGATCCATTTTACGGCATTTCATCCGGCCTGGAAAATGATTGATAAACCACGCACACCACTGGCAACTTTGCAAAAAGCACGCAATATTGCATTGGCAGGCGGCCTGCTTTATGCTTACACAGGCAATGTCCGGGATATAACCGGCAGCACCACCTGGTGTACTCACTGTAATCGGGCGCTGATAGTGCGTGATGGTTATAGCATTGTACACAATCACCTTACTTCACAAAGTTGTTGCCCTTATTGTGGGACGCAATGCGCAGGTATTTTTTCATAAGGAGTTTCAGTTTAATGTTTCTGATAACAAAAACACATTTTATGCTACTTGCAGGTGTGCTCTTGAGTCTGTTGACAGCGCCGGTTTTTGCGCGGGACAAAGACAATATGGACACATTTACCGATGTCATTGCCCACGATGCCTGGATACGGGAAGCACCACCGAGCATCCGGGTATTGGCAGGTTATCTGAAACTGGAAAATAAAACCGGTTATGATATACGCCTGTTACGTGCGAACAGTCCTGATTTTATGCATGTGGAAATTCATCAGATGGCAATAGAAGGGGGCGTTGCGCGTATGACAGAATTGCGGGAATTAATGATTCCACCCTATCAGACGATTAGTTTATTGCCCGGTGGCTTGCATTTGATGATGATGGGTAGTAAAAAAGCATTAAAACAAGGGGATAAGGTTAAAGTCACTTTATATTTCAGTCATGGCGCACCATTATTCTTGGATATGGAAGTGAAAAAAAGCTTTTAACGGCGTATAGAACTGTCCAAAAATATTAAGATATTGTAATATATCCGGCTATTACTTGAATTCCATACTAACAGTACAAAGTATATTCTCTTGCGCCCACTATTTTAATGGGCGCGCATTATGTTGGAAACACACTATGACAGACAACAGTCCCATCGCCTTGATTACCCAGGATGAAGATATTGAACGCGCATCCCGTTCAATGAAAGCCATGTCCCATCCCCTGAGATTAAAAATCCTTTGCATTTTGGGGGAAAGTGAACTGAGTGTTCAAGATATTGTTGAGCATGTCGGTACCTCCCAGAGTAATATTTCCCAGCATCTTGCTATTTTGCGTGACAAGGGTATTCTCGCTTCCCGCAAGGATGCAAACCGGGTATATTACCGCGTCAGTGATGCGCGCACATTGCGCCTTATCAGTATGATGCGGGACGTTTTCTGTTCATTCTGTCATAACTGATTTTTTTACTATTCATCATACGAGGGGTTTTTTTATGAAATTAAATAATATTATTTTTGCAATGGCCGGTAGTTTTGTTCTATTAAGCCTGGTATTGGGCGCATCCGGCAGTCCAATTTATCAACATGAATATTGGCTGTTTCTGGCAGCTTTTGTGGGTTTAAACCTGTTTCAAAGCGCCTTTACCGGGTTTTGTCCCGCTGCAATGATTTTAAAAAAACTGGGAGTGCAGGAATAATCCCTTATGGAGAATCTCCCTGAGTTTATTGCAAACCATAGCTTACTGGTTTTTGCTTTTGTTGCCATTGCCGGATTCTTATTCTGGAACCTGCTCAATGATGGTCCGGGCGCAGGGCGCTTGAGTCCTAATGAAGCCGTTGATTATATTAATCATCAAGAGGCCGTTGTCATTGATGTACGGGAAAACAATGAATTTGAAAATGGACATATTATTGATTCCATTCATATTCCACTGGGGCGTTTGAAAACCGGTCTTAAACCACTGGAAGTACACAAAACCAAACCCGTGATTATCAGTTGTATGTCTGGTTCACGCTCAGCACAAGCGTGTAACACCTTGCGCAAAAATGGTTTTGAACAGGTATTTAACCTCAAAGGCGGCGTGATGGCATGGCAAAATGCAAGTCTGCCGCTAGTCAAAGGCAAAGTAGCCAAAGAAAAACAAAAAAAGAAAAAAGATAAGTCATAAAGAAAGTAATCATCCTGGAGGCTTAATTTATTTTTTTGCTCCCCCAGGATTAAGCAGCGTTGCATAGGGATGATTTTTTTGACCGAAAAAATCAATATAGCCAAAAATGAAGCCCCTGCGTAACATCAGTTATTTATTAATCAGGAATTATCACCGTGAGTGAAAACGAAAATCCACAGCAAAACACACAGCAACCACCACAACAGTATGTGGCAGCACAAAAAATCTATACCAAAGATATTTCTTTTGAAACCCCCAATACACCGGCTTTATTTATCAAGCCTTCACAACAACAACCTCAGGTAAACTTCAACTTATCTGTCAGCAGCAGCAATCAGGGTGAAAATCTGTATGAAGTGGTTGTCAATATCACTGTAACGGTGAAAATGGAAGATAAAACAGCATTTCTGGTTGAATTGCAGCAAGCAGGTTTATTTGCCATTGCGGGTTTTGCCCAAGAACAAATGCCTTATTTAATCAACAGCTACTGCCCGAATATCTTATTCCCATTTGTACGTGAAACCGTTGCTGATTTGGTCAGCCGTGGTGGTTTCCCGCAATTACTGTTAGAACCTATCGATTTTGACAGCTTATTCCAGCAGCAGGTGCAACAGCAGCAAGCGCAACAACAAGCGCAACAAACTGAAGAAGCCGGAACTGCAACGGTTAATTAAGTGAGTTCGATCTAGGCTTCATTCATCGCTTATGGCGATGAAAGTTGCTTCCACCTCATGCTAAATCCTTGAAGGAATCAACAATGCAAGAATGTGATTTTCTGGTTATTGGTGCAGGCTCCTGGGGCACTGCGCTGGCAATTTTACTTGCCAGGAATTCACATCAGGTCTGGTTATGGGGTCATGATGCGGCGCATACTAAAGAATTACAGCAACAACGCTGTAATCAACGTTATCTGCCTGAACAAAGTTTCCCCAAATCACTGCAAGCCATTGACGATTTGGAAGCAGCGCTAAAATGTGCCAAGCATGTGCTTATTGTCGTACCCAGTGGTGCTTTTGCTGAAGTAGTTGCGCGTATTGCGCCGCAATTACCGGAAGCAACCGGCATCTGTTGGGCAACAAAGGGGCTGGAGCAACGCACACAGCAACTCCTGCATCAAGTTGCGCAGCAGCATTTTGGCAAAAACAAACCAATGGCCGTCATCTCCGGCCCCACCTTTGCTGGTGAAGTCGCAGCCGATCTACCCACCGCCATGACCATTGCCGCAGATCAACTGGAATATGCTGAATCGCTTGCGGCGTATCTGCGCAATGCCCACTGCCGGGTGTATACCAGCACCGATATGATAGGCGTGCAACTGGGCGCTGCCGCAAAAAATGTGATCGCCATTGCTGCGGGCATTGCCGATGGCATGAAACTCGGTGCTAACACCCGCGCAGCCCTGATTACCCGTGGCTTGACCGAAATCATGCGTTTAGGTGTCGCACTAGGCGGACAACGTGAAACCTTTATGGGATTGGCGGGTTTAGGTGATTTGGTATTAACCTGCACCGATAACCAATCACGTAATCGGCGTTTTGGCTATGCCCTGGCGCAGGGTGAAGGCATTCAACAAGCGCAACAGGACATTGCGCAAGTGGTTGAAGGTGCTCATGCCGCCAAACAAATTGTCACGCTGGCGCAGCAACATCATATTGAAATGCCCATCAGCGAGCAGGTGAACCTGGTTTTACAGGGCCAATGCACGGCTCAACAGGCGGTACACAATTTGTTATCGCGTGATCCCAAGCCCGAAATCGAATAAAACCTGAGTTTGAAGTGAGCTTATTGCATATATCTATGCTTAAACGCTTGCGGCAGGCTGTTGTTGATTTTATTCTGTTACCCCTGCGTTTTGTACACTACGCAAAAGCCTTTCTTATTACCGGTGCCATTGAAATTGAAACCCCGTTTCAGTTCCAGCTTAGTCCTCAATTACAATATCAAGGCCGCTTTAAAACCCTGATTCAACTCGATGGCGACCAACTCAATATACTACCTGATCTCATTGACTTCCCCCCGGCTCTAGGTTGGCAATCCTGTGTGCAAACATACAGTGAACAACACTTTGCCAAAGTGGACAGGGCGCTGCGACAACTTGACGGCTTAGGCAAAACTGCGGCTCGTATTTCTCAGCTATTTGGCAGCACCTCAGGTTTATTGTCAGGCTGGATGTTTGAAGTACCCGAAAACTTCCAGCGTCTAATCGCACCATTACTGCGTAGACTGACAGAAATCCACCCATTATTTGCCGATATTTCCGGCTTTTTACTGTTCTCACTCGCCAGCGCTCTGGTTGCTGGTGGTCTCTATTATCATCTGCTTCACCCACTGTTAATGACCTTGATTATTCGCCGGATAAAGCGTTTATGGCGTTAAGGAGACCTGTAGCAGGAAAGCTTAAACTATTGCGTTAAAAACCAATGCCGAATTAACTCAACTTGAAAGCAGTATTCTTGCGCAACAGGTTCTTCTAATATATCCTGTTGTTTTAATTGAGTTAAACAGGCTTGCAGGTTTTCTGAAGCAAATGGTATTTCCCGCAAGTGAACTAAGTCCAGCGTTGCCTGCTGCTCAACTTGCCGGGCGATAAACTGCAAAACCTTGCGTCCCAATTCACCTTGTGCGTGCCCTAAGTAAATCAAAAACTGACTGGCGCTTTGTAATGCCATCGGTATCGCGGCTTCTACATCAACAGCAGAAACTTTGTTTTTTATTTCAGCCTCTTGACGATTTTTTACTATTACAATGGCCTTACACAAATATTGCAGCAAGGCAGGGTGTCCATGGGTCAACGCCAATATTTTTTTAATTGCAGCCTCATGGTATGACAGCTTATGTCTAACCGGGAGCACAATCAATTCCCGCGCTTCCTCAGCCTGCAAATACCCCAGGCGCAAAGTTTCCACATTAATCAGATAACTGGCCCAGTCAGGTGACAGATAAGCCCCGGTTAATAAAATTTTGAAATGTGGGCGGTGCTGGATAATATGCCGCAAACTGCCCAGTATCATATTTCGTTCCAGACTGCCCTCAACAAATGCCAGCTCTAAACTTTCCAGCTCATCAAAAGCCAGTAATAATGTTTGTCCGCTCAAAGCATCTTCAACACTATCCAGCCATTCGTTAAAATCCGTTACCGGCTCTCTTTGGAACATTTTCCGATTAATATCAGGCAGAACCAAACGTCCACTTTGCCTGGCGCTGCGCGTGACAATACGGCTGACATTATAAAAAAATGCAGCAGGATTGGCAGCGGAAATGCCCTGTAAATCCAATACCACCGGCACATAATCATGGCTTAAGAAACGCTCTAAATGATTCAGTAAGGAGGTTTTGCCCATGCGCCGTTGCCCCAACAGTAAAATAGGCGGCGCATACACGGCCTGCAACAGTTGCTCTATCTGGGTGGCGATGTCACGGCGTCCGACAAAAACCCCGGTAATCGCTGTAGTCAAAGGAACGCCTGTGATGTAGGGATTTTTAAATGGGCGGTTTTGCTCAATACGCTGACTCAAGTCCCGTACCTGATCGTTAAGCAAGCTGCGCCAATGCTCTACAATCCGGCACAGGCGCAAGCTTTCTGCATGTTGGACGTGGGTCAAATCTTTCAGCAATAAACCCGCTACATCCATATCAGTTTCTAGAGATTGGCATTGAATGGGTTTATCAGATGCCGATAAGCTCTGTTCTATTGCATCACTGAGTTTGCTAAAACGTATCAAATGATTTTGTAACGTTTCTGGTGGCATGGGTAAATAATGGTGTACGGTTTTAATTGCTGCCAAAGATTGGCATCGCTCCAAAGCCCGAATAAATAACTCCAGTTGCGCGTTTAATACTGCCCAATACTGCGGCGTCTTATTTAGATAAGAAAATGCAGCCTCAGCCGCCTGACTATCACGTTCCGCCACCAAAACCAGATGTTTATCCAAACCATACAGCGGCAACCATTGATGCTCATCCCAATAAGCACTGTGGTGGGATAATAAATTCCCCTCATCATGATGTTGTTCAGCCCGATACAAAAACTGGTTATAAGGCATTTGCAACAGATAAAACAAAGGCGATTTCCACCAGTGATAGGTCAGACCCAGCGTGAACCCTGCGATACTGCCCAGCAGCGCATGCCCCACAGGCTGCCCTGTAAATAACATTACCAGCAAATAAACCCCGGCACTGCCCAGTAACCCCGCAACAATGCCGCTCCAGTTATCAGCCATCCCCCTGGTCAACAAATAAGGTAAACCAAATAATACCGGAAACAATAAGCCATTCATCAAGCCACCAGCCAGTGGCTGTAATAAGAAAAAATCAGCAATAACTTCAGCCTGGCTGAGCAAAGTCACAATCCCTAAAGCAAAAGTGCCTGCTAATAACACCGCAGTCCACCACAGTCGGGTATACAAAGCAAATGCCAGCCCTACGCCCAAAGCCGTACCCGTTGCCCAGAGTATCAATGAATTGGGGAAAAAACGGAATAAAAGTGTGTGGAAAATAAATGCAGTAATAAAAATAATGCCAGCTGTGCTAAACAGACCAAGCACTACAGCTATAATTTGTTTTAGCGAAATGCAGCGAATACGCTGCAAGAAAAGGTTGATATTTGAAAAAACAACACTGTGTATTTGGATGTTGGCAAGCCGTATTTTTTCATTTTCTTGATTAACTTTTGAATTCAAAGTACTCAAGCTGACAAGTACATGGCTGGCCATGCCCAAGGCGGTTAAACCTGCAATCAGACTCCAGACAGGTGCCAATTGGTATAAAAAACCAATCAGCATCCCCCCAAGCAGTGCAGCTACTACGGAAAAAGCAAAGGAGACGATGATACCGCCAAATATCCCGCCAACAAGGCTGATGGTCATGCTATACACAAAACCACGCAACGCAATTTCAATACTTCCCGACAATAACAACCACAAGCCTGAAATGATACCAACATAAAACGGCCCGATAATATACGCAACAAATAGCAAGTGCCGTATTTCAGCTTGCCGCCAATGTGCAGGTTTCAGATCAGACAGAGTAAAACCTGGTGCTAAATCTGGGGCAATTTCAGCAACGATGCACCGCCATTTCGATGGTTGAAAAACCAGATAAAACAGAAGATAAAAACAGGAAAATAAATTATGAGAATAAATAGGCATAAGTTTCTTTCAGGGCCAGACAATCTGCTTGCCAGTTTTGCTCCTCATATTTCAGTGCATTGAGCCGAATCTTGCAGCACTCCTGCAACACCACAGGCCAAGTACCGAGCTTGTCTATAAACCAAATACTGTCTTCATCGGTAATACCCATATGGGTTAGAAATTCCTCAGCTTCTTCAGGGCTTAATGCCCCTAATGTTTTTCGCTCAAAGACATTAAAAAATGGTGAGGGTTTACCCAGTTCTGCCGCCCGCGCCTCCAACTGCGCGGGTGCTTGGCGCGAAGTGATACAAAACCCAATGCGCTTGCCTGCCGGACTGCTCGCCAGATGGCGCATGGTATTCCAAAACCGCTGGTCTAACGCTTCTGATTCCAGTCCGAATTCAATATCATCCATCAGGATAATGGCTGGCGCGGTTAATTGATCTTCAATGATTTCTGTAAAGTGATCTAAATCACAAGCATCAGGTGCAGGTAAACTCAATTCAGCCAAGATATGTCGCAAGAGTTTCTCCAGGCTTAAAGTCTTGGCATAACGAAAATCCACATAAACCCATTGTAAATCCTCGCTTAACCAATCTCTATACTGCTTTGCACGCAACCGGGTTGCATGATGAATATCCCTTAAATAATTGAGTAAAGAAGTTTTACCACTGCGCTTTCCCCCGGTAATCGCAATATGTTCAAACACAGGACGATTCCAGGCATCAAAGATTTCTTCAAGTACACGAGTGCGACCAAAAAAATCAACGGGGCGACGTATGGAAGTGGTTGTAGTTGGCACCGTCTGATACACCATAACGACAGGATGATTATCAGACCACCTTGGCTCTTTTACCATCTTATAGCCCGCACTATGCAATAACAAGCTGGTATCTGCGGTATCCAGACTCAATGCCTGAGCCAGTTTAATCATATGGTTATAGTCAGGATGCTGTACTGCACCTTTCTTCCACTGACTGATAGCCGCTTTACTCACTCCAATTTTCTGTGCTAATTCAATATCTTTCAGGCCTGATTTTCTGATAAGTCTGGGTAAAACATTCTCTAGTGTTAATTCCATTTTATTTCCCTTATTTACATTATGTTAAATGCACTTAACTTTATGATTAAGTATTTGTAAATCCAGCTTAACTTGATTAAGGCTAAAATCAGTTCATGATAAAAACTAAAAAACCTTAGAATTTATTTATCATTATATACATTATACGATTTATTAGTTAATAGATTAAGCAAGCATAATTTAATAAAAAATGGATTAAAGCCTCATTAATTTTGGTTTCCAATATTTATAACTTTATGCTTATTTCTAATTGCTGAGGATACAATAATGAACCCAAATATTATTCGTCATTTTCTTTCAGAAGAAGAACAACGTAATGGATATTTTCATCTTAAATGTGAGGATACAGATACCTGGTTTGGTTATTACATATTAATTGCAACAAAAAAAAGAGCAATCCTTTTAAGACATGATGTATTTTCAACCAAAGAAAAAAGTGACAAATGCTGGAGTCAATTGGCCAGCGTAAGATTCCAACATGGCTCATGGTATTCTTATAGTCAGCTTACTTTGAAATTTTATCGTTACCCTTGCCATAATCCATTACAAAGGAACAGTAAAGTTAAATGGAATGTTTTTTTTAATTCAAAACATAATGTGGAAAAAATGATTCACTTTCTGCAACAGCAAGAGGATAACGCCAGATCATATCGTGCTGAACTAGACCATAAATATATGGCAATGCACCCACATATGGGCGCATTCAGGGTGGTTCATGGTGCTTTGCCGCATAGGAAACAGGATTGAATAATCACTAAGGAGTGAGGATGAAATAAGTGCAGGAACTGGGCGCAGGATTTTTATTCATTTTCAAGGCATGAAAACAGGCGCATAGCAAGCTATGTAACTGCCTAAGTCCAAACAGGCACAACGCAGAAAATGGAGAAAAAGACCAGCCCAGTTTCTGAAGTTATAAAATTCTCACTCCTAACCAGCACTTTACTGCAATATTCAAAATTATGTAAAAAAACAAAAAATCAGCAGCAGCACTCGCAGTGAGACGGGAAGAAAAAGTCTAGGAGGCTGTCCGAGAACTCAGGTTTTCAAAAAACTAGATTTTTAAATTATTGATAAATAATGGGTTAAATATAGCAAAATAATTAATTTTGCTATATTTAATGTAGAAAATTCTGCAACATTTATACGGGAGTAATAATAACAAAGCAGTAATCCTGAAGCGATAAGGCGTTTACTCCTACGCCGGAAAGGGGGCTAAAACCCTGTAAGGTCAAAGACCTTACGGGGTTTATTACTGTTTAGCCTGCATTCAGTATCAACATGCACATAGGGAGTATCCTAGTGTCCAGTTCACTCAAAATTCAAGGCCACAGCCTCCGCCTCCGCCCCAGCAAAGCGGAAGATGTGGAGGTATTGTTCCGAGCTTACCATAACCCAAATTTTCTACACCTGTTTGCCACAGGGCGCAAGCCTCCGCAATCCCTTGAACAAATACGTTGGGCTTTGCGTAAGCGTGCTGTAATAGAACCGGAACGACTGGGTTCCCTGGAATGGATGATAATCCACCACCGGCATGGCCCTATCGGTTTGGTAGCTTTGCATGACTACAGTGAAAGTCAGGCGGAATACCGCATTGGATTGTTTAAACCCTGCAACCGGGGTCTTGGTATTGAAGCCACCATGCTGGCGCTGGATTTAGCTTTTAACCAGCTCAATTTACGGCAAGTCTACAGCCTGATTTATAAAAATAATCTTGAAGCTGGAGAAATGCTGAAACGGATAGATTTTCTGCCACAAAAGCAACAACCTGCGCAAGCATGTAACAAACAAGGCAATCCCGTAATACAATACACTACTGTCTTAACCCTGGAAAGATTCAGAAACAGTCACAAGCTGGCCCGTTATGGACAGCGCCTTACCGGGCGGAATATTACGGCAACGGAAAATCACACGCCCCCGGTTTTCTATAACAGACGGTCAGTGCGGAGGCAATCACAGGCCACAGCTTTTGCTTGTAACTATGACCCTGAATTTGCAGCATTAATCTCCCGCCTCGGCTGCACGCTGGCACTCAGCACCTATCAGGCTGGTAAACTCATCCTGCTCAGCGCCCAGGGGGAAAAACTCATACAACTGCCGCGCAGCTTTAACCAACCGATGGGACTGGCAGTATCAGAAAAATACCTGGCGGTGGCACAGCAGGAAAAAGTCACCATCCTGAGCAATGCCTCTAAACCTGCATCGGAATACCCGCACCAAGCCAATACTTATGATAATTTGCTCCTGCCTCGCACCACCTATCACACGGGCGATTTGGACATTCATCACATAGCCTGGGGCAAAGCCGGATTGTGGGCAATAAATACACGTTTATCCTGCTTGAGCCTGATTGATGGTGATTACAACTTTGCCCCATGCTGGCAACCACCATTTATTCGCCGACTCACGCCCCATGACCACTGTCACCTCAATGGCCTCGCCATGCAGGGCGGTAAACCATGTTACGTCACCGCGCTGGGTGATACCGACACGCCCGAAGGCTGGCGTAAAAATATACTGAAAGGTGGCGTGCTGGTGGATGTGGACAGTGGAGAAACCATCACCAGAGGATTAGCCATGCCCCATTCACCACGTCTTTATGATAAAAAACTGTATCTGTTGAAGTCGGCGCACGGTAGCTTGCTGCAAATTGATACCGATACCGGCAAGGCCCACGAACTGGCCCGCCTGCCCGGTTTTGCCCGTGGTATGGCGCGTTGCGGCGATTATTTATTTATTGGCTTGTCGAAACTGCGTGGCAAGTATTTCAACGACCTGCCTATTGCTAAAGGTAAGTTATTTTCCGGTGTCATGGCTTTTCACCTGCCCAGTGCTAAAATTGTGGGCAGTTTGCATTATCTGAATGGCTGTGAAGAAATTTATGATGTGCAGGTGCTGCCTGGCCTGTCTCGGTTTGGTATTTTAAATGCACAAGGGGAAGGGTTTCGGCAGGATTTGAGTGTGCCAGAAGTGTATTTTTGGCGTAATAATTAAAATTTCCACTGGAGCGGAATTGTTGCTTGAATCCTTGTTTAAGCAGCAGTATAGCAGTCTGCATGATGCGGTGGACTGCTTCTTTGTCGCAAAAAAACCAGATGAAGCAGCCAAAGAGCGCCAGGAAAAGGCACTGGAACGGATAAATATTCTGTTGCCAGCCTTGCCCAAACTATCAAAACATCCATTTTGGTTGACAGGAATAGATGCAACACCGGCATTGCATCCGTATGCAAGTACGCTGTCAGACCACGGTGTAACCTATTACCCAAACCCCGCACCAGGAAACAAACCAATTGGTGTAGGGCATAGCTACTCGGTATTAGCATTACTATCAGAGCATGAATTCCAAACGCCACCTTAGGTAGTCCCATTGAGTTGTGCCAGGATACCCACACAACAGAGCACCAACCAAGTAGCAGCAACGCAGATGACCTCATTACTGAGTGAAGCAGGTTTACCAATCGGACTTGAGTTAATAGTAGGGCAATCGCATCAAATTTACTGCATAGTCAATATCTTATAGAGATAGTCTTGATCAAGAGCAGCTTTAAGTCGTTTATTAGCAATACCCGTTTTATGAGAAGAATCCTGCTTAAGTAAACTCAAAGCAATATGACGTAGCACTGCAAAATTCTCAGGTCCATTATCTT
>NZ_JAUCGJ010000029.1:2645-59689 GCF_030378065.1 Candidatus Venteria ishoeyi | reverse complement strand
TCTTTTTCTCCATTTTCTGCGTTCCGAAAACAGTTACATAGCTTGCTATGCGCCTGTTTTCACGCCTTGAAAATGAATAAAAATCCTGCGCCCAGTTTCTGTATTTATTTTATCCTCACTCCTTATTAATTTTTCTGTAAAATTCTATTGCAAATAGTCTTTATAAGGATTCACGATTTTTTCTTAAAAAATCTGATATTGTATTCAGATTAAAAACATGAGGATGTGCGTTTGCGTTTAGAGTATTGTAAGATAGCCGGTTTAATCTAATGAGTTCGGCGTAAGCTTCTTTTAAATAATTTCGTCCATGCTCAGATTTGTTTATTGGTTTTAAGAGCTGTATTTATGGGTGCATCTGCAATCACAATTCTTCCCAGCGTTGACAATGCCACTGAGCACCTTGTGGTGGCCTTGTTTTTTGCGTTGCTGATACACTTGTTTTTATTGTTTGGCATCGGTTTTAACCTGGAGCAAAACAATCAGCGCATGAATACCCGCATGGATATTATTCTGGTGCAAAGCCAGAGTAAAAAGGCACCGGAAGATGCCAAATATCTGGCACAAGCCAATCTCGATGGCGGCGGCAACGAACAACAGGAAGAACGTGCCACCACGCCAACCCGCGCAGAATTTCCCGCACCAACCCCGGAAATGACCAGCGCCGCAAGCCAACCACAACTGGCGGCACAATCAGCACCCCCTGTATTAGAGCAACTCACCGCAGAGCAGGCAGAAGATAAAATTGCCCTGGTAACACCAAAAGAAGATGTCAAACAACCGCAGGAAACGCCGGGGCAGGATTTGCAAACCACCCCGCCCACCACCGGCATTAATCAAACTGAACTCATTATCAAATTTCAAAAAGAAATCGCCAGCATCCAGGCAGATTTAGACAGCGAGTATCGTAAACACAAAAATCGCCCACCCCATAAATACATTACCGCAGCACGCGCTAAAGCCTCGCATTATGCGCGTTACATGCATGTCTGGCGACTCAAGATTGAAGAACTCGGTGAACAGCACTTCCCTGAAATGGCCTTAAAAAACCGCATCAGCGGCTCCATCATGATAGATTTGGCAATTAATCCCAATGGCACGATTCATAAAATTGAAATTCTTGAAGGTTCCAAATCAACCGTGTTAGATGATGCAGCAGTAGAAATTGCGCGCATGGCCTCTCCCTACCAACCCCTGACCCGCGCCATTAAAAAAGAAATTGGCGCAAATGGCATATTACATATTATCAGTACCTGGAAATTTGATATTTATGGCGGCTTTTCCAGTCATTAAGCTTTTAAGCTTTTGGAAACTCAATAATAAAATTTGCGCCTTTGCCTGATTCACTCTCGCACCAGACTTGTCCGTGCATAGTCTCCACCAGTTTTTTAACAATAAACAAACCCAGCCCCGTAGAGTGTTCACCGCCAGTGGGTTTGGCGCTGAGGCGGCTGAACTTGCCAAATAATTTCTGCTGATCTTCCAGGCTTAAACCCGGCCCCTGATCGTGTATTTCACAGCGGACTTTTTCCTGGTGGTGGCAGAGTTTGACTTCGATCTGTTTATTATGCGGCGAATATTTAACCGCATTAGATACCAGATTATCCAGCACCTGATGGGTGCTGTTGACATCAATTAACGTGGAATAATGCGCTTCATCGGCGGAAAATTGTACCTTGATGCCCTTGGCTTTGGCGCGCTGCGCGTAATGTTCAGCCCGTTCCTGCACCACCGGCAGTATATCGGCTGTTTCCAGATTAAGCTGCATGTTGCCAGATTCAATGGCGTTGACATCCAGCAAATTGGTAATCAGGCCAAACATTTTCTGTGAGGCTTCGGTAATTTTCCCCGCATATTCCACCACCTCCTCACGGCTCATATCATCATAAGCTTCTTCAATTTCTTCAGCCAAACCTTTGATGGCGGAAAGTGGATTTTTTAAGTCGTGCGCGGCAATACCGAGAAATTCATTTTTATCCTGATTAAGCTGTACCAGTTGTTGATTCAGCGTGTTGAGTTCGGCATGATTTTGTTCAAGTTTCTGGTAAGCCTGCGTGAGTTCCTGATGATGGTGATG
The DNA here is from genome assembly GCF_030378065.1 of Candidatus Venteria ishoeyi. Lineage (GTDB taxonomy): Bacteria > Pseudomonadota > Gammaproteobacteria > Beggiatoales > Beggiatoaceae > Venteria > Venteria ishoeyi. Next base: position 57,615 of record NZ_JAUCGJ010000029.1, on the reverse strand, counting down.
TTCTAATTCCGCTTCATGCAAAATCGCCAGCAAACGTAATATGCGTAAAATACGCATTAACCGCAGCACCGCGACAAACTGCGCATTAGGCAGGAAACACACCACAACAATCATAAAATCAAACCCGTTCCACGGGCTTTTAAAATACAACCAGGGACGCGCCCCGTGCGCGCCGATGCGTAGCACCTGTTCAATCACAAAAATACCCAAAATCAGATACTCCAGATTTTGCAGCAAGAAGCTGTAGTTTTCAGGTATGTCTGGATAAGTTTCCAGCCCCAGTATCAGGGTGGAAAACAAGATGACACCGATAATGAAATTTTGAAACAGTCGCGCTTCAACAATGGCTTGTAATTGCTTTTTCATTTCAATCACCCCAGATTCTTTACGGATTCTTTACGGATTCTTTAATCAGATTTTGTAACTGTTCAGGAAATTGAATAGTTACCAGATTTTTTCAATTCTGCGTTTGCTGATAGGCCAGTAAACGCTTTTGCAAATCTTCCCGCTGCGGTGCTAAAAACAAACGCCCCTGAGACATGAGCAAATCCGCCAGCTCCTCATAAACATGTTTTTTGTCTTTTAGAAAGGACTGACTCAGCGTTTTATCATCCAGCCTGGCGACATGGGTACGCAGGCGCTGGATGGTGTTGATTGCCTGTTTACCGTAGAAAATCGCGGCATTGGGGTTGTTGAGTTTTTCCATGACTTCGTAAAGGTTTTTCCACACCATCCACAGATTTTCCGGCTCGCCGGTTTTGCTGAACAGGGTCAGAGCTTGCTGGTAGCTGTCCCTGGCTTTGGAATAATCGCCCTGGGTTTCATGCAGCACGGTGATGTTGTTCAAATCCCCGCCTTCCCCTGCGCGGTCGCCGATTTCGCGGTGGATAGCCAGCGCCTGTTCATAATATTCCAGCGCTTTGGCGTATTGGCCGAGGTCATCGTACACTGCACCAAGATTACCGATGAAAGCACTGATAGCTTGCCGATTTTTGAGTTGCCGCGCCAGTTTCAAGCCTTGTTCCCATTTTTCCAGGGCGGTGGGGTAATCGCTGTGATTCCAGGCTTGTTCAGCTTCCCGGTGCAAACGTTGCAGTTCGGCAATATCACTACCGGCGGCATTGTCCCCGCTTTGCGCCGATGCCCCCAGCAGTTCTCCCAGCAAACCACCCAAAGCCCGCGCCTGTTGCGCGTTTTCCGCCTCGCCTTCCACCGCTTGCAAAGCCCGCTGGATTTTGCGGGCAGTGGCGGGATTTTCTTGCAGCAGTTGGCTGATTTTTTCCGCGTCCTTAGCTTGCACGGCGCTGAGGAATTGATCCATAAATTGCTCGCGGGAAAGTTCAGCGGCTTGCACTGCGCAACTCAGCAACAGGCAAAGGGTCAAAACAAGTATTTTGCGCATGGGTGTTCCTTGTTTAAAATAAAAAATGGCCTTTAAAATATTTATACGTCTCTAATCCAGTAACAAATTCTCAAACGGATGTCTGTTCTTCCAGCGATAAGTCTGAAAATCCCGCCGGTCAGTAGATAAAATTCGTCCATGACCCAATTCTTCAGCCAATATCACCAATGAGGCATCAGCCAAATCCATCGGTAAGTCGCCATATTTATCCATGAGTTCGGTAATTCTCGCCGCATGAGCTTCGCGTAATTCAAATACCCGAAAACCACCTAAACGGTAATCTTCCATGAAACGCTGCTGTGCATTTTGCCCCAGACCACGTAGTAGCAAATGACAGGTTTCCGTCATCACAGCACAAGTTGTTATCAAATATTCCCGGCGTGCAAGCAGGTTTTGCATTTGTGTGGTCGCAGCTTGGTGGTGCTTATCTTTTTGGTTAGCAAAGGCAACCCAAAAACCAGTATCAGCAATGATCATGTTTTTCTGCCCAATAACGCCCAAGGTATTCCTTATAATTTTCCGATAAATCCACCGCACCGTCTGCGCAACCCATCAGCCCAGAATTTTGTAAGGCAATTGCGGGTTGAAATTTATCCTGATTGATAAGCTCATTTTCTTGTGTTTTCACAGATGCTTTTGAACAAGTTTGTAATCTTTGTTCTACGAATAATACAAAATCAAGCACTTCCGCTTGTTTTTCAGGTGGAAAATTCTCTACATGTTGTTGAATTGTTTGTAAAAGTGTCATAGTTTTTCCTTGTTCTTCCTTGGCTTCAAGTTGTTTAATAAGCACAATCGGTCATATTTTTTCAGTCAAAAAAGATATTGTGAAACACCTGTTTTGAGGCATTATGGTACACGGTGAAATCACTATTTGGTAATGCCTGTCCGCCAAGCTCTGCTTGACGTACTGGAAGCAGAGCTTCCAGGGCAGGCGTTCCCAACGAAGACGTTGGGAACGAGGTAGAATGGCTTGTAATTGCTTTTTCATTTCAATCTACCCTAAAAGGATTGGATGCCTTTAAAAATTGTCATTTCAATCTACCCTAAAAGGATTGGATGCCTTTAAAAATTGCATTACTGCTCAAACGGATGCAACGATGATACGTGAAATTGCAACGGTTCTGAACCGGCAACATAAGCCAAATCCACGCTGAAACGGCTGATTATGCCTGTTGCGTCTGCCACTTCCAGTATCGGGATGTGTATACCCCAGCTTTGCGGGTTAAAATTGGCATAAGCGGCATTGATATTTTGCGCAGTGGCTTGCAGCGATGCCATGTCCGGGCTGAGATACAAAGGCTCGAAGCTGCTGACATATAAATCCACCTGATACAGCACCACGCCGCTGCTATCTAACGGAAAACTTAAAGCAGGCAGGGACAGGCGGTTTGTGTGTATGTCAAACTGCGCTTGTTGCAGCGTTGATTCGCCGCTGACGGTGATGGTCACGGGCAGGGCTTCGCTGATAAAACCGCTGTTGTCCTGGGCTTTGACGCGGATGACATAATCACCGCTGGTATTAAAATCATCAAACTCCTGTCGCCACACATTTTGCGCTTCGCGGCGCAAATACCCTGTTGGCATGGCTTGACGGGCATAACCCTGTTCCGTGCGCTGGTTGGTGATTTCCGGGGTTTGGATAGCCGCCCAGACCTGCTGTACATTACCCCCAGCGATGTGGGTCTGCACCTGCAAATCCAGGCTTTGCCCCGGCTCTACTACGGCAGGTGGTGGTGTTACCGTCAGCGTCAGCAGTCCCGGCAAGCCGCCCCAGCAGCCATTGAGACACAGGCGACGCGCCATTGCGCCCTGCTCCGGGTCTTGCAACCGGGCTTGTTGCTGATTGAGGGGTATGATTTGCTGGCGCAGGCGTAAATTCACGCTATCCAGCGATTGATAAAAACTTTCGCCCTGGCGCAGTTGATCCAGATACAATTTTAGAAAAGCACTGCGCCCCAGGTCATCATAATAAGCCAGACCTTCTCCCGTGCTGCTGATTATCAGGCGTTTATCGGCAGCTAATTGACTGAGCAAAGTACCGGTGTGACAGGCTTCCAGCACCACAGTCACGGCATTATTTGTATTTTGCTGATAATCATCCAGTAGCGCGTCAAAGGTTGCACCATCCAGGATTTGCGCACCCAGCGGGTCTAATAACAGGCCGTTGGGGATGCCGTGATCAATAAAAATCAGCAGCAGCGGTTGTTCCAGCGTGCCTTGCTCAGTGGCCCATGATAAGGCTGTATTAATATCGTCCAAAGTCAAATCACGCGCTGCTGTGCCTGCGCGAAAATCTGCCAGGGTTACGGGGCCGTCTACGGCGAAATAATCTGCCTGCGCGTCCTGGTTGACATCCAAATCGGGTTTGTGCGACAGCAGATAAATTTCATTATTGTCATAACCCCGGGCGCGCAGGCTGTGATAGGCATAAGCCGCCATAAAATCCACCGCCTGCGCCTGGTTATAACCACTGCTTTGCCCGCGAGGATGGATTAAAATTGCTGCACGTTTTGTGGTTAATAATTGACTGCGTTGGTTGTCATCCTGAATCAATCCCGCCAAACCGGGTTTTTCACCAAAATCCAGCCGCGCCAGCCCGCTTTCCCAACCGCCAGCCCACACCACGCCGTTATTATCTCTATGCACGGTACGCAAATCATTACGCGGCAAACCGCTGTTGGCGCTGTGGTATTGTGTCCATGCGCCTTTGGCATCACGCCGCAACAGGCCGTGATTCGTTGCAATCCACAAACCGCCGTTACCATCAGCGATGATGTGCCGAATCCAGGTTTTGGGAATCAGGTCATTGCTCCAACTGCCATCCGCATCCAGACCGACAAAACCATACGCCGTGCCTATCCACAAGCGGCCTTCACTTTCCCGATACAAGGCATAAATGCTGTCGCTGGGTAAATCACTGTCTGCTTTGCTGTAGGTTTGCCATTGTTGCTGCACATCCCTGTGCGCCAAACCACCATCCGTGCCTATCCACAAACCACCTGCGCCATCACCGCTTAAGGCTTGAATATCGGCGTGGGGTAAGTCGCTGTTGTCAGGATTATAGTGTTGAAAACTACCATCAGCGCGTAATAACACCAAGCCGCCATTAGTGCCTATCCACAAGTCACTGCCCTCACGGTGCAGGGCATTGACATAATCATGAGGCAAAATGCCGTTGCTTTCGTTGTAATAAGACCAACTGCCATCAGTATGCAACCGCGCCAAACCACTGTTGCTGCCGTGCGTACCTATCCACAACCCATCCTCACCATCACCTAATAACACGCTGACTGAATTATGCGGCAAACCCGTGCCATCATCCGTGCGTTGGTACAACTGCCAGCCAGCCTCCGCGCTGAGCTGCGCCAAACCCAGGCTGCTGCCTATCCACAAACCGGCGTCATCGCTGTATAAGGCTTTAACGGTATTATGCGGCAACGCCTGCAAGCCTTCGTCATAAACCCTGCCAGCGCCAGCATGGTCTAACTGCACCAGCCCCAGCGCACTGCCAACCCAGCTTAAACCCTCACCATTGCTGACTATGGCCTTGTTAAAATTACTGGGCAGGATGCTGTTGTCTTTCGTAAAAACCTGCCAGCTAGTGTCCGGGCTTAAATGCCCAATGCCGCTGCCATTCATCGCCAGCCACAGCCCGGTATGGTCGCTGTGTACGGCTTTGATATTGGCGTTTTCATCCAACGGGCTGTTGTTTTGGGTATAATGCAGCCACTCAGTTGCGTTATTCAGGCGACCCAGGCCATATTCTGAGCCTATCCACAACACCCCGTCATAAAAAGACAGACTGTTAATGATATTAGAGGGCAAAGGGCTGTCATCCTCGGTATAAGCCGACCAGTTGCCGTTATTATCCCGATGCGCCAAACCCGCGCTGTGCAGACCAACCCATAACCCCTGCTGACCATCTTCAGCCAGAGATAACACATGATTACCCGCTAATCCGCTATTGCTGTTGGTATAAACTTCGCCGCGCCCGTTCTCATCCAGACGCGATAAACCCGCCCACGTACCGACCCACAAGTCTATACCGTCATGCAGCACTGCATAAACGTCATTATCGGGTAAATCACTGTTATCTGTGTTAAACACCTGCCAGACACCGCTGCCATCACGCCTTGCCAGCCCCTTAGCCGTTGCCACCCATAAGGTCTGCTCGCGCATATGCAAAGCATGGAGGGTATTATCCGGCAACACACCGGTATTGCTATATAACTGCAACAAAGCTCCACTGCTGGCATCGCGTTGTTCCAGACCGCCTTGCGTACCCACCCACAAGGTCTGCCGATCCGGTGATAACAAAACCGCCGTGACTTCGCCACGATGGGTAAAAACCTGCCACAGCGCATTTTCCGGGGCAAAACTTTGTTCCAGGCTTTGTGCCGCCAGCACCGTAATCTTAAACGCCGCAACTGCTCCCGCTTGATCAATAATCGTAACTGCATCCACCCCGGCTTGCTGTGGTGCGGTATACACTGCTTGCAGACCGGCAGCCTGAAGCGTGCCTTTAATCACGCTCCAGGTGACATCACCGGTGGCGGCAGAAACCGATAAGGTGATGGACGCACCCGCTTCCAGCACAGGCGCAGCAGGCTCCAACTCCAGCGCCATGCAGGTTTGCAGGCTCAGAAAAAGCCATAATAATAGCTTGCTGATAGCAAAAGCAGGATGCCGGTTCATGTGCTTTCTCCTGTACTTTTTCTGTTGCGTCTAAAGCACAAAAAAGAAGTTTTTGTCTAACGCCTGTCTATAAAGTATAGAATCGAATTATGATTTCACACATAATTTTTAAGCGAATAGCAGGCTAAATTTCAGGTATGATTAAAATTTCTATTACTTGAAGTCAAAAACAAACAATTGAATTATGCAAAATATCGTCGGTCAGGTTCCCAGAGGGAGCAATTTTTACCCACGTGACAACGTTATTAATAAAATCTACCGCCGCCTGGGCAGTGGCAGTCATGTCTATATTGCTGCTCCGCGCCGCGTGGGTAAAACTGCCATTATGCAGCACCTTGCAGACAACCCCCGCGCAGGCTATTGTTTTCAGTATCTCACAGTGGAATCAGTGGAAACACTGGGCGTTTATTTTAAGCGTTTGCTGGAAAGCCTGCGCACAATGCAGGGCTTGGCGGATAAATCGCTCAGCCGTTTAAATACGCTTTGGCAACGATTGGAAAAAATCGAGCTTGCCGGGGTCAAACTCGAATTGCGCAGCGGCGACAGCAAAGGCGTGGCCTTTTTCAGTGAACTCAAACAGCAACTGCAAAACCTGGAAACCCTTGACGGGCAACGTCTGGTATTAATGCTGGATGAATTTCCCCAGACCGTGGAAAATCTGCGCCGCGAACACGGCAATGGTGAAGCCGAGCAGTTTCTGCAACTAAACCGGGAATTGCGCCAGCAATGCGGCAAGGTGCAGTTTATTTATACCGGTTCCATCGGCCTGCAAAGCATTGCGGAAAAACTCGATGCCAGCAAGGAAATCAACGATATTAATATCGTGGAAGTGCCGCCGTTACAAGATAATGAAGCAACAGACCTGCTGCAACGCCTGTTTCTGCATGAGAAGGTTATATGCAGCCCCGCCACAACAGAACATCTACTGGATAAACTGGCATGGCTGGTGCCGTTTCATGTGCAATTAGCCGCGCAAGGTTTGATTGACCGTTATCACGATAAGGAACTAAAAGGCTTGCGCAAAGCCGATGTTGATACGGTATTCGCCGACATCACCAATACCCGTCATAGTCAATACTTTGAACATTATTACAGCCGTCTCAAGAAAACCCTGGACGAGGCTGAACTGGCATTTGCTTTGCCTTTGTTGCTTCATCTGGCGCAAGCGCACAGCATGCCTGTGTGGAAGCCTGGAATGATAATTTTACCCAGGCAGCAGAAGCCACCAAGGGGTTTATTTATGATGAAAAAGCCTATGAAAAATGGCCAGACGACATTGCCCGTTACCTCATGCTACTGCTCGCCAAACAACAATACCCGCTAGTAGCAGCCCATTTCCAGGACACGGAAATCGACCTCAAAGCCCGTTTCAAACCCCTGTATTACGCTTTCCTAAGCCTCAGCCAACACCCCGATGCCATGCGTCAGCCACCGGAACTGGCAGAACCGGTGCAGGAAATTCTGGCAGAGATTCAGCAGATGGCGGAAGATTATCGCTAAGCCATGATTCCCGCTTGCGCGCATATCATCAATCATCCACTAACGGGACAACTATGTTGACAAACACCGGACGTAACAAGCTACGCTGGATAAGCAGACAATCTTGAACAACGGCATCTGCATTCATAACCCGAAGCTATCTTGTGCCTTTCATGCTAATATCTAAAATGACCAAAGAAATGACTAATTTTATGGAGGTCTCATGCGCACCATCAGCCTTGCGGAAGCCAAAACGCATCTGAGTGAATTATTAAATCAGGCAGAAGTCGGGGAAGAGATTATTATCACGCGGCACGGTCGTCCTGTGGCTAAATTAGCGGGAATCAGCAAAACCATCAAACCTTTTCCGTTCACTGAATTGGAGACTTTACGCAATGCCCAACCAAAAGCCAAAAATGACTCAGTCAGCCTGCTGCAAAGCTTGCGAGAAGAAAGCCGTTATTAATGTTTTATATTGATACCAGTTTCATTGCACCATTATTTATTAATGAGGCGACATCAGATAAAGTGGCTGCTGCGCTGGCGCTTATTCCGCCGGAACAACTGGCTTTGAGTCTATGGACTAAAACCGAATTTTACAGCCTGACTGCCCGACGCGTGCGTATGCGCGAACTGGAACCACACATGGCGAAACAGCTATTAATCGCTTTCGAGCAATTACTGAAAGAATCTTGTCGTTTACTCGTTCCTGGCGCATCAGACTTTCACCTCGCAGCGCAATTCATTCAGGATTTTGAAAGTGGTCTGCGGGCGGGTGATGCGCTGCATCTGGCTATCATGCAAAATCATGCGTGTGAAACCTTGTTTACCTTGGACAAAGGCATGGCTGAAGCGGCAAAAAAATTGGGCTTGCTCGTAAGTACGTAAAAAAATGCCTACTTGGGTGCTCCAGCACCAAGTTCAACCATGCCGCTGGAGCGGCTAGCTATGCATTCCCACCGGAACGCTGGGAACGAGAAAATAGCTAATCAACAAGGGACGACTTATGGCAAATCTGGTCACACTATCCTGCCCGACCTGCGGGGCTGCAATACGAGTTGCAGGCAATGTCAACAGCCTTGACTGCGAGCATTGTCATAATCATTTTATCTTGGAAAATCAGGTGCAAAAAATACCTGCCGCCGAGCAGGATAAGCTGCGGCCTTTGGTGACTTATACCCATCAATTAGGGCAATGGCTCAGGGTGGGGGATTATGAGATATGCGTCCATGAGATTTTTGAGGAAAAAATCAAGAATCAGTGGATGGTGTATGCCAATGTTGAGTACCGCAATCAGGTGCAGACAACGCTTTCCTGCCGCGTTGGTCAGTGGATTATGTTTGATACGGAAAATTACAGCTATGACGGTGTGAGTCAGAGCCAGTTCTTTGAGGATAAAGGACGACCCCGTTTAAGCGAGCGTATTATTGCGCCCCGGACAGGGGTGCGCGGCTGGCTGGCTTTTAAGAAGCCGTTGCAGGCCGAGATGGAACGCTTGCAGTTTTTGACGGGGTATATGAGCGAGCATACGGTTAATTTTATGTTGAAAGCGGAATCAACAGGCTAAACTCGAAAGATTTCCCATGCCGTAACGGTCTTGATTACTTTCCACAACAGCGTCTGAGGGTACAAAATGAAAAATAATCTAAACGGGACTTGGCTGCTGGCTTGCTGGCTGCTGTTTTATAGTGTGAACAGTTTTGCAGAGACGCAGACAACGGCGATTAACTGGCACAAGTGGTCGGACGCGGTGTTTGCGCAAGCCAAGGCTGAGAATAAGCTGGTTTTATTGGATTTAAGCGCGGACTGGTGCGCGTTTTGTAAAAAAATGGATGCCACCACCTACCAAGACCCCGAAGTGCTTGCCAGCATCAAACAATATTATCTGCCGGTGCGCATTCACAATGAAACCGATCCCGCTTTGGCGGTACAGTACGCGCATTATGGCTTTCCCGGCACGGTGATTTTTAATGCTCAGGGTACGGAGCTATTAAAGAAAAAGGGTTATATTAAGCCGCAGTTTATGTATTGGACGCTGGAAGCCGTGGCGCAGAATCCAGCACCTCAGGCGCATCGGTAATAAGGCTATAGATTGCCGCCCCCTGACCCCCGCCTGCAAGGTGGGGGGAGCGTTCAAGCTCATTTTAAGGTTATGTATCATGCTCAAAAAATCATTCAACCGGCGTTTGTTTTTGCAAGGCAGTGGCGGGTTGGCGGTAGCGGGTTTATTGCCGACAGTTCCGCTCAATGCCGCGCCTAATCATTTTTCTGATGTTGCGGGTTTATCTGCCGGTCAGTGGCAAACGCTGGCTGCGGTGCAGGAGCATTTATTTCCCGCACAGCCCGATACCCCCGGCGCGGATGATTTGAACGCCCTGGTTTATTTGCAAAATGTGTTAAGCCAGCCGGAACAAACTCCTGAGGATAGGAATTTTATCCGTGATGGAGTGCTGCAAGTTGCGGACATAAGCCGACAACAACAGCAAAAGGCTTTTACTGAATTAAACGAAAGTCAGCGCGAACAGGTGCTGCGTCACATGGAGCAGGATAAAACCGGCGCACAGTGGTTGCGCACAGTGCTGAATTATTTGATGGAAGCCTTGTTAACCGATCCGGTGTATGGCGGCAATCCTCGCGGTATCGGCTGGGCCTGGGTGGGGCATGAACATGGTTTCCCGCGTCCACCCACTGACAAAAGGTATTTTTTATTATGAATACGGATTTTGATGTGTGCGTAATTGGCAGCGGCGCAGGGGGCGGGCCGGTGGCTTTGACGCTGGCACAAGCGGGTTATTCGGTGCTGGTGCTGGAAAAAGGCCCCTGGTTTAATGAACAGGATTTTTATAAGGATGAATTGGCTTGCTGTCTGCGGGAAACCTATACCGCATCATTAAAAGATGAGCCGCATGTGATTGAAAAAGAAGATGATGACGGCAACTGGTACAGCCATTCCACGTATCGTTCCAGTGACAGTTTCTGGAACGGCAATTGTGTCGGTGGTTCCAGTAATTTTATGAGTGGTTTTTTTCATCGCCTGAAACCGCTGGATTTTCAGTTGAAATCACGTTTTGGCCCGATCAAAGGCGCAAATGTCGCAGATTGGCCGATTAGTTATGAGGACTTGGAGCCGTATTACACCAAGGTTGAGCATGAAGTCGGGGTTTCTGGACGGGTGGTGAAACATCCGCATTCTGAGCCGCGTAGTACTAAGGATTATCCTTATCCACCGACGGCGGAACATCCGTTTGCGACTTATATTGATGAAGCCTGCACGGAACTGGGTTATCACAGTTTGCCGATGGCGCGCGCGATTTTGTCCAAACCGGCGATGGGGCGGGAGAGTTGCAGTTATAATGGTTTTTGTGGGGCTTATGGTTGTGCCACCGGTGCCAAGGGTAGCGCCCGTGCCGCTTTGTTAAATCGTGCAGTGGCGACCGGACGCTGTGAAGTGCGCCCTCATGCCAATGTCACGCGCCTGCGCAGTGATGCCAAGGGACGCATTACGCATGTAGAATATCTGGATGCGCAGGAACAAACCCAGCACGTCAATGCTAAAATTTATGTACTGGCTTGTCAGGCGATAGAAAGCGCACGTTTATTATTACTATCTACCGGGGAAAAATACCCGCAGGGTTTAGCCAATAGCAATGGCCTGGTTGGTAAAAACTTGTTATTTGCTGGTGGCGGCGCAGGTTCCGGGCGGTTTAACTATGCCAGATTTGATGCACAGAAAGCCACTGCCCTGAAACAATACCCCGGTGCCTTTATTAACCGCGCCTTGCAGGATTGGTATGTGATTGATGACCCGGATTTTGGCCCTGCACAAAAAGGTGGTACTATTGATTTTGTACATCTACACCCCAATCCTGTGGCGCGCGCCACCCGGCAACTGCGCAATCGTCAGGGTTTAATCTGGGGTAAACCGCTGCAACAGCAATTAAAATCTTATTTCAGCGAAGGCCGTTCCATCAAGGTTGAGGCATTTTGTGACTGGCTGCCAATTGATGATTGTTTTGTCAGTCTGGATAAGACGCTTAAAGATAAGTGGCAGCGCCCGGTTGCCAAAGTGCGCACGGGGTTTCATGTGCGTAATCTGCAAGTGGGCTGGTATCTGGCGAATAAATCTGCGGAAGTTTTGAAAAAAATGGGGGCGGAAGATGTGCTGGCATTTGCTTCTGGATCACCACCGACCAATCTTATCGCCGGTGGCTGTCGTTTTGGTGATGACCCAAAAACCTCGGTGCTGAATGCCGATTGCCGCGCGCATGAGGTGGACAATTTGTATGTGTCTGATGGCAGTTTTATGCCCACCGGCGGCAGCGTGCCTTATACCTGGACGATTTACGCCAATGCGTTCCGGGTGGCGGATAAGATTGTGGCGCAACTTGGTGGGTGGAAAAAATATGCTTAGAAAGTGCTTTATTCAACTAAAATGGGGTTCCCGCAGAGGCGCAAAAGTGCAGAGGTTTTTGGTTTCTGGCTTTTTATCTTTGCGGGAGAAATAAAATAAATAACATGAGTTCGATATAGGAGTATCAAGCATGTGTCTGGGCATCCCCATGCAAGTCAAAACCATTGAAGACTATAGCGCCCGTTGTGAAGCTAAGGGCATAGAGCGTGATGTCAGTTTATTCATGCTGCAACATGAAGACATCCAGGCAGGTGATTTTGTGGTGGTGCATGTGGGTTATGCCATCCAGAAAGTCACCCCGCAGGAAGCGCGTACTGCCTGGGAAATTTATGACGAAATGCTGGCGCGGGAAGCCGGTAATGCATGAACTGGCGATTTGTCAGGCGCTGATACAGCAACTTGAAACTATTTCCAGAGCACATCAGCAGGCAACAATTGCGGTTGTACATCTGCAAATGGGGCCGTTATCCGGGGTTGTGCCTGCCTTGCTGGCAGATGCTTTTCCCATTGCCAGCGCAGGTACGTCCGCTCAGGATGCCTTGCTTAAAATCACTGAAGGCCCATTACGGGTACGGTGCAGCACCTGTGGGGCAGAAACTGATGCCCGTATCAATAAATTGATTTGCGGCGCTTGTGGTGATTGGCATACCACTTTGATTTCTGGTGATGAGTTGTTGCTGGAACGGGTGGAACTTGATGTGGATGATTCTTAAAGAAGCTGTCCAAAAACGATTTACCGAATTTACAAAGCAACGTAAGCAATGCAGAAATGCACAGAAAATTTTTACGTTTTTTTGCACATTCAGCGGCAAATTTAAGTTCCTGTTATTTTGATGATTGTCATGACCAAAAACCAGCAGTGGCAGCAATGCCGCGCGCACCCGCAGCCAAAGCGTCATCAAGGTCTTCAGGTTTCATCCCGCCCAGGCCATAAGTGGCTTGCGGTAATCCCGCCGTCATTTCACTGAAACCCTGCCAGCCCAGTCCTGCAAGTTCGGGGTGGCTGGCAGTGGGTTTAACAGGAGAGAGCAGCAGAATATCCGCGCCAAGCTGGTCTGCGCGTTTTAGATCCTCCTGGCTGTGGCAGGAAACCGAAAGCAGTTTATCTTCAGCAATCGGGCGCTTTTTGAAACCATCAAGTTTATCACTGCTCAAGTGCAGGCCGTCTGCCTTGGTTTTTGTAAATAAATCAGGTGTTGTTACCAGCAGCAACGGCATTTCAAAATGGGCACAAATTGTTTCAGCAAGACGAGTAACTTCGCGGTACTCCTCATCAGCCATGCCCTTGCAGCGTAACTGCACCACCTTGGGGCCTGCTTGTAATGCTTGTTCCAGCTTGTACCGGAAATCTCCGAGATCGGTGAATTTGCCGGTAATCATGTAGTGACTGGGTAGTAATGACCTCATAAAGACTCCTTAGGAGTGAGGATGAAATAAATGCAGAAACTGGGCGCAGGATTTTTATTCATTTTCAAGGCGTGAAAACAGGCGCATAGCAAGCTATGTAACTGTTTTCACAACGCAGAAAATGGAGAAAAAGACCAGCCAGGTTGCTGAAGTTATAAAATTCTCACTCCTTAGATGCTGATTCTGGGATACACGTACTCATAACGTTTAATAATGCGTACTGCCAGCCAGATTGTGAATAGTGAACACGCTGCTATCACGGCTAAACTGGAAAAGTCCGGCAGGCGGTCGTACATTAAAATATTACGGTAATCCTCAATGAGATTTGCCATAGGATTGAGGTAAAAATAAAATTTGAATTCTTCGGGTACGATGTCTGCGGCATTAAAAAAAATACCGGTTAAAAAAAACAAAGCGTGTAATACCGTTTCAATCACAAAACGCAAATCCGGGACAAAAGGCACGATGGCGGCTTCCAGCAGCGTGACGGCAATAATCACCAGCAACTGCGTGAATAAAACCAGCGGTAAGGCCCAATAATTGAGATTAGGCGTATAACCAGATAACCATAAAAAAATCAGCAGCAGAACAAAGATAAAAACAAATTTTACGCTGTCAGTCAAAATCACCACAATGGGGAAAATGACTTTGGGCAGATGCACCCGCTGCATCAGATGACGACCATTGGTAATACTGAGTGCACCGTGGCTGATGCAGGATTTCAGCCATTGCCATGTGGTTAAGCCAATGAGCAAAAATGGTACAAAATCTTCCGTGCCACGTTTCATCAATAAGCCGAATATGACGTAGAAAACCCCCATAAACAGAATTGGTTCAAACACCCACCACAGAAAACCGAGATAAGTGCGCTCACTTTCGGCTTTCAGATCGGCGTAGGTTTTATATAAAACAAGCTCAAAATAACGGTTATACATCTTTTTAAAGTAACTTACCTGAGTTCGGCATAAGCTTCTTTCAACGCTAAATGTGTTGAAAACCGCTTCCGCCTCACGCTAAATTATTGATAGTGTGTATTGGACTTCATGGCTTTTTGTTAAAAAACCTTACATTGGGTTCAGGTTAACTTGAGTTCAACATAGGGTTTTTGTGTCTAAATCAAACCCGGACTAAGGCAAACATTGAGAACAAAACCCGGTATTTTAACCTGAATCCGTTGTAAACTCAGCCTCTTTTAAACGGCTCGGGTCACGCGCACGATTTCTTCCGGTGTGGTTAAACCCTGATACAGTTTTTCCAGTGCATCCTGGCGCAGGGTGCGTAAACCTTCCTTTTCAGCTTGGCTGCGAATGGCATTGGCATCGCCGCCTGTGCTGATAACGTGGCGCAAGTCATCGGACATCATTAACAGCTCATAAATACCAATCCGCCCCCGATAACCGGTTTGACCACAGCGTTCACAGCCTTTGCCGCGCACAATTTCCGGGCATTGCGCGGTGGTGATGCCCAGTAGTTTAGCTTCTTCCGCTTCCAAAGCCACTTTTTCCGCACAATGAGGGCAGACTTTACGCACCAGACGTTGTGCCATGATGCCCAGCACACTGGAGCTGATCAAATAGGTGTCGATATTCATATCCTGCAAGCGGGTGATGGCTCCGGCAGCATCGTTGGTATGCAGGGTGGAGAAGACCAGGTGACCGGTGAGCGCAGATTCAATGGCAATTTCTGCGGTTACCTGGTCGCGAATCTCACCCACCAGAATGACATCCGGGTCCTGACGCACAATGGAGCGTAAACCGGCAGCAAAACTCAGACCGATTTTAGCATTGACGTGAATCTGGGTAATACCTGCCATTTGATATTCCACCGGGTCTTCCACGGTGATGATTTTCTGGTTGCCGCTGTTCACTTTTTCCAGTGTGCCATACAGGGTTGTGGTTTTACCGCTACCGGTAGGGCCAGTGACCAGAATCATACCAAATGGCTGGCGGATAATCTGCTCATATTGAGTAAGCACATCTGCTGGCATCCCCAATTGTCCCAGACTGACATTGACATCGCTGCGATCCAGGATACGCAATACGATAGACTCACCGTGTATACCCGGCAGGGTGGATACGCGCATATCCAGGCTGCGCGCATCCAGGGCGTATTGTATGCGCCCATCCTGGGGTAGACGCTTTTCGCCAATATCCAGCCGCGCCATGAGTTTGAGGCGCGAAGCCACAGCCGGTGTGACCCGTGCCGACAGGCGTTCAATTTCAACCATCACCCCATCAACCCGGCAACGCACCATCAGCGCATCTTCTTCCGGTTCAAAGTGAATATCACTGGCGCTCATATCCATGGCGCGTTCCAGTAGATGATTCACCATACGGATAATCGGCGCTTCGGAGGCCAGATCTTCATCATATTCCGCATCGTCATTAAACAGACTGTCATCGCCGTTGTCTTCAATTTGCGGGGTCAGACGCGCGCGCCAGTATTTAATCAGGCGTTCAACATCTTCGCTGCTGGCAGCTTTGAATTGTATTTTTTCCCCCAGAATAAAACGGATTTTTGCACGATCTTCAATATCCGGGAGTTCGGTAAATAACAGGCTGGGGTCTTCCGGGAAGGTTTCTACCGGCGCAATACTTTTTGGCGTTAGTAATTGGGTAAATACGGGGCGTAAGGTGTCTGCATTCATGTGTTTTCTCTGATTTTTATAATACCTAGTGATTTTTAAGGTTTTTACCATAAAAAATTTCGGTCATTTCCTGACGTAAACAGGTTTCAATGGCGCTGCATTCATACGTGGATAAATGTGAAATATCAACATTAAACAGATAGTTCTCCAATTCAAAATCTTTAATCAACATTTTAGTGTGGAAAATATTTTCCTGGTAAACATTGACATCAATCATTTGGTAAGCATTTTTGGTATCGTCGGATAAGTAATCCTGGATGGAGTGAATAGTGTGATCAATATAGTGTTTATGACCATCAACATCACGGGTAAAGCCGCGCACCCGGTAATCCATGATCACAATATCCGAGTCAAAACTGTGAATCAGGTAGTTTAGGGCTTTTAGTGGAGAAATTCGACCACAAGTGGAAACATCAATATCAACGCGAAAACTGCTAATGCCGCCATCGGGATGTGTTTCCGGGTAAGTATGTACGGTAATATGGCTTTTATCCAGATGCGCAACCACCGCATCCGGCAAAGGACCGGGAGAAGGGCTGTTAGACAACTGTTCTGAATGTATAGGTTCTTCTGAAATTAACATGGTAACACTGGCACCTTGAGGATCGTAATCCTGATGCGCGATATTGAGAATATTGGCACTAATAATATTGGCAACATCCGTTAAAATACGTGTTAAACGCGTGGCATTGTAGGCTTCGTCAATATATTCAATATAGGCGGTATGTTGTTCAGGCGTGGTTGCGTAACAAATATCATAAATATTAAAACTCAGACTTTTGGTCAGATTATTAAAACCGTGTAATTTGAGTTTTTGATAGCAGTTATTCACAAAATTAATCCCTTCATTGTTGCTAATTTTGAAACCCCTTTAAAGTATAACGATACAATAGGGTATTTTTTGGGTATATTGCAACAACCTGATGTCAGTAGGGGCGCTCAATGAAAAAATGGATTTTTTATTTGTAAGTGCTTGGTTTAATTGGTCGGGGTGAGAGGATTTGAACCTCCGGCCACTGCCTCCCGAAGGCAGTGCTCTACCAGGCTGAGCTACACCCCGTTTGAAGCTTATTTGGAATACGGAACAGTATTCCTGAAATATTCACTTGATTGCAACTTAATGATTGCGCTGTATGGTGAAATCTGCAAGTGCATAAAGCGCGTCAGTATATAGCGATGTGGGCAGGATTTCCAGTGCCTGCATGGCTTTTTTTGCTTCATTGGCAGCCGCTTGCGCCGTGTAATCAATTGCGCCACATTGCGTGATGGTGGTGGTGATTTGTTCTATGTTATCGCGTCCCCCTTCCGTGATGGCATGGCGGATGACTGCCTGTTCTTCCGGGCTGCTGTGTTTTAAGGCATAAATGAGAGGAAGCGTGGGTTTGCCTTCGGCGAGATCATCGCCGATATTCTTGCCTATGGCCTGACTGTCGGCGCTGTAATCCAGCACGTCATCAATGAGCTGGAAAGCCGTGCCAAGATGTTGTCCGTAGTGAATCATGGCTTGTTCAATTTCCGGGGGTTGCTTGGCTAACACAGCACCGAGCTGGGCGGCAGCTTCAAACAGTTTGGCGGTTTTATAACGTATCACTTCCAGGTATTGTGCTTCGGTGGTATCGGGTTCGTGGCAGTTGAGTAGCTGCAACACCTCGCCTTCAGCGATGACATTAGTGGCATCAGAGAGAATTTCCATCACCTGCATATCCTGTACCCCAACCATCATTTGAAAAGCGCGGGAGTAAAGAAAATCACCAACCAATACACTGGCCTCATTGCCCCATAAGCTGTTGGCGGTTTGTTTGCCACGGCGTAATTCTGAGGCATCCACCACATCATCATGTAATAAGGTTGCAGTATGAATAAATTCTACCACGGCAGCCAGTGTGTAGTGGTGCTCGTTATCGTAGTCAAAAACATGGGCGCTGAGCATCAGCAGCAGGGGGCGAATACGTTTGCCGCCGCTGTTGATAATATAATGCCCCAGTTGGTTGATGAGTACCACATCAGAGTGTAGACGTTGGCGAATCAGCGTGTTGACTGCCTGCATATCTTCCTGCATCAGTTGTTGTACGTCATCTAAGGTCATCGTCGTGGGCATGGCATGGGATGCTGTCATAAGTGAATTACTGTGTGTAAATTACTGTGTGTACCGTAAAAATGCTATAGTTTACCAGATTCTAATACCTGACAAGAAAATCATCCAATGCCTGTGACTTCTTTAAACCATTTTTCATCTGTTTCCAGCCGCTCCTCTCATGTTGCAGAGGAAAATTATCTGGTTTCTCTGAGTGATTTAATTATTGGCTTGTTGTTTGTTTTTATTATTATTTTAATGGGGTTTGCATTAAATTATCGCCATGCTGAGCAGAAAACGCAACAGGAAACCCAGGCTCAGCAGCAAACACGAGTTTTATTATTACAGGAAAAACAACATTTGGAGCAAGTGGTCAGCCGTTTGACTAATAATGATACCGTGCGCCGTGGTTTGTTGCGAGATATCCAATCCATGCTTAAGCAGCAAGGTTTGCAGGTACTGATTGATGAAAAAAATGGTATTTTGCGTTTGCCCGAGACCTTGTTGTTTGCATCTGGTGAGGCCCAACTGCAAGCAGTCGGGGAACAGGCGATACAACATTTAGGACAGGCGTTAAAAGTTATTTTACCCTGTTACAGCATAGCGCCTGATAATTTGCAGCAGCATTGCGCAACAATGCCACTTGATAGCGACTTGCACCAAGCCCGTTTAGAGGCTGTGTTAATTGAAGGTCACACTGACGACCGCCCTATCCATACCCCGGATTTTAAGGATAACTGGGCCTTGGCCAGCGCCCGTGCATTAAATACCTGGAAAGCCTTAATCCAGGTGGTACCCGCTTTGGATAGCTTGAAAAATCCGCAGCAACAGGCCCTGTTAAGCGTCAGTGCTTATGCCTCAAGGCGACCGGTAGCGCCACAGGATAGTGCGGAAAACCGGCGTAAAAACCGGCGTATTGATTTGCGCTTTTTAATGGCAACGCCGGCACCGGAATTAATACAACGTTTAAGTGAAAAATTGCCGGACAGAGAATGAGACCAGAAAATAGATTGTTCTTTTAAGTGTGTAGGATAGGCGATGCAATAGTGCCCATCATCTGCTTAGGTTTGTTTTGCTTGTTTGGGTTTAAGCTCCAGGCGCTTGACTTCTAATAAGTGCAGGCGGCGGCGGTCAGTACGGCTTATTTCAAAATAAAAGCCTTGTAGCTCCATGCTTTCCCCACGCTTGGGCATGTGCCCAAAGGCTTGCAACAATACGCCGCCGATGGTATCAAATTCCTCATCACTGAAACTGGTTTTAAAATAGGCATTAAATTCATCAACAGGGGTCAGGGCGCGTACCAGATAACAGCCATTGCTGCGTTTGCGGATGTAATTTTCTTCATCCAGATCGTGCTCATCATCAATTTCACCAATGATTTCTTCAATTACATCTTCAATGGTGACAAGACCTGCAACACCACCATATTCATCCACAACAATGGCCATGTGATTGCGACTGCTGCGAAATTCTCTTAATAAGACGTTCAGGCGTTTGCTTTCTGGAATGAATACCGGTGGACGCAATAAATCCCGCATCTGAAAGCGTTGTGCATTTTTTGGGCTGGCAGCATAAAAATTGAGCAAATCCTTTGCCAGCAAAATACCCTGTACTGCGTCACGACTTTCATTAACCACAGGGAAGCGGGAATGTCCGGATTCTACCAAGCTTTCAATAAATTTATCGGGGTGTTCGTTATATTGCAAAACCACCATTTGCGCGCGGGGAATCATCACCTCACGTACATGGGTGCCGGATACCAACAAAGCCCCTTCAATCATGTTCATGGTATCCAGACTGAACAACTGACTTTCCTGGCTTTTTTTCAAAAACCTCAGTAATTGATGGGTGTTTTGTGGTGTCGGTGTTAACCAGCGTTTAAGTTGGCGCGGCCAGAAACGGTGCAACCAATGATTTTTTTTTGCCATGATTTATTTTGCTAATAAGGATTATCATATCCCAGGTCTTGTAAAACCTGAATTTCCAATGTTTCCATTACCTGTGCTTCTTCCGCGTCTATATGATCAAACCCCAGTAAATGCAAAACCCCATGCACCAATAAATGCGCCCAATGTGCAGTGATGAGCTTGTGCTGTTGTTTTGCCTCGGCTTCCACCACTGGCGCGCAAATCACAATATCACCTAATAAGGGCATATCTTCCATGCCGGGGGCGGGGTCAAAAGGAAAGGATAATACATTGGTGGGGCCGGATTTATTGCGCCAGGTTTCGTTCAGTTCCGTACCCTCTGTTTCATCAACAATACGCAAGCTGAGAAATACGGTAAAGTCATCCAGTTGCTGATGTAAATGTTGCCATTTTTCCTGCAAGGTCTGTTGATAGGGTTCCACTGCATTGTGACTGACCACCTGTAGTGTCGCCTGCGCCCATTGCTGAAATTGTCCAGTATCTGGTATTTGTTGATTTTCACTAATATATTGAATATCTAATTCAAGCTCAGGGATAAGCGCATCAGGCTTCATTTTTTTTGGCCTGCGCTTCTGCACGTTCATAAGCGTTGATAATGCGCCCAACTAAAGGGTGACGCACTACATCGCGGGCATCAAGAAAAGTAAAACTAATGCCGTCAATATCTTGCAGCACATCCATCACATGACTCAGGCCGGAGCGTTGGTTGCGCGGCAGATCCACCTGGGTGACATCGCCGGTAATCACCGCAGTGGAGCCAAAACCAATCCGGGTTAAAAACATTTTCATTTGTTCTATAGACGTGTTTTGGGCTTCATCTAAAATGATAAATGATTCATTTAAACTGCGCCCACGCATGTAAGCCAGCGGCGCAACTTCAATGACATTACGCTCAATCAGTTTGTCCACCCGCTCAAAACCAAACATTTCAAACAAGGCATCATATAAGGGACGCAGATAAGGATCGACTTTCTGCGCCAGATCACCCGGTAAAAATCCCAGCTTTTCCCCGGCTTCCACCGCTGGGCGCACCAGCACCAGACGCCGTACCTGCTCCTGTTCCAGAGCTTCAACGGCGCAAGCGACCGCCAGATAAGTTTTCCCCGTACCCGCAGGGCCAATGCCAAAATTAATATCATGAGTTAAAATCCGGCGTAAATAAGCGCATTGATTCACCCCACGGCCTTTAATTACGCCACGGCGGGTACGAATGCGCACTTCTTCTATATCTTCCGCGCCGGGTTTTTCTGATTCCTGTAAGCTGTCAACATGCGCAGCCTGGGTCTGGATATGTACCTGCTCGCCATCAAGCACTTCTTCTTTGGTTGTCGCATATAAGTGGCGCAAAACCGGGATAATCTCTTCCACGTTTTTAGCAATGCCGGTGACATTAAACTGATGCCCACGATTATGGATTTCCACACCAAAACGTTGCTCTAGTTGCCGTAAATGGCTGTCAAATTGACCGCAGAAATTCGCCAGCCGCTGATTGTCCTGCGGTGTCAACTCAAGAAATTGGGTGATGGTGTTTTCCGGGGAAACCGAAGAAGTAGGACTCGTCATGATAGATGTTATGGAACCTGTTTTTTAAGTGGCTTTTTATTATAACCTGAAGTTGCTGAAGTTATAAAATTCTCACTGCTAAGGAGTGATTGGAGTTCTGCTAATTCAACCGGTAATTCAACTGGTTTTATTCTTTAATCAACCCATAATTTTTCAACTTCCAGATATGTTCTTTTTTGTCATCAACACCACTGTATTTCAAATCAACCCAAATTTTATTATCATTATAGTCCGCAGATGGCAGATGAATATCCAGATTATTACTCACACTTGCATCACTACTGATATTAGGTTCTTGTTGAGTCGCACAATGAATACTGCCGCCACCTGATGCAATACCATCAATACGAATTTGCTCAATTATGTGCTTGGGAAACTCCTGTTGTAGAATAGCTTTTGCTTGCTCATCTGCCGTTGGGTCGCCAAAACCTTGCATAATAATAGCGTTATTACAAACATAATAACCAATATAACCCGCAGCAAAGCTATCTACGCCAAAGGTTTCATTGATAATATCAGGAGTGTCAATAATGCTAATATTAAGTTTATTACCTTCGGCATCTGTTGCATTTTTCAGGGTTTCAATATTTTGCCGGGTGACGGCATAATCATAAGAATCCTGATAATTATCTCTACTGACTAATACTCTGCCTTTTTGAGTAAAACGGGCATAAAAGTCAGTATGTCCATCAGTAATATCTTTGTCTTTAATACCTTCTAACCAAATGACTTTTTTGATACCTAGCAAGTCATTAAGCTCTGCTTCTACCATTGCTTGCGTGGTATCTGGATTGCGATTGGCATTTAATACACAGCTTTTGGTTAATATTGCGGTTCCGTATCCATCAATTTCAAAACAACCACCTTCAAGTACCAGCAGGCTGGATTTTGTAATTGCCCCGCTTTGTTGGGTGATGAAATTGGCAACTTTTGCGTCATACTCATGGGTTTGTTTATTACCCCAACCATTAAAGTTAAAATCAATTCCATATTTTTTGCCATCGCTACCCTTAACAAAAGTTGCACCGGTATCACGTAACCATAAATCATCTATGCTAAATTCAATGAGTGTGATTGGATAGGGGTGGCGATTTAGATCACCGAATAAAGCAGTGGCCTCAGTATAATCTTCAGGATTGACTAGGACTGAAACAGGCTCATATTTTGCGATGGTGCTCGCAATCAATACTAAATTTTGTTTAACAACAGGGATTTGCGCGCTTGACCAAATATAATCATTAGCAACAAAAGCCATCCAGGTTTGTTGATGTCTGTCACCTTCTTCCGGCATGACCCATGTTACTTCACGACATAATGCTGATAGTGATTGATTACCAAGCAACAAACTGCCGGCAGCTAATTTCATAAATTCACGTCTATTCATTTTTTAATTTGCCTTCAAACGGGTATTTTGAATTTCCCCTTTGGATGTGGCTGCCTATTATGCAGAAAGCCTGATGGGGAGGTGTGAGGAAGAAATAGAAGCCTTGAGCATCAATACCCAATATGGAGTTTGGGCCAAGAACCTGATTAATTGAGCTAATAAGTAGGTAATTATGCTCACCTACTTAGCAGACCTGAGTTTGGCGTAAGTTCAAGCATTGCTATAAGCACTACGCCAAACTCAGCTTAGATTAACTGATAAACTTTCCACCCTGAATACGCTGGGCTTCCATTAATTCCAGCTCTCTGGCACCGGAGATAATCACATCATGATCCGGTACAAAATCCAGATCAGGGTTACGGTCATCGTAATCAACGCTGTTGAGCAGTATTTTCATTGCATTTAGCCGAGCAAGATGTTTGTTATCGGAACGAATAATTGTCCAAGGGGCGACGCTGGTGTGGGTCTGGCGCAGCATCTCATGTTTCACATTAGTAAAATCATCCCAACGCTCCTGCGCCTGTAAGTCAACTTCGCTGAGTTTCCATTGACGCAAAGGATCGGTTTTACGACGTTCAAAACGATGCGCCTGCTCTTCTTTGGACACGCTGAAATAGAGTTTAATCATGTGGGTACCCTGGCGTACCAGATCTTTTTCAAAACCACCCACGCCCATCATGAAGTTACGATATTCTTCATCACTACAAAAACCAAAAACAGGCTCCACCATGGCGCGGTTATACCAGGTGCGATCAAACAGTACGATTTCACCCGCACGAGGCAATTGTTCGACATAACGCTGAAAAAACCACTGTGTGCGTTGAATTTCAGAAGGCTTACCCAATGCCACAATGCGATAATGTTTTTCATTCATATAACGGGTAATGCGCCGAATCGTACCACCTTTACCCGCAGCATCACGACCTTCAAATAAAATAACCATTTTCTGACCACTGCGTTCCATATGTTGTTGCAGCTTAATCAACTCGGCTTGATAAGGTTTAAGCTGTTGTTCTTCGCGGCGACGGATAACGGCTTTTTTACGTTCTTTTTTATAACGTCGATTGGTTTCCTGCAAATCCTTAAAAGCATGAACCAACTCTTCCTGAGAGAAAGTCTGGCCATCGATTTCGATATTTTGGGTATCCATATTTGCGACTCCTTAATGATGAAAAACGCGAGCTTGATGCTCAAAATTGGATAAAGATTGAAGCAAGGATTGAAAACTTTCCACCAGCGGGTAATCGGCTGCTGGTTTGCGGGCTTGTTTTGTGTCGGGCTTAGCCACGCCTAATAAATGCACCATGCCATATTGCTGCGCGGCATTCAGTACTGGCAGGCTATCGTCAATTAACAGGGTGTGGGCCGGATCATAAGGGTGATGCTGTTGCAAAACCTTCCAGAATGCAGGATCTTCTTTGGGTAATTTCAGACTGTGCGCGCTGTATACCGCATCCAGATGATCACCGATGCGGGTATGACGCAGTTTCAGATGCAGGCTGTTATGGTGGGCATTAGTGACTAAAATTGCTTTACGACCACTGCTGCGCAGTGCTTGTAAAAAAGGAATCACATCAGGGTGTTCTGCAATTAAATGTGCGATTTCTTTTTTAAGTCTAGGAATGTCCAGGCCCAATGTGTCTGTCCAGTAATCCAGGCAATACCAATCTAAAGTGCCTTCAACCTGCCGGCACATCTCCATAAATTCAGCTTTAGCTTTATCCAGTGGTAAATTACGTTTTTTGGCATATTGCTGCGGCACATACTCCAACCAGAAATAATTATCAAAATGTAAATCCAGTAAGGTGCCATCCATGTCAAGAAAAACCTGCTGAATTTCTCCCCAGGGCAGCGAGCTGATGGAATAGTTGATGCCAGACATATCTCAACCTTTAACATCAAGCGATGCTGTCGCTTGCGGCAAACGTGGGTTACGGTAGGCCAGATACATTAATGCCAGGCCTAATATCAGCATGGGCAAGGTTAGCACATGCCCCATCGTCAGCCAGTCAAATGCCAGATAACCTAAATGCTCATCCGGTTCCCGGAAAAATTCAATAATAAAACGGAAAGCACCGTAACTGATTAAAAACAATGCAGAAACTGACATGACAGGTCTGGGCTTGCGGGAAAATAGCCACACGATTACAAATAATACCAAGCCTTCCAGGACAAATTCATAGAGTTGGGAAGGATGACGTGGCAGGGAATCGACATGCCTGAATACCATACCCCAAGGCGCGCTTGTGGGTGCGCCCCATAATTCACCGTTGATAAAGTTGCCAATACGCCCAAGCCCCAGGCCCAGTGGCACCATAGGGGCAATAAAATCAGTGGTTTCAAAAAAGCCACGTTGCTGATTTTTGGCATACCAGGCAAGTACTGCAATAACGCCTAATAAACCACCATGAAACGACATGCCACCTTGCCAGATTTTAAAAATATCCAGGGGTGATTGCAGATAAACGGAAAAATTATAAAACAAGATATAACCCAGGCGTCCGCCTAACACCGCGCCAATTGCAACATAAAACACCAGGTCGCCAATTTGCTCAGCGTGATAAGGCGTCCAGGGCTGGCGCGCTCTGTGCATAGCCAATCCCCATCCCAGAGAGAATGCCAACAGATACATCATCCCATACCAGTGTATTTGTAAGGGGCCCAGTTCGAGCATAATCGGATTTATCTGCGGATAGTTCAACATAGAGATGCTTAAAACAATTTAAATCATAAAAAAATTAAAGGACACAGCATAATGCTTATTTCACATATTACATTCTGGATGCTGGTATTACTGGCGATTAGTTGGCCGGTATTAGGTTAAAAAGTGCTTCAGGCAATTTTTTTAGGGTAATCAAAAAATGTCATCTGACCGCTGGCAGGGTGAATATTTTCCCAGCGTTCACTGTCAAATTCTGCACAAAACAGGCTGCAAGTTGGCATATTATTGACTTGATAAGCCGTCAGGTAATAACTTAAACTGGTCAATCCCGGATTATGCCCTACCAGCATGATGCAGCTTAACTGATCGTCAAATTTTTGTACGACTGCCATCAAATCGCCAACACTGGCTTCATAAATCTGCGCATCCTGTTGAATATCAGACAATGGATATTGCAATTGCTCAGCAACGATATTAGCCGTTGTCAGCGCCCGTTTAGCGGGACTGGAAATAATCTGCTCAATGGGTAATTGGCGTTGTGCCAGTCTGCGCCCCATTTTTGGGGCATTTTTCAGTCCCCTGGCATTTAAGGGACGTTCAAAATCTGATAAGCCGGGATGATCCCAACTGGATTTGGCATGGCGCAGTAAAATCAGAGTTTTCATATTTTTTTCAACTATCAGGCTATAATCAAGTATCAGCGTGAGGTGTTAGCGGTTTTCAGTGTTTTCAGCGCTGAAAGAAGCTGGCATCGAACTCAGGCTATTTTTCAGCAAAGGGGGCGCGACTTTGTGGGCAGCCCAGTTGAAAAATCTTACGGTCTTCCCAACGTAAAATGCTGAGTTGACCACCCCAGACACAACCACTATCCAGTGCATAGAGATTTTTACCCGTATATAAACCCAAGGTGGCCCAATGCCCAAAAACAATGGTGAGATTACGGCTGGCCCGTTTCGGGTGAAGGAACCAGGGGTAAATATGCGCGTCTGAATCTACCGTACCGGGTTTGATATCAGGACTCATTTTATTTTTCATCACCAACTTACCGTCACTATCACAATAACGTAAACGAGTCAGGCAAGATGTGATAAATTTCAGCCGGGTTAGACCACGTAATTGTGGTTTCCAGACTTTTTCTGAAACACCATATAAATCCAATAGAAATGACTCAGGATGTTTACTTTGTAAGACTTTTTCCACTTCCGCAGCGCAGGACTTTGCCAGATTTAAATCCCATTGTGGTGGCAAGCCAGCATGTACCATTAATAATTGTTGTTTTTTACTATGATACAGTAGTGGTTGATGACGCAGCCAATCCATCAGACTATCGCTGTCTTTGGCTTTGAGTATCGGCTCAATCGTATCTTTGTCAGGTTTATATCGATTACGATTGCCGTAATATACTGCCAACAGATGCAAATCGTGGTTGCCGAGCACCACTTTAGCTTGCGCCCCCAGACTTTTGAAAAAACGCAATACCTGCAAAGATTCCGGGCCACGATTGACCAGATCGCCAACCGACCAGAGTTTGTCTTTAGCGGGGTTAAAGGCCAGTTTATCCAGTAATTGTCGTAGTGGTTGATAACACCCTTGAACATCACCAACAATATAGGTTGCCATGCATTTTTACTCAGTGTGCTTAATGCTGTTTTGGGCTTTGAGTCTTTTTCCCAGAGAAAGTTTGGCCTGACACTTAGGAGCGAGAATTTTATAACTTCAGCAACTTGGCTGGTCTTTTTCTCCATTTTCTGCGTTCCGAAAACAGTTACATAGCTTGCTATGCGCCTGTTTTCACGCCTTGAAAATGAATAAAAATCCTGCGCCCAGTTTCTGTATTTATTTTATCCTCACTCCTTAAGGTGCTGTGCCTGATTCTGTCTTCTTAGTAAAAAAGAATAACCACAAATAACCCAATACACCGGCAGAAACTGAAGCCAGCAGAATACCTGTTTTTGCTGCCAGCAGGCTTTCAGGGTTGGTAAATGCGAGGTTGGCAATAAAAATTGACATGGTAAAACCAATGCCACCTAATAAGCCCACGCCAATAATATGCCGCCAGTTGGTACCTTGTGGAAGTTGGGCAATACCCAATCGACAGGCTAATAATGAAATGATGGTAATGCCAATAAATTTACCACCTAATAAACCCAGAATAATACCCAGACTGATATCATTATCAAATACTTGAGAAATGCTGACACCTGCCAGTGGCACACCGGCATTAGCCAGGGCAAATAAAGGCATGATGATAAAAGCAACCGGCATGTGCATATGATGTTCAAGATATTGCAAAGGCGGCTGTACGGCTTGTATGCCATTATCCAGGGCTTGTACTATGCCGCGTTGATGCTGATTGGTTAGCAGGCTCCGGGTTCTGACGCCGCCTGATTTGAACCTGTCCATCAGGCGCATTACCTGCTGATAAAAATATTGGGTATCAACCTTAGAGCGGGCAGGAATCATCCAGGCGGTAAAAATACCGGCTAAAGTGGCATGGATACCAGATTTCAGCATTGCCACCCAAAGCACGATACCGATCAGAAAATAAGGTAAAGGTCTGCGAATACCTGCCAGATTAAACACAAACAAAACAAACACCAGCCCCAATGCAATCAACAGCGGCTGGGTATGAATTTGCTCTGTGTAAAACATGGCAATAACTGCAACTGCACCCAGATCATCAACAATGGCCAAGGCCAGCAGAAAGGTCATTAGAGAGACGGGGATACGCCTTCCCAGCAGCGTCAATACGCCCATTGCAAAAGCAATATCGGTTGCCATCGGCACACCCCAGCCAGCACTGCCAAGACCATCATAATTCAGTGCGGCATAAAACAGGGCGGGGACTGCCATACCACCAATTGCGGCAATAATTGGTAACATTGCCTGACGGACACTGGCAAGCTCGCCGACTAATACTTCACGTTTGATTTCCAGCCCCACAACAAAAAAGAACAGGGCCATCAAGCCATCATTAATCCAGTGATGCAGGGAATAATCTAATTTGGCATCACCAAATGCCAGCACAATATGGTTATGGAAAAAATGTAGAAAAGTCTCGGACCAGGGAGAATTTGCCAGGATTAAAGCAATCACCATGAAGAGCATCAACAAAATACCACTGGCACTTTGTTTATGAATAAACTCTTCTATGGGTGTTAATACCACATCAAAAGTTTTTTCCAGCGGTGCCAGATGCGCTTTGCGCGTTTTCCACTTATCCCATAGTGCCATGATTTAATATCCCATAAAATCAGCGCGAAGTTTGGTACCATTCAGCGCATAACGTTGAATCACAAAACTCACTCTACTCGACACGAATAAAACTCAGTGTGCAGCAATGACAATTTTTTTGTGCCCTAAGGCACAAAAAAGAAGCCTTTGCGTAACGTCCTTACAGACTGCGGCGAACCTCAACTTGTTCATAAACTTCAATTTGATCGCCAGTTTTCACGTCATTGTAATCTTTCACGCCAATACCGCATTCTATACCAGATTTGACTTCGGTGACATTTTCTTTGAAGCGGCGCAGAGATTCAAGCTCACCTTCATAAATTACCACGTTATCACGCAAGACACGAATTGGATTTTTACGTTTAACCATGCCTTCAAGCACCATGCATCCTGCCACTGCGCCGATTTTTGCCACCCGGAAGACATCGCGTACTTCTGCCAGACCGACGATTTCTTCTTTGATTTCAGGTGCCAGCATTCCGGTCATGGCTTGCTTAACTTCTTCAATGGCTTCGTAAATAATGCTGTAATAATGCAGATCGATACCTTCTTCCTGCACAATTTTACGTGCTGCGGCATCTGCGCGCACATTAAAGCCGATTAAAATCGCGTTAGACGCGGAAGCCAATTGTACGTCCGAGCTGTTAATACCACCAACGCCCCGGCCTACAATATTCACTTTGACATCCTGCGTGGACAACTTAATCAGTGATTCACTCAAAGCCTCAGCAGAACCTTGTACATCGGCTTTTAACACGATGTTCAGGTTGCTGACTTCACCTTCTTCCATTTGCGAGAAGATGTTTTCCAGTTTCGCCGCCTGCTGTTTCGCCAGCTTGATTTCACGGAATTTACCCTGGCGGAATAAAGCCACTTCACGCGCTTTACGCTCCGTTGCCACCATTAATACTTCATCACCAGCCATCGGGGTGCCGGAAAGCCCTAACACTTCAACAGGAATAGAAGGGCCGGCGGAAAGAACGGGCTTACCATTTTCATCCATCATCGCACGGACTTTTCCGTACTCATGACCTGCCAGCAGAATATCACCTTTTTTCAAGGTACCGCGTTGTACCAATACGCTGGCAACTACGCCGCGTCCGGTATCCAGTCTGGATTCGATTACCACGCCATGCGCTGGGCCTTCTTCGACTGTGCGTAATTCCAGCACTTCCGCTTCGAGCAAAATGGATTCCAGCAAATTATCAATACCTTCACCGGTTTTAGCCGATACCGGTATAAACATGGTATCGCCACCCCAATCTTCTGGTACCACTTCCTGAGCGACTAATTCTTGTTTAACACGCTCAGGATCGGCTGCGGGTTTATCAATTTTATTGACGGCAATGATCAATGGCACTTCAGCAGCGCGCGCATGTTGAATCGCTTCAATGGTACGCGGCATGACGCCATCATCAGCGGCAACCACCAACACAATTAAGTCAGTAATTTTACTGCCGCGCGCACGCATGGCGGTGAAAGCTTCATGTCCTGGTGTATCCAGGAAAGTAATCATACCGCGCTCGGTTTCAACATGGTAGGCACCGATATGCTGGGTAATACCCCCGGCTTCACCTGAAGCCACCCGGCTTTCACGAATATGATCCAGTAATGAGGTTTTACCATGATCAACATGGCCCATAATGGTTACAACGGGAGCGCGTGGTACCTGTTCACCTTCTACGACAGCCTGCGCTAAATCCTCTTCCAGTGCATTTTCTTGCAAAGGCTTGGGAACATGCCCCATTTCTTCAACCACGATGGTTGCAGTTTCCTGATCAATCACCTGATTAATTGTCACCATTGTGCCCATTTTCATCATGGTTTTGATGACTTCTGCGGCTTTAATGGACATTTTCTGGGCTAAGTCAGCCACAGAGAGCGTTTCGGGAATTGAAACCTCATGCACGACCGGTGCAGTTGGTTTGGTAAAGCCGTGTAAATTATCACTATCTTTAGGCGCGCTCATCCTGCCTTTTTTCTTGCCGCCACGACGATTATCCTGCGCATTTTTATCCTGCCCGCGTCCGCCGCGCCGCGATTGTTTGTTACGCCCCGTCCGATCATCGCTCTGCGTATCACGCTCACGTGCACCGGATTTTTTCGGTTTACCAACGGCCTTGGTTTTGTCTTCTTTTTTAATAATCTTAACCGTGCCTTCAGTAGCTGACGGTTTTGCTGTTTTTTTATTTTCTTTCTTTTCTTTCTGTTGTGCGCGTGCTTGTTGTTGCGCGGCCTCAATATTAGCCCTGGCCCTGGCCCGAGTTTCGTTTACCGGTGCATCCTGCACTTTTCCAGGTTGTTTTTTCTGTACGGCTGATGCAGGTGCTGGCTTTTCTGTTTTCGCCTGCTTTGCCACTACTTCCCGTTCAGCTTTGATTTTAGCTTCTTTGGCAGCGCGTTGCTGTGCTTCCTCGCGTTTGCGCTGTGCTTTTGCCGCCTGTTCTGCACGTTCCCGTTCTAAACGAGCTTTTTCTTCACGCTGACGATGCAGTTTTTCTTCCAGTTCCTGCTCCGCTTTTTCCAGACGCGCAGGATCGACTTTTACAGGTTTTTCCGCAGCAGCATCGGCCTGTTCTTCAGCTTCCCGCTTCACATAGGTGCGCTTCTTACGCACTTCAACATTCACGGTTTTTTTACCCTGAGACCCCGGTACTTTTAATTTACTGGTGGTTTTGCGTTTTAATATGACTTTTGTCGGCGACTGAGATTTTTCAGTAGCCTTGTTCTGCTTGCCATGTATTTTGCGTAGATGACCTAAAAGCTTAAGCTTTTCCTCTTCATCGATATGTTCATCTGCCGCCTTTTTTGATAAACCGGCATCTGTTAGTTGCGCTAAAACGCGCTCCACCGGCACGCCAATATCCTGTGCAAATTGTTTTACTGTAATCTCAGCCATGCCGTACTACTCCTTAACCTCGCTCAATCCTGGTTCTCAAACCAGGGTGCGCGCGCTGCCATGATTAAATCACCCGCCCGCTGCTCACTCATTCCATCAATGCTAAGCAGATCATCAACTGCTTGCTCTGCTAAATCTTCCTGGCTTACAATGCTCATACTCGCTAAAGTGCCGGCCAGTTCTTCAGTCATACCTTCTAATTTCAGCAAATCCGAATCTTGCGTGGATTGCTTGTTTTCCAATTCTTCTTCATTGGCAATTTCTTGTGTCAGTAAGGCGTCTTTAGCCCGGGTACGCAATGCAGTAACGATTTCTTCATCAAAACCATCAATTTCCAGCATTTCGTTCAAGGGCACATAAGCAATCTCTTCCAACGTTGAAAAGCCCTCTTCAACCAGAACAGCTGCCAATTCTTCATCCACATCCAGTTGTTCTTCAAACAAGCTGACCATTTTTCCTACTTCAGAATGCTGCTTTTCTTCTGCTTCCGCTTCACTCATGATGTTCAGCGTCCAGCCGGTTAGCTGGCTGGCAAGTTTAACATTCTGTCCACCACGACCAATCGCTTGTGATAACTGGTCTTCGGCAACCGCAATATCCATGCTGTGTTTATCTTCATCAATAATGATAGAGACAACATCTGCGGGGGACATGGCGTTAATCACAAATTTTGCTGGGTTTTCATTCCATAAAATAATATCAACCCGCTCGCCACCCAATTCATTGGAAACTGCCTGTACCCTGGAACCACGCATACCCACGCAAGCCCCCACCGGATCAATCCGGGCATCTTCGGTATGTACGGCAATTTTGGCACGAGAACCCGGATCACGGGCAGCACTGATAACTTTCAGTTGTCCTTCACTGATTTCCGGCACTTCCAGGGTGAATAACTCAATTAATAATTCCTGTGCAACGCGACTTAAAAACAATTGTGGACCACGCGCTTCAGCGCGCACGGCTTTAAGATAGCCTCGCACCCGGTCATTAGTGCGAATTGATTCACGGGGAATGAGTTCATCGCGCAAAATAATGGCTTCGATGTTTTCCCCTAAATCCAGAATTACATTACCTTTGTCAACGCGCTTAACGACACCGCTGATCAATTCACCTACGCGATTTTCATAGGCTTCTATCACTTGCGCACGTTCTGCTTCACGTACTTTCTGTACAATGACCTGACGCGCTGTTTGCGCGGCAATACGACCAAAAGCGATAGATTCCATCGGTTCAGTAATATAATCATTCACTTCAATATCAGGCGCTTGTTTCTGCGCTTTATTGAGGAAAATCTGATTATGCGGACTAAAAGGAATCTCATCAGAAGGCTCGTCAGAAATCACTTCCCAGCGACGCACTGTGCCATACTCACCTGTTAACCTGTCAATGGTGACTTTGACATTAATATCCTGAGTGTGGCGTTTTTTAGTCGCATTTTCTAATGCGCACTCCAGCGCATCAAAGATGATTTCCTTGTCCACACCTTTTTCGTTGGATACCATATCCACGACCAGTAGAATCTCTTTGCTCACAGCCGCTCCCTGTTCATTTTTTTACAACTATTTATAAAGTTACAAGCAGATTGGCTTTTTCAATCTGTGCAAACGGCAGCGTATAATGCTCCCCATCAATTTCCATCTGTAGTGTATCGTTTGTCTGATCAAACCCCTCCAGCAAACCGCTGAAATTGCGTCGCGACTCCAGACCGATGGGACTGAATAAACGCACTTTTGCGCGTTGTCCGACAAACTGTTGAAAGTGTTCGCGTGTCACCAGAGGGCGTTCTACCCCAGGTGAAGAAACTTCCAGGGTATAATTACCTGAAACCGGGTCTTCAACATCTAATACCGCACTGACCTGACGACTGACAATTGCACAGTCATCCACCACCACGCCCGTTTCCTTATCAATATATAAACGTAACAAGCTGTCGTTGCGTCCCTGCTTGATACGCTCGACCAGTAATAACTCATAGCCTAAAGCCGTAACCACAGGGGATAAGAGTGCATGCAAACCTTTATCGCGCAATGTTGTTCGCCTCTTTATTTTTGATGTTACGCAAAAGCTTCACGCTGATTCTCATTTGTGTTTTGCCAAATACTATAAATTTGTGCAAAAAATGATAACCGCATAACATCAGTTTTAAACTTTCTTCAATAAAAAAATGGGCACAAGTGCCCACTTCAGCGTCTATTCCGACTTAGCATCTATCCGTCGGTATGCTCAATATCATGACAGATTTTCCTGTTCCACTAAAACAAACAGTATATTTACAACAAAGCGTTGTCATAAAAAACAGGAAAATCCCGGATTTCAAAATGGACGCACGATAAATTCCCAATAAAAAACCCCGGATACCGGGGTTTTATCTAGTATTGATAACCCTTGAATAACTTACTGATTTTTTAACCAGCGATTTAAATAAACAATTTTACGACATTATCTGTTTTCCCGCAAGGCGTTTTCATTTATCAACGACAGGAGGTGAGGCCAGAGAAGTGCATGGCGACGAGATACCCACGCAACGTACTTCGGGAGTTAAGTTAATCTGATATTTTTCTGCAATAGTCTGCTGAATTTTTTTTATCAAAAATTCCATGTCCGCCGCGCAGGCACCGCCAGTATTAATAATAAAATTGGCATGTTTTTCAGAAATTTCCGCACCGCCCTGGCGTAACCCCTTTAGTCCTGCCTGTTCAATCAGTTTTGCAGCAAATAATGGCTTGGGGTTGCGAAACACCGAACCACAACTGGGCAAACCGGTAGGTTGGGTGTTTTTACGTTGTTGCAGCAGTTTTTTGATATGCTGCGCGCCTTGCCTCGCGGTTTCTGCATTTTGTGCTTGAAAACGCAAAGTTGCGCCGAGAAAATATTCTCCCTCAAAACCCTGCACGCTACGGTAGGCGATTTGATAATCTGCCGGTTTACGACAACGTACCACTCCTTGCCGATCAATAGTTTCCACGCTGAGTACCAAAGGCCAGGTTTCGCCGCCAAAAGCACCCGCATTCATTGCCAATGCACCGCCTAAGGTGCCGGGAATACCGGCAAAGAATGTTCCACCACCTAACTGAGCGCGACTGCTTTGTCGCGCAATCTGGGCGCAGCTCACTCCCGCTTCAATAAACCAGTCCGTTGTATTAACAATATTTATTTGATTTAACTGTGTGGTTAAAATTACGCTGCCAGGAATGCCGCCATCACGCACCAGTAAATTACTGCCCAGCCCCAACCAGAATATAGGCTCTGCTGTGGACAATTGCTTAAGATAAGTGATTAAATCAGAACGATCTGCGGGAATAAAAAAACATGCCGCAGGCCCACCTATACGCCAGGTCGTATGTTTGGACATGGGTTCTGCATATAATAAAGTGCCACGAATGCCTGTTAACTTTGTTTTCAAGCCTATTCTCTTAATCAATTAAAAATGTTTGATTATAGCGAATTTAAGTTAAGCTGCTTTTAATTCTTCAGCCATGTCCAGCATGACTCCACCATTTTTATAAGCCCCCTGAGTATTGAACATGAGCACATTATTTTTATTTTCTCTATTTATTGCAGGTCTGTTTGCCGGTGCGATTAATGTTTTTTCTGGTGGCGGTTCGGTGCTGACACTGCCGCTACTCATCATCGCTGGACTTGATGCTAACACCGCTAATGGCACCAATCGCGTGGGTATTTTATTACAAACTATCGCCGCTTTGTTGCGCTTTGGCAAACCCGGTCAGCGTATGCTGGGACAAAGCTTAAAATTGACCTTGGTGACATTACCGGGGGCCATACTCGGTGCCTGGGTTGCGGTGTTTATGGACGAAACCAGCTTTCATTATTTATTGATTGGGGTATTGTTATTAAGTGCAGTGTCTTTGTTTATGCCAAACTTTCACGAAGTGGAACCCGATCATACCCCCAGTTTCTGGCTTTATCCGACTTTTTTTGCCATTGGATTTTATGGCGGCCTGATCCAGGTAGGGGTTGGCTTTCTATTGATGGCAGGCTTATATCACCTGCTGCACGCCCGTCTGGTGGTCGTCAATATCTACAAAGTACTGATTATTTTTTTATTTACCCTGCCTGCACTTGGCATATTCCTATATTATGGACAAATCCACTGGGGCGCGGGTTTAAGCCTCGCTGCCGGCATGGCGCTGGGTGGTTGGCTGGCTGCGCATCTGAGTCTACAGCAATCAGGAGAAAACTGGATACGCGCAGTGACGCTGCTAATCGTATTACTGATGATTGCTAAATTGTTGTTTAATGGGTAATCGCTATGAATTTACAGGAAACTGATTTTTACCGCTGGACACAGGAAACGGCTCATGCACTGCGGACAGGGCATTATGCCGAGGTTGATATGCAGTCAGTGGCAGAGGAACTGGAGAAAATGGGTGCAAGTGAGCGACGGGAGTTGATCAATCGATTGGCGGTGTTATTAATGCATTTGCTTAAATGGCAATATCAACCGGGCATTCGCTCACGCAGTTGGGAATTAACGCTGATTGAACAACGCAGGGAGATTCAGGATTTACTTGAAGACAACCCCAGCTTGAAGCCACAACTACAGGTTAAACTCGATAAAGCCTATAGCAAAGCCATCTTAAAAGCAGAAAAAGAAACCAACTTGCCTGCGCGCACTTTTCCCGTGCAGTGCCCTTATCCGCTTGAACAAATTTTACAGGAAGACTTTTATCCCGATTAGAATTTGGCTTAGGCCAAATTCTAAGAGTCCAAGCCTGGGCTTGGGCATATTTTTCAGACTCCAACTGGGCGGGTGTGGCTTTGCAATCTGCACCTGAACATTTCAACAACACTTAAAATACAATATCATGCCTAATTCTCACCACTCCGCCACGCTGATTATTGGCCCTTCCTGGGTTGGTGATATGGTCATGGCACAAAGTCTGTTTAAGGTGCTTAAACAACAAAGTCCAGAACGCGCCATTGACGTGCTGGCTCCTGCCTGGAGCCTGCCTTTGCTGGAACGTATGCCGGAGGTCAGAAATGCTATTTGTCAACCCGTCGGGCATGGCAAACTGGCGCTGGGGGTACGTTATCAACTGGCAAAATCCTTGCGCAAGACAGCGTATCAACAAGCGCTGGTGCTGCCCAATTCCCTAAAATCCGCCTTGATTCCTTTCTGGGCAAATATTCCGCAGCGCCGTGGTTATGTTGGAGAATTACGTTATTTCCTGCTAAATCAGGCGCGCAAACTGGATAAAAACGAACTGACCCGCACCGTGGATCGGTTTGTGGCTTTGGCCTTGCCGGAAAATGCACCCTTGCCGAAGCCACTGCCAATTCCCGCGCTGCAAATTTCCCCGGCGGCTGTTCAACGCGCCCTGAACAGTTTTGGCTTGCAGCAGGATAAACCGATATTGGCCTTATGCCCTGGCGCAGAATACGGCCCAGCCAAATGCTGGCCGCCTGAACATTTTGCCGAGGTGGCGCAACATCAACTCGAACAAGGTTGGCAGATATGGCTGTTTGGCTCAGAAAAAGACCGTGCCACTGCGGAAACCATCAATCAACTGACTGGCGGTTCATGTCAAAACTTATGTGGCAAAACCAGCTTGGCACAGGCCATTGATTTATTATCCATCGCTCACAGCGTTATCAGCAATGATTCGGGCCTAATGCATGTTGCTGCCGCCTTAAACCGGCCTTTAGTTGCTTTATATGGTTCATCAGACCCTGGCTTCACCCCGCCTTTAAGTGAAAATGCACATATCCTGTCCCTAGATTTAGATTGCAGCCCCTGCTTTAAACGCCAATGCCCACTGGGGCACTTGGCCTGTCTTAGCGACATTCTCCCGCAGGACGTGAGCAGGCTAATTTAAAACATTTCTGTCTGATAACGGAAAATCTCCACATCATCCGACCAGAAATTTGAGGGTAAACCCGCTTTTTGTTTTAATTGCGCCAGGAACAATACCGGATCAGGCAGGATTTCCCAAACGGCAGGTAAAAATGTACCTCGATGCCCAGCGACATTCAGTATCAAACCATCAATACCGGGACGCAATTGGGTGATTAAATCGGCTTCATCCTTAAAGTGCATGGCTTTAGGGGTGCTTAATACCGATAAATGCAGGCTCAGGTTGGGCCATTCCATTGCTGTTAGTGGTGGAAAACGTGGGTCAGAGAAGGCTGCGGCCTGGGCATTAGCAGCAATATCCGCCACCAGTGGGCGGTGGGCAGTTAAGCTACCGATACAACCACGCAAGGCCTTATCTTTATTCAGCGTCACAAAGCAGGCCTTGATTTCCTGTAATTTTTCCGGGTAAGTCTGCGGATCCAGCGTAAATGACTTGCCCGTTTCCAGAGCGTAGCTGATGGCATCAATTGCCACTTGACGCAAGGTATTTTGTTCAGTTTCAGTGAAAGACATAAGCCCCATATCCTACAACGCGATCTTTGGAACCGGCAGTATCGCCAGAATTGCGTAAATCCACAACATCCACGCTTAAATGTTTGTCTCTAGCCACTTTCAGCAGACCATTAACTGGTTTGCAACCACAAGCCTGCTCACCACGTAACGGGGTTTGCTCCAGGCTGGTAATGGCTTTTGAGGTCTGCGCATCCAGTTGTTGCGCCGTTTGATAATCATGAAAATGGCTGAGATCGGAACTGATGACTATCAGCGTTTCCTCACCACCCCAAACCTGTTCCAGCACTTGTGCCACGGCTGCTGCATTGGCATCACCCACAACTAGCGGTAGCAGTACAAAATCATCCAGCAGCATTTGCAGAAACGGCAAATGTACTTCCAGGCTGTGTTCCTGTTCATGGGCTGCATCCAGCATTCCCACCTGCGGTAATTGCAATACTTTTTCAGTGCTGTCTGTATCCAGTTTTACTTCACCCAATGGCGTCGCAAAATATGTAGCGCTGCTGGTTGCCAGTCCACGAAATGGCACATGATGCGAAGGCCCTAGCAACACCACGCGCCGAATTTTTTCCTGTACTGGTTGCAAACGGACATAAGCACTGGCGGCAACTGAACCGGAATAGATATAACCTGCATGAGGCACAATTATTGCCTTAGGCGGTATTTGCAGGTCTGAATCCACAGAAACCTGAAGAAAGCCTTGTAACATGTTCTCAAGTTCAGTTTGTTCAGCAGGATAAAAAAAGCCAGCAACGGCAGGGGGACGGATTTGTTCAAACATGATTTAAGCCTCTGTATGCTTAGAAACCGTCCTGTAATAACTTTCCATTTGCCATGTCTTGAGTATGAATAATATGATTATGCAATCTCTGGAAATTTATTATTGGATAGCCCCTAAGATTAATAACATGGTCTTATTTTTATTATAGGACTGATATATGTTGCAGGTATATTCTTTTGCTTGATAACGGAACTGTTGTCACTTGAAAGTGTTCGAGTCATTGTTATAATTTCAGAGCATGATACGTTGTATTTTACTGATTTAATAAAGTTGAGTGTACGGGGTAACATAAGTTGTATTGTCATCATAGCTAACCTGCTATCGTTTAGATTATTCCATTCATCCTGCAACCTTTTAGACTAAGATACATATTTGCTTACAGTATATCTTGTGTAACCTGAACCTGACATAAGATTTTTAACTGAAAATACTCAAATCCTGCACATGTTGTTAATTGTTAGCGTGAGGTGTCAGTGGTTTTCAGTGCCTTTAATGCTGATTGGGCTTATACCAAACTCAGGTTATTTAAGAATAAAACCCTGACATCCAAAGTTTATCCAGGAGGCATCTCCCATGCGATTTATCTTGTTTTTTATTACCATAGTCATTTTATCATGTTCCACAATGACGACAGTTTATGCCGACAATGCAAAATCAGATAATATAATAGAAGCAGCGCCACATTATCAGCCTCCTGCCGCTGATTTATTACCTCGCCGCCGGGAAGCTGGTTTAGCGGATGACAGTTCAGGAACAACTCAGCGAGGTGTTTCACGAGGTGTTTCACGAGGTGTTTCACGAGGTGTTTCACGAGGCGTATCACGAGGTGTTTCCCGAGGCGTTTCCCGAGGCGTTTCCCGAGGCGTATCACGAGGTGTTTCCCGGGGTCAGAATGACGCTGAAGAAACTATTATTTTATTACCCGCGCTCTTAGCGCCCTTGTCGCCCAAGCATACGGGTTTAAGCAGCCAACCCCAACCGGTACTGTATTGGTATTTATCCGATCCCTGGCCAGAATCAATAGAATTTGTGTTAAATGACAGCCAACAGATTGAGCCGATTGTCGAGGTTTCATTAAAAACCCCGGATGGTGGCTGGCAACGGGGTGTACATGCGATCTCTCTGGTAGATTATGGCGTATCCTTAAAACCTGATACCGAATATGAGTGGTTTGTCAGTATTGTTCTGGATGAAACGCAACGTTCAGGTGATATGGTTGCCAGCGCGACAATTGCACATGCTCCACTTTCTGCAACTTTAACCCAGCAACAGAATCATACGGATAAGCAATATGCGTTTTATGCCCGTCATGGTTACTGGTATGACAGTATTACTTCGATTTCGCGGTTGATTGCGACCAACCCGGATAATGCCCTATTGCATCAACATCGTGCAGCCCTGATTGAACAGGTTGGGATGCCGAAAGTCGCAGTTTATGATACGAAGCTTGGACAATAATTAAGGCTATTTATTGCCAGGTTTTTATAACAGTCTATAAGGAGTTTGTAATGAAAATACCAATAACGATGAGGCAATTGCTGCTATTTGGCAGTTGTATGACCTTGGCGGGATGGATGAATACTGCCAGCGCGGATGTTTGTGATCCGGCTGATCCTAATTTTAATCCTGATGATCCAATCTGTTTAACCAATCCTCCACCTTGCGATCCTAATGTCAATCCTGCCTGCCAGGATCCCGTTGAACCACCAGCTTGTGATCCTGATATCGATCCTATCTGCCAGGATCCCGTTGAACCACCAGCTTGTGATCCTAATGTCAATCCTGCCTGCCAGGATCCCGTTGAACCGCCAGCTTGTGATCCTAATGTCAATCCTGCCTGCCAGGATCCCGTTGATCCGCAAGCTTGTGATCCTAATGTCAATCCTGCCTGCCAGGATCCCGTTGATCCGCAAGCTTGTGATCCTAATGTCGATCCTGCCTGCCAGGATTCCGTTGATCCAGCAGCTTGCGATCCTAATGTCGATCCTGGTTGTACAACAAACACACCACCCCCTATTGATTGCTCATTATTGATTAATAAGGATATGCCAGAATGTACAGGGGAACAACCTAAGTTCTGTATGGATGCGCCGGAAAGAGGTTTATTCTGTGATGAGTTTGGTCATAAGATTTGCCGTGTTGATCTCATTAGGCCAGGACTCCCGGGTTGTGAAGATGTTCCCGGTGTCTGCGTTGAAGATCCCAGTAAAAACCTGTTTTGTGATGAACGAGGCAAGCAGCTTTGTTTCCCGGATGAGGAATTGGGCATTTCCTGTGGTGACGTACAATGCGAAGAAAATCCTGATGAGGGTATTTATTGCGATGCAAAGGGACATCCTATTTGCGAGGAAAATCCTTTAGAAGGTATTTTCTGTCATGAAATCCCACCCGCTTGTATTCATGATCCGGATAATGGCATGACCTGTGATGCTAATCATAATCAAGGTTTTGTCTGTATTGATGATAATGATCCTAATAACAATGTATCCTGCGATGATCAAGGCAGACTTTGTATCGAAGATCAGATTTTAGGCAAAACCTATTGTGAAGGCGATGGTCTCTTTAACCCCACGGATTTTGATAGACCGGAATTGATTAATGATCCCGCCTTATTTAACTTCTTTGGTGAAGATGATATTAATCGATTATCACCTGACTTTTTTGCCGGCATGACACCCGAGCAGTTTGATGGATTCCGCCCAGATGCTTATGGTCATCTGAACAGTGGGCAGGTACAAGCACTGCCGCTGGATGTTTTAATGGATATGGATGGTCAAGAATTCTTTAACTTCCCACCAGACGTTTTTGATGATTTTTCACAGGAACAGATTGGTGCATTACCACCGAAAGCTTTAAGAGGCTTAACTCCAACGCAATTTAACCGTCTTAATCCTGATGCCTTGCAGGGTCTGGATCGGCATGATATTGCCGCGCTACCACCTGAACTATGGATGGATATCCAGCAAGATGTCTTCTTCGGCTTACCAGATGATGCCTTCCAGGGCATGGATCATGAAGATTGTGAAAACCTGCCGCCTTTGATGTTTGGTCAAATGGATGCAGCGAAGGTTGGTAACCTGGGTGGTGATTGCCTGATGGGAATGGATAGCGAGCAATTCATGCAACTGCCTGATGCTGCCTTAGCCGGTTTAGGTGCTGACCATT
This sequence comes from Candidatus Venteria ishoeyi, assembly GCF_030378065.1. GTDB lineage: Bacteria > Pseudomonadota > Gammaproteobacteria > Beggiatoales > Beggiatoaceae > Venteria > Venteria ishoeyi. The sequence goes on along the minus strand of NZ_JAUCGJ010000029.1, from coordinate 15,493 downwards.
TGCATGGCTTACCGCCCCGCGTGTTTAATGATTGGACACCTGAGCGTTTTGATGCCTTGCCTGATGCAGCACTGACACAATTGGCACAAGAGAATCCATTTGAAATGCTGGAAATTCTGGCTAACCTGGATACCATTGCCGCTGACGGCGTTTCCGCTGATGATCTGGCGCTGGTAGAAGGCTTCTTGCCACCAGGTGTCAGCATTGATCCGAACACTGGAGAATTGCTCTTTACGGGTAATGAGTTTGATGGTCAACGCCTGCCCATGCCTATTTTAGAGTTTGGTGCAGATGTCTTTGGCAGCGATATTGATTTCCGCCTTGAACCGCATAACCTGGCAAAAGGCTTTGGTTTAGGTGGTGCTGGTGAGCCTGCATTGGATCAAATGGATCGAGTGATGGCTGATTTCTTCCCTGGCTTTGGTTTTAAACAGGACGCAGAAGGCTTTATCTCTCTGGATGGTGAAGGAGATTTTGCCGGTATCGGTTTTGACCTGATGCTGACTCCAGATGCCATTCGGGAAGCACCGGAAGGCACGCCAGAGGGTATTAGTGAAGATCCGATGACGGGAGAGTTTTTAGTCACAACCGATCACGGCAAACAATTTGGCGTCAGCTTTGGTCCACCTAACATGACCTGTATGGCGAAAGCCTTAGGCGTAGGTGATACCAATAATCCAGGCAGTCAATTGAGCATGGATCAAAATGGTATTGCGGTATTTATGCCAGCTACAACTTCCGGCACAAGCAACCGTCGCCAGTTTAGTAATAATCCACAGTCATTCAAACCCAGTGGTGGCAGTAGTAACTTCCGTCGCAGTCAACAGGCAGCAGGTTTGTATACCTACCCGGCACGTCGCACAGGTGAAAACCCATTTGCAGAATTGGTCTATGGTCAGGATACCGGTGTTGAAGAATGTGCGGGTCTGACACAAACTGTTTATCCAACCGTACCTGATGCCGATTTATTTATGGAGATGTTGGCAAATCTTCTGGGTATTCCGACAACAGATATTTACCAGCGGGTTGACGGCAGTTTCCGGGTTCAGTTAGGCCCGGATCTGTATGATATCGTGCCGGACTTTGTGACTGAAGCACCCAATATTGCGCGCGGAACCGAGCAGGCCACGCAACTGGCAACCGATGCAGCGGGTAACTTTATGATGGATGCACAAGATCGCTTTATATTGCATGCGCCTTATCAATCCCGTAAGCTGGTGATTCCTTTGATATTGAAGGTTGTTGTTCCACAATAGGAGATTCAATGAAAATGCACCTGTGCGCTAATTTCAGCGCTGGCCTGTGCGCCACGCTTACCAGTTTGTTATGCTCAGCCGTTTATGCTGAGGTGGTATTAGATGGCACATTAGGCCAGACAGGTGCGCTTGCTGGCCCAAATTACCAGGTAACTGCGGATTTGGGCCAGCAGGCAGGCGGGAACTTGTTTCACAGTTTCAGCCAATTGAATCTTCAGACCGGAGAAAGCGCAACTTTCTCCGGGCCTGATTCTGTTTCTAACATTATCAGCCGCGTCACTGGCGGCAAGACATCTTTTATTAACGGGATGTTAAGCAGCGATATTGCCGGTGCCGGTTTTTATTTATTTAATCCTGCCGGGGTGCAATTTGGTGAACAAGCCAGCTTGAATCTCGGCAGTTCTTTTTATGTCAGCAGCGCAGATTATTTGCGTTTAACTGATGATTTGCGCTTTTCTGCGCAACCGAATTCAATACCCTCCAACTTAAGCAATGCATCACCTGCTGCATTTGGCTTTATTAATCAAAACAGCGCGCCTGTCAGCTTTACTGACAGTCAACTAAGCCTGACGAATGGTCAGCATTTCCTGGTCGCGGGCGGCCCCATTAACCTGGATGGCAGCCAATTAAAAACAGCCAGTGGTACTATCCAGTTACTTGCCACTCAAGAGCCGGGGGAATTGGCAACCAATGCGATAGCAGATATAACAAATGGTGCTGATATACAGCTAAATGCCAGTGAGTTGGAAGTCAGCCAAACTGTGGGTGGCAGCTTGTTTATTCATGGGGGGGATGTGCAACTCCAAAACAGCGCACTCAAAGCCAAAACCCGTAGTCAGACAACGGGACAGGTGCAAATCCAGGCCAAAAATTTAAGCCTGGATAATACTGAAATCAATACTAAAACTTTTGGGACAGGTGATGCAGGTACGTTACAGGTTAACGCAAAAAGCATGACTATCAGCAATGCCGCAAACCTGAATACCAGCACTGCCGGTAGCGGACAAGGTGGAAAACTAACAGTTAATGTGACAGACAAACTCACTATTAATAAAAGCCTGTCTTATGCTGAGACTGATTATCCCTTCAGCGGTCTGTTTTCCAATAGTGAAAATCAGGAAGGCCCAGCCGGTGATGCAGGTACAATTGAAGTAAATGTCGGCAGTCTCGAAATCAGTGATGCGGGAACCATCAGTAGTACCAGTTATGGCAGTGGTCAAGGCGGTAATATCAATATCCAGGTGGCTAATGATGCGCATATGCGTAGTGGAGGCACAATTATTACCGGCACACTGGAGGGTGATAGTGGTTCTATTCTTTTACATGCTAATGGCTTACTGAGTTTAAGCGGACAGCATGAAACCGGAAGAACCAGTATTTTTTCCGATACCTATGGCAAGGGTCAAGCCGGTAACTTAAATATCCAGGCCAATAATATTGAATTAGGCTCACAGGCACGCCTCTCCAGCAGTAGTTTTGGTTCCGGTACTGGTGGTGATATTCAACTGCTCGCCCAAAATATACAAATGAAAGATAATGCCGGATTGTATTCCAGTTCAGAGTCAACTGCGGCTGATGCTGGCAATGGCGGTAATATTTATCTGCAAACAGAAACCTTAACTACCAGCAATCAAGCTGTGGTTTCCAGTATTACCGCAGGCAGTGGTAATGCTGGACAGATTCAGATCGATGCTGAAAATATTCACTTAACAAATGGTGGCGGCATTGCCTCTGCCAGCCAAAGCACTGAAACCTATGCAGGTAATTCCGGTAATATTCTGCTGAATGTTAATAATGCCCTGGATTTAACCCACAATGCACAAATTAATACTGAGGCTAAAAATGCCGGTGGTGGGCAGATTTTGATCAATACCCAACAGCGTTTATATGCCTTTAACAGTAAAGTCACCAGCAGCGTGCAACGCGGTGCGGGTAGTGGCGGCGATATTCAAATCAATCGTCCGCGTTTTGTGGTTTTAAATAATGGGCAATTATTAGCCCAGGCTTTTGATGGTAACGGTGGTAATATTCAGGTGCAGTCACAACGTCTGCTGCTTAGTCACAGCAGTGCCATTGATGCAACTTCACAACGCGGTGTTGATGGCGAGGTGGTGATCGAATCACCGCAATCCCAATTTACCGGCGAACTGATTCCTCCCGCGACAGAACTGCTGACTCAAAAGGACTTGGAACAAACTCCCTGCGCGGAACAAGAAGCAGATCAAAGCCGTTTTATTTTGACCTCTGCACCAGGCGTACCTAATGCTGTCGATGACTGGTTGCCCAGTGGATTTCATGATTAATCTGAATTCAACATTCAGGTTATTTTATTTGCGTTCCTTCAGACTGTGTTCACACAACATCAGCAATTCCTCATAGCGATATCCATCACTCAAGGTCTGCACGGCATCTGCGGTTGCCGGTTCCAGTTGGCGTATTTGCGCGACCAACTGGATAATATGTTCATCATCCAAATCTAGAACGGCCTCGTGTAAGTCATTACATATTGATTTTGGCAGGTGCGACAGACTTTCCACATTTAAGTCAGAAAATACCACTTTGCTTGTTTCATCAGGGACTGCTATCGATTGATAATGCAAATCCAATTGTCGTTGCATCAGTGTGAAAATTTCCCGTTCCAGATAAGGTTTATGCAGCACCTCATCACAACCTGCAGCAAAGATTTCAGCTTCCTGTTGCTTAAAAGTGCTGGCGGTTAAGGCGGCAATTTTAACGCTATCGCCTCCTGGTAACTTACGAATGCGGGCTGTGGCGGCATAACCATCTAACAAGGGCATACGCATATCCATCCAGATAAAATGTGGCTGCCAGTCGCGGAATAAATCCACGGCTTCACGCCCATTAACCGCAATTTTTGTACTAAATCCAACCCCTTCCAGGCGTTGTTGCAGCAATAAGGCACTGTCAGGGTGATCTTCAGCAATCAGAATACGATATTCACCTTGTCCCGGAGTAAGGCTGACAACCCGACCCGGTTCAGGCTCTACGTGGGTTGCAAGCGTACTTGCTTTACCTTTAGCCAGAGGTAATTGGAACCGAAAACAACTGCCTTTGCCCGGTTGGCTCTCCAGCGTAATCTGACCACCCATCATTTCGATATATTGCTTGGTCAGTGCCAGCCCCAGCCCCGTGCCTTTTTGCCCTGTATCCAGCGCAGGATCCAGGGGCAGTTGTTCAAAAGGCAAAAATATCCGGTCTAAATGTTCTGCGGCAATTCCAATACCAGAGTCCTGTACTTCGCATTGTATTTCAACATGTCCGTTTTGTGCCATGCTATGGCAAGCAAGCCGGAAATGAATTACACCTTGCCGGGTAAACTTAATAGCATTGCCAAGTAGATTGATAAATATCTGACGTAGCTTGCTCTCATCGGCCTGCACATAACAGGGGAACCCCACGTCCTGCGCCAGCAAGAGTTGCAAACCTTTTGCTTTGGCGCGTACTTTCATCATATCGCTTAAATCACGGATCAATCCACCAAGCTCGATATTTTCCTTATCCACCATTACTTGTCCCGCTTCAATCTTGGACATATCAAGTACATCGTTGATCAGAACCAGCAGATGGTTGCCGGAGCGGTTGATAATTTCCAGATTACTGCGCGCCTTGTCAGATAGCGTTTTATCGGCTTGTAATAATTGGGAAAAACCCAGAATGGCATTGAGTGGCGTACGTAATTCGTGGGACATATTGGCAAGAAACAAGGTTTTTGCGTGGTTGGCGGCTTCAGCGGCTTCTTTGGCATTTTCCAATGCTGCTGTGCGCTCTGCCACCAGCTCTTCCAGGTGATGGCGGTATTGTGTCAGTTCCTGCTCTGCCTGCTTACGTTTGCTGATATCGATCCAGCAGGAACGGCTATAAAGCACTTTACCCGCTTGATCGTGCACTGCTGAAACGTTTAACTCCACTTCCAGCTTGCTGCCATCTTTGCATTTTAGTTGCAGTTCTGCGCCATGCACTTCACCCGTTTCCACAAATGAGTGAAATGCACTTTGTGCAGCAGGCATACAATCGGGATGATAGATGTCAAAAATAGGGCGATCAATGATTTCCGCTTTAGTGATATCCAGCTTATCCGCCAGCGTCTGATTACATTGCAGGATATTTGCAGTTGCCGCTTCAACAGATGCATACATATCCGGGGAATTATTATAAAGATCAGTATAACGCTGTTCCGAAGCCTGCAAAGCGATATTGGTTTCCTTGAGTTCACGGGTACGGGCCGTAACACGTGACTCTAACTCATCATGCGCAACCTGAAGTGCGGCTTCCGCCTGCAAACGCTGGCGAATTTCTTCCCGCAGGTGTTCAGCTTGCTGTTTCTGCATCAATTGTGTTTGGCGCAGCATGATATGGATATGCACCCTGGCCAGGACTTCTGACTTGTCAAAGGGTTTGCTAATATAATCCACCCCGCCTGCCGCAAAACCATGTGTTTTATCTTCAGGACTATTCAAGGCGCTGATAAATATAACCGGAATCTCACGGGTGGCAGGATCAGCTTGCAGATGGTTGCAGACTTCCAGACCATTCATACCTGGCATACGAACATCGAGCAGGATTAAAACCGGTGCTCTGGCCTGTATGCTACGCAATGCCAACTCACCATTATCAGCCGAGCGTACCCGGTAGCCTGCTTCTTTAAGGATATCCCGTAATAGCTTGAGATTAGGTGAAATATCATCAACAATCAGAATATCTTCCGGCAATGCGGGTGCTGTGCCTGCCTCATTCATGTGCTTTGTTTTCTCTTTAAGTCATCCAGTATGGCAAGTAATTCTTTGAATTGCATGTTTTCAATCATGGTGCGTAACTGTTCACCCAATTTATGCTGCTTATCGCTAATTATACCGGCAACCTCAAGGCATTCTTCTTCATCCAGTAATTCTGTGGCCCTGTATAATTTATCGAATAAATCTGGCGCTAATTGAGCCAATTGCTGATTATCCAGCATTATGCTTGCAAGCATAGATTTCGGTATTTGTTGTTCAATCTGTCGGGGTGCTTTTGTATAACGATAGCGTACCCCCAGGTGTTTTGCCAGTGCTGCAAAAATTTCTGTGTCTCGATAGGGTTTGCGGATAAAGTCATCACAGCCTGAGGCCAGAATTTCATGCCGCTCATCTTCCAGGGCATGCGCAGTCAATGCAATGATCTTGATTGTACTGCTTTGTTGCTTAATCAAACGGGTTGCTTCCAGTCCATCCATCACCGGCATACGAATATCCATCCAGATTAAATGCGGCTGCCATTGCTGAAACAATGTCAAAGCCGCCTGACCATCACCCACTTCACACACTTCAAATCCCAGTGGAACCAGCAGTTTATGCAACAGCAAGCGATTTTCAGCTTTATCATCAGCGACCAGTAGACGATAGCGTGGCTGCCCTTCTGCCAACTCCATAACCTGTGCCTTGCCTAACTGTATCGCTTCGGCTTCACTATAACGATAACGCAAACCCAGATATTTGCTCAAAGTATTAAAAATATCCGTATCCCGATAAGGTTTGCGGATGAAATCATCACAACCTGCTGTCAGAATCTTGCGTCGTTCTCCTTCCAGGGCATGGGCGGTCAAGGCAATGATTTTGGTTTTGCCAGACGCATCCTGTTGTTTGATCAGGCGGGTTGCCTTCAATCCATCCATTATCGGCATACGGATATCCATCCAGATTAAATGCGGCTGCCATTGCTCAAAACAGGCGAGCGCCTCACGCCCATTATTGGCCTCTCGAATTTCCAGCCCCAGTGGTTCCAGCAATTTGCGCAATAACAGGCGGTTTTCCAGCTTGTCTTCAGCAATCAAAATACGATAGCTGGGCTGTCCCGCCACCAGGCCAATAACCTGGCCTGCTTGTAGTTCCTGGCTTGCTTTAGCAGTGAGTTCAGGTAATGTGACCAGCATTTCAAAATAAAACACCGAGCCTTGTCCAAATTCACTACTTACTTGCAGTCGCCCTCCCATAAGCTCCACATACTGACGGCTGATGGTCAACCCCAAACCAGTACCGGCTTCCGTCAAGGATTGTTTACCGGTTTGGGTGAATGGTGTAAAAATAGACTCACAATCCTCGCTGTGAATGCCAATACCGGAATCTTTCACTTCAAAGCGCAGCCGTGCCTGTTGTGACTGCATTTGTTCAACGACAATAACCCGTAACACAACTTCACCTTCATTGGTAAACTTGATTGCATTGCCAATCAGATTAATCAGCACCTGACGTAATTTTCCACCATCAATTATGATATGACGGGGTAGATTTGGACCTTGTTCCAGTTTGAAATACAAGTCTTTGCTCACCACTTGCACCGCCATCATGGCCTGAACTTCATGCAGGAACTGGTGCAAATCCAGGGTGGCATCTTCCTTTATCATGTGACCGGCTTCAATTTTTGAAATATCCAGCACATTGTTAATAAGATTAAGCAAATGTTCACCGCTACTGGCGATGATATCCAGATTCTCTTGCTGTTCTGCGGTGGTATCCGGTGTGTTACGCATCAAGCGGGAAAAACCAAGAATTGCATTTAGCGGGGTACGCAGTTCATGACTCATATTTGCCAGAAACACGCTTTTTGCGCGGTTGGCCGCTTCTGCCAATTCTTTAGCTGCCATTGCCCGCGCTTTAGCACTATACATCATACCGCTCATGGTGGAGATAAGCAGGCCATTAATGGAAAATACCGCAATGCCCAGCCAATCACCGGGATCATCAATAAAGGGGGTGTCAGTAGGTGACCACACTAAAACCACCACAACCGTTAGTCCAGTGGCTAATACCCCGGCACCAAACCCTCCATAGAGCGAAGCAGCCATCACTGCGGGATAAAATGTCACCCAGGGAATGCGCAATTCCAGGCCGCCCAACGGCCAGATACGCAGGGCTGCGGCAATAACAACCAGTATGATGGCAACCAGATAGGGCAGCCAGAAACGCTGTGGCAGATTTGGAAAAATCATATACTGATACCTGAGGAAATGTCTAAAAATGGAATACCTGTATTAATCACGCCATGCGCATAAGATAAAGATAAAAATTTTCTCAAGGCCGGGGCAATCTTTCCAGCGCCCGACGGTAATTTTGAAATTGTTTTTCCATATCATCCAGCACTTCCTCCAATGCTTTCCCGGTTTTTTCCACTTCTTGTTGCGCCCGTTTATCCTGATCCAGTTTTCGTTCTTCTTGATCAAGTTGCCGATCTTCCCGTTCCAGGCGTTTCTTGCGTTGCCTTCGAAACTTCTCGAACTCCCGCAACTGTTTCTCGTATTCATCCAGTTGCCGATCCCAGCGGTAGAGTAAATCCTGGGATAGCTGCCGGTAGTTCTCTGCGGCTTCCTGCCAGCGACGGGCTTCCGCACTCTGTTCCTCGCAAACAGCCATGACCAGCGAAGGGAAAAACAGTGCAAACAGGAAGAACCAGAATTTCATTTTTTTCATATCTGTCCGCTTTCTAAACAGGCACCTGATTTGACGCTAATACGGCATGGAATAAGCTGTTTAAGGATTTCAACTGCATCTGCTGTGCTTTGGGTTTGGCCTGATAGCATTCCAGACGTTGTAATTCAGCCTCAATAAATTGATTCAACACCAAAACGGCAGGTACCTGCTCTTTTTCCTGACTGCGTTTTTTTCTCTCCAGCAAATCGGAGATGGCATCATTGACCACCGTATTATCCGTAATCAGCGTTCGCAATTGTTCAAAAACAATCGGTGCGGGCTGCTGGTATTGCTCCAGCCATAATATAGACAGCAAGGGACGTAATACATAAAAGTATTTTTTCAGCGGTACTATCGGTGTTCTCAAATAGCCCCGATAATTGGTTTTAGCCATGCTGCGGTAGTGATAAATACCTTTTTCAACCGAATAAACATCTGTCAGCAAGGCACGGGCTGTTGGTGCAAAATGCTGATCATCCACATACACAATTGGCGATTGCAACCACTCGACAAAAGTTGGATTGGATTGCCAGAACAACTTCAGGGCTTTGCGTACATCCCAACCATTAATATCGATTTCATCAACAATGGGGTATTCAATCACATCGCGTTTTTGTTCCAGATCAACGGCGACATACCAGTCTTTAGGGTGAGCATAAATAAAGCGGACATCGTAATCACTGTTCGGTGATTCAAAGCCCCAGGCGCGACTGCCGGATTCAATGGCATACAACACCCGCACGCCATGTTCCGCCTCAGCCGCTTTGATACGTCTTAAAATCTCGGTTCTGACAGGTTCTGCAATCATTGTTACTTTCCTTGATGGCGATTTATCAACAGCATTTTAAGACGGTTAGTTTATTCAAAGACCTTCCAGGTTTTCAAAACCTGGGAGATCAGGGTGGGGGTTGTGGGGGTTTTAATTTTGCATTAACTATTGCAACTTCACTGCCGTTACTACCAGGAGCAATACTTCCATCAATTGGACCTTCTACGCTGATGGTTACTATTACTGGTGTTTCTTTCAAAACACCAGGGTTGGTTAAACTAAAGTTAAAAGGGGTAACGCCTTGTCTATCAGCAACTTCCAGATTGGTCGTGCCACCTAGCACATCATCAAGGACAACGGTATCACTATCTCCAAGGCCAATACGACTTATCTCGGCGGTGACGGTGATTTTGGTACCTTTCACCGGAGAGTTCCCATAAGGGGTTTGTACACTCACTTCAAAAGACTTTGTTTTATTTACAAGGATGGGGACTTCCTGATTAACGATGCGCCCCTCATCTTTAACTATAATAGCCTTATAATCATCAGGCGGATTAGGGATATCAAAAGCATCAGAAAATACGATATTCATACTCGTCCAAATCAAGGTATTATCCTGGTAAACACCATCTCCCTGGGTAAAAAAGCCATTTTGGTCGCGATCAATATACAGCTCGCCATTATCAAATACACCGTTATCATTGCCATCAATATAAGGCTCGGTGATATCCGTGAAGACTTCGCCCAGATCATACGCACCATTACCATTTGCATCAAAAAAGTATTCTGCACCTGTGGTATAAGCAACAATGCGATTGAACGCGGCATTGCCCGTGTTATTGATACCATCAAGCTGCGGTGTGGTGGGTGTGGCAGACTGTAACACTGCCGTGGCGCGACCCATGATGGTGGTGCTGGTAAAAGCGTTACTACCAGCGCTGCTGCCTATGGTGCCGCCTTCACTGATAAAGTTTACCCGCGTCCCATCAGCCACCACATTACCAAAGCGATCCCCGACATAAACCGTTATTAAATCTTCCAGGCCAAAGGTGCTTCCACCGGCAATATTCAGGTATTGCGCGGCAATGCCGAAACGCTGCGCATCCGGTATACCACCGACAATGCTGACCCGCGCCAGGGTGCTGATGTCGGTATTACGTACTCTGGCAACAATCGCTGCAACCCCGGCAACACGCCCACTTTTCAGACTGACTGATACCTTGCCATTGCTGGTAACGCCACAAACCCTTTTGCCCGTACCGCCAACACTGCCACAAGCGGCGGGGGGAATGCCGCCGCCGGTAGACAAACTTTCATCACCGGCGAGGCTGGCGCTGCTGAGTTCAAAGTCCACTGCAACACCATCTTGCGCCAGATTACCCAGATTGTCTTTAACCTGAAATTCAATTACCGCACTTTGCGCAGAACCACTGCCGACAATGCCGATAGTTTCCGGTTGTATGCTGAGCAGTTCCAGCAGACCTGCTGCATCAGATTGTATGGTCAGGGTAATGCTTTCAGTTAAGGCATTGTCCTCGCCGACATTGGCCGTAATGGTAGAAATGCCGGATTGGGTTTGTGCGCTGAAAGTCGCAATGGCACGCCCCTGCGTGTCGGTGGTGACAGATTCATTAATCACGCCAATGCCACTGGTACTGAATTGTACACGCACCCCGGACAGCGGTTGTCCCTGGCTATCATTCACCTGCGCGATGATCTGCGCGCTGCCATTTAGAGATAATGGCTGGGTGGCGCTGGGCATACTGCTTAAATGCAGCACGGTGGGTACACTGGAGGTTTGAAAATTAATCGTGGCTGTTGCCGGGTTTAAGCCGCCTGCACTGGCGGTGATGGTAGCCTGCTCACTTTGACTTCCCGTTACGCCAAGCTGTACTCGTCCCTGCTCATCACTGATGCCCTGGAACTTATCCAGCAGGGCGCTTTGTTGATTACCCAGGCTAAAGTTCACTTTTTGCCCGGCAATGCCTACGCCTTGCGCATCCTGCAAAGCTGCCAGCAGGTTGACCGAAGTTGTGGTATCGGCAATGCCCGTGCTGTTATTCGGTGATAAACTCAGTTGCGCACCAAAATACAAAGGAATTTGTACGCTGCTGCTGCCCGCTTGTAGTGTAATAATCGTATTACCCTGGGCAACAGGGCTGACCTGCATTTGTGCCTGACCATTTTGATCGGTGCTGATTTCCCCCAGCAGATTGCCATCGGCAAAAAACTGAATCGGCATATTACTGATGGCAAATCCTGCCTGATTGGCAACGGTGGCGGTCAGGGTGCTGCTCTGGTCGCTGCGCAGTAATTTCGCTGAAGCACTGGCAGTCAAGGTGTTACCCTCTCCCAGCGCGACAAAAAACTGAACACTGCTCTGGGTTTGTAACTGCCCACTGCGGGCATATAAAGTTATATTGCCACCATCATTGCCCAAATCCGTAACCGTCACGGTTACTACGCCGGTATTGTCCGTCGTGGCAAACCCCGGATCAAGCAGATCATTGCTTTGACCGATAAAACCAAAATGAATATTTTCACCGGATAAGGGCGCGTTATTGGCATCACGCAGCAGCGCAGTAAAAGCCACTGAGCCTGTTGCGCTCTGACTGGCGGCAACCAGTGACAGGGATGCGCCAAAATATAAGGCACGGGTTTGAATCTGCTCGCCGCTGCTGACTGCCAGCAATACATTTTCAGCCCCGCCATGTTCTACTTCAAATACTGCGTAGCCATTGCCGTCAGTGCTTGCCGGCACATTATCCAGCCAGGCTTGCCCGGAAACCTGCGCCTGAAAAGCCGTGTTTGCCAATAAACCACCTTGCTCATCTTTTAAGTGTACGGTGATCTGGCTACGGCTGCTGGCTTGCAGCACACTGTGTTCAGAAATAATTTCTATACTGGCAACCGGTGTAACGGGTATCTCTTCCAGGGTAAAAGTCACTTGTGCCTGCGCGCTGGCATCACCAAAGCGTGCCACCACCACTGCGCTGCCGCCATCCTGTCCGACATCAGTTATCACCACAGTCGCGCTGCCATCTTCACCGGTTACAACGCTGCCTGGGGTTAAGCTTTCCTGATTTTGATCGGCAAAGCTGAAAAATACCAGACTATCAACCAGCGGCGCGTTATTACTGTCTTTGAGCAGTGCGGTTAAGCTGATAGTAGCATTACCGGAAGCCACTTCCGGCACCAACGCAAGCTGTGCACCCTGAATCGTGCTGTTATCTGGCTCCAGGGTAAAAGTCACTTGTGCCTGCGCGCTGGCATCACCAAAGCGTGCCACCACCACTGCGCTGCCGCCATCCTGTCCGACATCAGTTATCACCACAGTCGCGCTGCCATCTTCACCGGTTACAA
>NZ_JAUCGJ010000029.1:0-2546 GCF_030378065.1 Candidatus Venteria ishoeyi | reverse complement strand
GCGCTGCCTGGGTTTAAGCTTTCCTGATTTTGATCGGCAAAACTGAAAAATACCAGACTATCAACCAGCGGCGCGTTATTATTGTCTTTGAGCAGTGCGGTTAAGCTGACAGTACCGTTACCGGAAGCCTCTTCCGGCACCAGCGCAAGCTGCGCGCCCTGAATCGTGCTGTTATCAATATCTGGATTACCTGAACCGCCGCCACCGCCAAGACAGGCGGACAGGTTCAGAAGTAAAAAAATCATTCCTATAACAGACAACCATTCAGGTAAACGTTTCATGATTAATACTCTATCTATCAAATATCAGCGTGAGATGTCAGCGGTTTTCAGTGTCTTTAGCACTGATCAAGCTTACATCGAACTCAGGGGATTAAAGGTATCCACTCCTCTGAGTGGACATGAAAAATCTCCCAATCCAGGGATTGGATTCCTTATGAGGCTGGGCGGCGGTGTATCCAGGTGCCCACGCCTTCATCGGTAAAGGTTTCCAGTAATACCGCGTGTTGCACCCGACCATCAATAATATGCGCACTGTTGACCCCGGATTGTACCGCGTCCAGGGCGCATTGAATCTTGGGTAACATACCGCCATGAATCGTGCCATCGGCAATCAAATCATCCACTTCCTGCGCAGTCAGTCCGGTTAATAAATCACCTGCCTTATTCAACAATCCAGGCGTATTGGTTAATAAAATCAGTTTTTCAGCATCCAACACCTGCGCCACTTTACCCGCCACCAAATCCGCATTGATATTATACGAGCAACCGTCAGCATCCACTCCTATCGGTGCAATAACCGGGATAAAATCACCATGCAGCAAATGATCAATCACACTTTTATCAATACTTTCCACGCGCCCGACATGACCGATGTCAATAATTTCCGGGGCGGTCATTTCCGGGTTATCACGGGTAAAAGTCAATTGCCGCGCCCGAATCATATCGCCATCTTTGCCGGTCAGACCGATGGCTTTGCCACCCTGATGATTGATTAAACTGACAATTTCCTTATTCACCAGACCGCCCAGCACCATTTCCACCACATTCATGGTTTCTTTATCGGTAACGCGCATCCCTTGGAAAAATTCACTTTCCTTGCCCAGGCGTTTGAGCAAATCACCAATCTGTGGGCCACCGCCATGCACCACAACCGGATTCATGCCCACCAGTTTCATTAACACCACATCACGGGCAAAACTGGTTTTTAAATCATCATCCACCATCGCATTACCACCGTATTTAATCACAATGGTTTTATTGGTGAACTTCTGGATATAAGGCAGGGCTTTCGTTAAAACAGTGGCAACGTTCATTGCCGAGGCATTTGAGAGTGTCATTAAACTTCCTGTAAAGTCATTATTTCATTAACTGCGCTATTTTTTCCTGATTAGGCTTTTCAATCGCGCCGCGCTCTGTCACCAGAACATCCACCAGGTCTGCGGGCGTGACATCAAACACGGGATTCCAGGCCTCTGCGCCATCGGCGGCAATGTGCTGCTGTCCACACTGGAGCAATTCATTACCGGCGCGTTGCTCAATAGGAATCTCAGCACCACTGTTTAATTGCATATCAATGGTGCTGGTGGGCGCAACCACCATAAATTTTACCCCATAATAGCGCGCCAGGATCGCTAATCCACAAGTACCGATTTTATTGGCAACGTCACCATTATTGGCAATGCGATCCGAACCCACTATCACCCAACTGATATTACCCTGCTGCATACGCGCTGCTGCCGCCCCTTCAGCAATCAATGTAACCGGAATCTTTTCCTGCACCATTTCCCAGGCAGTTAAACGCGCACCCTGCAACCAGGGCCGGGTTTCATCGGCATACACACGTTGCAGTTTTCCCGCCGTCCAGGCACTGCGCACTACGCCTAAAGCCGTGCCATAACCACCAGTTGCCAGTGCGCCGGCATTGCAATGGGTGATAATTTCACTATTTTCAGGCAAATAAGCGGCACCAAAATCACCCATAATTTGATTATCGGTAATATCCTGCTGCTGAATATGCAAAGCTTCTGCCAGTAAAACTGGTTCAGGATCGCCTGAAATGTCGGGAAATAAAGCTGATAAACGCTGCAAGGCCCAGAACAGATTGACCGCCGTTGGGCGTGAAGCGGCAAGCTTTTGCATGTCTGCGGCAATCGCCTGCCGCCAGTTATCCCCAGCTTTGGCATAGGCCACCCGCGCTGCCAGCACCACACCATAAGCGGCAGTGATACCTATCGCCGGTGCGCCACGCACCACCATATCCGTGATTGCCTGCGCCGTTGCCGGGGCATCTTTTAAGCTTAAATAGATATTTTGTTGGGGCAACAGGCGCTGATCCAGCAATTGCAAGTGGTTTTCGGCCCAGCGTATGGGTTGTATGGTATTTATTGGATTCATAAATTAGTTTCCAGTCTCATATAGTGCAAAGTGGTATCGTAATCTAAATTTATCCGGTATTTTCGCATCTTAGGAAAGAGACTTCTACTCCATATCAAATGATTATTTGAAATATATAACACTTGGAAAAAATATGATTTTTCAAACTTA
>NZ_JAUCGJ010000028.1 GCF_030378065.1 Candidatus Venteria ishoeyi | reverse complement strand
TTCTCCTTTTTAGCTGCTTGGCATTAGGCCGGGACAGGTATTTTTGTGGATATGAAAAATTACCTTAAGAAAAAAATGGAAAATGATTGTTGACTGAAATAGTCAGGATGTAGCGGGAATTGCTGATGAATTATCAACATAACATAAGAAATTCACCCCTGAAATTTGTGCTTAGAAAAATTTCTATGCAATTAGTAAGAAAATGGCTCGAATGCGCCAAATATAAATATGGTTCTAACACTATTGCAGATTTTGACTTTGATGAAATTGAAGTTGAGAATGATTTTATCAGACATTTATCCAATGCCATTGAGTCACTCATAAATTATAAATCAAGAGAAAAGAAATCGATTCCAGGTTGGTCATTTGGATACATCTGTGGACACGTACAAGGCGCATTAAACGTAACGTGGTCTAATCTGTATTTGCTTGAACCAAGCAAAGAGTTTGAAAATTTAATGAAGCTGAAAACAGTGATTGAACTTCTAAGGATTGATAATGATTTTTCACAAAAAATAGAAATAATATACAGCTATTTTATTACACATAGAAATAGGGGGATTATTGCAAAGGAAGCACTGCCGGATAATGTTATTTCTTTGATAGAAACGGGAAAGCTTAAAAATATAAACAAAGGGATAACAAGAAAAGAATTTGATGAATATTTTGAAAATTTATTCATGACTAACTATATGTCATTGCTGCAATCTTATGACTATATGTGCTGTCCTGATTTAACAGAATATCTGGATGAGAATGAAATGATAAATTTAGTTGGAAAAGTACATTTTTCTTGACTAATTTTGACAAGCTGGCGCTTACAAGTCAGAGTATTATCAAGCAACACTGGGTAAACAGGGCCATTTGTCGTTTTTAGGATACAAGGAAAACCAACCATGCGCATCAAAGACAAATACATCAGCCCGTTTACCGACTTTGGTTTTAAAAAATTATTCGGCTCCGAGCCGAATAAAGACATTCTGATTGATTTTCTTAACGAACTGCTGCAAAAAGACACTGGCAGAATTACCGACCTGACTTATCTTTCCCCGGAGCAACTGGGGCGGGACGCAGACAGCCGCAAAGCCATATTTGATATTTACTGCGAAAGTGAAAGTGGTGAGAAATTTATTGTTGAACTGCAAAAAGCCAAACAAAACTACTTCAAAGACCGCAGCATTTATTATTCGACCTTCCCGATTCAGCAACAAGCGGAAAAAGGCGACTGGAATTTTAAGCTTAATGCCGTGTACACCATCGGTATTCTGGATTTTGTGTTTGATGAGGATAAACACGACTCAGCAGTGTTTCACCATGAAGTACAGTTAATCGACAAAAAAACCAATAAGGTTTTTTACGATAAACTGACTTATGTTTATCTGGAAATGCCCAAGTTCAACAAAACTGAAAATGAACTGGAAACCCATTTTGACAAGTGGCTGTATGTGCTGAAAAATCTGGAAGATTTAAGCAGTCGTCCGGTGAAATTACAGGAGCGCATATTTGCCAAATTATTTGAGCAGGCAGCACTTGGCAACTATACGGAGGCAGAATATGCAGCTTATGAGGAAAGCCTGAAAATTTACCGTGACTTAAAAAATTCTATTGATACGGCCTTTGATGAAGGCAGGATGGAAGCGTTACAGCTTATCGCCGGAAAAATGAAACAAAAAGGCGATCCGGTATCCGCCATTATCGAATTAACGGGGCTAAGCCAATCACAAATAGACAAGCTATAGACTTTCAGGTAATTAATTTTTCCAGGGAGCCACGGATAACCCCCCTCCGAAGGGGTGTTATCCGTAAAAAATTCACCTGAGCCGGGAGCCAAAATATGAAAAAACTAATACTTTTATACCTGCTGTTATTCACCCCCTTGAGCGCCGCCAAGCAAATCGCGCTGGTCATCGGTAATGAAAATTATCCGCAAATCAGCCAGCGTAATTTATTCGGCCCGTTGCCCAATCCCCACGAAGATGCCAAAGACATGAAAGACCTGCTGGCATCTTATGGTTTTCAGGTTTATTTGCTCAAAGATGCTGGCAAAAGCCAGATGGAATATGCGGTAAACTGCCTGATCGGGCTGGAATCTAACCGCCGCAAATGTCCACCACGCTACCGCATTGCCGCCGGGGATACGGTATTGTTTTATTATTCCGGTCACGGTGCGCAGGTATGGGAAACCGGAGATTATTACAACTATCTCGCCGCCGCTAACCGCGCCTATGCCGACGGGGTGGATTTGCAGACCTACGGGCTTAACGCCCACTGGATACTGGGCAAGCTGGAAAACAGCCCGGCTAAGGTCAAGCTGATGTTTTTGGATGCCTGCCGCAACCGCATTGCCGAATCCGGCAAAAAAGGCATGGGTGCAGCGGGGTTTGCGCTGATGCAGCCTGACGGTGCGTTGGTGTCTTATGCCGCTGGCAGCAACCAGATTGCCTGGGGCAGACCACGCGAGCGCAACAGCCTGTATACCCGCTATTTGCTGCAAACCTTAAAACAACAGGCCAATCAGCCCATCAGCCGGGTGGTGAAACTGGTGCGCGATGCGGTATTTTTGCAGACACAAAAGGATAAACGCGCCGGTAAGCGGGTGGAAATCCAAAAACCTAAAAATGAAGATGATTTGATTGGGGATTATTGTATGGCGGGGTGTGGTGCGATTGCTCTGGTACAGGAAAAGCAGGAACAGCAATCAGCGCAGCCACAAGCAGTGCCGGAAACAACCCGTACACCTTCTCAAGCACAAGGGCAGCGTATTAAACATTATGTGGCTTATGCCAATGGCACGGCTGTGGATACAAAAACCGGGTTGATGTGGATGCGTTGTGTTGTGGGGCAGCGTTGGGATGGGGCGACTTGTCAGGGGGCAGAGAAAGCGATGGAGTGGAAAAAGGCAAAACAACAAACTGCCTCATTTGCCGAATATCAGGACTGGCGTATACCCACGATACAAGAGTTACGCAGCCTGGTGTATTGTAGCAATGGCAAGCTGGATTATTTTAATCAGGGTAAGCCAGGGCTGGAGGAATATATAGCGCAGGAGCGGCCAAATAACTTTGATTGGGGGTGTGCCGGATCACCTGAAACAGACCATGAAAACCCCACCATCGTACAAAGTGTATTTCCTAATACGCCATATGATGTCTGGTCAGGCTCGCCCTATGCCGCCGATTCGGACGGCGCCTGGTACGTGCACTTCAGCAATGGAAACGACGGCAACGACTACCGTGGCAGCAACCGGCACGTTCGCCTGGTGCGCGACGGACAGTGACCTTTGCTTTTTGCTGTTTTTCCTCTTCTCTCGTTCCCACGTTTCCATGTGGGAATGTAGATTTTAATGCTCCAGCGTCAAGATACACGACTTTGAAGGTTAAGCAATAAAACCCCATGAAATCAAGCATTCTATAGACCTGACAGGTTTTTAAAAACCTGTCAGGTCTTCGCTCCGGCAACGCCATTCGGAGCTAACCTTCAAAGTCGTGCAGGTAGGCATTGCCACGCTAGAGCCTGGTAACGAAAAGCCGGAAAACATTTATCTATCCCGGAGTGAATGGAACAATGAGTACGCAAAAAAAATTACTTTATACCCCTGCCATGTATCTGGAACTAGAGCGCAAAGCAAGCGAGCGCAGTGAGTTTGTCGGCGGTGAACTTTTTGCAATGGCAGGGGCAAGCCGCAGACACAATACGCTGACGAGCAATCTGGTGATTGAGTTGGGGGTACGCTTAAAAAACAGCGATTGCCAGGTTTATAGTAGTGATATGCGGGTAAAATTCAGTGAACAGGGTGATTTTGTTTATCCTGATGTTGTGCTTGCCTGCGAGCCACAACAATTTGATGATAAAAATCTGGATAATTTATGTAATCCCATGCTTATCATTGAGGTATTATCACCATCTACTGAATCTTATGATCGTGGCTATAAGTTCTCCATGTATCAACATTTGCCCAGTGTGCAGCATTATATTCTGGTGAGCCAGGATAGGTTACAGATTGAGTATTACCAACGTAAAACAGATAAGCAATGGTTATTGACGGTATTGAACAAGGCAGATGATTGCCTGCTGATTGAATCATTAAATATCAATATTGTTTTGCAGGACATTTATGCAAAAGTTGATCTGGATTAATGGCATGATGCCGGCGCGTGGGAACCAGAGAGGTCTAAACAACATGAAACCAGCCTACATCCTCAGTGTATTACTACTCAGCTTCAACGCCCAGGCCGCCGAGGTCTATCAAAACCTTTGCGCACCCGCCAACACTGATGAAATCCTGCATTTCCTTGATACCCGTGAATGCGCCGATGCCCAACTGCCGGAATATCAAGCTAAAGGCGTTGCCGCCAAACCTGTTTATTCACCCAAGGGTATTTTGGGTATTGCCAAGGATCGGGCAGTGGTGTTATTTGCTTTTGATTCCAGCGTTTTGCGACCCGATACCCAGCCTGTATTAAACAGTTGGGGGCAAGCCTTGCAACAGCGTCCAGATTTGAAACTGGCTTTAGTTGGGCATACTGATGCGCTGGGGACGGCGAGTTATAACCACAACTTATCATGGCAACGCGCACAGGCTGTGCTGGTTTTTTTACAACGCTATCACCATTTGCCTGCCCAGCGTTTTAAGGTGCAAGGTTTGGGTGAAAGCCAGCCTTTGTATGTTGGTTGTCAACAAGCTGAAGACAGTGCCTGCCAGCACAATAGACGGGTGGAGTTTGTCTTATTGGAATAATGCCTTTAAAATTTTCCTGATTTAACTCAAACACGCCAAAATCTTTTTCAGTTCCGCATCCTGTGCCAGCCACCAGCGTTGGCTCCAGAGCACGTATAAACGCCAGCCCCGCGCTTGCAGCAGTTGTTGCCGCCACACGGTTTGCATCCGGTTACTGCGGTGGTTAAACCAGTTGCCACCGTCACAGAGCAGACCCAGTTTATAATCACCCGCCGCATTTTTGACCGCTAAATCAATTTGCAGGCCACCGCTGCCTACGTGTTGTTCACAGACATAACCGTGTTGTTCCAGTTTCTGTTGCACATCTGCCAGCAGTTTTTGCGCTTCGCCGCCGGAAGCCTGCGCGGCGAGGCTGGTTTGCTGCTGACCCAGCAGGCTTAATAAATGCGTGGTTTGTTCTGTTTCCTGTTGCGCCACGCCCTGCGCGTAATGCAGATACAGTGATAAATAATGCGCGGGTTTTAACTCGCCGCTTAAGGCATAATTGCGTAATTCCGGCAGGGATTCCGGGGGCAGGCTGGAAATGACGGTGATGTGGGTTTTGGCGCGGGTAATCGCAACATTCAAGCGCCGCTCGCCACCTGCGCTGCCCAGCGGCCCAAAGCGGCGCTGTACGCGACCGCTGGCATCCGGGCCGAAGGTGGTGCTGAAAATCAAGGCATCGCGCTCGTCACCCTGCACGTTTTCCAGGTTTTTAATAAACAGGCTTTGATTATCCGCTGCTTTAAGCTGTTGCTGATAGTGTTTGGCAAAGTCGCGGTTATTCTGGCAACGCTGCGCCAGTTTGTCTTCGATTAAGTCCCGCTGCACCTGATTAAACGTGACCACGCCGACACTGTAATGTGCTTGCTGCCATAGCACTTGCAACTGATTCAAAACCGCTTCGGCTTCCTGTTCATTGCACCGCTGCTGATAGATACCGTCAATAAACTGGTATTCAATGGGTATCCGGTTTGATGCTTGATGCGCTGCCGGGGGAATTTCCAATAAATCATGATAAAATGCGCGGTTGCTGAACTGAATCAACGCCGGGTTCTGGCTGCGGTAATGCACCCGCAGACGGGTTTCCGGCAGAATGCCAATACTGGTTTGCAGCAGGTCTTCCTGCCAGCTTTGGGTGATTTCATCATCATCGCCATTGTCTTGATTTGCATCCTGACGGGAATTAAAAAATCCGGTGGGTGGCAGTTGCTTTTCATCGCCGCAGACCACTAGGCGCTTGCCACGATATAAGACCGGCACGGCCTGTTCCAGTGGGCATTGTGAGGCTTCGTCAAAAATCACTAAATCAAACAAACCCGCCTGCAAGGGAAAAATCTGCGCGGCGGTGTCGGGGTTGCTTAACCAGCAGGGGCGTAAATCCAATAAGCCTTCAGCCAAGCCTTCATGTACGGCTTCTCGCAGGCGCTTGGCCTGATTCTGGCGCGAACTGCGCAGTTGAAACAGGCGTTTCCAGGGGCGGTTGCGTAGCGGCAACTGGCGTTTTTGCCATTGCTGAAGCATTAACGGGCTTTCTTGTCGTTGTTTTTCATGCAGCGCATCTTGCAGTCGTTGCACCAAATCGGCGTGGGCTTCTGGCGTGAGATCACGCAGGCTGGGATTATCCTGTTCACACTGCAAACGCCAGACTTGTAACATGCTGCGGCGTAACAAAGCATCCCACCAGCGCCCGTAAAAAGCGCGTCCTGTTGCGCCATTTAAGTTTTCCGGTGGTTGTGGCAGGGCTTGTTTTTTATTGTCCGGGTTTTGTCTGCGTTGTTGTTCGTAGTCTTCCAGGGTTTCCAGCAGTGCACGTAATAATCCGCCGTGGCGTTTGCGATCTTTTTCCAGGCTCTGTAATGCGGGCATCTGGGCAAAGCCTTGTTCCAGGCTGTCCAGCCAGGGTTCCAGACTTTCACCAGCACGTACTTGTTGCTGCGGTAGTTGCAGGGCTTGCGGCTGTAACCAGTGCTGCAAGTCATCCAGCGCGTTTAATAGCGTTTTTGCCATAGGCAGGCGGCGGGTTGCCTGTTCCAGAGTTTGCTCAAAATCAGCCTGGGTATCACCCTGGCTTTGTTTTTCCAGTTGATCAAATAAAGGTTGCAGCCATTGTTGTTGCTGTTCCTGCTGATATAACCACTGCGCCTGCTCAAAAGCAATCAAGGTAGCACGTAAAAAAGCCTGTTGTGCCAGTGGGTTGCGCAAGGTACAACCGCGCCCTGGTACTAAAGTTTGACACAGGCACACCAGTTCTGCGTGCAGGCTGAGATTTTCCAGATAGCGATGCAGGTTTTGCACGGCTTGCAGTAAGCTGTCACCATTCTCCGCTTGCTGATGTAATTTTTGTAAAGTCCGCGTTGCAGTGTACCAACGGGGCAAAATAAAACGCCAGCGTTTTGCCTGATAAGATAAAAAATACCGGGTGTGTTGCAGGCATTTTGCCATGTCTGCGCTGGGGATGTATTTTGCCAGCGGATTGGCACTATTCAATAAATCACTGTCAATTGGATGCTGATCCAGTTGTTCCAGCAATGAGGCCGTGTTGGCGCAACGCTGTTGGTGTTGCAGCAGCAGCAAAGGCGTTGCACCGCGCAAAGCTGACCACCAGGCTTGCAGCGTTGGGTTGTGCGCCTGCTCTTTGCTGGCTTGTGGATTTTTTAAGATGCGCAGACTGGTATTGCGTAATTTTTCCAGAAAACCGGCAAAATAATCCAGATTATTGTCTTTAGTATTTTTCTCTCCCAGTGCTTGCGGGTTTTCCGGTAATAATACCACTGGCAGGCCGTCTTCCTGCAAATGCAAATGGCGGGCATTGAGGGTGCGCAGGCGTTGCAGTTGCGCGCGCACTTCGCTCTCGGGAATGGCTTTGCGTAAAGCTTTGCGTAGATGCCAGGGGTTTTCCAACGGCGTGGCCTGACCGAATAAATGCCCCAGTTTTAACAACTGCTCGCTGAGCACTTCTAATTCGTGGTTATTTACCTGCGCCAGTCGGGTTTGTAGACCCTGCAAAGGGCGTATGCCGGGAAATGTTGTTTCCAGTGCTGCAATTTCAGCCAGAATTTCTCTATAGGATAAGCCACTGTTTTCCTGTCTTTGCTGCACCGCACATGTATGTTTTTCCAGTTGGCTTTCCAGGCGCGTGATTTGCTGGGCCAATTGCAAACGGGGGCGTATATCCAACTCAGTGAGCGTGTCCGGCAAGCTGTCAATCTGTGCGCGCAGACTGCGAAATACGTTTAAACGCTCGCTGTCGGCATCCTGCACCTGCATACATAAATCTGCCAGCCCCGCTTGTTGCAGACGCTCCCGCACCACCTGCAATGCCGCTTGTTTCTGGCAAATCATTAACACGGTTTCGCGCCGTGCCAGGGCATCGGCGATAATATTAACAATGGTCTGGGATTTACCCGTGCCGGGTGGGCCGTGAATGACCAGTCCCGGTGCCTGTCTGGCCTTGGCAACCGCTTCCGTTTGTGAAAAATCAGCGGGATACACCAACCAGGA
The DNA here is from genome assembly GCF_030378065.1 of Candidatus Venteria ishoeyi. Taxonomy (GTDB): domain Bacteria; phylum Pseudomonadota; class Gammaproteobacteria; order Beggiatoales; family Beggiatoaceae; genus Venteria; species Venteria ishoeyi. The sequence goes on along the minus strand of NZ_JAUCGJ010000028.1, from coordinate 51,803 downwards.
ATCGGCTTCACTGATTTTTTGCTGATTGGGTGTTGCTAAGGCCTTGGGTTTATCGGTGAGCAAACGTAATAAGGGTAAGTCCTGGTTCTGAGCTTGAGTCTCATGGATTTGTTTTTCTAACACCTCTAAATCAGATAATAAGGCGGCATTGGGGGTATGAAAATAACCCAGGACTGCGGCGGGATGTAATTGCACTTGTTCCGGCAAGTTATCCAGCGCGGGAATCGGGCATAAATCCGCCTCAGCATCAAACCGGGGTGCATCGTGAAAACGCTGACAGAAGTCGGTCAAAAACTGCGCAATGGCTTCAGCATCGGGATTTAAGGGCAGTTCAGGAAAATCAATGCCCAACAAATGCCGCAACCGGTGCGCCAGTAAAGGGTTTAATCGTGCATTGCCCAGCGTGGCTGGGCGTTGCAGCGTTAAACGCCCCTGGTGTTGCAAGCTGGTTTGCAGTTGTACCGGAAACAGGAATATCGGCGCTAACAGGGCTTGTTTTTTTGGGGAAGCTGACTTGCTACCTGGGGCAGCAACATCTGCCACAGAAAAGAGAGGGTAGCCCAGCCACAGCGCGTGTACGCCAGTTTCCCGTTGCGCCAGCTCTGCCTGCCGATAAATTCGGTGATTAATTTGCGCGTAGAGTTTTTGATCCGGACAATTCCACTGCCAGCGACCCTTACCGGAAATAATGGTATCCAGTAAAGCTTGCCCCAGGCCGGTTTGCTGGGCTTCAAACTGTTGACAATCCAATAAACGGGCTTGTCCGGGTTTGCCACCCAGGCGCAGACGCAACAAAGGGCTGTAAAAACTCGCTGCATTCAGGCGTTGTTGTAGCTTATCTAACTTCACTAAAGTACAAGCCGCCGCAGCCAGGGATCATCTTCAGCTTCATCCCACAGGCGTTGAAAACGGCTGCCTAATTCCCTTGCAAGCTCGCCATCCTGAAAATTCGCGGAAAAGTTACGGCTATCCTGATACGGGCGATGGATGATACCGATATTATCCGCAATTAAAAAACTGTCCGGGTATCTTTGGGTGAGTTCTGCCGGACGGCGAAACTGGAAGCGACTACTTAAACGCTGGCCTAAGGTTAAAATGCTGTGACCGCGCTGCGCAACCTGGCGCGGCTCATAAATTAATACCCGGATACGACTGTGGCGACTGGACAAAGCCAGGGTTTCAAAGGCTTCAAAACACAGTTCATTATGGTATAAAAACGGCTCAAAATCATAACTGAGTATGTCCAGATAATGTTCCGTTTGCCCTATCATGTGCGCGGCAATTTGTGGTCCCTGGTCGGGATCATCGCACATAATCGGCAATGGGGTTTCGCCTAAATGATGTTCCTGTAATGTATCCATAGGGTTCATCCGGGTTAGGAACGGGAATTAAATAACGGCATGATCCAATTGCCGCAACCAGGCCAGTTTTTCTGCAATTTTAATTTCCAAACCTCTATCCACTGGAAAATAATAATGCTGCCCCTCTAAGGTCTCAGGAAAATAGTTTTCCCCAGCCGCATAGGCATGTGGCTCATCATGCGCATAACGATAGGCTTTGCCATAACCTAATTCTTTCATCAGCTTGGCAGGCGCGTTACGCAAATGCACGGGTACTGGCAAAGAGCCGGTTGCTGCCACTTGTTTTTTTGCCGCTTTAAATGCCAGATAAACGGCATTGCTTTTTGCCGCGCAAGCCAGGTATACCACTGCTTGCGCCAGGGCTAACTCACCTTCCGGGCTGCCCAGACGCTCCTGGGTTTCCCAGGCATTCACTGCCAGGGTCAAAGCACGGGGATCAGCATTGCCTATGTCTTCGCTGGCCATGCGCACGATGCGCCGAGCAATATAGAGCGGATCGCAACCACCATCCAGCATCCGCACCAGCCAATATAGCGCCGCATCAGGATCAGAGCCACGCACGGATTTATGCAGGGCGGAAATCTGATCATAAAAAATATCACCGCCCTTATCAAATTGTCGCATGACTGCTTCACCGAGGACTTCTTTTAATAAAGCCTCAGTAATTTTTTGCTGTTCCCCGGCCTGCGCCAAATCCGCCAGAATTTCCAGCAGGTTTAATACCCGGCGCGCATCACCATCTGCCATTGCTGCCAATTGCTGTTGTAAGTGTTCCGGCATTTCCAGATGATACGAACCAAGACCCCGTTCTTTATCAACCAGCGCGCGCTGGATAAGTTGCGCAATATCCGCTGTTTCCAGGGCTTTTAAGACATACACCCGCGCTCTGGAGAGTAGCGCATTATTGAGTTCAAAAGCAGGATTTTCCGTGGTTGCGCCAATAAAGGTAATAGTGCCATCTTCAATATGGGGTAAAAAAGCATCTTGCTGGGCTTTATTAAAACGGTGTACCTCATCGACAAATAAAATCGTGGCCTGTTCCGTGTTGTGTTTGGCCTTGTCTACCGCCAGACGAATATCTTTCACCCCGGATAATACGGCGGATAAACTCAGAAATTGCGCATGGGCATAATTGGCTACGATGCGCGCCAGGGTGGTTTTCCCCGTGCCGGGTGGCCCCCATAAAATCATGGAGTGTAGATGTCCGCCAGCAATTGCCTGATATAGCGGTTTATTGGGACTTAGCACATGTTGTTGCCCAACCATGTCCGCTAAGGACTGTGGGCGCATTCTTGCGGCAAGTGGTTGTAAACGCGTGCTGTTGTGCATAAAACGATGAGGTTTTAAGAAGTGGTTGACAGAAGATCGCAGTCAATGGGCGCAACCGTTAATGCACTGGCAATGCACTGGCAATGCACTGGATTTTTATCCAAATCAGCAAAGCCATTGCTAAATTCAGTTCTAATCTGTTTTATTTGCATCAGCCTGGTTATTGGGCATCGTCGCTTGTGCGGGGTTATTCGCTGTGGATGAGGCCTTACCTTTTTGGGGCTTGGCAGACTTATCCCAATCTTTTTTATGCACCAGATTGCCGTTGACTTCAGCACCCATTGCCATTTCAAACAGGTTGTAATACACATTGCCCGTGATGCATGCATTCAGTGCCAGCTCAATGTGTTCGCTGGCATAAACATCCCCCGTTACCTGACCATTTAAAATGACATTAGGTACATGAATTTCACCTTCAATGATACCTTGCTCGCTCAGGGTTAATACGGAGGTGCTGTCATCTCCAGCATAAACATTGCCCGTGATTTTGCCATCAACATGCAAACCACCGGAAAAATGTAAATCCCCATTTAATTGCGTTTCCTGCCCAATTAATGAATCAATTCGGGTCACGCGTTCTTCTTTTTTTCCCCACATTACGCATTATGCTCCTTATGTTGTGCCTAACATCAAACATTGATGCTGTATCAAGAAGGCGTAGTATATTGTGTTCTGTCCAACTTGCCTACTCAGCAATGGCCAATAAATAATACTTTTGCTCCACGCTGCTTGTCGCTTATTTGGGTTTTTGAATCAAGCGATCACCAAACGGGGTTTTCACCACTTTCATGCCTTTCGGGACATCTTCAGGCTTAATCTGCTTTTTAAAAGAGGCGGCTAAAGCGGGGGTCTGTTTTGACTGACCCCGGTTTGATGTCCTGTTTGCCTGTCGCGCCTGATTCTTATTCCGCGAAATGCGTGCCGGGGCTTTTGGAGCCGCAGGCGCGGCAGTGGGCTTGCCACGCAGAATTTCCATGCGCGCATAGTTTTTAGCAACATTACAGGTGACGCCTTGCGCCGGTTTATCTTTTTGGCAGGGTATGCCCTTAGGGTAAGCCAGTTGCAGGCGACGCTTACCCACTTTCAAAATGCGATAACCGGCATAACCGGGAATGTCTTTTTTATTGCCCTTACGCCAATCCACCCATAAGGGTTTTCTATCGGGTGCTTGTAGGTGAATGCGGTATAGGCTGCCAATGCGGTTAATACCCCGCAGGGAAAAATCCTTTTGCGGCGGTAATTTTTTAGGTGGCTTGGGTTTGCTTATTTTAGGTGGTGATTTTGCTGGCTTCTTAGGCTTATTTGGTTTTATTACAGGTACCGGTGCTTTACCACGATCCTTATTAAATAAGTTAAACTGCCCGGCCTCTTCTGCATGAGCTGGTAGCAGCAGACTGCAAATAAGCGTTAAAGCAATTATTTTTAAGGTTTTCCAGGGTGTTTTTATTTTCATATTTTGAGTTGGGGAACAATGAGGTTTTGTACATTTAACTTGGGCAAGATGGTATATTAGGAAGTTTAGCTCAGGAGCATGACAGCCTCCCAGGCTTCCTTTTCTGAAAATCAGCTTACTACATTTTCAAACCAGGTTTATCAATTATTTTCCTTGATGAACAAGAATTAATTTACTGAAGTTACACCAACCGGAGATCAACCAGTGTTATGCAGTGGCGATTTTTTAACCAATACGTCAATCCTTAAAAAGAAGCCACTGTGTAACATCAGTTAATTTATGTCTAAGCCAATCCGTCTTTTTGCGCTGGTGCTATGGCTGCAAATGACACTGACAGCCTGCCAGTTGCCCCCTTCCGAAACAAGCGATAACATTATCCGTTTTGGCTTGTCAGCCACACCCGTTACGCTGGATCCGCGTTTTGCCACAGACGCTGAATCTGCAAGGATTAACCGCTTATTATATCAGCGCCTGGTTGATTTTGATGCGGGTTTACGCCCGGTGCCAGCCCTGGCGCAATGGACGCAGCTCAGTCCCACACGTTATCGTTTTGTATTAAATGCAAAGCCAGGACATTTTCCTGACGGTCAACCGGTAACGGCAAAGGATGTCAAAGCCACTTATGACAGCATATTAGATCCAACAACGGCATCCCCCCACCGGGGGGCGTTGGATAATATTCAAGAAATTTCTGTATTCAGTTTACGAGAACTGGAATTCACAATAGAGAAACCCGATTTATTATTTCCCGCCCACCTGACACTGGGCATTTTACCCGCCAAAGGCATTGCCGAAGCAGCGCCATTTAATCGTCAGCCCCAGGGCAGTGGTGATTTTGAATTAATAAGCTGGCGCGAAGCGGAACCCTTAATATTACGCCGCCGTGCTGACCAACAGAAAATTATATTGGTGCCGGTGAAAGATCCTTTGGTGCGGGTGTTGAAATTATTACGCGGTGAACTGGATATTCTGCAAAATAACCTGCCTGCGGAAATGATACGCTGGTTGGGCAACAAAGAACACATCAGCATCAGCAAACGCCCCGGCAGTAACTTCACCTATATGGGTTTTAATCTGCAAGATGCGGCTACCGGGCAGTTGAAAATACGTCAGGCAGTTGCTCATGCACTGAATCGTGAAGAAATTATCCGTTATCTGATGGGCGATGCCGCGCGTTTAGCCGCCGCTTTATTACCGCCGACGCATTGGGCCGGACACCCTGACCTGGCGCAATATCCTTATAATCCCGACAAAGCCCGGGCCTTATTAAAACAAGCTGGTTTTGATAAAGCTCACCCACTGCGTTTACTGTATAAAACCTCCAGCAATCCTTTGAGCCTGCGCCGGGCAACCGTGATTCAACACCAATTAAAGCAAGTTGGCATTGAAGTTGATCTACGCAGTTATGACTGGGGTACGTTTTACAGTGATATTAAAAGCGGACGTTTTCAAATGTACAGTTTATCCTGGGTGGGTGTTAAAACGCCGGATATTTTTCGTTATGTATTTCATAGTGAATCAATACCCCCTAAAGGTGCAAACCGGGGACGTTATCAAAGCCCTCAAGCGGATCAATGGATAGAAAAGGCAGAACAGGCCGATGATCTGCCAAGCCAGGTGCTGGCTTATCAACAGTTACAAAAACAAATATGGCAGGACTTACCTTATGTACCCTTATGGTATGAAGATCAGGTATTAGTGACCCGCCCTTGTATTCAACATTATCAGCTACATCATGATGGCAATTATGATAGTTTGCGCAAGGTACAAAAAAATTGCAACAGGACATAGATGGCATGAACGATAAACGTTACGAAACACTACTGGATGAAGTGCTGCTACTGGCAAAACAAGCGGCTGAGGCTATTTTAGAGATTTATCAGCAAGAGGATATGGGCATTGAAAGCAAGGCCGATGACAGTCCTCTGACCTTAGCTGATAAGGCGGCGCACGAGATTTTATTTAATGGCTTGCGCGCGCTGGAGGACTGGCCCGTATTATCTGAAGAAGACAGTGATATTGATTTTGCGCAGCGCCAGCAATGGCAGCGTTACTGGCTGGTTGATCCCTTGGATGGCACCAAGGAATTTATTAAACGTAATGGTGAGTTTACCGTTAATATCGCTTTGATAGAAAATCATCAACCGGTGCTGGGCGTGGTTTATGTGCCGGTCACTCATCATTGTTATTTTGCCGCCACCGGAATCGGTGCCTATAAACAAGTTCCGGAAAGTCTGCCACACCCCATTCACGTTGCCCCTTATCGGCCCAAACAGGTGAGTCTGGCAGGCAGTCGCTCGCATGGTTCTGAGATGAATCAGCAGTTCATTCAATGCCTGGGTGAAAATACCCAGGTGCAAAGTATCGGCAGCTCCTTGAAAATGTGCCTGGTGGCTGAGGGTGAGGTGGATTTGTATCCGCGCTTTGGCCTGACTTCAGAATGGGATACCGCCGCTGCGCAATGTATTGTTGAACAAGCCGGAGGCCAATTAACCGATCTGGATTTAAAAAATCTGCGTTACAATACCAAGGAATCTTTGCTCAACCCCCATTTTATCGCTTTTTCTTCTTTGGAAAATCATTGGCTACAGTGTTTGCGGACGGTTATGGGGTAAGATAGTTTTATGAAAACGATACGAATATTTGTTTCCTCTCCCGGTGATGTCATTGAAGAACGCCAACTGACCCAGCAAATCCTCCAGCGTTTACAAAAAAAACTGGCAGGGCGTTTGGAATTACAGGGATTCTTCTGGGAAGATGAGCCGGTACTTGCTACGGAAACCTTTCAGACCCAGTTTCCCCGCGCCGCAGACAGTGATTTATTTATTTGTTTGTTGTGGTCACGTATCGGCACGCCCTTGCCTAAAGGTTCAGTATTTGAAGATGGCACGCCGATTTTACGTGATGATGGCAGTGAATATGAATCCGGTACGGTTGCGGAATTTGAAGATGCGCTGGATGCTTATGAAGCCAAAGGCAGTCCCGCAATTTTGATGTATTTCAAACGCAACAAGCTGGTGTTAAACCCGGAAGATAAACAATTTGCAGAAAAAACCCGGCAAATGGAGGGGGTACACGGCTTTTACCGTAAATGGTTTCAGGATGAAGAGGGGCGTTATCCTAGGGGACATAGTGAATTTCGCAGCCTGACGGAATTTGAAGAAAAACTGGAAACGCATTTATGTAAACTTTTGGTAGAAAAATTTCTGCCTGCTGATAGTCACAGCCGCAGACTTTGCCAAATTCAGTGGTCAGGCTCGCCCTTTCGTGGCCTGGAAGTTTTTGATGAAACCCACGCCCCGGTTTTTTTCGGGCGCAATCAATCCATTGATGAAGTTTACAATGCCTTGCGCGAACAAGCGGAAAATAGCTGTGCATTTGTGTTAATTTTGGGATTGAGTGGCAGCGGCAAATCTTCTTTGATGCGCGCTGGCATCCTGCCCTTATTGCGCAAACTGGCACTGCCCTGTGTACTGTTTCGCCCGTCTGATGCTGGAGATGATCTACTCACCAGCTTACAGTCTGTAGTCGAGGCTTTTACGGGGCAGATTGATGTTTCTAAGCCTGCATTGACGCACAATCATACGGGGCACACAGCAACGCTGCCGGTAGCGGTATTGCTGTTGGATCAATTTGAAGAATTTTTTACCCTGGAGCGGGTGACAGAAGCGGTTCGTCAGCAGTGTTTTGATTTAATTTCAGCCTGGGCGCGTAGTGGCAAGATTTGGGTAATGGGCACCATGCGCAGTGAGTTTCTGGCACAGGCCAGTGAATATTCAGTGTTGGCTGCATTGTTAGAGGGTAAGGGCCGCTATTTATTAATGCCGCCCAGCCCCAGCGAGATTCATCAGATTATTACCCGTCCGGCGCAGGCAGCAGGTTTGAGTTTTGAACACCTGCCGCAACAAGCGCCTTTAAATGAACGTATTTTTGATGAAATTGCCGACCAGGCTACCAGTCTCGCCTTGCTGGAATTTACTTTGCAGGCTTTATATCAACGACGTCATGACAACACCTTAACTAATGCCGCTTACCAGGAAATTGGCGGCGTTACCGGGGCATTGGCGCAACATGCCGATCATATCTACCAGCAGCTAAATGACACGGAACGCAAAGCCCTGCAAAAGTTGATGCGGGCGCTGGTTACGGTCAGTGATAATGAAACCATGCCGTTTACCGCGCGCCGTGCGCCACTGGAGACTTTAAGTCAGCAGGCAGAACAACAGGCGCTGGTGGAAAAGCTCATTGATGCGCGCTTATTAATCAGTGATAAAAACGATCAAGGACAGGCCGTTGTGCGCATTGTGCATGAAGCCCTGTTTCAGCACTGGCCGGTGTTAGAAAACTGGTTGAGCGAAGATCGGGAATGGCTGCGCATTCGCGCCTTTTTAGCTGATAATGCTTTGCGCTGGCAGCAGGAACAGCAATTATCAGACTTATTACTTCCTGATGGTAAACCTTTAATGGAAGCCAGTTATTTATTGGAACATTGGCGGGAAATTTTAGCCCCGCATGAGCTGGTGTATATCGAAGCTTCGCAGCAACGTGCGCAACGCCGACGTGATGCCAAAATGTTGCTGGCACAGCGTAAATTACGCAATACCCGGCGTTGGGTCAGTGGTTTTGCCATACTCAATATTATTATGCTTGGCCTTGGCGTTTATGCCTGGCAAAAAGCCGATGAAGCCGAGCATCAGGCAGACGTGGCGCAGCAGGCGCAGGAAAATACCCGCAAACAAGTTATCCGTACCCAGAAAACCCAATCACTGTTTTTAGCCCATCTTGCCACGCGCCAGAATGAGCGTCAGCAATTTACGAATGCGGCCTTATTAGCACTAGAGGCTCTGCCGGATGCAGCACACCCGGAACGCCCTGAAATCAGTCAGGCAACTGAGCAACTCTATCAGGCGGTGGTTAATCTGCGGGAGCGTAAAATTTTACAAGGTCATCGAAGCGAAATCAGTCAGATTCGCTTCAGTCCCGATGGAAAGCAGTTGTTGACGGCTTCTTCGGATAAAAGCATACGCCTTTGGTCATTGGGGTCTCTGGCTGAAAATGCTGCTGAACCTGTGGTTTTTGCATCACATGCAGCCCCTGTAACGGCTTTGGCTTTCAGCCCGGATGGTGCGCATATTGCCAGTGCTGCCAGTGATGGTATTGTACGTATCTGGAATGTGCAGGGAGAAATGTTAGCTGAACTCAGTGGGCATCAAACCCCCATCAATAGCCTGGTTTTCAGCCCTGATAGTTTATGGTTGTTAAGCGCAGCAGGTGCTTTAGACAGCAGCCCGGATAACTCGATGCGACTGTGGGAAGTCAGCACCGGAAAACTGCGTTTTACCTTGCAAGGGCATCAGGCCAGCGTAACCCAGGCACATTTCAGCCCCGATGCTCAACAAATTCTAAGTGCCTCCCAGGATGGCAGTGCGCGTTTATGGTCGGTGGCAACGGGGCAGGAATTGCAACGCCTGGAGGGCCACCAAGGCGCTGTATTACAAGCCCGTCTTAGTCTCGATGGTCGCTATATCATTACTGCGTCAGAAGATAAAACTGCAAAAATATGGGATCAAAATGGTCAAATGCTATTTACGCTGGCAGGGCATGAAGGCCCGGTGCTGGATGCACAATTCAGCCCTGACCAACAATCCATTGCACTGGTTGCAACCATCTCGCTGGATGGTTCCGCGCGTTTATGGGAATTGGATAAGGGTACGCAACAAAGCCTGCTCCAGTATCCCGGATTTTCCGGTGAACTGTATGCGTTGGCTTTCAGCCCGGATGGACAAATGCTGGCAACGGCGGGTAATGATGGTTTGGCCTGGTTGTGGGACAGCGCGACAGGCAAACACCTGGCAACCTTAGCCGGACATGAAGATCGCATACAGCATCTACAGTTCAGCCCTGATGGCAGGCAAATTGCCACTGCCGGGGGGCGCATGTGGGATTCCAAAGATAACACAGCGCGACTGTGGCAAGTCTATGACAGTCATCTCAATATGCGTTTCAGTCGTCATCAGGATAGCGTTAATAGTATTGCTTTTAGTCCTGATGGACACTTTATCGCCAGCGCCTCAGGCGATCCGTGGAATCCCAAAGAAACCAGCCTGCGCCTCTGGCAGCGGGACAATGGACAACAGCTTTTTGCCGATGACAGGCTGTCATCGCCCATCATCGACTTACATTTTCGCGCAGATGGTAAACAACTGCTGAGCCGGGATCACGCAGGCCAGGTACAATTATGGCAATGGCAGGCCGCGCAACAAAAATTAAGCTTGCAATACACGTTGAACCCCACCTCGGAATCCGGTTTCAGTAAAGTTTTGCAAGCGGCTTATACGGCTGATGGGCAATGGCTGATAACGGCACGAGCTGATGGCACGGCGCAGTTATGGGACAGCCACAAGGCGCAAGTCCTTGCCGAAGTGGAAAGCTTTACCGGTGCGATAGAGCAGGCCATCATCAGCCCTGATAAGCACTTTTTACTGACCCGTAGCGCAGAAGGGCCTGGTGCTATTTTATGGGCGATTGAAAACCAGGAGGGTGCGCTGGAAATTAATGAAATCACCACTCTGGGTGAAGAATTAAAAGGTGCGCAGCAACTGTTATTCAGCCCCGACAGCCAATACGCACTGACGCTACATGCCGAGCATAAAATACGCTTATGGTCTACGGCAAATGCAAGTCTGTCTGTGATCTTAAGCGGACATGAAGACAAGATTAATGCGCTTGCCTTTTCCCCGGATGGCAAACGTTTATTCAGCATCTCAGGAAATGATGGTTTATTTGCAGAGTCTTTGGATAATAGCGTGCGAATCTGGCAATTGCCCGAAAACGCAGCATCCCAGGCTGAAGTTTTACCCGCACTACCGGCTTTAACAGCGGATAATGCACTGTTAAAACTTGCGCTCAGTCCAGATGGGCAACACTTACTGATACTAGCAGCAAACAGACAAATCAGCTTATATGACAGCACGACCATGCAACTCATTAATGCCTTCAAGCCACACAGTGAAGAAGTCACTGAAGTCATGTTCAGCCCGGATGGAAAACAGATACTGAGCAGCTCAGCCGATCACAGCGCACAACTTTGGCCGGTTTTTGATAATACGGCAGAGGTCATTGCTTATGCAAAAAACACCCTGGCCCGTAAGCTAAGCCCTACTCAACGCAAACAATTTTTCCTGGAGGAATAAGGAATGAATACAGCCGCTCTTGCTTTTCAAGATCATGATTATGGCATCACCACCATTGATGCCGCTTATGTGCGTCCAGGCCTTGCTGCGATTCATTTGCTGCGGGAAAATAATCATGCCATGTTAATTGATACCGGTACCAGCTATTCCGTCCCCGGTATTCTGGATGTGCTGAAAACTAAAAACCTGTCACCACAACAAGTTGAATACATTGTGGTCACGCATGTACACCTGGATCATGCAGGCGGTGCCGGTGCCTTGATGCAGGTTTGCCCTCAGGCCAAACTGATTGTACATCCGCGTGGTGCGCAGCATATGATAGATCCCGCTCGTCTGATAATAGGCACGCAAGCTGTCTATGGGGAAAAGAAATTTCAGCGTTTATACGGCGACATTCCCAAAATTCCTGAAGCGCGCGTTATTCAGGCCGATGATACCTATGAATTGGATTTTCATGGACGGGAATTACTCTTTCTGGATACCCCTGGTCATGCGCTACATCATTTTTGTATTTTTGATCACAGCAGTCAGAGCTTGTTTACCGGCGATACCTTTGGTTTATCCTATCGGGGCTTTGATCAAAATACAAACAACAAACAAGGGGCCTTTGTATTTCCTGCAACCACGCCGATACAATTTGACCCTGGTGCGCTGCATGCTTCGATTAATCGTTTGCTGTCTTATCCGGCCAAAAAAGCCTACCTAACCCATTATGGCGAAGTCACTGAACTGCCACGTCTGGCGAAAAATCTGCATCAATTAATTGATGAATTTGTACGCATCACCGGAGAGATTGCTCTCGCCCATGCACAGGATAAACAGCAACGCCATACGTTGTTGGTACAGGCATTAAGCGACTATTTAATCACGCGACTGCAAGCCCACGGCTGCCAGCAAAGCAAACAACAAATCCAGAACCAACTGGCAATGGATATTGAGTTAAATGCGCAGGGTCTGGAAAACTGGTGGGATAAAACCCAGGCGATGCATCATTAAACTGTGCCGGATGCGTGGATTGATAGCAAAAAAAACAAATCGATAGATGGTGAAGTTGGTATCGTTGGCTATGAAATCCCCTTTAAGGAGTGAGGATAAAATAAATACAGAAACTGGGTGCAGGATTTTTATTCATTTTCAAGGCGTGAAAACAGGCGCATAGCAAGCTATGTAACTGTTTTCGGAACGCAGAAAATGGAGAAAAAAACCAGCCAGGTTGCTGAAGTTATAAAATTCTCGCTCCTTATCGGCATTTTGCCTACCTATTGCCTAATGACTGCCGTAATCCACCAGCTCAAACTCAATATCCGTTATGCCCGGAATATACGTTAACTCCGCCCACAACTTGCTGCCATCGACATCTACACAGTTTAAGCGCAAACGACTTTGTGAACCGTAAGGAAAAGCAGCACAATCCCCACCTGCTGTCGTATTCAGTGCTTGCAGACTGCTGGCATCCACCGCGAAAAGCAGATCCGTTGCATTAACCATATTCATACCTACACTGTACAGTGTACCGCTCACATCCACACAGGGTAAATTAAGCTGGGGTGTGGTTGTGGCATTGAAAACGGCACATTGGGAACTGTCGGTGCCGCCATCTGTGCGCACCAAACGGGTATAATTGAAAACTCGTTGGGCATCACCCTGTGGGCCGTGGCTTTGGGGATAATCAGCCGCATCACCAGTTTTTGGGTCACTGCGCTGCGCACCTGCGCCGTGAACATCTATCCAGGTACTGCCACTGTTCATGGAACCGATGGCACGCCCAAAACTGATATATGCGGCATTTGCGCCAGGTACCGGGCCACTATTAATATGGGTGGTGCTACTCCAGTAATAAGCATAGTCGCTCTGTCCCGCTTCATTGCTAATCGCGCTGGCGTTGAACAACGGGTCAATGGCGGCGGAGCCTGTGGTGTCCGGCGAACGGGTATAATCTACCAGACTTTGCAGCTCTTTGATGTTGGGCAAGCGCCAGTCGCTATAACCTAAATAGGCAGCAGCATTTTGCTGCGTCACCCAAGCCAGCGCATCTTCCCAGCTTAATCCACTGCCGTTATCATTTTGCGCCCACATCAAACCACTGGCCTTGTCGCTGATGGTTGCATCACCATTGTCGGTAAAACTATTTTGACCATAAGCACTGTTGCCACGGACACATTGAACATAAAAAGTTTTATCTTGACCGTGAAGTGCTATGCCATAACCTTTGATACGCCCATCGGCAAAATTTACTCCAAACATCGTTGTATCACCATTCATGGTGGTGCTGACGTACTGGGTGGAAGATGCATATTGGGCATCAATGATACGTTCATCAGCAGCCGTATCGCCATAGCCAAAGGTGAAATACTGAGTGTCGATGAAAGGAATCAGGCCGCTGGTATCGGTACCGCTGTAACTGCTGACATCTTGACCATCAAAATCAATCAACGAATACATTTGCTTGATGTCAGGCAGCCACCAGTCGCTATGCCCACCCTGATTCAGACTTTCGCAATAACTTTGTGCGTTACCAAGGCTCAGTTTGTCGCTGCTGTTGATAACACCATCGCCATTTATGTCTGTTGTCTGCTGCCACATCAAACCGCTGATATTATCACTGACAGTGCCATCACCGTTATTAGTGTAACTCAAGGCATTCCCCTGATACTGCGCATCCTGACCATAAAAAGCGGCACCTGAAACGGGGCAGGTAGTGGCGCTGCCATTGGCATCATAACAGTAAGTCTGCCCCGTATCCGGCAGACTGCCGCCGGTAGTGCCTATCATCGTGCCAATATCATCAGGTACCGCAGTGGCAGTAACACCAGCACTCGAAGCGGGGTTTGGGGTGCAAAATAATACCGTGTCCGCCATAGTACAGAAACCGCTTTCTGTGCCGTTGGGTGTGACAAAACTGCAACTGTCTCCAGTGTCTAATCCACTGCACCCATCAATCGTTGGTTGCGGTGGTGTTTGAGCGAAAATAGCGCTGTACATAGAAATGGTGAATATCAGCGTGATGACTGCGTTTAAAGGTTTGTATCGAAGTTTCATTTTATACTCCTTTGATTTATTCAGTCTTATCAGGGCTTTCCTTTAATTAAAGGGCTGTAAAGCCTCTTTAATAGACATCTGTATATAAGGCATGTACTGTGCCATTTTATATTTTTATTAAAATTCAGTTACTTATTGATTTTAACTGGGGTTTTATATGGGACAACTATCAGCCCCGTGAAATATAAGCCCCATTATCCGTATTGATTTTAATGCGCTCGCCGGGATTAAGATATTCCGGTACCTGCACCACCAAACCGGTGCTGAGGGTGGCAGGTTTGCTGCGTGCAGAAGCGGAAGCGCCTTTGATACCCGGTGCGCTGTCAACAATTTCCAGGGTAACGGTACCGGGCAGTTCGATACCTAAAACCTGCTCATTGCTGATAAATGCCTGCATCCCTTCCAGCCCTTCGCTGACATAAGTAAGCTCTTCTTCTATCAGGTTTTTGGAGACAATGAACTGCTCATAGGTTTCGCTGTCCATAAAGGTGCAACCGTCACTGTCCTGATATAACAATTGTACCGGCCTGCGCACAAATTCCACGGTTTCCACCTGTTCATCGCCTTTAAAGCTGCGCTCAAACTTCTGCCGGGTGACAATATTCTTACCTTTGACCTTATATAAGGTACTGCCACTGCGCGAAGAAGGCGATTGCACTTGCACCTGCTTAATCATGATGGGCTGATTGTCGATTTGCAGTACGCTGCCTTTTTTGATTTCATTGGCTTTCATGAAATTTCCTATGTGATAATCTGGGTTTGATGAATGACGGAAGTTACGCAGATATAATTTTGTACGGGTTATTTGATCTCACGCAACGATTATTTCCTTAGCTCAAAGAAGCGACTGCGTAATATCGGTTGATTATAAATTTTTCTTATTGATACGGCAAACGCACATACGCTTTGTTTGATGAGGATGCAATAAATGCAGAAACTGGGCGCAGGATTTTTATTTATTTTCAAGGCCTGAAAACAGGCGCATAGCAAGCTATGTAAGTATTTTCATAATGCAGAAAATGGAGAAAAATCCCCGCCAAGTTGCTGAAGTTATAAAGTTCTCAATCCTAAGCGAAGAGGGGAAATGTTATGGGAAAAGAATTACGCTCTTGGGTTTATGTAACGCTTTGGTCTGTCTTTATCTTTATTGCCATACCATTTGCTAGAACGATTGAAGCATTGGTTGATAAGTACTTTGGCAGTTCTTTCTTTTTATATGTTGTACTCATTTTTATCATCATTGCCAGTGTCGTGCTGCTGTTAGAGCTTAGCAAGCGTAAACTCCAGACTGGCAAAAATAAAGTTTGGCTACTGACTGTTACAGTAGCCTTTATCGCCTATACTATTCATTTGCGAGAAATGCCTGAAGAAGCGGTTCATTTTGTATTGTATAGTGTGCTTGGCGTTTTTCTTTTCCGGGCACTTGCGCATCGAAACAAAGACTATAGCATCTACTTCTCGGCAGCAGCACTAGGTGCGATTATTGGTACGTTGGATGAAACGATTCAGTGGATTGTTCCGGGAAGATATTGGGAGCTTGCTGATATATGGATTAATTTTTTTGCGGTCGTCCTGGTACAGATCGGCATTGCCAAAGGTTTTAATCCGAGTTTTATTTCTGCTCCTGTTCGCGCAAGCAGTCTTTTGTTTTTGTCTCGCGTACTGATTGTTTTTGTTGTCTTGATGCAACTGACTTTTCTCAATACAACACCACGGATTGCCTGGTATGCTGAGAAAATTCCTTTGCTTGACTTTTTGCGTAGCAATGAATCTGTCATGGTCGAATACGGCTATCTTTACAAGGATCCCGATACCGGAATTTTTCGCTCCAGACTGAATCATGATGAATTAAAACAGACTGATGCAGCCAGAGCCAAAGAAGCTGTTGCTATCATCAATCAATATACAAAGGAAAAATACAGCGAATTCTTGCAGAAATATACCCCGATATCCGATCCATTTTTGCATGAATGTCTCGTCCACCTGTTCAGTCGCAACGTGAATGCTAAGAGAGCCGATAAATATAAAGATAACCCGGAAAAATATAGCCAATATATCACCCGCGCCTATTACGAGAATAATATATTGGAAAAATATTTTTCCGAGACCTTTAAACCCTCAAAGTTCTTTTGGGACAGGCAATACCTTGCGGATATGAAGCAGGCGATAGATCGGCAAATGAAGTATGAGAGCGCTACCTCCAGGAACCTTATTACAAAAATCAGCGCGCTGTGGATTCAGCTTATTTTTATTGCCATACTTGCCGGATTACTCTATCTGTCTTTCCAACTTTCAAGGCATGGGGAAAAATCATGACTAAGCTAAGCCGTCGTTTTTTTCTGCAAACAATTGGCGCAGCGGTGGCTTCAACCGTTGTCGGCTGTACCAGTAAACCCATTTTGCCCGTTCAAGGTTCTGCCAAGAGGCACATTCGTCTTGCTTTTTATACCGATATCCATGCCAGAAAGGAGTGGGATACACCTGAAGCGCTGGCAATGGCGGCAGCAAGCATTAACGCCCAACATCCCGACATCGTTTTAGGCGGGGGGGATTACATCACGGATGGCTTTCAATCCTCAGTAGCCACGGTTGCCCACCGTTGGGATGCATATATGAAAATGCACAACAACATTCAGGCAACGCTTTTTCCTGCCATCGGTAATCATGACCTGGTAGCAGCATTGCCTGAAGATGGCACGCCGGCTGCGGAAGATCCGCGTGCTATTTATCTGCAAAAAATGGGACTGGCACGCACCTATTATGCTTTTGATACGCTGGGGTATCATTTTATTGTGCTTGATTCGGTGGAGGTTACTGGTGGCAAATATAAATACAGAGGCTTTATCTCCCCTGCCCAGATGGAATGGCTCAAACAAGATTTAGCAGCACTAAAGTCGGATACTCCTATTGTCGTTATTACCCATGTGCCACTGGTCACCGCTTTTTATAATGTGACCCAGGGCGTTGAGTTTAAACCCAGATCAAACCGTGTGATTGTCAATAACAAAGAAGTACTGGAACTGTTTAGTCAGCATAACCTGATACTGGTTCTACAAGGCCATTTACATGTTAAAGAACGCTATCAGTGGGGCAACACCACTTTTATCACCGGCGGTGCAGTATGTGGTAAATGGTGGCGGCGCGGTAACTGGTACAAGACCAAACCGGGCTATAACCTCATTACACTGAACAACAATCATGTCGAGTGGGAATATGTTGAATACGGCTGGCAGCCACGACGTCCCTAAAAAATTAATCTTAGGAGTGAGAATTTTATAACTTCAGCAACTTGGCTGGTCTTTTTCTCCATTCACCCGGTTTCGGTTTTTATTTCATTATCGTTCCTTACCACCGATTTTGGGAAAAAAGGAAGGATTTGCTATTTCTCTGACAAATCCACCAGACTTTTAATACCGCTGCGCAAATCACCCTTATCATTATTTAATAAAACCTTTACTTTGACTGTATCACTGCCGGCATCGGTGACAGGAGAGACCAGAATAATTTTACCGCTGGTTTCCGAAACCTGGCTGTAACCGGGAAAACGCACAGTTAAATTCTGCTCCACTTTAAGTTGCATGGCAGCGCTGGTTGAAACATGCAGTATCAATAATAAGGGATTAATTTTTGCAACGGTGAGTACCGCAGATTCTGAGCTGGAAACTTGTACCAGTTCTCCTGCGTCCCGATGAATTTCAGTGACCACGCCATTCAATGGGCTGCGTAGTGTGCGACGGGCAATTTGCGCCTGAATCTGCTGTGCTTCCAGGGCATGAATTTTTTTTATTTCCCGAGCAGCCTGCACCTTGGCTTTGGCAATGGCTAAATCTGCACGCTCCCGGTCTATTTCTGCTTGTTGTGCCGCGCCGCGTGCTAATAAAGGCAGTAAACGATTAAGCCGGGTTTGATGCAATCTGGCTTGAGCCTGTGCGGATTTTAATTCACCACTGGCTTTTTGTTTGGCTTTGGCAATGCGCAAACTGGCTTCCTGCACCCGGTTGTCTAATGCACCTAATATCTGCTCTTGTTTTACTAAATCACCTTCCTGAACCTTTAAACTGGCTAAAATGCCGGTATCCGGCGCGCCAACTTCAATTTCCTGTTCCGGCTGGGTGAAACCTTCGTAAGTATCAGCGTAAACCGTTGTTGTAATGGCAAAACTGCTGAGCAGTAAAAATAGTATGGATTGGAAAATTGATTGAGTTGGGAACTTCATGATGGTTTGATTTCCTGTGGAATAGATTTTTTTACAAAAAATCTATTTTAACCTATTGCCCGATAACATCGCTTTAGAATATCACTAAACCGTGTAGCCAAGCACCCAGCACGCACCTGATGTAAGGTACAGTGGTGAGTGCCATGCATTTGTTTCCTTACGTTCTCAAACCAGTCAGAAATCAGCGTGGAGCAAAAAGCGGTTTTTTTGTGTTAAAGCACAAAAAAGAAGCTTTTGCGTAACACCATTTAGCTTTCAGGCCGGGCAAATTTTTGTGCTTTACTGGAATCTGTAGCAACAGCCTGGCTGCTAATCGATAAGAATTCAGTATCAAACTGTACATCAAAATCAATGTTATCCTGGCTGCGCTCCAGCAGGAGTTGCGTGGGGTTTTCCAGTGTCAAATAAGCACCACAGGATTCGCCTGCTTCGCAGATATAGCCGTTATTATCCATATCACTGCCGCTGAAAATAATGTAACTGCCTTCAGGCAAATCATTGATATAAAAATCATAATGCCCCTGATATGCCTTAACCTGCGTTTCATCAACTGCCTGCTGGCTGTCAGGATCAATCATCAAAACATATTGGGTGCCGGCATCACCACCCGATTGGCTGCCTACCTGCCATATCATTGGAATGGTTTGGCTGACACCCTGCGTGGTTTCTGCCTCTAAGCTGGCACCGTAAGTGCCTCTTGCCAAGCCGCTGCGTTGCAGTTCGATTTGATACCGTCCAAGGCCATTGCTGTCAGTATTGAGCGCGGTAATATTTAACACGTCAGGGCGATCACTGTGCACAGAGCGGATAAATAAATCACCACCACCGGCATTAGACACAGTAAATTCCAATTGCTGCGTAAATGAGCCAAAGTTGAGCGAAGCCGGTTGTACGCTTAGGGCAGGTAAGGGGGGCGGTAGCGGGTTGCCATCAATCTCCAGTGCCATCAATACCGCCTGATGTGCGTCAATCAAACCATAACCGTATAAGTTATCGCGCCCGTTGCTGCCCAGGTCTTCGCTAATGCGGCCACTGGACAGCAGCTCATCAAAATCATTTGGGCTGAGGTTGGCATTTACCGCTTTCATCAACGCCAGCACCCCGGCAATATGTGGTGTTGCCATTGAAGTGCCAACACTGCTCCCATAGGTAAAGCGCACCTCAAAACTTTCACTGTCATCGCCGTTGGTGCTGAAGATGCCATCGGGTATGCCATCACCATTCAGATCGCGACTGGTGGAGCCGCCGGGGGCAGCAATATCAATGGTCGCCCCGGTGTTGGAATAGCTGGCATGGCGTTTATCCGGCCCTACCGCAGCAACGGAAATAACCCCCTCCAGGGCCGCTGGGTAAGTGGCCTGACTGTTGCCGTTATTGCCTGCGGCAGCAACAACCAGCACGCCTGCCGTGCGCGCCTGCGCAATTGCGCTGCTAAGCTCTGCTGAAATCATCGGCCCGCCCAGACTGAGATTGAGCACATCAGCACGCTGCGCTGGTATCTGACCGCTGCTGTTGCTTAAACCCGCAGCAAAACGCACGGCTTGCGCCACGCTGTAATCATTACCTGCACCATTTTTGCCCAATACCCGCAGTGGCATAATTTGCGTATGCCAGCCAATACCGGCAACGCCTTCATCATTATCACTGCTTGCGGCAATAGTGCCAGCAACGTGGCTGCCGTGGAAGGTGCTGCCATTGGGCGATTGATCGCCGGGATCATCGGCATTGCTGTCTATGCCATCACCATCCATGGCAATATCCGTATCACTGATAAAATCATAGCCAGCACCAATTTTGTTGCGCAAATCAGGATGATTCAGCAAAACTCCGGTATCAACAACGGCAACAATGACATTGCCGCTGCCCGTGGTGATGTCCCAAGCCTGGGGCAGATTAATCAGAGGGTAATGCCATTGCCGTGCATAGTGGCGATCATTCGGCACTCTGAGTGCTTGCAACTGGTAATTGGGCGCAGCCTGTTGAATACCAGCTTGCTTTTGTAATTGCTTAATCGCCATTAAGGTTTGATATTTGCGTTGGGTTTTGAGATTTTTAAAACGCAATGGCACAGCCTGTGTTTTGCTGGACTGAACATGCTTTTGCAAAGTGGTGCTTAAGTCCATGCTCAGTAACTGCGCCTGTTCAGGTTTTCCCGCTTTATGTTGTAGTGATAAGCCGGATAATTGTTGACTGAGTGCAGATAAAGTGGTTTTAGGTTTAAACCGGGTGATTACTTCGGCAACGGCAAAATCATCACTTAAGCGCAGGCTTTGCGGGTTAAATACTTGCTGCAATCTGGCATGTTGTCCAATGGATAAGACATAATTGGAATAACCGGAAAAGGCTTCGACCTGGATAATATAGTGACCATTTTGGCGGATGCTGAGACTTTCCGTATTGCCGATACTGACCGAGGCATCCAGTAACTCGCCGCTGCCTGCATCAAATAAACCCAAATCCAGATCGTTGGCTATCAAGTCAGGGCTGGCAATCAATAATGTGATGGTTTGTCCGGCGAGCAGCTCAACAGCAAAAAAATCATAGGCATCACCACTGTTGTAAGAGCGTCCTTCTGAACCGGTAAAGGCTTCATTGACATAGCCGCCTAAAGTCACGGGATTGGGAATGGTTTGTGCTTGCTCCAGCCCATTGTTGTCACGATAGTTGGCGTTGGGATCATTGACATCGCTGTCTACAGCCGTATTACCAGCAGCAGCCAGCACGCCGCTGGCATTGACATAAGCCGGTGCTTCCGGCTCAGGGTAATCCGGTTCGTCTGACCATGAGCCGTTGTTATCATCACTACCACTACCGCCGCAACCCGTAAGTAGTAACAAAAAAAGAAAAAAACTGAAAAAAAATCGTATTTGAGTCAACATCATGAGTCCCAATTGAATATAATAAGGTCAGTTTTTATGAATTTAGCGCAAAAATCAAGCAAACCTGTATACAAATTATAAAGAGACTCTTGGCAATGGCTACCGAAACTGAATTGAAATTGCGTATTGATCCTGCGGTAATCGAACAATTACAGCAACATGAACTGGTACAGGCTGCCAGTGATACTCAAAAAGAACAACGATTACTGGGCACCTATTACGATACACCAAAATATGAATTGCTGGCTGCAAAAATTGGTTTACGTGTACGCCGGGAAAATGATGCCTGGATTCAGGCCGTCAAAACGGCAGGTAAAGGCGTGGGCGGTTTGCATCAGCGTAAGGAATGGGAAGCACAGGTGAGCAGTGAGCAGCCGGAACTTGCGCATGTACCTGAGACAATACGCGATAAGGTTTTTAAGAAAACCAATCTATGGGAAAAAATTCAGCCTGTATTTACCAGTGATATGCGCCGTACAACCTGGCAATTGCAGGGTAAAAACGGTAGTCATATTGAGCTGTGTCTGGATCAGGGGGAAATGCGCACTGCGCAGAGCAATACGCCGATCAGTGAAATTGAGTTAGAGCTTAAGCAGGGTAATACAGAAGATTTATTTTATGTGGCTTTGAGTCTGTTAGAGCAAGTGCCACTGGTTTTGGAAAATGCCAGTAAAGCACAGCGTGGTTATCACCTGCATCAGTCAGCCACGCAAATCAGGCCATTGGCAAGTCAGGCCTGGCAACCACAGAAAGCGCGTCTGAAATCCGATATGGATGTAGAGACAGCGATGATCTACTTGTTTGAACTGTACCTGAATAGTTTGCAACGCAATGAAATTGCCACGCGGGAACAGGATGCGCAGGGTTTGTTAAAGATGCTGGAAACCATTCGTAATTTACAAACTGTCATCAGTTTGTTTAAAAGTATCTTACCCAAAAAAATCCGTCAAGAGCTGTCCAAGCCATTGGCATGGCTGCAAAATCAATTGACCCCGGCAGAAGACTGGACTTTATTACATAAAGCTTTATTACAGATTCCCCAGCAAATGCGCAAAGACGATTATATTCAGGAATTGCTGGAAATCACTATTAGCCGTCAGGATGTGCATCTGGAGCGGATTGCCGGTTTACTGGATTCGCCGCGTTACACCCGCTTATTATTACAGTTATCCAATATTCTGTTGACTAAAAGTTGGAGAAAATATGGCAATAATAAGCAGCAACGACTGTTATCGCATACGCTGCTGCGTTTTGCCAGTAATCGCCTGCAACGCCGACATTTGAAAATTATGTCTGAGCAGCCAATGAATACCCTGCAACAACAATGGTTATGGAAACAATGTCAGAAGCAATGGCGCGCTTTAAGTCTGCTAAGCAACTTATATACAGGCAGTAAAAATTACCTGAATTTTTTGTATTTGTTAGCCGAAGAACTGGGCGAACCTGAGAAACGCAAGAAATTGCAACAGCAGCAGGCCGAAACCCAACTGGACTCCGAACATCCGGCAATTGCTTTTCTGCATGGCTGGTACAGCGCACAAGCCGCCGGTCAAGGAGTGGTCGTCAAACCCTTGTGGCAGCTATTTTGTTGTAAAAAACCAGTGTGGCCGGTTTATCGTTAATAAAAACCAGCGTTCGATGTAAGGATCTTTAAAAAATAGTGACTTTCTATGCTCACTATCAAAAACTTAGCATGAAGCGGAAGCAGTTTTTTGCGCTATTGGCGCAAAAAGAAGCTTACCTTGAACTCAGTTTATCAGCTAAAAAACCGGGTAAAACTTGTTACGTCTTCTCTGGGGGTGCGGTAATGATTGACCTCGGCATCCGTATCTTCATAACCCAGTGCCATGCCACATAACAATACCGTATCTTGCGCATACCCCAGACTTTGTTTCACAATCTGTGGATATTCCCCCAGCGCGGCTTGTGGACAGGTCGCCAGACCTTCAGCCTGCGCTGTCAGCATCACTGATTGCAGGAACATGCCATAGTCCATGAATGAACCGGTTTCCATGACGCTGTCAAGAAAGAAAAACAGCGCCACTGGCGCATCAAACGCCCGGTAATTGGCGGCCCATTGGCTGCGGCGCTTTTCTTTGTCTTCCCGCTGGATGTTTAAAGCTTGATACATTTGTACCGCACAGGCTCCACGACGTTCTTTATAGGGGGCCTGCCACTGCTGTGGATAATAAGTGTAATCCATTGCCGGTGTCTCACCACCCTGGAAAGCCTGCTCCAGTTTTTGTTCCAGTGCTTTTTTACTATCTCCCATCACTACAGCGACTTGCCAGGGTTGAGTGTTAGCGGCGGAAGGCGCGTGTCTGGCAGCATCTAAAATACGTTCAATTTGGGCAGTTGTGACGGCTTTATCCAGAAAGGCGCGGGTGGATTTACGTTGTTTAAGGGCATCAATAACGTGCATATTATTTAACCTGAGTTTGATTTAAGCTTTATTCATCGCTTATGGCGATGAAAACCGCCAAAATTTCACGATAAATTTTTGATTGTATGTCGCAAATTTGGAAAAACCTTGCGGGTCTTTAAGACCTGCAAGGTTTAATCCGAATAGTATTTTAATTTTTTCTAACAGAAAAAATTAACTGCTGACTTCCTGTACCCGCTCTGTAACCACATAGCCAGATTCTGTCAGCTTGGCGTGTGCCGCAGCCAAGCGTGCAATCGGTACACGCGGGGCTGAGCAGGAAACATAGTTCAGCTTAATGTGATGGCAAAAACGAATCGACTCTGGATGCCCGCCTTGCTCACCACAAATCCCGATTTTCATGCCGGGACGGGTTTGACGCCCCCAATCCACGCTTAAGCCCATGAGTTGCCCAACTCCTTTAATATCCAGCACTTCAAAAGGGTTGCTGTGCAAAATATTTTTCTCGGTATACAAAGGCAGAAATTTGTTTTCCGCATCTTCACGCGAGAAGGAGAAAGTTGCCTGGGTCAGGTCGTTGGTGCCAAAAGAGAAAAACTCTGCTTCTTCAGCCAGATGCCCTGCACGCATACAAGCGCGAACCACTTCGATCATGGTACCGAATTTGAAGTTCAAGGTCAGATTGTTACGCGCTTCAATGCGCTCTTTAGTGGCACTGACGTAACGTTTGACATGTTTCAGTTCTTGTAAGGTACAAACCTGCGGCACCATGATTTCAACATGTACAGAAACCCCTTCTTTGATACATTCTGCTTCGGCTTCCATCACCGCTTGCAGTTGCATTTCATAAATTTCAGGGTAAGTAACCGATAAACGCACGCCGCGATGCCCCAGCATGGGGTTGACTTCAAAGAGTTCCCTTACCTTGCTCAGCATGTGCCGTTTCATCGCGATGGCTTCATCAACCAGGGTTTTGCCTTCTTCATTAAACGGTAATACGGTATTTTCCGGATTACTTTTCACTTCTGGACGCAACAGGCGTAAAGAACTTAACAATACCGCAACGCCGTTAATGTCTTTGCGTACCTGTTCCAGATTATCGATATCATCTTCCAGCTCTTTTTCGGTGGGCAGGAATTCATGAATTGGAGGATCCAGCAGGCGAATGGTGACGGGATTGGGAGCCATCGTCTTAAACAAGGACTTGAAATCCTGGCGTTGCATGGCGCGCAGTTTTGCCAAAGCTTCTTCGCGCTCTTCGGTGGTATCAGCCAGAATCATGTTGACCATAAACGGCAGGCGGTCAGTGGCGTTAAACATGCGCTCGGTGCGGCATAAGCCAATACCCATAGCACCATATTCCACGGCTTTTTGTGCGGCATCCGGGGTATCGGCATTCGCCATCACCTTGAGCTCAGCAATATCATCAGCCCAGGACAACAGGATTTTTAATTCATCAGAAAATTCCGGTTCTTCCGTAGGCAATTCACCCAAATACACGTCGCCCGTGCCGCCATCAATGGTAATAAAGTCACCTTCTTTTAAGGTAACCTCGCCTACCACGGCAATGCGCTGCTGAGTATCAACGGAAATACCTTCCGCACCGGCAACGCAGGGTTTACCCATGCCGCGCGCAACCACGGCGGCATGAGAGGTTTTACCGCCACGACTGGTAAGTATGCCTTCTGAAGCAAAAAAACCATGAATATCTTCAGGCTTGGTTTCTTCACGCACCAGAATCACTTTTTCCCCGGAACGTCCGAGAATTTCCGCGCGATCCGCGTCAAATACACAATGCCCGGAGGCTGCGCCCGGAGAAGCGGGCAAGCCCTGCGCCAATGGCTGCACTTTGATATTCTGCATTAAGCGGGGATGCAGTAATTGCTCTAATAATTCAGGATCTACACGTAACAAGGCTTGTTCTTTGTTAATCAGGCCCTCTTTAACCATTTCCACGGAAGTGCGCACCATCGCCGCAGCATTCATTTTGCCGTTGCGGGTTTGCAGACAGTATAAAATACCCTTTTCAATGGTATATTCAAAATCCTGAATTTCCAGATAATGGGCTTCCAGTTTGCTGCGCAGGGTTTCTAACTGACTGTGCATTTCCGGCATTTCTTCGCCCATATGATGCACAGGTTTGGGGGTGCGGATACCGGCAACCACGTCTTCACCCTGGGCATTAACCAGATATTCGCCAAACATCAGGTTTTCACCGGTACCGGGATTACGCGTGAAGCCCACACCGGTTGCGCAATCATCACCCATGTTACCAAATACCATTTCTACGATATTAACGGCAGTGCCATTGGCCATGTCCGGGGTAATTTTAAATTCTCGGCGATAATCAATCGCACGTTTACCCATCCAGGAATTAAATACGGCTTTGATGGAAATTTCCAACTGCTCGTAAACATCCATTGGGAAAGGACGACCCGTGTGTTCTTTAACCACATCCAGGAACAAACCACTGATTTCTTTCAGATCTGAAGCTGTCAGACCGACATCGGCTTTAACCCCGGAGCGTTTTTTAACCGCTTCAAAATGTACATCAAATTTTTCATCAGGCACACCTAAGGCAACCTTGCCAAATAACTGAATAAAGCGCCGATACGCATCGTAACCAAAGCGCTCATTACCAGTTTCCGCAATCAAGGCGGGTAAGGTATTGTTATTGAGACCCAGGTTTAAAATCGTATCCATCATTCCCGGCATGGACATGGCTGAACCGGAGCGCACGGAAACCAATAATGGCTTATCAGCATTACCAAAACCTTTACCGCTATTTTTTTCAACGGTGGCAATTTGCTGGTGAACTTCTTCGATTAAACCTTCGGGCAGTCGGTGTTGCTCATCTGCCAGATAAGTCAGACAGGCTTCAGTGGAAATCACAAAACCGGCAGGCACATTCAACCCAATCTGGGTCATTTCACAAAGATTTGCACCTTTACCACCTAATAATTGTTTATTTTTCCCATCACCTTCGCTAAATGCATAAACATATTTTTTATTCATTTTTGAGTCTGCCTCCTTGGCAGTTTTTTTAACGTTTGATTAATATTACAAGCTGAACTTGATGTAAGCTTTTTTAACAAAAAATTATAAAATCCAGTAGGCACTATCAATAGACAGCAGCAATTTTCAACGCATTTGGCGTTGTACCTCAGAGCCAGTTTCCTATCAACAGGAAAGGCCCCCAGTAGGCAGGATGGGTATAACGTACCTGTGTCAGTAATTGAATTTGCGCTTGTTGCAGGGCTTTAGCCTTGGATAAACCGGGCGTGCCAAGCAGGTTTTTATAAAACTGCGTAACCACCAGAGAGGTGGCTTCATCATCAATAAACCATAAGGTTGCCAATGCGCTGCCAGCACCAGCTTTAATCGCAACGCCAGCCAGACCTAAGGCGGCGCGATCATCGCCGACAGCCGTTTTACAGGCACTGAGTGTTAGTAATTCCAGCGGCTTTTCACGTAATTTGCCTAAGCCGATTAATTGCTGCAAATCATCCATATGCAGTTTTTCCTGATATGTCAGCAAATAGGTATTTTCCGGGTTGGCATCAAATTCACCATGCGTTGCCAGATGTATCACGCTATACGAAGTTTGTGCTAAGGCTTCACGAAATTTAGGCTGGGTATAAGCCACATTCAGCATTTCCAGACCGTGGGTGAGTTGCTGAATCGATTTCAATTCCTTCGGCACATTGGGTAACGGGCTGTAACCCTGCACTCCATCCGATAAACCCGCCAGCAATATTTGGCTGTTTTGCCAGTTAATGGGTTGTGCGTAAGTCAGGCTCAAGCCCGGCGTATTCGCCAGGGCGTATTGCTCAATTAAAAATTGTTGTCCATCATGCAAAGTGGAAAATGGAATACTGCGCAAGCTACCGTCAGGCACAAAAACCAGGGTATCTATCTGCCTGGCCTGCAAATGTGGCAACAAGGGGCGAATCAACCAATTGTATAATTGCTGAGATTGGTACATGAAGCGGCGTGTGGTACGGGTTTGCAAACGCAGGCGCAGCAGATTAACCGCATAATGCAGTTGCGCAGCGGCTACCGGTACGCTGACCGCTTCAATATGGTCATTGATACCCAGCAACAGAATTAATTGTTTATCCAAAGGTACAGGGTAAATCGTTGCCGTGCCGGGCGTGGCATTTTCCAGGCTGGATTTACGCAGGTTCGCCCGTTTCTGTGCAACTTGTACGCATTCATCCTGAAAATAATTCTGCAACTCTGCTACTTTCATTGATTCAATAGCATTTCGGGCTTCCCGCAGCAAAGCTTGTTGCTGGGTTTTATCTGGACTTTGCCGGGCTTTAGCGATTAATAAACCCGCCAAGCCATAATAAACCGGACGTACTACGCTATCAAAATCAGGGGGGGAGCGCCGATAACCAACATCCAGGCGTTGCTGTATGGGTTTTAAGGTGCGCCCAGCTTCCCGGTAAGCGCTGATTGCCCGGTCATTTTTTTGCTGTGCTGCAAATAAGCGTCCCTGCTGCCATTGCCAGCGATATAAAATATCGGGATTTTCACCTTGCAGTGCAAAGAAAATCGCCTGCCGGGTGAGTTTTAAAGCATCGGCTATTGCCCCGGAATGTTCGTATAAAGCACCGAGGTAACCATAAGCCTGCGAGCGTGCGCGGCTGTAATCCAGGGTTTTGGCAAGTTGGGCGGCGCTGTGAAAATTTTTAACCGCACTCTTCCATGCTTGCTGGCGTATATTATCCGGTGCTTTTGCAACCGTGCTGAGTGTTTGTGTTGCCAGACCCAACGCCAGATAAGTATGTAATTTATCCTGATCGTTGTTTTGCAATGTCAGTCTGCGTTGAATATCTTTCAGATTTTGGGTGATTTCAGGAAACTGCTGCTGACTGATTTGCACATTCAACAGATTAATGGCGGCTTTATTTGCCAAGGCGGGTTGCATGGCGCTATCGGCCTGCGCAACAGCCTGCTGATAAGTTGATAGCGCCTGCTCAGGGCTGCCAAATTCGGTCAAGACATTACCTAAGGTGTTTAACGTCGCCGCCTGCAGACCTGGTTGGGGTGATTGCAATGCTTTTAACAAGTCCATACTGGCCTGCGCATGATTATGCGCGGCATTCAATTCTCCTGTACTAAGCCAGATATCGCTGATTTGATTATGTGCCTGAATCTGGCGTTTGCTATCCACTAATTGCTCAGCCCAGGCTGACAGTGGTGATAATTGCGCAAAAGCCTTATCGTGCATCCCCAGCGCTTGATAAGCCTCTGCCAGATGCAGACGTAAATCAATAGCCTGCGCTGTTGCTGGCGTAGTATTTTTTAACTGGTTTTCCCATTGGCTTGCCGCAAGTTGAAATTCACCCCGGGAAAAAGCAGCTTCCCCTGATGTTAAAACAGCCTGTTTATCATCGGCATGACTGGCACCCATTATTAAAAATAAAAAAATACCTGCAATTCTGAATATCATGGAAGATACACCGTAAAAAATAAAGCCATAAGGTTATTGTGAGAATGATAAATGATAAATATATCAAAATACCAGAGCGTTTGGGTGATGAAAGCACTTTTAAGCTGAGAAAACTGATGCTTTAGATGTTATTAATTATTTTAATTTGAATAACATCACTTGTCTGGCGCGTTGTCGTACCACTTCACCATCAATGTACTTAGGTGAAAATTTCCAGCGTTTGATTGCCTGTAAAGCTTCCTCTTCAAAAATGCCTGCGGGTATTGCTTTTACCACAACCGGCGCACTGACAGCACCTTGCTCGGTCACAATAAATTCTATCGTGACCCGGCCCTCAATATGTTTACGTCTGGCCCGTGGGGGGTAAACTGGGTCGATGCGGCGCAGAGGAATTAAGTTACTGTCAGCTTTGATGATTCTGGATTGTTTACTGGCTGCAACAGGTTTTGTCTGAGCATGAACCAGCGGTTTTGAAACAGAACTTGTACTTAGCCTGTTTTTACCAGGCTCAGCCTGTTTGTTTGGGATTACTGCTTGTTTTTCAGGGGGTTTCGGTGGTTTTTTTATTATCTCATGCGATTTCAGGCTTGCAAATTGTGGAATAAAATCTAATGGTGGTAAGTTTAAGATTTTTTTCGGTAAACTGATGTCTTTGGCTTGAGGCGGCACAGCAAGTGGTTCTGGAGGTGGTGTTACAGGTGATGATGTAGGTATTGGGGGCATTGCTGGTAACTGAGCAGATTGCACAGATGCGGTATTTTCCAGATTTTGTGGAGCTTGCTGTTTCAAGGTTTCAATAACATAAGGTGATGTTTTTTTTTCCATTATTACTGATTGCTTAGCAATCATTTCCTGCATCCACCAAAAAAGTCCTAAATTTACAAGAAAAGCCAAGATGATGGCAAAAAAAATCCGCATATAATTTTAATTCCAAGCAGCGAGAGGTAGACAGCCTTTTCAATATTTTACTCCTTATCAGAGCTTACATTGAAAGTGAATTTTATACAAAGTAACTTGAAATCCAAACATTAGAAAGTTATAATATTCGAAAATAACAATTTTCCATATATCTTATCTTCCATATATCTTATCTTAATAATACGGAGTACCATCAAATGAAATACGCTACCCTGCCGCTTGCAATTACTCTGGCTTTTTCAACCTCCTTCGCTGTAGCAAATGATAGTCCTGCACAGGCAATGCAGGCTGAAGCTGAAAAACGTCACCAACAAATGCAAGAAAAATTTGAAGCACGTAAAGCTGAAATGGAAAAAATGCACGCGCAAGCCTTCCCTGCATTAGCTTTAGATCCAATGGCGAAGCACATGCAAGCACAAATGGATCAACAACGGCAGTGGATGGAACAACAGTTTCAAGCGCAAAAAGCACAAATGGATAACATCTACCAGCAGTCAGCCTTTGTCCCACCTTATCCAGTAAACGGCCCATGGACAGGCGGACCATCAGTAGAAGAGCATAAAGCACAAATAGAAAAAATGCGTGCTGCTCAGCAAGAACGCATGAAAGCCGCGCGAGCGCAAATGGAAAAACAGGCTGCAACAATGCCACGGCCTTTCCAACCCACCTGGAATGCACCAGCAATGCCTTCTGCGGCAGAACGTCAAGCACATATGGAAAAAATGCGCGCTGCACAGGAAGCACAAATGAAAGCCATGCGCGAACAGTTTGAAAAACAATTCCAAAATATGCCCGCACCTTACGCAAAACCAGCTCAGGTTGCTTATCCTGCTGCCCCTGCTGATGCTGAAGCGATGAAACAGCAATTTGAAAAAATGCGTGCAGAGCAAGAAAAACAAATGAATACCATGCGCGCACAAATGGATAAAATGTTTCCCGGTGCTGCTGAAATGCCAAATCAAGAAGCGTTTGAAGCAAGAGCCAAACAAAGTCAGGCTGAATATAAAGCACGTCGCGTTATTATGAAAGAATGTAATGAGCGTTTAAAAGCTGTTAGTACTTCTGCACAAAAAGTTGCTGCACATACTGAATAAGGAGCGAGAATTTTATAATTTCAGAAACTTGGCTGGTCTTTTTCTCCATTTTCTGCGTTATGAAAACAGTTACATAGCTTGCTATGCGCCTGTTTTCACGCCTTGAAAATGAATAAAAATCATGCGCCCAGTTCCTGCACTTATTTCATCCTCACTCCTAAAATACGAAAATTAAAAAATAAATCTAAATGCCTAAAAGGTTCATGTTTTTTAAGCATTAGTCTTTTATAAGTTCTCAGGTAAATGGTTTACGGATAACACCCCTTCAAAGGGGTGTTATCCGTTGGTCTTCCAGGAAATTAATTATCTGACAGCCTATAGATGGCCTGTGCGTGCCTTTCTCGCCGTACTGGCAAAGCATCATCCAGAAAGTATTGGAAATTTTCAATGAAAAGAGTACCCGAATTAAGCGGTCTGTCCAGCGATCACCACCGGGCCTTAGTCATGGCTAAAAAGGCAAAACAGGCTAAATTAACAGGTAACTTGAATATCTCTGATATATGGCATGAAATGGAAGCATATTATGCAGCTGAGTTAGAAAATCATTTCCGTATAGAAGAAACCCATATTGCACCACAACTCAAGTTACTTGGAAAAACAGCACTTATAGAAAGGCTCTATAATGAGCATGCTGATATTAGCGCTTATTTTAACCCAACAGCTGAACATACTGCTGATACGCTAAAAGAGTTGGGTGATTTATTAGAAAAACATGCAAGGTTTGAAGAAAGAGAATTATTTAATATTGTACAAGAAATTTTCAGCACTGAAGAACTTGCTTCGATAGAAAAAGCTTGTATTAAATAAGCTAATAAATGGAAATAAAATAAAAGCAGATACGGCTGCTGTTGGTACCTTAATGGGAAGTATGGGCTGTGTGGCAGCCGCTGAAAAGCACACGCATATAGACCTACGGCTTAATTGGGTAGTCATTTTTTTATGCCGGCCTTTTCAAAGCAGGGCAGAGTGGTTCCAATTCTTTTAAGGCAGATTCATAAACTTTGCGTTTAAATGGCACAACTTCGCGCAATGGGTGCCAATAATTCACCCAGCGCCAGCCGTCAAATTCGGGGGTTCCACTTAAATCCAGGCGCACATCACTTTCCTTCCCCAGCAGACGCAGAATAAACCAGCGTTGTTTTTGCCCAATACACAATGGGCGTTTGTGATGGCGAATCAAATGGTAGGGCAAATTATAATAAAGCCATTGCTGCGTCATGCCCAGGATTTCAACATGATCGCGTGTTAAGCCAACTTCTTCAGTCAGCTCCCGATATAAGGCCTGCTCCAGTGTTTCATAGGACTTAATCCCACCCTGTGGAAACTGCCAGGAATTCTGCCCAATCCGTTTGGCCCAGAAAACCTGCCCAAGTTGATTGGTCAAAATAATACCTACATTTGCTCTGAAACCTTCTACATCAATCACAACTATTCACTTTTACTGATTCAACCTGAGTTCGGTGTCAATTCGATTAGCCGCTATGCGACTAAAAACCGTGTCCACTGCTGTAAAGCTTGATATCGAACCCGGTTGATTCACTTCAATAATTAAATGCAAGAGTATAACGAAGCAGTGCCCGTTTTTCCATATTGGAAATTAGCTTAATTCCAGCATAAAAACAAAGGATAAACAGCATGATTTTAAAATTATGGCTTCACTTCAAACGCCACGATTCATCCTTCTCTTTCTGGTATTCACCATCAATAATGGTGCCTTCCTGAGTATTGGAATAGCCACTTTGCATCACAACTATGTTTTGCAGCAGACGCTGCATAAAAAAGCGGATAAGTCCACGCCGCAAAGGTGGAATTAAACAGATAAAACCAAGCACATCAGTAAAAAAGCCTGGCGTAATTAATAAGAGTCCACCAATTAATAACACCAGACCTTCCAAAAGTTCCTGCGCGGGCGCTTCACCGCGTTGCATGTTGTGTTGCGCACGTTGTAGTGCAGAAATACCCTGCTGGCGTAACAATACGCTACCAATCATGGCGGTTGCAATAATCAACAAAATCGTAATCCAGGCACCAATGATCGAGCCTACTGTAATTAACAAATAAATCTCAATAACGGGAACAATAATAAAAATCAAAAAGAGGTAAGGGAACATAAGTTGTACTCAAAGTAATGATTGGATAGACAGAAAACTGTATTTTTAAAATGCGTCTCATTTTGAGAAAATCAATTTCCCAAAATGCAAATTAAGTATCCTGACTACTTAGGTTTTATCAAAAATCATATTATTGTAACTTGAAAATAATCTTTTATTACAAATTGTTACAAGTATTTATATTTAAATCCCAGATATTGGACTTTATCTTGCTCATTTTTAATTTAAAAATAATATTTTGTTACAAATTGTTGTAGTTATTGTATGGTTAAGTGCCAAGTGTTGAAGTTGATCTTACTCAATATAAATTAGAAAAAATTGAGTTTAACACCTGATTTTTCAGAATAACACTCCTAAACACCATGCATCAAACTCAAGAATAATATCAATCATGATAAAAAACTGGAGTAAAGTTATGGATAATGCCCTGATTCATAATACACTGATCCAACTGATAGCAAGCTCAAAAAGCCAGAAAAAATTTCTGGATACGGATACGTTATTTTATAGCGAAAATGATTTTTTAAATATCATTGATCGCGAGTGCGCGCGTTCTGACCAGTACGGACATAATTTTATGCTGGTCACTTTTCAATTGGATCAAGGTTCTGAGCAAGCCAGCAGAATGCTGACAGTATTAGCCTCGCGCTTGTGCTTAAGTGATGTTGCCGGTTGGGTTAATGAACACTATCTTGGTGTATTGCTATCGGGTGTACAAGAAATGCAAGGGACACAATATTTTCTTAACAGCATCACGCACTTATTCAGGCAGCGTTATGAATCAGCAGATATGCCCTTGCATCAGGTTCACCACTATCCTTTAGACTGGCATCCTGAGCTGGAAAGAGAATGGTATCAGGTCGCTCAGGAGAATATGGTATCAGATACCGTACAATACTTACATGCTGAAGAGCGTGGTGCAGTATTGGAATCACCGCCCAGCTTAGATCACTTATTAATACAGGCAATGCCCTGGTGGAAAAGAGCAACGGATATTGTCGGGGCCAGTATTGGCCTGCTTTTGCTATCCCCTTTATTTTTGTTGGTCGCCATTTATATTAAATCCATTTCCAAAGGCAAGGTGCTATTCACCCAACCCAGAGTCGGGTATTTGGGAAAAACCTTTACGATATTCAAGTTCAGAACGATGGAAAGTAATATCGATACCAGCAAACATCAGCATTATGTGGCGGAATTGCTGAAAAATGGTAAGCCCATGTACAAATTGGAAGATACCGATCCCAAGGTGATTCCTTATGGAAATATCCTGCGTAAAACCGGGATTGACGAGTTTCCACAACTTATTAACGTGTTGCGTGGTGAAATGAGCCTGGTGGGGCCGCGCCCGGATGTGTTATACGCCGTTAAAAATTACTATTCCTGGTATCACACCCGTTCTGATGCCTACCCTGGTTTAACCGGCCTGTGGCAAGTCAGTGGTAAAAATAATACCAGCTATGAACAAATGATGGCACTGGATGTGGCATATTCACGTAATATACGCTTCTGGCTGGATCTGAAAATTATCCTGAGTACGCCGATATCCATTTTAGCGCAGGTAAAACAAGCGCTATTTACCCCTAAAAATCCATTGGGAGAATGCAAGGAAACGCCTCAGGAATCATAAAAAAGCCCCTTAAGTGGGGCTTTTTTATGAACAACTAAATTAACCTGAAAAGGCTTGGTATTACAGGATATACTGGCTGAGATCTTCGTTCTGCACCAGTTCATTTAGATGACTATTCACATACTGCTCATCAATCACAATGCTGTCTCCTGATTTCTCTGCTGCTTCAAACGACAAATTTTCCAGCAAGGATTCCAGCACCGTGTGCAAGCGCCTTGCACCAATATTTTCCGTGCGCTCATTCACCTGCCATGCCATTTCTGCCATGCGATGAATACCGGATAAATCAAAAGACAGATTCACCCCTTCAGTTTCCATTAAGGCGGTGTATTGTTCGGTCAAAGAAGCATCGGGTTCGGTGAGAATACGGGTAAAATCATCTACTGTCAGGGCATGAAGCTCCACCCGAATTGGCAGACGCCCCTGTAATTCCGGGATAAGATCAGAAGGCTTGGAAAAGTGGAATGCACCTGAAGCGATAAACAGAATATGATCGGTTTTAACCATGCCATATTTGGTACTGACCGTGCTGCCTTCAACCAGAGGCAACAAATCGCGCTGCACGCCTTCTCTGGAAACATCGCCACCACTGCCACTGCGTTCAGAATGCCGCGCAATCTTGTCCATTTCATCTAAAAATACAATGCCGTTCTGTTCCACGCGCTCTACGGCATTGGCTCTGAGATCATCTTCATTAATCAGGTTTTCCGCTTCTTCTTCCGTCAGCACCTTAATTGCTTCAGAAACTTTCATTTTACGCGAACGGGTGCGGTTGTTGCCCATGTTCTGAAACATATTCTGCAACTGACTGGTCATTTCTTCCATGCCTGGCGGTGCCATGATCTCAACGCCTATGCGTGATTCATTGACTTCCAGTTCGACTTCTTTATCGTCTAACTTGCCTTCGCGCAGCATTTTACGAAACTTCTGCCGGGTACTGCTCTGGTCTTCTTCCTGTGCGCCACGTGCGGGTGGCAGCAGTGCATCTAAAACACGCTCTTCTGCGGCATCCATAGCCCGGTACTGAACTTTTTCAGTGGCTTCTTCGCGTAACATTTTAATGGAAATATCCATCAAATCACGCACAATGGATTCCACATCACGCCCAACATAACCGACTTCGGTAAATTTAGTGGCTTCCACTTTCAAAAACGGTGCATTCGCCAAACGTGCCAGACGGCGGGCAATTTCGGTCTTACCCACGCCTGTCGGCCCGATCAGTAAAATATTTTTGGGGGTGATTTCATTACGCAGATGATCACTCACCTGCATTCTGCGCCAACGGTTACGCAAGGCAATGGCAACTGCACGTTTCGCCTGCGCCTGCCCAATAATATGTTTATCCAGTTCGCTGACAATTTCTTTTGGGGTCATTTCACTCATTATCAATTTCCGGTTTCCAGCGTTTCGATGGTGAATTGGTGATTGGTATAAATGCAGATATCAGCGGCAATACTCAAGCTTTTTTCTACAACTTCCTGTGCGCTGAGCTCGGTATTTTCCAGCAAGGCCTGCGCTGCCGCCTGTGCATAAGAACTGCCGGAGCCTATTGCCATTAAGTTTTTTTCCGGCTCAATAATATCGCCGGTACCTGAAATCATTAATGAGGCATTGGCATCTGCCACCACCAGCATCGCTTCCAGTTTGCGCAAAATCCTGTCAGTGCGCCAATCTTTCGCCAATTCCACTGCTGCGCGCACCAAGTGGCCCTGATGCTGTTCCAGTTTGCCTTCAAAACGCTCAAACAAGGTGAAAGCATCGGCGGTAGCACCTGCAAAACCTGCAAGAATTTTATCATGATACAAGCGCCGTACTTTACGGACATTATTTTTCATGATGACATTACCCAAGGTCGCCTGACCATCACCACCAATTACAACTTGTCCATTTCTGCGTACAGACAGGATGGTTGTTCCATAAATGCGTTCCAATACCTTGCCCTCGTGTTGCTGCGATTAAGATAAAACAGAGTATTATCGAAAAAATAGAGGGGATATTCAAATTTTTCTTGGCAAAGCAATATAATATGATGACAAAAGTACCAGGTTTGACGGCAACTTGGCGCAAACCGTATACTCCTGGCACTGTAATGTTTGAGTTGCTTGTTATTTTAGTCCTCAAAAGTGGGTTTAGCATGATCACTTCTTTTCATATTAAAAATTTTCGGGTGTTCAAGACGCTTGATATTCAGCGTTTCGGGCGCGTAAATCTGATTGTAGGTAAAAATAATGCCGGCAAAACCTGCCTGCTGGAAGCCTTGTGGCTTTACACAGGAGATGTAGCACCTGAAATTTTGCGCAGCATTCTTACGCAGCGTGAAGAATTCTGGCAAAATAAAAACGAATCCAGCGATGCCAACCATCCGATATATCATCTTTTTCACCAGCATAAAGATTCAGAAACTATTGAACTATTCGATTGTTTCTTGCGTCATCTTGAAGGTGTTAATGAATATGAAGAAGAGTGTTATGGATATGATCTGAAAATGAATAATAAATTTCCTGGAAAAAATACTTTTGTAACGGAGTATGCTGGGCCAGGAGGGATAATACGCAATGAAACCCTTTTATCCGAATTGACACCCTACTTGATGAGTGAATATCGTTTCACTGGAAAAACGCATTTTCTATTTACCACGCGCTTTGTTTCTAAGCAGATAGAAATATTATGGGATCAGATTGTATTTACAGCATTTGAAGATACGGTTATTCATGCTCTGCAATTAATAGACCCTGAAATTGACCGTTTTGGACTGATACGCAATCATACCAAAAACGAAGAAATTGAAATGATTCCGGTTGTATTTCGTCAGGGGCAGCGCGTCCCCTTGCGGCAACTCGGTGATGGCATGACCCATTTATTTCATATCATTTTAGCACTGGTCAATGCGCAAAATGGTACTTTATTGATTGATGAATTTGAGAATGGCTTGCACTGGCGCATACAACCACAAATTTGGGCTTTAATTTTTCAACTGGCGGAAGAACTCAAGGTACAGGTATTTGCCACCACCCATAGCCGGGATTGTGTAGAGAGCTTTTATGAGGCATGGATGCTACAGGCTGATGAAAGTATCGGGAGTTTTTTACGTTTGAATAATCCACCCGATAAAACTGTGTTTGTGACTGAATATCCAAGAAAAAGATTAGGCAATGCCTTGACAACAGATGTGGAGATGCGCTGATGTCTTCAAATTGTAAATATAAAGGCTCCCAAGTGTTGCTGGTAGAAGGAAAAAATGATTGCCATGTCATTATGGCCTTGTGCGAAAAATACAACCTAAAAGAAAGTTTTGGTTTATATGAGTGTGGTGGTGATGAAAACTTATTATCCCGTTTAGATGCCTTGGTTGAAGAACAGGATATTAATACGATTGGTGTAGTATTAGATACTGACATCCTGGAAAAAATACCAAACCTTGCCGTCCGCTGGCAACAGCTTGCAGGTATTCTAAGCACTTTTGGCTATAGCCTGCCCAAAGCGCCTGAAGCTCAGGGTACGGTGCTTGAAACATTAGAAAACCACCCTCGCATAGGTCTCTGGTTCATGCCCAATAATCACGATCCAGGTATGTTGGAAGATTTCCTCATGCCATTGGCTGAGACACCAACACTGGAATACGCGAAATATTGCGTTACCCAAGCCGAAGCTAAAAACTTAACCCGTTTTAAGCCTGTGCATCGCAGTAAAGCCATACTACACACCTACCTGTCCTGGCAAGATGAACCCGGCAAACCACTGGGGCAATCGCTTACTTCTCATGCACTCCAACATGATCATGAAATTGCCAGCAGCTTTGCCAATTGGTTAAACAGACTCTTTAATTCATAAGGAAAATCATGGGACTGACGGATTTAGTCAAAAATTTATTCAGCAAGGAACAGCTTGTAGAAAGCTCACAACTGAGTTACCAGGTACAGGATCAAGGACTCACGTTACAGTTTCCTGAACAAGACTGGGAACAAGCCAAACGCGGTGCTGGCACTGATTTGGTATTACACCAGTTTTTACGGATGCAAATGCTGCTGGAAGAAGGTATCGCCCAAGATTTGCCCTGCGGTATTTTCTTAGCCCCGGCAGATGCCGCCGCGCTGGATGCCGACAGCCGTTATATTTTTAACCTGCCCGCGCCTTGGCCGGGTGCCATGCAATTGCAAATCAGCGGGCGTTCCACTGAAGACAGTTTTGCCTTGCAATTAAATTTACGCAGCCAGGATGATGAACTCATCCGTTATTACCAGTTTGACAGCCCTTTGCTGCAACTCAGTGAGACTGAAATCTATCTGCCAGATGCCCTGCAATGGGATGCGCTCAATACCATCGCCGAACACCAGCATTCACCACACCAGGAATATGACAATCTCGCTGCGGTTAACCGTTTGATTAGCGCAAGTAAAGCCGGTCTGGATTTGGATTGTGCCGCATTTAATGATTTCCAGGTTTGCGCGCCGGACAAAGTTGGCTTGGCGGTTGAAGTGCAGGCCGATGGCAGTCTGGAACTCATGCCAAGCTTTGGCGAGGGCTTGGATCAGACCTTAGTCGCCAAACGCCTGGGACAATTACATCCCGATGGCAAAGCACAAAGTCTGCGGGTTGGCAAACAACTGATTTTGCTGGATGAGCCACGCTTAAAAGCCGCTCATGAGATTATTCAAAAACGTTATATTCCGCTATCCCAGCGCAGCAAGTTTTTTGCTGCGCCCGGCTCATTTTTAGATGCCGACTTAATCCATTTGGATAATGGTTTTTCTTTGCGCGTAAAAGGTGCTGGCCCCTTTCAACAAGCCTATTTTGGCGAAACCGGTGGTAATGAAATTCAATGGTTCCAGGCTGGTGCCGCCGCAGGCACAGAAATGGATGCCCTGATTGAAAACTGGGAAGATAGCCCTGCGCTGGTTGCCCCGGAAGCCTTGTCTGAGGTTATTAGTGACCTGCCCACCCTGGCAGACTTTCGCCAGAGTCTGGCTGATGCACAACAAACCAATGCATCCTGTGTCCACGTTGAAGGACGGCAGGTGGATATTTCCGATCCCGTCACGGTATTAAAAGCGGTCGAAGAACTGGAAGTTGAACTACAAAACGCTGCTGAAGAGCAAACGGAAGACACTGGCCCCATCGCCATTGATATTCATCTCAATGATATGGAATCTGATTTTGGCGAAGAATTGCAACCACCGCCAAAAGGTATACGCAGCAGCACAGAAATTGATTTTGCTGAATACAGCCGTACCCCCTTTCCACATCAGGTCGAAGGCATACGCTGGATGCTGGCCTTAGCGCAAAACCAAGGCCAGCCGCTAGGCCCCAAACAAAAAGTCGAAGGCGCGCTGCTGGCAGATGACATGGGCCTGGGTAAAACCTATATGACTATCGTTGGCATCCGGGAAATTCTGCGGCACACCCAGTCTGAAAAACCCGTGCTGGTGGTTGCGCCGCTGAGCCTGCTGGAAAACTGGAAACGGGAAGTTGAAGACACTTACAAAACCCCTTTATTTGAGCGTATTATCACTTTGCAGTCGGATGGTGACTTGCCCCAGTACCGTATTGAAGGCATGGGTGTAGAAACCAAAGCGCCATTGCAGGAAGAAACAGCAACCCCAATTGCAGAACCTGATACCGATATACCACCCTGGGAAGACTTGCCGGAAATCCTGCAAGAAAACACCAGCACAGCCGTAGAAGACGAACCCCAGGAAACAGCAACGACAACAGCAACGACAACAGAAACTGAAACCGAAGCCGAAGCCGAAGCTGAAGCTGAACAGGATTTTTATCCACCCTGCTCACTGAAAGTTGGTTTAATCTGGGAAGAACAGCGTCTGGACTTACCGCGCACGTTGGTTTTAACCACCTTTCAAACCCTGCGCGATTACCAGTTTTCACTGGCCTCGGTCAACTGGTCTATTGCCGCATTTGACGAAGCGCAGAACATCAAAAGCCCCAATACGCTGCAAACCCGTGCCGCCAAAGCCTTAAACGCCGACTTCAAACTACTGATGACAGGCACCCCGGTAGAAAACCACCTCGGAGAATTCTGGTGTTTGTTTGATACATTACAGCCCGGTTTTTTAGGCTCTTACCAGGAATTCCGCCAAAACTACATCAAACCCATCTTAAAAGCACCCAAGGAAACCGCCCAGGAGGTGCGCGAAGAAATTGGACAGGCGCTGCGGGATACAGTCGGCGGCTTTATGCTACGGCGTATTAAAGAAGACCACCTGAAAAACCTGCCAAAAAAACACATAATTCTGGGTGATTACAACGCGGACGGTGATTTTATTTTTGATGAGCGCATCAGTTGCGAAATGGCGGGAGAGCAGCGTCTGCGTTATGAGGAAGTGGTCGATGTTACTATCGACAAAATGGAAGCGCAGCAAGGCGTGGGTACGGCCTTATTAGGCTTGCAACAATTGCGTGATGCCTCCCTGCACCCGACCTTATTACAAGGTGTGCCGGAACTGCCGCAAACGCCGGAAACCATGCGTGTCTTTTTGAACCAATCGGAAAAAATGCGCCTGCTGCTGGATATACTCGATGGCGTCCGCGAGCGTGAAGAAAAGGCGCTGGTGTTTGCCGTCAATAAACGCTTGCAGGAAATGGTCGCGCTGGGCGTGAGCCGTATTTATGGTTTATCAGTGCCGATTATCAACGGTGAAACCAAAGCCGTGAGCAAAAACCCCAACAATCCCACCCGCCAGGGACTCATTGACCACTTCCAGGAACAACCAGGTTTTGGTGTCATGTTGATTTCCCCGGTTGCGGCAGGCGTGGGCCTGACCATTACCGCCGCCAATAACGTCATCCACCTGGAGCGCCACTGGAATCCCGCCAAAGAAGCCCAGGCTACTGACCGCGCCTACCGCATCGGGCAGAAAAAAGACGTCAATGTCTATATCCCAATCCTGACCCACCCTGATTTTGACTCTTTTGATGTCAATCTCAATCGCTTATTATCCGGCAAAACATCCTTAAAGGATGCGATTATTGTGCAGGAAGAAATCAAAACGGAAGAACTGGCGGGCAGTGGCGTGTTTCAAAAGCGGGAATCAGCTTAGGAATGGTCAGTAAATAACGGTTGAGAAAAAATAATGATATTGTTATTTGACGGTGATTCTCCTACAGGGAACCGCCGGACATACACAAGCTACTTAGGAGTGAGAATTTTATAACTTCAGCAACCTGGCTGGTCTTTTTCTCCATTTTCTGCGTTGTGAAAACAGTTACATAGCTTGCTATGCGCCTGTTTTCATGCCTTGAAAATAAATAAAAATCCTGCGCCCAGTTTCTGCACTTATTTCATCCTTACTCCTTAACCGCCAACCGTGCTGTCACACTACGCGCAGCAGTATGGTTGGCAGCAGGTTAGCTTTGTTGGTGGAAGCCCGATTAGCCGTTGCATGGCTAAAAACTGCTTCCACCTCAAACCAAAAATAACCGGGTTGCGTAGCATTAATTATAATTTTGATGGTATTATAAAGTTCTATACTGATGTTATGTAACTCGCTTTGCTTTGGAAAACTCATTGTGAAGCGTTTGCGTAACGCCAGCGATTTATAATAATACGATAAAGTCATAATAGATGTGAACCTGAGGGCTTGGCACAGGTTGTAAAATCTGGGGGGGCGCTTGCTCAATTATCATGAGCATTGGAGAGTAAACGCTCAGGAACAAGGATAAAAAACAAGTCAAACATGTTCCTTATTCTGTTTCTTATAGCGCAGCAGGCAAAACATCGACAAGGAGGATAAAAGGATGTTGATATTAACAAGGCGTGTTGGGGAATCGCTGATGATAGGCGATGATGTGACCGTAACCGTATTGGGTGTTAAAGGTAATCAGGTGCGCATCGGCGTCAATGCACCAAAAGAAATTGCTGTACACCGAGAAGAAATTTATCAACGCATTCAACAAGAAAAAACAACGGCTGAAAACAATGAACCTGCAACTGGATCATAATGAAGCTCATTACCAAATCCAGGCTTATCAATCTCAGGAATATGTGAAAGTTAATGGCGAGCACCACACGCAAAGCCTGTTAGTCAGTCCGCAACGCCTGGAATTCTGGACACCGCAACAATTTGAGCAGTTAACGCCATCACATTTCAGCGCATTACTGGACTGGCAAGCTGAATTGCTTATTTTTGGCTCTGGTAGTTGTTTTCGTTACCCACCATCACATCTGTTGCAAGCTTTGATCAATGCCCGTATTGGTGTTGAAGTCATGGATACCGCAGCAGCATGTCGCACTTATGGCCTGTTAGCCGCAGAAGGACGTAATGTACTTGCTGCGTTATTGATTGTCTGAGGAGTCTTAGCATGAATCATAAAAAACACTTGCCTTTATACTTGTTTTTATTGGGGTTTAACCTTGCCGGGAGCAGCATCGTACTGGCTGATGAAGAGGAAGATGCCGAAGAAATACAGGAAAACCTGGAAACACTGCTGGAAGACAAGGAATGCTCAGAATGTAATCTAAAAGGCGTTAAGGTCAAAGCTAAAAAGAAAAAAAATCGCCTGAACTTTAATGAGGCTGATTTATCCCAATCAGATTTGCAGGGTGCAAAATTTATCCGGGTCAACCTCAAAGAAGCCAATTTTGAAGGCGCAAAGTTACAAGGTGCCAAATTCTTAAAAGTGGATTTACGCGAGGCTAATTTTGAAGGTGCCAATTTAGCGGGGGCAAAATTGCGTGGCGCGGATTTACGCGGTGCAAATTTTACCAAAGCCAATTTGCAGGGTGCGGACTTATCTGAAGCCAAACTCAAAGAAGCCAATTTTGAAGAAGCCGATGCCACAGGCGCAGAGTTTCAATTTGCGGATTTAACCGGCGCAACGCTGACTAAAGCCAATTTTGATAAAGCACAACTCAGTAATGCGATTTTAACGGGTGCTGAAATTGAAGATGCTTCATTTAAGGATGCCGAAGTCACTGGTGTGATTCGAGCTAAAGACGATTAATTGGATTTAAAGAAAATGCTTGAACAGAAAACCGAGCAACGTCTTTTAGTGAAAGACTGCATAGAAAATATCCAAGATATTAATGAACTTTCACGTTTATTTTTCCGGGAACTGTTTTTGCGTGATATATCGCTGGAACGAGTGTTTCCCGGCGGTGTTGAGGTATTAAATCGTAAGTTTTCCAATATGCTGAACATCCTGAAAAATGTTAAG
The DNA here is from genome assembly GCF_030378065.1 of Candidatus Venteria ishoeyi. Lineage (GTDB taxonomy): Bacteria > Pseudomonadota > Gammaproteobacteria > Beggiatoales > Beggiatoaceae > Venteria > Venteria ishoeyi. The sequence goes on along the minus strand of NZ_JAUCGJ010000028.1, from coordinate 7,568 downwards.
CACCTGGAAAAAATCCAGCCTTCTCTGGCACGTATGGGTGAGCGCCATCTGATTGATTACGGTGTACAACCGGAATATTTTGATACCGCACAAGCCGCCTTGTTAAGCGCTCTGGACAGTAATCCTGAAATTGAGATGGATACAGCTTTACGCGAAGCCTGGCAAGCTGTTTTTGCTGATGTGGCAGCCTTGATGAAACAGGCCATCGCACAGGTAGAGCGGCGTAAAGTCCACCGTGATATTAGGAATCTGGCTGATAATACGGATTTGCTGGAAAAAATTGGGGGCAAAGATAAGGTCACTCAGGTGCATCAACGTTTTTATGACGTGATGTTTGACCACGACTGGCTGGGGCAGTTTTTCTTTGGCAAATCCAAAGAATCACTGGTGATGAAACAAACCCAGTTTATGGTTGCCGCCTTTGGTGGCGAAAACCAATATCGGGGGGATACCCCTGCTTTTATCCATATGCACATGTTCATCACCGATGAAATTGCTGATTTACGCCAGAATATTCTGTGTCAGGCGATACTGGATGAAGGACTCAGCCCTGAAATTGCGGAACGCTGGCTGCAAGTGGATGACAATTTTCGCAGCAGTATTGTCAAAAAATCAGTCAATGAGTGCGTACTGAAATGTTCCGGACAAATGCCGGTAGTGGTAAAAAAACCAAAAAACGCATAATTTTATACAGCTAACCCCAGTGGGGCTTGGGCACTGTCTAAAACAAATCCTGAGGATCGACATCCAGCATCCACTGTATCCCTTTACGATGCGGGTTATCAGTCAACTGCGGCAGCCATTGCTGAAGCAAGTGATGCAAAGCGGCGCGCTGCCTGGTCTGGATGAGTAATTGCGCGCGATGTAAATCCGCGCGGCGACTTAAAGGTGCAGGTAGTGGCCCGAAGAGTTCCACGGGATTTGAGGTGGTGACAGCACTGGCTTGATTCATGGCATGACTTAAAAAAGCTTGTAAGTTATTTTCATCGCGGTGCTGCGCGCGTAGTAGCGCCAAATAGGTATAAGGCGGCAACTCTGCTTCGCTGCGCTCTGCCAGTGCGGTGTCAGCAAAAGCGCCGTAACCTTGTTTTAACAAAGCTTGCAGCAAGGGGTGGTCGGGATGATAACTTTGTACCAGCACTTCTCCGGGTAGTTCCGCGCGTCCAGCGCGTCCAGCGACCTGAATCAATGCTTGAGCTACCCGCTCACCCGCACGAAAATCCACGCCAAACAATCCGCCATCCATGTTAATGACACCCACTAAGGTGACATTAGGGAAGTGATGGCCTTTTGCCAGCATCTGTGTACCCACCAGAATATCCACCTTACCACTGTGTACCTGTTCCAGCAGGTTCTCCATATTGTGTTTGCCACGGGTGGTATCACTGTCTATACGCAGAATCCGGGCTTTGGGAAAATACCCTTGCAAGCTTTGTTCAAGGCGCTGCGTACCTTGTCCCAGGCAGCGTAGCGCAGTTTTTTGACAACTGGGGCAATGTCTGGGCAACGCGATTACCATGCCGCAATGATGGCAAGCCAGTTGTTTATTGTGCGCATGGTAAGTTAAATGCGCGCTGCAATGGCGACATTCGGCAACCCAGCCACAATCATGACACATCACCGTTGGTGCGTAACCGCGGCGGTTGATATAAATCAGGCTTTGCTGGCCCAAATCCAGGCGGGTCTGAATGGCTTTAACCAGCGGCTGAGACAGGCCGTCATAGGTTTTATGTACCCGCAAGTCTATCAGCTTATAATCAGGGGGCTTTGCACCGCCTGCGCGCTCAGGTAAATGCAAACGCTGATAACGCTGTTGCTGGCTGTTATAGAGCGTGTCCAATGCGGGTGTTGCAGTGCCAAGTAACACCGGACAAGCGGTTTGATGGGCGCGCATGACCGTTAAATCGCGCGCTGAATAGTGCAGGCCGCCTTGCTGCTTATAACTGTTATCGTGTTCTTCATCAATAATAAATACAGCAGGGCGCAACAGTGGCGTCCAGGCTGCTGAGCGGGTGCCAATCACAATGGGGGCCAAACCATCACGTGCCATTAACCAGGCTGATAAACGCTCCTTATCCGTCAACCGGGAGTGCAAAATGGCAATCGGCACATCAAAACGGCGGGTAAAACGTGACAGCATTTGCGGCGTGAGGTTGATTTCCGGCACCAGCAACAGTGCTTGCTGACCCTGCGCAATGACGTGCTGAATGATTTGTAAATAAACTTCAGTTTTACCGCTGCCAGTGACGCCGTCTAACAAATAAGCCTGAAACTGGCCCAGTGCGCCGCAAACCTCATCAACTGCGGCTTGTTGTGCAGCATTTAATGCCAGTGCCACAGTTTTGGATTGAGTCGTATCGTTGTGGGTGTTAAGCAGGCTATGCAAAGGCTTGGCAAAACGCTTGGCCTGAATCAAGCCTTGTTGTTCCAATCGCTTTAGCGTGGCTGGTGGTGTCGGCGCAGCCAGTTGGATCATGGCGTTGCTTAAACCTTCCGGGTATTGTTGCAGGCATTGCAATAAAGCGCGTTGGCGCAAGGCTCTTTTGGGCAAGCTGTCAATCTGGCTTTCCCGCCCTTTTTCTGTCGCACACCATCCGGGTAAGTCTGGCAAAGCCGCAACTTCACCGCGATTAAGCAAAGACGGTAGCAGGGTTTCCAGCACCTGTCCTAGCGGATGGTGATAATAATTTGCTGCCCATTGCGCCAATTTTAAGATATCAGTGGGAATAACCGGCTTATCATCTAGCACAACTTCTGCGGCGCGTAATTTATCCAGTGCCACCTGAGTATGCGTAGCCACCTTAATGAGTACCCCGGTACGTGTGCTAGAGCCAAAAGGCACACGCAAACGCATCCCGGCCTGCCAGTTATCGCTTGCCGCTTGTGGTGGCGGCAGATAGTCAAATAACCCTGGCAAGGGGCAGGGAATTGCAAGCTGTAGAATTGTATCTGTACAAATCACGGGCATCAGGTTATGTTATAGCTCTCTGAAAATAAATAACTGGTGTTACGTATTGTAAAAAATAGTGACTGCATAACATCAGATAATAAATAGTTATACCACCATCTAAAATGAACTTTTTCAAACGCTACAACCAGATCATGACGGTAAGTTTTATATTGTTTGCGATGATTTCGCTGACATTATTTTATTTCCAATTCAGTGCCCACTATTTGCATGAAAAAACCGCATTACACAGTTTATTTATGGATCGTCTGGGGCAATTAAACCATAAAATGAAAACCAGCGTTGAAATGCTGGAAGGTATACGCATTAGTGCCAATTATTTTTTGGAAACCCATCCGCGCTCCCATTTTCTAAATGATGGGCTGGAAGAGGGCTTATTTTCACAATTACGCATACAGCCTGGAGAAATAAAATCAGGAGAAATGCCTGCTTATGCATTAGATCAGGTCTGCCCCCCTTACTCACAGGATAAGGTGGGGAATTTAACCGGCAGTGGTTCATTAACTGAGCGCAGCGCAGATTTCTATCAGGAAATTAATATGGCTTTGAACCTGAATACCCTATTCCAGGTCGCGCAAAACAGCCTCAGCAATATGACTTGGGCCTATTATATGTCAAAGCGCTATTTCATCAATCTATATCCCTGGATTCCCAGTCAGTTTTTCAAATTTGATAGCCATTATTATCAACGTGATTTTTACACGGCAGTATTACCAGAAAATAATCCACAAGCGCAGGCCTTATGGAGTCAGGCTTATATGGATGAGGCCGGAAAAGGCTTAATGGCAACCTATTCCGCGCCAATTTACGCGCCACAAGATGAAGGCGGGGAATTTCTTGGGGTGGTGGCATTAGACACCTCTTTGAATATGCTCAAAGATTTTGTGCAAACTGCCAGTAATAACAGTTTTCTGATTGTCAATCAGCACGATCAGTTATTGGGGCATTCCACAATGGCAGGCAGCAGCACGCAAACAATTAAAACCTTGAAGACAGGTTTGCCTGCCGTGCTGAGGCAACCCGTCACGGATATATTATTACAGCCTACGCAAACATTTTTATCCCAAGGCGATTATCTGTATTTATCACAGTCGTTACAACATGTACCCTGGCATTTAATTTTATTAGTACCTAAACATCAATTGCTGGTCAAATCCCTGCGCCAGAGTGACTGGGCTTTTTTGTTTTTATTGCCTGCTTTAATTATTTTAATCATGATCAGCGCCGGGTTGATTCGCCGCGAATTTATTACTCCGGCAGGTTTACTGGTGCAGCATATTGAGGATCAAAGTCACTCGCCCAATACTAAAATTCCTGATGTGCCTGATGAGTGGATGTTGTGGTTTGTCAAAGTCGCGCATACTTTCCATGAAAATCACCATTTACTAAATCACCTCAATGCACAGACTCAGGTGCTGGAAAAGGCGAAAAAAACGGCTGAAGAAGCCAATCAGGCAAAAAGCCATTTTATAGCCAATATGAGTCATGAGTTACGCACCCCGCTTAATGCGATTATTGGTTACAGTGAAATGCTGGCAGAAGAAGTGGGAAATCAGGATTTACAACAAGATGCCATGAAAATCAGTCAGTCAGGACGGCATTTGCTGGGACTCATTAATCATGTATTGGACATTTCAAAAATTGAAGCCAATCGTATGGAATTATTTCTGGAAGATTTTTCTGTAGAAGAAATGTTACAGGATGTTTATAGCACCATGCTGCCAATGGCTGAAAAAAATCATAATGAATTGCTACTGGATATACCGACGGATAATAATTTAGGGCAAATGTACTCCGATCTCACACGGTTACGACAAATCCTGCTGAATTTACTCAGCAATGCCTGTAAATTCACCCAGCAAGGCCGCATCCAGCTTATTGTACGAAGACAACGGTTTGAGCGCCAAAACCAGTTGCATTTTACGGTCAGTGACAATGGCATTGGTATAAAAGTTGAGCAATTAGAAAAAATATTCACACCTTTTACTCAGGCAGAAGCTTCTACTACCCGCAAATATGGTGGCACGGGTCTGGGGCTGGCGATTACACACAGTTTTATTCAGATGATGGGAGGGGAGATTGAAGTCACCAGTGTCCCCGAACAAGGTTCCAATTTTAAGGTGACTTTACCCGCAATGATTCGTAAAGTGGTGCAAAATCAGGTGACATCTTATGATGCCAGCCCGCATTAATCCGCTTTGATAACAAACACTTCCTGTACCATTTGATACTTCTCCAGATAACGGGCAATACGGGTGAAAGTGGCTGTTTCAGGCGTATCTGGATGATCCGACAAGGCCACCTCAGGTGCCAGCATCGCACCAAACATCAGTTTTAAGGGGTTCACCTCAACAGCCTGTGCTTGAAAATAGGCTTTGGCATTGGCTTTTAACTGCACTTTATCAGCGGTCTTATAAATTGCGGCATTTAATAAATCCAGTACATATTCAGTACAGTTTTGAAATTGCTGGTTAAAGGGATTGGCAATAATCGAATAGCGGGGATTGTGCAGTTTCTGATGCATACCTGCCTGAATATCTTGCAGTAAACGCTGTTGCAATTTGGGAACGGGAATGATGATGCCGGTTTCCAGCAAATAGCTGTCAGCAAAAAAATCTACCGGAAAATTAATCACGATTTCACTGCGATCAGTTTGTTGGTTTTTTTGATACAGATTATAAATCGCATAACCTGGAATTGTATCACTGGCTTCTGTCGTAATCTTTGAGTACACTGCAAGTGCGGTATGGGTATATTGAATACCCGCTGGTAATTGCTCACGGGGGCGTCCTACGCGCGACAAAATAAAAACCCGCGCGCCTTTTTGCCCCAGTTTCTTTTCGACTTTTTTAGCAAAAGCACTAATTTGCGCAACAGTGAAATGCGGCTCATTGTTTGCCGGGTTATTACTGGCAAATAGTGTGGCGGGCAGCCAGAGGCAGCAAAAAAAACAGATAAGTTTATTATTCACTGATGTGATACAACTTGGCATATTTAATTAAACTCGACAACAAGTAGCCGCTGCCAGCAAACAAAATAATGGTGGCACCTGCGGGTAAATCCGGGCTGTAAGCCAGCATCAGGCCGCCACCGGTAAATATTATGCCGAGCAAAACCGCAAACCCCATAATGCGGGGTAGAGAATTAAAATGTTGACGGGCAATTGCCGCAGGCAAAGATAACAAAGCAATGACCAGTATCAAACCGACCAATTGGATTAATAAGACCACTGTTAATGCCACCAGACACAATAGCAGCAAATAAAATACTTCAACCTTGATGCCGCGCAAACGGGCAAATTCTTCATCAAAGGTAACCGCAAGAAACTGTTTATAAAACAGCAATACAGTTGCCAGAATCAGTATATCCAGAACCAGCATGAGATACAGATCTTGCTGCGTAACCAATAAAATATTGCCAAACAAATAACTCATGAGATCGGTGTTATAACCGGGGGTTTGGGAAATAAATAAAATCCCCACTGCCATGCCAATCGCCCAGATAGCACTGATCAGGGTATCTTCATTTTCCTGCCAACGCAGTTTAATCCAGCCAATGAGCAGGGCGGAAAGAATAGCGGCGATCAATGCACCGATGATTGGCTGCCCCTGAAAATAATAGGCCAGCCCCATACCGCCCAGTACGGCGTGCGCTATACCACCGGCCAGAAAACTGATGCGTTTAACCACGACATAAGTCCCCATAACACCACAACCAATACTGGCTAATACGCCGCCCAGCAAGGCATGTTGCAGAAATGAAAATTGCACTAAGGCTTCAAAAAAATTCATGATGAGGTATCAGTGGGAGTTAGTCGGTGTAGGGCAATGATGCGGCATCCCTGGGTGTTGATGATGAATTGCGCGTACTGCACCACCATATAAGTTTTCTATGGATTGTGCATCCAATCCCCCTTCCAGTGCATCGGTATGATGGCACAACAAAGTTTGATTCAAACAGGCAATCTGATCAACATAACCGGAAATAAAACCAATATCATGTGAGACCACCAATAAGGTCAAGCGCTGATTCAGGGTTTTCAGCAGTTCAAAAATATCTTCTTCAGTGCGCATATCAATATTGGCGGTGGGTTCATCCAGTATGAGTGTTTTTGGCTCACAAGCCAGCGCCCGCGCAATTAATACCCGCTGCAATTGTCCGCCAGATAAGCTGTTAATTGGGCGCTGTTTCAGATTTTCAATTTGTGCTTCCTGCATCACTTGCATCGCAATCTGTTTATCCTGCTCACGATACCCCCCCCAAAAACGGGTTTGACCCAGGCGTCCCATTAATACCACTTCTTCTACGGAAACAGGGTAATCTCTGGGAAACAATGCAAATTGTGGTACGTAACCAATTTGCAAACACCCCTTCTCAGGTGGCAGGCCATGAATTTTGATGTGTCCCTTGTCTGGTTTTAATAAACCCAGAATTAATTTCAGTAAAGTGCTTTTACCACCACCATTAGGTCCAACCAGTCCGACAAATGCCTTATTTTGTGCAACAAAATTTACATTTTCAAGGATCTGCGGGCCATTGTAAGTAAAAGAAACCTGCTCTACATGAATGGCAGCTGTTTTATCCATTGATTACTCATCTT
>NZ_JAUCGJ010000027.1 GCF_030378065.1 Candidatus Venteria ishoeyi | reverse complement strand
CTCTTTCTTCGTCCGTTCGCGAAGCCAGTCTTCGTTTATCTGCTGTAAATCGTTGTCACTGAGAGTCATATGCTATGTGAGAACCTGAATGATTATGCTTTATACTGTTACATAAATTGTTCTGATACACAATATTTTCTTTGGGGGTCTGAACGGTTACCTTTAATGAGTTTTTTGTTGTTACGTTCCAAGACGGCAAAGCGCCAGACTTCACCGATGCTGATAGCACCATATAACAAGCTGGGTACAGTATCTTCCTCATATTTGTCAATTGCAATCATTTCAGCCGCCAATTGATTAAAACCTTTTTCCAAATCCCCTTTTTTGGCTTCAATAACAATCAACTCTTTTTTTGCACGAAAAAAATAGTCAATCAAACCGCTTAATTTTTCATCCACATCAACCGGGTACTCAACATCCAGTCGCGCATCTACGCTTCTCATTACCGCATAAAGTATCGGTGCAATCATTAATTCCCTTTTGGCAATTTCCGAATTGATAGAGATTTTTGGTATCAGGGTATAATAGGCATCTCTTAAATCTGCAATTAACGGTGTGTCTATTTTTTCTTTTTCAGTTGTTTCTCTGGGTAATGTCAGTGTTTGTGTTGCAAAGGCATAACCTAATGCCGAAATAATTTCCTGGGTTGGATTACCCATGTCAAAATAGTCGCTAAAAGTATATCTTTTCCCTTTTTTGAATATTTGTTTGGGCATTTTTTAGTTATCTAGGTGCTTAGGAGTGAGAATTTTATAACTTCAGCAACTTGGCTGGTCTTTTCCTCCATTTTCTGCGTTGTGAAAACAGTTACATAGCTTGCTATGCGCCTGTTTTCACGCCTTGAAAATGAATAAAAATCCTGTGCCCAGTTTCTGCATTTATTTCATCCTCACTCCTTAAGGAAGTATAGTAATTATTTCCCGGCAAGCTGGAGCTTGCAAGGTCTGCATTCCCAATCTGGAGATTGGGAATGAGGGAGAAACTTTTTCTAAATAACAGAACCCATCTGGAAAATAGGCAGGTACATCGCAACTACCAGCCCACCGATAACCACCCCGAGAAAGGCCATGATCATCGGTTCCATCAAACTACTAAGCATTTCCACCAGATTATCAACTTCTTCTTCATAAAAGTCAGCGACTTTACTTAACATGGCATCAATTGAACCGGATTCTTCACCAATGGCAACCATTTGGATTACCATATTAGGAAATACGCCGGTATCCCGTAAGCTGACAGCTAAGCCAGTCCCGGCAGAAACTTCCTCTTTGACTTTCAGCAAGGCTTCAACATAGACGATATTGCCAGTTGCGCCTGCAACAGAGTCCATAGATTCAACCAGTGGTGTACCGGCGGCAAACATGGTAGCTAAGGTTCTGGCAAAACGCGCAATCGCGGATTTGGTCAGAATCTCACCAAACAAGGGCAGCTTTAAGGAAAGCCGCTCAGTCATGTGTCGAAAGGGTGTAATACGTTTTTTGGCCTGCTTAAATGCCATCACCAGACCAATTATGGAACCAAAAATAAGATACCAATAGGCTACAAAGGCATTGGAAAGCATCATGATAAACTGCGTGGGCGCAGGCAAGGCCGCGCCAAAACCCATAAACAGATCAGCAAAAACCGGTACTACAAAAATCATCAAAATTGCAGTAATGACAAACGCAACAATCAATACTGCAATGGGATAACCCAGGGCTTTTTTGATTTTCTTTTTCATGCCTTCGCTTTTTTCTTTGTAACTTGCAATTTTGCCTAACAAGTCTTCAAGAATACCGGCCTGTTCTCCCGCCTCAACCAGATTACAGAACAAGGTGTCAAATTGATCAGGGTGTTTGCGCAGGGCTTCAGCCAGCGTTCCCCCCGCTTCAACATCATTTTTAATTTCATAAATCAATTTGCGCATGGCGGGGTTATCATGGCCTTGCCCGACGATTTCAAAAGCTTGAATCAGGGGTACGCCTGAAGCCATCATGGTGGCTAACTGACGGGCAAAAATAGAAATATCAGCGGTGGTAATAGTGCCGCCCCCACCAAAACCTTCACCAAATAGTGGTTTGGATTTTTTTTTGACCTTGCCGGGGGTAATGCCTTCCCGCCGCAACAAGGCGCGCACCATCGCCTCGCTGGTACCCGATTTTTCACCTTTGGTTTTTTGGCCTGAGCGGTTTTTGCCTTCCCATACAAAAACAATTGCTTGAGGTCCACTTGCCCTTTTTTTGTTTTTAGCTGCCATTGTAATTCCCCTTATTCAAACCTTTATTCCAGTGTGACGCGGTTGACTTCTTCCATGCAGGTCAAGCCATCAGCAACTTTTTTTAAGCCGGAAATACGTAAATCAGGAATGCCTTCTTCTGCTGCCTGATCAGCCAGTTCCATTGAGTTTGAGCCGTCAATAATTAAGCGTTTCATTTTTTCTGATACCGGCATCACCTGATAAATACCGACACGTCCCTTAAAACCACTGGAGCAATGGTCGCAGCCCTCAGGATTGACATCATAAAGCGTTCTGGAGTCTGGGCTGTCCTGCATGAATTCCGCGACAACTTCTTCTGCAAAGCCTTCTTCTAATAAACTATTTTTATAGACGATATAACGATCTTTTCCTGTACTGGCAATATTGTCAGTTACCGTCACTTTGCGTTTACAATGTTTGCATAAACGCCGCGCCAGACGTTGCGCCATGATCAGGTTAACGGCTGTGGCAATCGCAAAAGGCTTAATGCCCATGTCAATCATACGGGTGACGGTTTGTGGTGCATCATTAGTATGCAGGGTCGCCATCACCAAATGCCCCGTAGAAGCCGCTTTAATCGCAATCCCACCGGTGGTAATATCTCGAATTTCTCCCACCAGAATAATATCAGGATCCTGACGCAGAAAAGCTTTCAATGCCTTATCAAAAGACATGCCGGTTTTTTCATCAATCTGTACCTGATTAACACCGGGCAGGTTGATTTCCACCGGATCTTCTGCGGTGGAAATATTCACGCCTTCGGTGTTAAGAATATTAATTCCGGTGTACAAGGAAACGGTTTTACCACTACCGGTAGGCCCTGTAACCAGGATCATGCCGTAAGGATTACTCAAGGCATCCAGATAAAGCTGTTTTTGTTCCGGCTCATAACCGAGTTGTTCAATATTCAAAGCTGCGGCAGAAGAATCCAGGATTCGCATCACGGTTTTTTCCCCAAACAAGGTCGGGCAGGTACTGACACGAAAATCGATAGATTTGGTTCTGGAAAGCTTCAGCTTGATGCGACCATCCTGAGGTACGCGGCGTTCCGATACATCCAGACGGGACATGACCTTGATACGCGCAGCAATTTTACCCGCCAGGCTTAGCGGGGCTTTAGCTATTTCCCGTAATACACCATCAATCCGGTAACGTACCCGGTAAAATTTTTCATAAGGTTCAAAGTGTAAATCCGATGCACCGACCTTAATGGCGTTAAGCAACATTTTGCGGACGAATACCACCACCGGGGCATCGCTTTCTGTATCGTCTTCTTCCGGTTTTTTTTCTTCTTGTTCTTCGGCTTCGTCACCAAACCCATCAAGGTCCTCATCATCCATGCCGTCCATGACGGATTCTGCGGCTTCAACGAGTTTTTCAATGATTTTAGCGAGTTTTTCCTGATCCACCAAAATGGCTTCAGTCGCCATATTGACGTGGAATTTAATATCATCCAGGGCTTGAAAGTTTGTTGGGTCGGCAATGGCGACAAACAAATGTTTACCGCGTTGATGGATGGGAAGTACCTGATGTTTTTTCAGCAGATCTAATTTAACCAGGTTAATAATATCCTGGTCTTGCTCAATTTCTTCGATATCCAGTAGTGGTACACCGAACTCTTGGGCAGCGGCATGTGCCAGATCGCCACTGTCAACCAGTTTTTGTTCAACCACATAATTGACAAAAGCCTGGTTTTTGTCACGCGCACTCTGAAACGCCTGTTGTGCGACAGGTTCTTCCAACAGGCCGTCAACGACCAGCTTACGTGCCAGTCCACCCAGTATAATTTTAGGAGAAGCCGTTGCCATATAAATTCAACCTCATTTGGGATAAGTTTTTTTCATATTATCCCGCGCAAAACTGCTTGTTTCTCAATCAATAAGTAAGGTTTTGGCGGTTTCCAGCCTGACGCATCACTTTTTTATATGGATTTCAGGCTGAAAAAAGCCGAAACCGAACTCAGATTAAGTTCACCTGTCAAATCAGCAGGTCAAATGAATAAAATTTTTCAGCAGTTGATGACCATGCTCAGTCAAGATGGATTCAGGGTGAAATTGCACACCTGCCACCGCTAATGTTTTATGTTGTATGCCCATAATTTCTTCAACCTTGTTATCGCCACTTGGCGTGCCACACCAGGCAGTGATTTCCAGGCAGTCTGGCAGGGTTTCCTGCTCAATTACCAGAGAGTGATAGCGGGTTGCCTGAAAAGGATGACTTAAATCAGTAAAGACACTATTATTATTATGATAAATTTTTGAAGTTTTTCCATGCATAATGGCGTGAGCATGCACAATTTTAGCACCAAATGCCTGACCAATACTTTGATGACCCAGGCAAACGCCCAGAATCGGAATTTTTCCGGCAAACTGGCGAATGGCATCGACTGAAACCCCCGCTTCATTGGGGGTGCAAGGCCCGGGAGAAATCACTAAATGTTGTGGTTTAAGCCGTTCAATTTCCGCTACGCTAATCTGATCATTGCGATACACCTGAACGTCAACGTTCAGTTCGCCAAAGTATTGCACCAGATTGTAGGTAAATGAATCATAATTGTCGATCATTAACAGCATAGGAGTCAGTTTCCTTTTCCTTAAAGGGTATGCAAACCGGCTTCCGCCCACTCTACTGCGCGAAACATGGCTCGTGCCTTATTTAGGGTTTCTTCCCATTCATTTTGTGGTATAGAGTCTGCGACTATGCCTGCACCGGCCTGAATATGCAAATGGCCTTCCTTTATCACGGCAGTACGAATTGCTATTGCCGTATCCATATCGCCATTCCAGGCCAGATAGCCCACCGCACCCCCATATACGCCGCGTTTGACCGGTTCAAATTCATCAATGATTTCCATTGCCCGAATTTTAGGCGCGCCGGATAAGGTGCCTGCGGGAAAAGTTGCGCGTAATACATCAATGGCTGACAAACCGTCTTTTAATTGTCCGGTGACATTAGAGACAATATGCATGACATGAGAATAACGCTCAATAATCATTTTATCTGTCAATTCAACACTGCCAATATCTGCAACACGCCCGACATCATTGCGGCCTAAATCTATCAACATTAAATGCTCAGCCAGTTCTTTTGGATCAGCCAGCAAATCCTGCTCTAACGCTTTATCTTCTGTTTCATCCGCGCCACGCGGTCGGGTTCCGGCAATCGGACGTACTACCACTTCCCGATCTTCCAAGCGTGCCAGAATTTCAGGGGATGACCCCACAATATGAAAATCATCCAGATCCAGATAATATAGATAAGGCGAAGGATTTAAGCAACGCAGTACCCGGTAGACATCCAGCGGTGGCGCTGACAGTGGAATAGACAGACGCTGTGATAACACCACCTGCATAATATCGCCATCAACAATATATTGTTTTGACTTGGCAACCGCCTGTTCATAACCGGGTTGAGTAAAACCGGAAACAAAATCACTTTCCTGCACAGTATTTTGTTCGGATACCTCAACCACTGCATGTAACAAGGGTGATTGTAATTGCGTGACCAATTCATTCAAACGTTGCTGCGCCGAATCAAAAGCCTGCGCTATTGCCGGGTCGGCATGGACTATTAAATACAATTTGCCGCTGAGGTTGTCAAATACCACGACCTCTTCAGAGAGCATCAGCAAAATATCCGGTGTTTGCAGTGGATCGGGGTGTTGCACCTTGTCCAGACGCGGTTCGATATAACGAATCGTGTCATAGCCAAAATAGCCGACCAAGCCTCCGGTAAAACGGGGTAAGTCTGCAAGTTCCGGTACTTTAAAGCGCTGTTGGAATTGTTCCACCCAAGCCAGAGGATCCTTGGCCTGGGTTTCTTCTGTCAATTTTCCATCAACAAAAACCTGTACCCGGTGCTCATGAATTTTTAACACATGCTGGGCAGAAAGCCCAATCATGGAATAGCGGCCCCATTTTTCCCCACCCTGTACGGATTCCAACAGATATGAATACTTGCCTCCCACATTCTGCATTGCCGGGTTTTGGGTCAGTTTCATATAAGCGCTCAGCGGCGTATCCAGATCGGCCAGGATTTCCCGCATCAAGGGAATGCGGTTATAACCTTGCGCTGCCAATTGCTGAAACGCCTCTGGAGACAGCGCTGATGACAAAGGTGAGGACAAAGAAGTCGCGGAATGCACAATTTACTCCGTATTATGCCAAGCTGGAAACGTAAAGACGTAGCATTGCTACGTCTCTACAATACAATGACAGTTTATGATAATACATCTGGCAGTTGGGTAAAACTGTCAATTACAACATCAGGATTGGCCAGATTAATGTCTTCACCGTGGTTATAACCATAACTCATACAGATAATACCAAAGCCTGCGGCCCGCGCGGCTTTGACATCACTGACTGAATCGCCCAGCATGATTGAATCTTTGGGTTTTACGCTAAAAAACTCAGCACCATGTAATAAAGGCATGGGATCAGGTTTTTTCCTGGGCAGGGTATCACCAGAAATAATAATATTGAAATAATCTGCAACCCCCAGGTCTTTCAATAAAGGTTCGGTAAACCGCGCCGCTTTATTGGTAATACAACCCATATGCAAATTTTGTGCTTTCAGCCATTCCAGACCTTGTTTCACGCCGGGATATAAACAACTGCGTTTACTGACATTATCCTGATAAATTTCCAGGAAAATCGGGTAGGCTTTATCATATAAAGCGATATCCGGGGTACCATTGAGATCATTGCTTAAGGCGCGCTCCACCAAACGCGGCACGCCGTTGCCCACCCATTGGCGCACCGCCGCTTCACCACGCAAAGGCATGTCCATCAACTTTTGCATCTCATCAACGCAATAAGCTAAATCCGGCACACTGTCCACCAGCGTGCCGTCTACATCAATTAAAATTAATTGTGGTAATTGCATCTAAAATCCAGATTTCTAATTTAAAAAGCAATGTAAACAATGCAGAAATTAATAAAGCCGCAGAAAACGCAGAAATGCACAGAAAATTTTTGTGCTTTTCTGCGCATTCAGCGGCAAATTTAAGTTCATGTCACTAAAATCGGGTAGAAAATATTGGACACCGATTAAGAAGCCTTCGCTAATTCTGCGCGCATGGCATCAATGGTGACTTTATAGTCATCAGTATTAAAAATGGCAGAACCGGCAACAAACATATCTGCGCCTGCTTCGGCAATTTCACGGATATTATCGACTTTCACGCCGCCGTCAATTTCCAGGCGAATATCAAAACCGCTGTCATCAATTAATTTACGCGCTTCACGTAATTTATCCAAGGTCGCCGGAATGAATTTCTGACCACCAAAACCGGGATTGACTGACATCAGCAAAATAATATCCACCTTGTCCATGACATGTTTCAGGCAATCCAAAGGGGTTGCCGGATTAAATACCAGGCCGGATTTACAACCGGATTCATGAATCAGTTGTAAGGTGCGATCAATATGTTCACTGGCTTCGGGGTGAAAGGTGATATAGCTGGCCCCGGCTGCTGCAAAATCAGGAATAATGCGATCCACTGGCTTAACCATCAGATGTACGTCAATCGGCGCGGTTACGCCATGCTTGCGTAAGGCTTCACATACCAGCGGCCCAATAGTTAGATTCGGTACATAATGGTTATCCATGACATCAAAATGTACGACATCTGCGCCTGAGTCGAGCACGTTAACGACTTCTTCACCCAAACGGGCAAAATCCGCAGAGAGAATCGAAGGGGCAATATGAAAATCAGCCATGATTTAAGTTTCCTGTTTTAGTTTGGGAAAACCGTCCACTTTACCTTATTCTGCCCTGGCAAAAAAGTGATTATTCTAAAAAAACATGCAGTACTTGCAAATATTGATTTGTAAAATTTTAATTCATTGCGTTTGATAGAAAGTTATGCACTTCTTCATCATCACTATCCAGCATTGCCTGCCAACTATCATAGCAACGGATATGTTTTCGGGTCAGAAAAATAATCAGATCCGCCTGTTTTCGAGCCAGCGTTAAATCAAATGTTGAAGTGACAACGGCAAGACCATGATCCCTTACCAGATGAGTCAGGTAATTACCCATCAACTGGCATTCTTCATGTTCTAACTGGCGAAATGTATCGTCAATAAACAGCACATCCGGGTCCAGCATCAAGCCACGGGTAATCGCCAGACAACGCCGCTGGTATTCGTCCAGATAAGCGGGCAGCACACTGACATCACACTGAATGCCAGTTTCCTGGATTAAGCGTCGCGCTTTTTCTTCAACCTGGGCATGATCGGCCAGGTGATGATATAAGGCGGGCAGCATGACATTAAGAAAAGCATTGTAACTGGATAATAACGGCGCATCACGCAGGATATACACGGCATGTTGACGTAACTCGCGCCATTGCTCAGGGGATAAATAGGTGCAGGCATTGCCCAGCAGGCGCAGCTCACCGGCGGCAGGGACTTCAATGCAGGCCAGGGCGCGTAAATAAGCTTCCTTGGCGATACCAAAAGGACCGATTAAACAGGTGATGCTGCCTGCGGGAATTTGACAATCCAAGGGCGGCAGAATCATATCGGATGTTTCTGCATGGGGCACCAAACCCCGCGCTTCCACCAATATTTTATTCGATTGTACAGGCTTATTTTCTGTCATCAGAGTAATGCAATAATACCGTCAAGTAAAAACACCAATGATAAACTGGTGGCATAAGCTTGTCGTGCTTGTTGCAGTAATTCTGCGGGTGAGCGGTGTACCCGCAGGGCATGAAAGCAGGCTGCTGTACCGATGATAAAGCCATAGAGCAGGTTTTTTAGCACAAACAGCATTACGTCAAAGGGGTGGAAAGCATAAGGCAGCAGCAACAGATAATTCATCACCCCCGGAGAAATCAGCAGCGCCCCTGCCATAATGCCGGAAACCAAGGCAATCAGCGAAAAATAAATCGATAGCACCAGTTGTGACAAAGCCGTGCCGAGTAATCTGGGGGTGATAAAAAAGTCGTAAATATCAACGCCTAGTAATTCCACGGCTTCGATTTCCCGGCGCAATTCCATGTTACCTAAATCCATGGTAATCGAAGAGGTGGCTCTACCTACCAGCACCATCGCGGTAAGCAAAGAACCAATTTCCAGTGCCACAATCTGTACCAGCATTGCCACCACTTCACCCGGTTCACCGACCAGGCGCAGCATTGACAGAATTTGATAAGCAATACTCAAACCCACTGCAAAAGCCAGCAGGCCGATCACGGGCAGCGAGTCAAGACCGATATGTATGAGTTGATCCAGTAGTCCGGCACGCCGGGTGGGGTCTAATATCACCCCGCTGCGCCATGAAGATAAGACCTTGGCAAAAAATGCAAGGAAATCCAGCAGGTATAACAATAATTTAACTGTGCGATGCCCCAGCCAACCACTAAAACGTAAAGGCCAGCGTAACAACCAGCGCAGCAGGGCGCGCAAGTAAAAACGCTTCACCTTAACGAAAAAAACACATTTTTAGACTAAAAAGATAAGTTTGCAGCAGAGCATCTACGTTGCGCATGGAGATTCATGCTTTAAAATATTTCTGCAAACGATATAAAAAAGTATCCCGACTTAAACCCAGCAAACGTGCGGCCTGACTACGGTTGCCTGCGGCATTTGCCAGTGCCTGTTCCAGCAAACTGGCTTCCAGTGCCTGAAAATTAATGCCGCTGGCTGGCAAAATAAAATCTGCCGGTGATGCTGAAATTTTGCTTTGCATGGTGTCAGGCAAGTCCTGGGGCTGTACTTCCCGATTACTGAATAAAATCTGCATCCGTTCACAGAAATTACGCAGTTCGCGCACATTCCCCGGCCATTCCCAGGACTCTAGTTGTTGTTGGCAGGATTTACTGTAACGTGGTGGCGGCAAATCATAATGTTTTGCAAAAAACTGGCGAAAATGCGTCAGCAAGACCTGTACATCACCGTGACGCTCGCGCAGTGGCGGTAATTCCAGCGGCACCACATGTAAACGGTAGAATAAATCCTGGCGAAAATAACCTTGTTGCATCCGCGCTGACAAATTCTGGTTAGTGGCTGCGATGATGCGCACATCCACCGGACGCTGCTGCACATCACTAAGGCGTGTTACGGTGCGCATTTCCAGAAAACGCAACAGTTTGGCCTGGGTTGCCAGTGGCAATTCACCCACTTCATCCAGGAACAATACGCCTTCATGTGCGCGTTCAATATAACCGGGATGATCACGCAAAGCACCGGTAAAGGCACCTTTGCGATAACCAAATAATTCCGCTTCAACCAGGTTTTCTGGAATTGCGGCACAATTTAAGGCAATAAAAGGCTTATGCGTGCGTTTGCTGGCTTGATGAATCGCCTGCGCCAGACGCTCTTTACCAGTACCGCTTTCACCAGTAATCAAGACCGTGACATCCGTACCTGCAACCATTTGTCCGGCATGCAGCACTTGTTGTAATAACGCAGAATCGCCCTGTAAATGTTGTCTGAATATTTTGTCAGTCATCGCTGCTATTCCTGAGTATGCATAGTGTGGTGGTGTGTTGCGTGTTCCTGATTTTGTGAATGCTGAAACCAGAAAAACAGACTAATTAATGCCAGTAATACGATTAAGCTACCAATCCAGCGGCGAATCGTGGGATTACGGGCAAAATGATATAAACGGCTGGTGAACAGACCGCTTGCCAATAGCGTTGGCAAGGTGCCCAAGCCAAACACCAACATAAATAAGGCGCTGTCGATGGCGCTACCCAAGGTGACTGCCATCAGCAACATGGTGTAGACAATACCGCAGGGCATCCAACCCCACACCGTGCCGTAAGCCAAGGCTTTAGGCAGGGTATCCACTGGCATCAAGCGCCGTCCCAGTGGCTCCAGGTAGCGCCATATCGGTTTGCCAATTTTTTCAAGCTGTACCAATTGACTGAACCAGCCACCCAGGTATAAGCCTATCATCAACATCATAACAATGGTCAATACACTCAGTAATTGATGTCCATCATGTAAAAACATTTGTTTTATGAGGGTTTCACTCACTTGCCCCAGCAATGCACCGATAATGATATAACTGCCAATACGACCGATGTTATAAATCAGAATATAAGCCGATAAATACCACCAGCGCTGCTGGGTTTGGCTGGGCAGCGCAAAACTTAATGCGCCCATAATACTGCCACACATGGACAGGCAATGCAGACTGCTAAGCAAGCCCACGGTAAAAGCGGTCAGTAATGAGGGGGTAAGCATATCATTCATATTGTGTGATATGCCATAGCGAATAGTAAGAATATGGGATATAACATGTTTTTTTTAGCTCAAAGTCCATTTATTTGAATTAAGTGATTGAATTTCATTGCTATTATTAATTGGCATTGCAGTTGCCTTATAGCTGATGGGTGTATCGGTTTTCAGGGGTATTGCTTGCAAAACTGGGAATGGAAACAATCGGGTGTGCTGATCTGAGTATGCCATAGAATGCCCCAAGTCGAATACCCCCCCCTATTTCATCCATGTTTGGGTGTGATTCAAGTCGAAACGTATGGGGGCAGGTTGCAAACCTGCACCCGTACTATAGAACGCACTATAGAATATGCTGCACTTTAAATCACACTTCATTGGTTTCTTCCATTTGCTATTTTTAAGGACATAGAATTCAGTATGAATTCTATAAGAACAGGATTTTAACATGCTAAATAAAGCGGACTTCCCCCCTCGCAAACCCCTGGCAATTTATTGCGCTGCTTATTGCGCTGCATTCATAACAAGTCCTTTGGCATTTGCCGAAGAACCCCAAAATCTGCCGGAAATCGCCGTTGAAGCAGCAGCTCTGCCCGCAGTCAATCCCTTAACCATTGCGCCTGATGCTGTGGCTGCACCAACTGCTGATGGCGGGGATTATTTACGCAGTTTATCGGGCGTGTCCGCAATCCGCATGGGTGGGCATGGCTTAGACCCGATTATTCGTGGTCAAAGCCAAAGTCGTTTAAATATTCTGATAGATGGCGCTTATGTACACGGTGGTTGCCCCAATCGCATGGATCCACCAGCGGCTTACGCCATTGTTGAAAGCTTTGATGAAGTCAAAGTGATTAAAAGCGCGCAGTCAGTTGAGCACGGTGGTGGCGGCAGCGGCGGCACGGTTTTGTTTGAGCGTAAAGCGCCGGAACTGACAGCGGAAAAGCCCTGGGTAGGCCAGTTTAACAGTGGATTTAAATCCAATTCTAATACCTTTGATATTTACGGTGATCTGGCTACAGGTTCTGAAAAAGCCTTTATACGCGGTATTGTACAGCACTCTGAAGCTGATAATTATGAAGATGGCAATGGCAAAGAAGTGCGATCTGGCTATGAAAATGATGCGGGTAACCTGATACTGGGATTCACACCAGATAAAGATACTCTGCTGGAAGTGAGCATTGAGCGCGTTAAAGACAAGGGCATGCTATATGCTGGTGCAGGTATGGATGCACCCACATCAGAAAATGATCTCTATCGTTTGAAATTTAACCGTGAAGCAGATTTTGGTATTTTTAACAGCTTCCACAGTTCTATTTATTATTCAGATGTGGCGCACGTTATGGATAACTATTCTCTGCGTCCACTTTCTGCACCAATGAAAATGCGCGTGCCTTCCACTTCAAAAACCAGTGGCGGTAAATTAAAAGTTACTTTAGGCCAGCATGAACAAGGCTTATGGACACTGGGCATGGATTACCAGCATAATCAGCGCAATGCCCCACGTTTTATGGGCAAACCCAATATGACACCGAGCATGTTGCAAGGGCTGTTATGGCCTGATGTCAATATCAGTCAAAGTGGTTTATTCCTGTCTCTGGATAAATCTCTGGGCGCACAAAGCCTGTTAAAAGCCGGTCTGCGTTATGATTACGCGGAATCTCAGGCCAAAATTGCACATCACAAAGCCGCAGGCGGCGTCAGCGCCAATAATTTGTATCAAAAATATTATGGCGTTCAGGCGGAGAAAACAAGCAAACATCAAGTGGGCGGTTTTGCTGCTTATGAATATAACCTGTCCAAGCAGACTGTCTTGTTTGCCACGCTCAGCCGCAGTGTACGCACCCCCGATGCCACAGAAGCTTATATTGCCTCCAATAATTCAATGGCGGCAATGCGCTGGGTTGGTAATCCTGGCCTGAATCCTGAAGTTCATCATCAACTGGAACTGGGACTGAACTGGGATAGTGGGCGCTGGCATGTGGCAACTTCTGTGTATATGGATGACAGTCAGGATTTTATCCTGCGTGATCGCGCACACGGACAAGACGGTATCTTACTGGCGGATAATGCCACGATTTATCGTAATATTGATGCCCGTTTTTATGGTTTCGAGCTGAATACCAGCGTAAACTGGAGCCGGAATTGGCGCAGTGATTTTGATCTGAGTTATGTACATGCGCAAAATACCACTGATGATCGCGCCATTGCCCAGACCCCGCCACTGGAAGGTAATCTGAAACTAACTTATCTCACTGCCAATATGGAACTGGGCGGTGGCATCCGCTTTGCCGCCAAACAAACCCGGATTGATGATAACAGCATGACGGGCAGCGGTCAGGATGCCGGTGAATCGCCAGAGTTTGCAGTATTGGATCTGTATGGACGTTATACTTTCAAACCTGCGTTAAAAGTTAGCTTAGGCGTGGATAACCTGCTGGATAAGGCGTTTGCCTATCATGTCAATCGTGCCAACAGCGATCCTTTCAGCCCGGAAGCTTTGCGGGTTAATGAACCGGGTCGCAGCGTCTGGATGCGCATGAGTCTGGATTTCTAAGAAGCCTTAACCTGCTGCGCAGGCAGGTATCCAGTGCTGGTTCACCAGCGTTGGAACTTATCTGCGCAGGAGGATATGCAGTATGCCTCTAAGCCTTGGTCATAAATCCGTCACCTGTTTCTGACTCGGCAATTTTTTATACCTCCCGCAAAGGTGCAAAGGCTAACTTTGTCGCCATTAGCAGTGAAAGCTAGAAAATAAATACTGTGAAATTTTAATTGAATGGCAGTACGACCTGAAATACGGTTTTTCCCGGTTGGCTTTCAACATGAATTTCCCCATTATGTTTATTAATAATTTTTTGAGCAATATCCAAACCCAGTCCCGTTCCCTCTCCTTTCGGTTTAGTTGAGAAAAAAGGCTCAAAAATATGGGGATATACATCTTCTGGAATACCGCAACCATTATCCTCAAAACAAACTTCTATACCAGTTTTCAGCGCTTGTACGGTAATTTTCAAAATGCCGTTAAATTCCATCGCCTGCAAGGCATTGTGCAGCAAATTGGTCCATACCTGATTGAGTTCATCCGGGTAAGCCATGAGTCGAGGAATGGTCTGATAATGGCGTTTGACTTCAACTGTTGATTTTAATTGATGATCATAGAGTGTCAACACATTTTCAATACCTTCGATGATATTACAGGTTTGTTTTTCCCCATTGGTATCATGACGGGCGAAGGTTTTCAGGGCAAATATCACTTTGTTGGCACGTTCAGCAGCCATGTGAATGGTTGTGGTGCTCTTTTGTATGGTTTTAAGCTGAATTATCCAGGATAAAATTTCCTGGTTTTCGATGCCTTGTAAAATAGATACCAGATTCTCCTGGTATTGGGTAATACCTAAACTGAGCAATTGTTTGGCAAGTTTCTCTGGTTGCACAACATTTTTTTCTTGTAAAACTTGTTGTAATTGATGTTTTTTCTG
This sequence comes from Candidatus Venteria ishoeyi, assembly GCF_030378065.1. Lineage (GTDB taxonomy): Bacteria > Pseudomonadota > Gammaproteobacteria > Beggiatoales > Beggiatoaceae > Venteria > Venteria ishoeyi. The sequence goes on along the minus strand of NZ_JAUCGJ010000027.1, from coordinate 45,538 downwards.
GCGTTTTTCCCGACTGGATAGGTGTTTTTGAGTATTATTGAGTTGCTTGAGCAAAATCATAAAATCATTTTTCTGGGGTTGTGATAAGGCGCGAAAGAAACTCGGTAAGCGGATGAAGTCTTTATGGATAAAGCTATGGATATGTTCAATTGCTGAACGAATTGCTGCTAATGGCGTATTAATTTCATGAGCCACACCAGCAATTAATTGGCCTAAAATCACCATTTTTTCAGACTGAACCAGTTCATCTTGTGCCAGCTTAAGTGTGTTTAATACGGTTCTTAACTCACGATTACTGGCGCAGGCCTCTTCTCTGGCTTCCTCTAATTGGACTGTGCGCTTTAATACCCGTTGTTCCAATTCAGTATTAAGATACTTAATTTCTTCTTCAATTTGTTTATATTGTTTATTTTTTTGTAATAAACACTGTGTTTGTTGCAGATTTTGCCGCAATAAACGATTTTCCAGTTGCAATCGTTGTCGATCCAGCGCATGGCGGAGAATTGCACGTAAAGTATCTGGGTGCGCGTCAAGCTGACAATGGTGATAAAAGGAGGGATAACCAGGAATTTTTTTCAGCTGTGCTGTATTTTTGACAGTTTCAGGATGACGAATAATCCATTCAATATTCTTTGCTGCATGGTTAGTGAGTAAGTGACTGAATATCGGGCTGACTAAATTCAGGGTTGAAAAAATGATGCGTATTGGCTGTTGTTGAATATGAGTTAAGGCCTCTTGTATTGAAGAGGCTGTGAATACACGATACTCATCCGAGAAATGAGATAAAAAATAATCACAATATATAGTATCTGCATCAATATAAAGGATGGCAATATGAGGATGGAGTAATTCAGACATATACGTTATGGTGCCTATGCTTTTCAGACCGCTATGTTAACTGGATTTTATGCTATAATTTCTTGCTTTGTTAAAGTATATTAACCCATTTTTCCATTTTATTCTTAATAGGGGAACTTGATCATGAGCCAACAAGACGATGCCATGAAAAACTTTGGTCTGATCTTACTCGGATTTATTTTGCTGATTATTGTCCTGATTTATGCTGCTGGCGCACTGATTCCAGAGACAGAAAATTCTGCGGTAAATCAGGTTCTGGTTCAAGAGCGTATTGCACCAGTTGGACAGGTTAATATTGGTAAAGTTCCTGCTGTCGCCGCCCCTGTTGCTGACACTGCACCGAAGACGCCTGAAGATCTTTATACCGCTGTGTGCGCAGCCTGCCATTCAACAGGACTGCTGGAATCTCCAAAACGCGGTGATGCTGCGGCTTGGGCACCACGTTTAGCCAATGGTATTGATGCATTGGTAGCCAGCGCAATCAAAGGTAAGGGCGCGATGCCACCTCGTGGCGGCAGCACGGCATCAGAGGCTGAGATTAAAGCAATTATTGAGTTAATGACAGGGCAAACAACTGATGCAGCACCTGTTGCAGCACCTGTTGCAGCACCTGTTGCAGAAGAAAAACCAGCATCGGCCCCTATTGCTGCGGCATCTGTACCAGAAGCAGTACCAGAAGCAGCGCCAGTACCAGAAGCTGCACCAGAAGTAGAAGCTGCACCTGCTACAACCTCTGCGCCAGCGGCTGATGCGATTGCAACACCTGCTCCAGTGACTACGCCTGCTGCACAATAATGCTTATTGAACAAGCGGAAAAGCGATTAGTATTTTCCGTTTGTTCAATAAAACGCTCTACTTCTCCCAATGCAACACGGCACTTTACTCAGTGCGGCTTTACTTTACTCGAACTCCTGGTTGCGCTCGCTATTTTCTCCATTATGGCCAGCATGGCTTATGCCGCTTTAAATAACATATTAAAAGCCGATGTAATACTGCGTCAGCAAAGTGAGCAACTGGCAGCATTGCAACATACTTTTACCCGTATGGCCCTGGATATTGAACAATATACCGGACGTTCGGTGCGTGATCCGCATGGTGATAAGCTGGCAGCATTAGTTGGTATGCCACAACAATTGAGCCTGACCCGCACTGGACGCGCTAATCCACTCAGACGTAAACAAAGCCATTTACAACGTTTGCGCTGGCAACTGGAAGAGCAGGTTTTATATCGCGAAAGCTGGCCTGTGCTGGATGCTGCGCAAAATACCCAAAAACAACGTATTGTGCTGTTGAATGCAGTTGAAAATTTACAATTGCGCTATCTGGATCAGCAGGGCAATTGGCATGTGCAATGGCCACCATTAAAACCCTTATCTGTAAACAATACTCAACTACAATTAAATGCGGTTGAGGTGCAATTATCAGTGACTGCCTGGGGTAAATTACGCTGGTTATTTGAGCTTGTAAACAGTTTCAAATAGAATGGTGGGTTTTTTTCCTTTTTCCTTTTGATGTAAATACCAAAATTATGATTAATAAATTACGTAACGTCGCAATTATTGCCCATGTTGACCATGGTAAAACCACCTTGGTTGATAAATTACTGGAGCAATCCGGTAGTTTGGGAGAGCGCGCCGATCCTGCCAGTCGGGTCATGGATTCCAATGATTTGGAAAAAGAACGCGGCATTACGATTCTGGCAAAAAATACTGCCATTAAATGGAATAACTACCGTATTAATATTGTAGACACCCCCGGACACGCTGATTTTGGCGGTGAAGTTGAGCGTGTACTGTCAATGGTAGACTCGGTGTTATTATTGGTGGACGCTGTGGACGGCCCTATGCCACAAACCCGTTTTGTCACCCAAAAAGCTCTGCAACGTGGTTTAAATCCGGTTGTTGTTATTAACAAGGTAGATCGGGATGGCGCACGTCCAGATTGGGTATTGGATCAAACCTTTGAGTTGTTTGATCAACTGGGCGCAAATGATATGCAACTGGATTTTCCGGTCATTTATGCTTCTGCCTTAAATGGTTATGCCAGCCTGCACGATCATGAGCGTGATGGCGATATGGAACCTTTGCTGGAAACGATTATTAATCATGTACCCGCGCCTAATGTTGATCCTGACGCACCGTTTCAGTTACAAGTGAGTGCGCTGGATTATTCCAGTTACGTTGGTGTTATTGGTATTGGTCGGGTCTCCCGTGGGCGTGTGAAAACCAATAAGCCCGTAACTGTCATTGATAAAGATGGTAAACAACGTCAAGCGCGTATTCTACAGATTTTGGGCTTTCATGGTTTAGAACGGGTGGAATTTTCTGAAGCCAAAGCAGGAGAAATTGTTGCATTTACCGGCATTGAACCTTTGTTTATTTCTGATACCTTATGCGATCCGAGTCATGTGGAAGCTCTGCCCGCACTAACGGTAGATGAGCCAACGGTAAGCATGACTTTCCAGGTAAATAATTCCCCCTTTGCCGGTAATGATGGCAAATATGTGACTTCACGCCAGATTCGTGAGCGCCTGGATCGTGAGTTACTGCATAATGTGGCGTTGCGCGTGGAAGAAACCGATGACCCGGATAAATTTCTGATTTCCGGGCGTGGTGAATTACATTTAAGTATTCTGATTGAAAATATGCGCCGTGAAGGTTATGAACTGGGTGTTTCCAGGCCGCAAGTAATTGTTCGGGAAGTTCAGGGAGAACTGTGCGAGCCTTATGAACAACTTACAGTGGATGTTGAAGAAGCCCATCAGGGGACAGTGATGGAGCGCTTGGGCGAGCGTAAAGCCGATCTGACAAACATGAGTCCAGACGGGAGTGGTCGGGTCAGATTGGACTTTATCATTCCTGCGCGTGGTTTAATTGGTTTTCGTACCGAGTTTATGACGGCGACTTCAGGCACCGGTTTGTTGTATCACGTCTTTGATCATTATGGCCCGGTTAAAACCGGTAAGATTGGCAATCGTAATAATGGTGTATTGATTTCCAACGGCACCGGTAAAGCCCTGGGTTATTCTTTGTTTAATCTGCAAGATCGTGGGCATTTGTTTATCGAACCCAACAAAGAAGTTTACGAAGGTATGTTAATCGGTATTCATTCGCGCAGTAATGATTTAACCGTGAATCCCTTAAAAGGCAAACAACTGACCAATGTACGTGCTTCCGGTACAGATGAAAATATCCAGTTGACGCCGCCAATTAAAATGTCACTGGAACAGGCACTGGAATTTATTGACGATGATGAACTGGTGGAAGTGACACCCAAAGATGTGCGTTTACGCAAACGTTTTCTGAAGGAATCGGATCGTAAAAGAGCGGCAAGAGGCGTTTAAATTAAGCATTTACGGTTTAGAGTTTTATCAAACTGTAAACCGTAAAGTGCTTATTTTACATTTGCTTGCAGAGTGCATAGGTTTCAGCCAGATCATAACTAGTGCCAGTCACAACAACAGTGCCAGCAGGATTATTAGCTGCTTCCGCCCTTAAAACACCTGTACCTGGTTGACCATCATCCAGTTGTTTGTCAATAATTTCTGCGCGTTTACCGTTGATGTTATCCATACAGATGACAGGGCCGGTAAGCGCCAAGTAGCCGTCTGCAACACCAATCTTTCCGGCAAAAGCATGAACCGGCATTTTGGTACCCTGACCTCCAGTGATCAAGTTGGAACGCCGCAAATGATCCCAGAAATAACCGGTTTCAGTTGTAGCAACATTCCAGGCACCATCTAAAACGCCATCTCCAAGTGCACCATCAGGAGAGGTTGGATTACTATCAATCGTCCAGCGAGTCTTTGCATCAGAATCATCCCCAGGAATAGCTGCATAACGATCCAGATAAGAATAAGCCCCTGTTGCGATGCCGCTGAAATCATTATTCATGCGTTTTAATTTAGCATTCTCAATCAGCTCCTGGCCTTTGAGTACACCCCCTAAAAGTAAACCGATAATGACCAACACAATGGAAATTTCGATTAATGTAAAACCGGCGTGTTGTCTGTTCATTGTTCTTCAACCTTATTATAAAGTACGCTACCTTGATTGTAATTATAGCCAATGCGATTTTTAAAGCCTATCCTAATTGTAGCCTAAACTATGCTGTCAAACACCTGTAAAAATGTAAGAAGTGTTAAAAATCTGTCATTTAGCCACTGAAATTATATGATTTACATTATAAGATAAGTGGTGTTAACTAGCTGATAAGTGGGTGTTTTTATTACTTAATCTGAGTATGATATCAGTTATCAGTTCAGTTTTATTGTAATAATTTCCCAAGATTTCTCAACAATTGGGGTGGCGTAAAAAGTGGTTTTTGGGTGCCTAAAGGCTTATTAAGCTTTTGCGTAACACCTTATTTTAATACTATTTCGGTATAATATGATGTCAAACTCTCCATTAAACAAACGTTTTTTTCACGTTTGCCCATTTCATCTCTGGTTCTCACCTGCTTACTGTTTACCCATCAATACAGAACTATCAGTGATACATCCGCTGTTTGCAGCACGTATGCAACAGTTAGGCTTATTTCTTGAGCAACAGGAACAGACTTTGATTGCAGAGCTTTTGCACCAAAAAGAACTTATTGCATTATTTCCGAAATTAAGCATTGAGCAAACTGAAAGTATGTTGCAACAACACTATGCTTTATTTTGCAAAGCAATGAGTTCTGGTGAGCTTTCACTCTATGCACAATGGGTAGAGCAACAGCAAGGTGACGATGCTTTATCCCTGTCTGTTTCTCAATCTGCGCAATTGACACAAGCTTTTTTAGCTTATCTGTCACCGTTACAGGATATCTGGGTACAAGCCTGGTGCCAGGAACAATTTAATGCGGCATTACGCGCGAGTGAACTGAGTGAGCAAATTCAACAAATTTCCCAGCAAATAGAAATGATTGCCTGGCAAACAATCAATGAATTTTGCATGGATTATGATGAACAGGCTTTGCCTGATGCCAGTGATTTACAGCAAAGCTTGTTGTTATTATTACAAGACTGGCATAACACTTTGCTACAGCATCCAGATTGCCCGGAAGTGATGCCGGGGTTGGAGTTTTTACGTTTATTTGCGCACCATTTATTATTTGCTTATCCCCTGCTTGATGGTTCCTGGGGACGTTTATTAATTAAACTGGACTGGGCGCTGAGTGGTTTTGAGAACACCGGGCAAGATGGCATACCAGTCGGGCATTGCTTAAGTGATGCGCTGGAAACCTTATTAGCCGCCACGCCTGATTTTCCATTTATCCGCTTGGTCATGACGCAGGCTTTACCTCATTATGCCGTATTAGACACACCTATCAGTGATTGGCTGCTGATTGCCCTGTTATTACGCACACGTCCGGAAACATTGTTACATCTACGTTATTTGCAGAGCCTGAACCTTTGTTATTGGCAGCAGCAACGTGCCAGCCAGTTGGAAACCCTGCAACAGGCGCATTACAAAGCCTTTCAGGCACTACAGCAACAATTACAAGGCAGAAAAAACAGTGCGATTAATGTCGGGCAGATGGAAAGCTTTACTGCGGTTTGTACGGATTTAAATAAATTAATTGATAGCCTGGATGTCTATGATGAATTGAATCAGCAGGCAGCCCCGGCAGCACTTGATGACAAGTTATGGCGGGCTGTTTTGTATGAAAGCTGTATGGCAGTGGCAACAACGGACAACCCGCAGTGGGCGATACAGGTATTTCGTTATCATTTCAGTTTGCGTCTGGCACCGGATCTGCGGCACCCACACTGGCAACAGGTAAAACAACTCAATGAAGCTTTGCAGCATTTTAGCGTTGACAACAAATCCGTGCGTCTGGTCATCTGGCGGGAAGCCATACGCCTGATTCTGAAAGAATTTGATATTATTGTGCAGGAAAATTTATTTTTTGCACAACACACAGCAGTAGAATTGATAGATGCATCTCAAATACGCACCCAAGCTGATAAACAAGACACTCAGAATCACTATATTGTAGGGCAGTTAGCCTTAAATAATTGTTTATATTCACCCAGGCGCGCCGTATTACTGGCAAAAATGCAATGCGCCCGTTATCTTCAGGCTCATGCAGATAATATTGAGCAGCATGATCTGGATACACTGATTCAAAGCAGTGCGCAATCCTTTCATGAAATGGTCAATGAGCATCATGGTTTACAAGATACCCTGGCGATGTTGCAAGCAGCTTTGCCGGAAGTACGACTGGGGGTTAAATTAAGCCAGCAATTATCCAGCATCATGCAGCAACTGATTTTCTGGCTGACATTAGAACACAGTGAAGTGGTAGGCAAAACCGGGGAAATGGCCATAAAAAGCTGTTTACGTGACGTGTGTTTGATTTTATTGCGTATTGCGCAAGGCCTGGAAGGGGCTGCTTTTGATCCGCAGGCAACCCTGGCATGGTGGCAGCAACATTTACAGGATGCCACCTCGGTACAACATCGGCAATTACTGATGATTTGTCTGACAGGTTTGCCGGAATTGTTGGTTAAGTCACTGGGAGAGGAAGCGCGGCGGTATTTTCAACCGGATGTGTAATACCGATAAAATACCAGTGACAACATATTGACAAGTTAAATTACAGCCAGAAATCGGTATTAATGCAGCAGTATTTAGCACTTGCAACGCTCTGCCGGGTGTGCAACACTCGATACGGGTAGGTTATTTCTTGCGAGTTACCTTAAACCTTACCAGCTCAACCCTTTGAACTTTCCCATCAGGGACTTTCACTCTGAAAGAAGTGACAAGCTTTGCTTGTCACACTAATACTATCACTTATCCACCTTACGAGTTATCCGTCAGGCATCTGAAAATTATTTGCCTGAAAACAAGGCAGCAAATCATGCATGAGTTTATGTTAATGGAACCCACCAACCAAACCTTTCAGGAATTGGTCGGCAATGGCGTGAAATATACCGTGCCCAGGTTCCAGAGAGACTATGCCTGGGATACGGAGCAGTGGGAAGAATTATGGGATGATATCAGTACACTGGCAAAAGAACACTATCATTACATGGGGTATATCGTTTTACAGAGAATGGGCAAACATGATTTTCAGGTGATAGACGGGCAGCAAAGACTGGTGACACTGTCTTTAATCGTTCTGGCGGCTATGAAACAAATTAAAAACCTGATTGAGCGGAACATTGAAGCAGCGGACAATGCCCAGCGTTTAGCAGTCTTAACAGATCGTTTTATTGGTGCTAAAAACCCCATTTCCTTAAAAGTTGACAATAAATTATCTCTCAACAGAAACAACGGCACCCACTTCAAATCCATTTGCTCCAATCTGGAAGCACCCAATAAACGCAAATTAACCCAAACTAATAAATTACTGCATAAAGCCTTTCGCTTTTTTTCAGCCAAAAAAATGGGCAGCAGCGGTACTCAGATTGCAGAATTTATTGAGCAACTCAGCTCCGGCATGGTATTTACTAAAATTGTCGTACAGGACAACCTCAACGCCTATAAGGTTTTTGAAACACTCAATGCCAGAGGTGTACAGTTATCAACACCTGACTTGTTAAAAAATTATATTTTTTCCGTGGTCACGAAAAACAATGATGTTTCTGATGAAGACTTAAACGATCTGGATGAAAACTGGTCGGAGATTATCTCACAACTTGGGGAAGCAAACTTTACCGACTTTATTCGTTATCATCATAATTTTCAAAAAAAACTGGTCACTAAAAAAGCCCTGTTTTCTTCGGTCAGAAGTTTATCCGACACCCCGCAAAAAGCCTATCGTTATCTCAACTCTTTGATTGATTACGCCCCCATCTACGCTTCGCTGTTAAGCCCTTATGATGACTGGTGGGCGGCGCAGGGTGAGCCTTACCGTCAGGCCAGAAAATATCTGGATGCATTTAGCTTATTTAATATAAAACAGCCCTTTACCATCCTGATGGTGGCTTTTCAAAAATTTTCCGGGCAAGAATTTATTAAACTGCTGAGATATTTATATGTCTTATCAGTGCGCTATAACGTCATTTGTCACTACTCGCCCAAGGAACAGGAAACGCTGTATAACCAAATGGCAATGCAGGTCTTTGACGGCAGCTTCAAACGCGCCAGCCATGTGAAAAATAGTGCAGCATTTAGAAAGCTCTATCCTGAAGATAAGGCGTTTATGAATGTGTTTGAGTTCCATAAAATGCCAAGCCGCCAATCTTCCAAAAAAATCCGCTTTTTATTGGCTGAAATTGAAGCGTATCGGGGCCATGCTTCCGACTATGCTAAAATGCAATTGGAGCATATCTGCCCTTACCACCCGGAACAAAGCTGGTGTGAAGCCTTTGGCGAGGGCGTGAATGATATACAGGATCGCCTGGGTAATATGGTGTTACTGGAAAAAGATATGCTGAAACGTACAGGATTTCAGGAAAAAATCACCTGTTATCAGCAAAGTCCTTTTCCTCTGGCGCAAAAGGTCGCAGAATATGAATACTGGAACCTGAAAAACCTCAATGATTATCAAGCCTGGCTTGCGCAACAGGCTGTTGATACCTGGGCGATTGATTAATTAAAGGGGACGGAGGAATAAACTGTCAGTGGATTAAGGAGTGAGGATGAAATAAGTGCAGGAACTGGGCGCAGGATTTTTATTCATTTTCAAGGCGTGAAAACCGGCGCATAGCAAGCTATGTAACGGTTTTCACAACGCAGAAAATGGAGAAAAAGACCAGCCAGGTTGCTGAAGTTATAAAATTCTCACTCCTGAGGCAGGGTATAAGCTGCCTGGAACTGATTATTGGCAAGCAGCTCTGTTTCGTTGCGTCCGTAACCAACAAACAATATCGTGCCACTCAAAGAGCGAATATCCAGGTTTTGATATACCGGTAAATCGATACTGGTTGGGAAAACACCTTGCACATATACCGGCAACGCCCCACCCGTCCACGGCAGCCAAGTTGTAGCGTCATGCATGAACAAACTTGTCCCCAGCAAAGCGGCCAGATAAACATTACCATTTGCACCCACTGTCGTATCCGGGAACTGCAATTGCAAGCTTAGCGATGCCTTATCCGGGCTGCCGCTTGCTAAAGGCATAACGGAGAAACCAGCACCCACTTGTAATTCAAACGCACCGATATCACAGTGGTTTCGGGGAAGGCCGCGCTGATCCGTTGCCGGACAAGCTGCCGTGACACCTACATCAAGCGCCGCACTGCCATTATTCAGCGGCAGGGTTTGGGTTGAACCGCCATTATTGCTTAATGTGCCTAACAAGGGATCGGCGATTAACACCGTTGGAGTGATTTTGTTGTCATCGGGGGTGTTGTTTTGGTTGAAACGTATACCGGGAAATTGCAGATTACCGCCGCCGTCCTCATCAGCACTGCGGTTCATGGCGTAATTGCCCCAGTCGCGTTCAGACTCGTTGCGGTAAAACAAGGTATTAGTCAACTTGACCAGCGCACTGTTAGAGGATTGAATACCGCCGCCGTGAAACCAGGCGTAGTTTTGTGCAAAAGTGCTGTTAATCACATGCAGATCACCGCGACTAATCGCCAGTCCACCCCCCATGCCGGTGGATGGATTGAGTGTGTGGTTATTGTAGAAAGTGCTGTTTTCAATCGTGATCTTGCCTTCAATCAGCGTCCATACTGCACCGCCCTGGCTGAATGTTTCATTGCTGGCAAACGTACTGTTTTTAATAATGAAATTATCTTCGCTACTACCACCCGCCAATTCATTCTCCATGTGAAAAATTGCCCCGCCTTGACCCTTGTCGGCATGGGTGGTGGTGTTGGCAATAAAGCTTGAGTCCTCCACAATCATTTGGCTGCCAAGATTGTCGGAAAATACAGAATTGCTTGCCCCGCCCTGGTTATCGGCACTATTGTGCTCGAAAGTGCTGCCGCAGATGTACAGCAATTTATGTGAATCAGGATTTTGACTGTTGGTTACATCATCCAGGTTCAATGCGCCGCCATGCCCGCGCAATGGCCCTGCATCACGACTGCCCAGTGCCTGGTTATGCGAGAAGGTAGTGTTAATCACCTGCAAGCCTGAGGCGAGTACACCCACCGCGCCGCCGTTACTTGCACTGTTACCAGTCAACTGGCTGTTGGCAATAATGGCTTCGTATAAACCGAAAGCGTAAATTGCACCGCCTGCAATATCGTTGGTGTTGATATTGGTGACGCTATTGTTACGTAACACACTGTTCAGCACCATCAATGTCGTGCCTGCACCCTTAGCGAGAATCGCGCCGCCGCAGGTGTCGCTGAAATGGTTGGCGGAACCGGGCGCTTTGGCATTTTCCAGAATGATATTCTGCACCACCAGATTTGCGCCACTTTGCTTATTCAAAATTCGGGTTTGCTGCTGCCCATCCAAAGTCACGTCACCCGCGCCATCCAGTACCGTATCCATAGTGACCACAAGTTCCTCGGTCAAAGCAATCGTCACCGGCCCGCCGCAATTAAAGCTGATCTCTCCCCCTTGATCCAAAGCTGCCTGCAACGCGCTCTGGGTACAGGAGACGGGTGTGCCGTCACCAACCACATGTGGATTTTCCAAAACCAGCGGTGCATATATCGGGCAATTATTCGCGGCAATAGATTGGCTGAAAAACAGGAGAAACAGATAAAAGCCTAAAAAGCCTAAGTCATAACGATTATGTGACATGGTGAACCCCTTAATTGAAGCCAATTGATACCGAATCACTGGTTGATCTGAGCGTATTTTTGTGAAGTTTAAAATCTGTGGTATTTCACCTTGAGCCAGCTCTCATCGGTAATTTGAAAAAGACCTACTGAAAACATGGCTTGTCATTTTGGGACTGTCTTGTAAGGCAATACTTATTTAATTCACCGATAAATCCGTAAAATGTCCACTAATCGCTGCTGCCGCCGCCATCGCAGGACTGACCAGATGCGTGCGTCCACCTTGGCCCTGGCGACCTTCAAAGTTGCGATTAGAAGTGGAAGCGCAACGCTCGCCCGGTTCCAGGCGGTCGGCATTCATCGCCAGACACATGGAGCAGCCGGGGGCGCGCCATTCAAAACCGGCATCGGTAAATACCTTGTCCAGTCCTTCAGCTTCGGCCTGTTGCTTGATCAAACCGGAACCGGGCACGATTAATACCTGCTTAACATTAGCAGCACGTTTGTGGCCTTTGGCTACTGCTGCTGCGGCGCGCAGGTCTTCTATGCGTGAGTTGGTGCAAGAGCCGATGAAAACCTTGTCTACCTTGATATCTGAGATTGCCGTGTTGGCGCTTAAGTCCATATAGGCTAAGGCGCGGCGCATATCGTTGGCTTTCACCGGATCACTTTCCAACGCCGGATCGGGAACCCGGTCTGCAACAGAAACCACCATTTCCGGCGAGGTACCCCAGGTGACTTGGGGTTTGAGCTTGCTGGCATCTAATGTCACTTCACGGTCAAATTGTGCATCCACGTCGGTGTGCAGATCACGCCAATAAGCTACTGCCTGCGTCCATTGCTCGCCTTGCGGTGCATAAGGACGGCCTTTGACATAATCAATGGTTTTGTCATCTACTGCGACCATGCCAGCGCGCGCGCCCGCTTCTATCGCCATATTACATACGGTCATGCGGCCTTCAACTGACAATGCTCGTATCGCTTCGCCAGCAAATTCAATGGCGTAACCAGTACCGCCTGCGGTGCCGATTTTACCAATAATGGCTAAAACGATGTCTTTGGCGCTGAGTCCTTCCGGCAACAGACCATCAACATTAATGCGCATGTTTTTGGATTTTTTTTGCAACAGGCACTGGGTTGCCAATACATGCTCAACTTCCGAGGTACCGATACCAAAAGCCAGTGCGCCTAATGCGCCGTGGGTGGAGGTGTGGGAGTCGCCGCACACCAAAGTCATGCCGGGTAGGGTTGCACCTTGTTCAGGGCTGATAACATGGACGATGCCTTGCCTGGGATCACCCATCTTAAATTCAGTGATATTAAAGCTATCACAGTTTTGATTCAGGGTATCAACTTGTATTTTGGCAACCGGATCGGTAATGCCTTGCTCTAGTCCGATAGTTGGCACATTATGATCCGGCACTGCAAGATTGGCATCCAGTCGCCAGGGGGTGCGCTGGGCCAGACGTAAGCCTTCAAATGCCTGGGGGGAGGTGACTTCATGAATCAATTGTCTGTCAATATATAACAGCGCGGTGCCGTCCTCAGCAGTGCGTACCACATGGCTGTTCCACAATTTATCATACAAGGTGCTTGCACTCATTTCCGGTTTCATTCCTTTTTCAGCGTAGGATGAGCAAAGCAACGTGTGCTCATCATCCCCAATATTACCCAAAGTAATTAAAGATGGGCACGCTGCGCTTTGCCCATCCTACATGGTTCAATTCACTATCCAAATCCCAGTGTGAGGTTTAGGCGGTTTTCAACGCAACAGGCGTTGCAAGAAGCCTAAATCGAACTCAGATAAATTATATCTGGAAATAGGCTTAAAATCAGAGGAAAATAGCAAAAACAAATCGAACCACTCTAAAAACCCTGCACAGCAATTTTTCCCAGGAACCCAATCATGAAACAACCTGCCCTTTACATCTTGACAATACTGCTGAGCTTAAGCTTAATAAGTAATAATGCGCTTGCTGGCGATGCCCGTAAGGGTAAGCACGTGGCGCAAAAATGTGTTGCCTGCCATGATTTAACGCAACAGAAAAAAAATAAAGTAGGCCCCTACTTGTGGGGCATCGTGGGGCGACCAGCGGGTAAGGTACCGGGTTATCGCTATTCCAAAGCCCACCTTAGTGCTGCTAATAAAAAAGGTATTTTTTGGGATGAAGTGACCTTGAGAGTTTATTTGAATAATCCAAAAGTATTTATTCCCGGCAATAAAACGGCTTTTGCCGGAATTAAAAGAGAAATCGATCTTGATAATCTTGTCACCTATTTGAGCAGCCTCAAATAAAACCATGTCTGCTCAAATTTCTGAAGGTATGCGGCAGCAAAACCAGATATTAATTGTTGAAGACAGCCCAACGCTGGCAATTCTTTATCAGGAGTATTTACGCCCGGAACCAGTCACTGTAACCTTGCTCAATAATGGTTCTGAAGCCTTGCAGCAGCTACAAAAACAGCCCCCACATGCGATGATTCTGGATTTATACCTGCCGGATATGAATGGCATGGAAATTCTGCACTATGTGATTCAAAAGCGCATCCCTACGGCGGTGGTGGTCGTGACCGGGCATGGCTCTGTGGATATTGCGGTAGAGGCCATGCGCACGGGGGCATTTGATTTTCTGGAAAAACCATTTACTCCTGAGCGCCTGCTGGTTACGGTGCGCAATGCCCTGGAGCGGCAGCACTTGTCAAATCTGGTACAAACTTATAAACAAACCAAACGCAACCATTTTCATGGTTTTATTGGCACATCGCCGGTGATACATGGCATTTACCATATGATAGAAAGCGCCGCACCCAGTCGGGCAACGGTGTTTATTACCGGAGAGAGCGGTACGGGTAAAGAGTTGTGCGCAGAGGCGATTCATGATGAAAGCGAGCGCAGAAAAAAGCCTTTTGTGGCGCTCAATTGCGCGGCAATTCCACATGATTTGATGGAAAGTGAAATCTTTGGGCATGTCAAAGGGGCGTTTACCGGGGCGCATAACACGCGTCAGGGTGCGGCTGGGCGTGCTGACAAGGGGACTTTGTTTCTGGATGAAGTCTGTGAGATGGATTTGGATTTACAAAGTAAATTGCTGCGTTTTATTCAAAGCGGCAGCTATCAGGTAGTCGGTAGCAATGAACTTAAAAAAGTTGATATTCGTTTTATTTGCGCAACCAATCGTAATCCTTTGGAAGAAGTGCAGGCCGGGCGTTTTCGGGAGGACTTATATTATCGTTTGCACGTCATCCCCATTGCGCTGCCAGCCCTCGCGCAACGGGATAAAGATGTGTTACAAATCGCCCAATATTTTTTGCGTGATTACAGTCAGGAAGAGGGCAAAAAATTTCTGCATTTATCCCCTGAGGTTGAATTGATATTTTTACAATACGGCTGGCCGGGTAATGTGCGTCAACTGCAAAATGTGATTCGTAATATTGTGGTACTCAATGATGCTTCGGAAGTCACCTTAGCCATGTTGCCATCGCCCCTCGATCAAGCACATTTGGCGCAGCAATTGTCGCCACAGCCAGGAACACCACTCAACCATAGCAATGGAAAGCATCCCGTATTGAATTTTCAGGCTGGCGCAGAGGGAAACAATATGCCCCTGATTCGCCGTATGGAAGATGTTGAACGCGAAACGATAGAGCAGGCCATCGCCTTGTGTGAAGGCAATGTGCCGAAAGCCGCAGTGGCTTTGGGTATCAGCGCATCTACCATCTATCGTAAAAAACAGCTATGGGAAACCAAGCGTTAAACTTAAGAGCCAAACTTAAATGAATTATCCAGAAACTTTTGATGTGATTGTTGTGGGTGGCGGTCATGCCGGTACTGAAGCCGCTTTGGCGGCAGCGCGTACAGGTCAGAAAACCCTGTTATTAACCCATAACATCGATACCTTGGGGCAAATGTCCTGTAATCCCGCCATTGGCGGTATCGGCAAGGGGCATCTGGTACGGGAAATTGACGCGCTGGGCGGCATTATGGCGGAGGCGGCGGATCACTGCGGCATTCAGTTTCGTATACTCAATGGTCGTAAAGGCCCCGCCGTACGCGCCACCCGCGCCCAGATTGATCGTGCTTTATACAAAAATTATATCCGCAATGCCCTGGAAAATCAGGAAAACCTGTGGCTGTTTCAGCAGGGTGTGGATGATTTATTGGTGGAAAATGACCGCGTTACTGGCGTTGTCACTCAGATGGGCTTGTGTTTTTTTGCGCCAGCGGTGGTACTGACGGTCGGCACTTTTCTTGACGGTCAGATTCATATTGGCTTGAGCCATCACGCGGGAGGGCGCGCCGGAGATCCGCCTTCGCTGTCATTATCCAAGCGTTTACGCGCCCTGCCGTTTCGGGTGGAACGCCTGAAAACCGGCACCCCGCCGCGCATCGACCGGCGCAGTATTGATTTCAGCCAGTTGCAGGCGCAGCCCGGTGATGACCCGGTGCCAGTGTTTTCTTATCTGGGTCATGCCGAACAACACCCGCAGCAAGTGGCCTGTTATATCACCGGTACCAATACCCAAACCCATGATATTATTCGCGGCGGCCTGGATCGCTCACCGATGTATACCGGGGTGATTGAAGGCATAGGCCCGCGCTATTGCCCGTCTATTGAAGATAAAATTCATCGTTTTGCCGATAAGGACTCACACCAGATTTTTGTCGAGCCGGAAGGTTTAAATAATGTGGAAATTTATCCCAACGGCATTTCCACCAGTCTGCCGTTTGACATACAAATGGCCTTTGTGCGCTCGATTAAGGGTTTTGAAAATGCCCACATTATTCGCCCCGGTTATGCCATCGAATATGATTTTTTTGATCCCCGCGATCTACGCCCTTCACTGGAAACCAAACATGTGGGTGGTTTATATTTTGCCGGACAAATCAACGGCACCACCGGCTATGAAGAGGCTGCCGCGCAGGGCTTGATTGCAGGACTGAACGCGGCACGCCAGGTGCAGGGCCAACCCGCCTGGTCACCGCGCCGTGATGAAGCCTATATCGGCGTATTGATTGATGATTTAATTACGCTGGGCACTAGCGAGCCTTACCGCATGTTCACCAGTCGTGCGGAATACCGTCTACTGCTGCGGGAAGATAATGCTGATTTACGTTTGACTGAAACCGGCTATGAAATGGGACTGGTTAGTGAGCGCCGTTGGTCAGTGCTGCAAGCAAAACGCACTGCAATTGCCGCAGAGCAGCAACGTCTGAAAAAAATTATTTTACGCCCGGAAGATGCGCAGGTGACTGCTAAATTAGGTCAGGCACTGCGGCGGGAGAACAGCGCATTGGAGTTATTGCGCCGCCCGGAAATCACCTATGCTGAATTGTGTAAATTTGACAAGGTGCAACCACCCGTAGACGATGCCAGTGTTGCCGAACAGGTTGAGATTCAAACCAAATACAGCGGCTATATTGAACGCCAGAAACTGGAAATTGAACGCGGTCGCCGCCATGAAGAAACCCGCCTGCCGGAAGATTTGGATTACCAGCAAGTGCGCGGCCTGTCTACGGAAGTCAGTCAGAAGCTCAACCAACACCATCCGGCAACCATAGGTCAAGCTTCGAGGATTTCCGGCGTGACCCCGGCAGCGATTTCTTTGCTGCTGGTGTATTTGCGGAAAAGTGGTAAATAGTGTTATTTGAAATTGAGCATATGAAACAAATTCATTTGTTTGATCGAAATAATAATGCAGCAATTTTGCTGGCAGGGATCATCACCTTGATTGTCGCGATGTTGATTCAAGTGGTGGGAATTTTGATTCCTGCACTGACCAGCGTTGTTTATTGCCAAGCAATGGCAGCATGTGGCACTTTGAAGTGAGACAATATCTTGTTATTAAATTACACCCCACCGTTTAATTTTCGAGCCTTGCTCAATTTCATGCGCCTGCGTGCTATAACTGGTGTGGAACAGGTTACAGAGAATAGCTATGCGCGCAGCTTTCGCATACAACAGGCAACAGGCTTTTTTATGGTTAAAAATTGTCCTGAGCATTCAGCCTTGAGTTTGCACATAGACACAGATGATATTCGCTGCCACATGGCGATTCATCAACGTGTGAGAAAAATGTTTGATTTAGACAGTCAGATGTCAGTTATCAAAACATTGCTTGCTGAAGATGAAGTATTAAAACCCGGTTTGGAACAAGGCGAAGTGCCGCGTTTGCCAATGGCCTTTGATAGTCTGGAATTCACCCTGCGCGCAATTTTAGGGCAACAGGTTTCACTTAAAGCGGCACGTACCTTGGTTAATCGTCTGGTGCAGACAGCTAATCTGCGCACACCAGCTGAATTTCCTGATGGACTCAGTCACTTTTTCCCGGATTTAAACCAGCTATTACCCTTGCCGTTGACCGATATTGGTTTAAGCAAAACCCGTCAGGCTACGATTCAAGCTGTATTACAGGCTGTGGCACAGGGCCGGATTAGCCTGGATGCAAAGCAGTCCTTTGAACAGTTTTATGAAGATTTCTCCCGCATTAAAGGCATAGGGGATTGGACGGTAAATTATGTTGCCATGCGCGGCCTGGGCATGAAGGATTGCTTTCCTGCCTCGGATTTGGGCATCGTCAAGGCCTTGTCAGCAATCCAGGGTGAAGCCTTAAAAGCCAAACAAATCCGGCAACTGGCAGAACACTGGCGACCTTATCGCGCTTATGCCGCCTTATGTCTGTGGAATCAATACCAAGGATAAGCCATGTATTACAGCGAATTTAGCACCCAGTTTTGTGACATCATCATTGCAGGCGATGAACAAGGCATTCGCCATTTGCACTTAAATACCGGGCAGGGCAAGCGCCAATTCAGCATTGCCCCTGATTGGCAGCAGAATGATGTGTTGTTTGCAGAAGCCAGAAGGCAAATTCAAGCTTATGCCGCAGGTGAATTAAAAGACTTTAGCTTGAGTTTGAACCCGCAGGGCAGCGCATTCCAGCAGCGTGTCTGGCAGGCATTGTACAAGATTCCATTTGCCCAGTTACGCACGTATAAAGACATTGCCATTGCGATTGCTCAACCCAGTGCCGCACGCGCCGTGGGCATGGCTAACAGCCGTAACCCGATTCCGCTCATTGTGCCTTGTCACCGCGTGATCGGTAGCAATGGCAAACTCACGGGCTTTGCTGGTGGTTTAGACATCAAACAAAGACTCATTGAATGGGAGCAACACTGCTGTAAATAGGAGCAATATCTAAGACCAGGGTAATTTATTGTCTTCTATCAATTGGATACAAGCAGACACAATCAGCGGGTCATAAAGTTGCCCGGCACCCTTGCGAATTTCATTGACGGCAACTTCAATCCCCAGCGAAGGGCGGTAAGGGCGGTTGGCATTAATCGACTCCACCACATCAGCCACTGCCAGAATGCGGGATTCCAGAATAATGTCATCGGCAAGCAAGCCTTTGGGGTAACCGGAACCATTCAGGCGTTCGTGATGTTGCAATACCATTTCACGAATCGGCCAGGGAAACTCAACGTCTTTAATAATATCAAAGCCAACCTGGGGATGGGTTTTAATCAGCTCAAACTCATGTTTAGACAGTTTGCCAGGACGACCGAGGATTTCTACCGGGATGTAAATCTTGCCAATGTCATGGATGGCACTACCCAGGCGTATGCCTTCTATCTGCTGCTCATCAAGACCGATTTCTTTTGCAATGCATACAGCTAATTCACTCACACGTTGTTGGTGACCTGCGGTATAGGGATCACGTTTTTCTACAGTGGTGGCAATAGCCTGTACGGTTTGCAACAAGGTTTGATTTAAGCGGATGCGTATGGCATCACGTTCATGGCGAGTGCGTATGGTTTGAATGCCAAAAGCGATGTCACCGGCTAATTCATCTAATAAGATCACTTCCCGGTTAAGAAACGTATCATCCAGATTCATGCACACCGAAAGTACGCCAAACACACCATTTTGATCGCGCAGCGGCAGGGCGGCACAGGCTTTGTAACCTTGGGCTAATGTCTCTTTTTTCCAATGATTATCCTGTTTCCAGTTTTTAATTTGATTAATCACGCAGATTTTCCCGGAACTCAGCACTTGGGACTCTGGGGTAAGCACTTGTTCATCATCTGCATAATATTGTATTTGACCTTGTACAAAGTCGCTGTTTTTTTTACCCCAGGCAACCGGGTATAAGAGATGTTGTTTGTGACGGTATAAACCTACCCAGGCAACCGCATATTCTCCGGCCTGCTCCAGTATCTGACAAAGTGCTTGTAACAGTGATATTTCATCTTGCGCATGTATCAGTGTCTGATTACATTGGCTTAAGGTATTTAAGGCACGATTAGTGCGCAGTAGGGTTTCTTCTCCTTGCTTGCGCTGGGAAATATCTCGAAATGAGACTACCGCACCACAGATTTCCCCCCTTTCAATCATTGGTGACACTTCAAACTCAACCGGAAACATATAGGTATTTTTATGGGTAAAATAATCCTCACCACGATAAACCTTGCAGTTACGCATTGCCCTGTAAATCGGACATTGCTGTTCATGAAAATCGCTGCCATCAGGATGCTGGTAATGCCAGGTGGCATGACTTGGGCGACCAATGAGTTCTTCTACGGTGTAACCTAACATATTGGCTGCACTGGGATTTACAAAAGTATGCCGCCCTTTGGCATCAAGACCAAAAATACCTTCACCTGCGGTATCCAGGATTAAACGATTTTTTTGAGCAATGCGTTCCCTGGCTTGTTGACTGCGTTTATAAGCAGTAATATCGAGTAAACTGACCGGAATATAAGAAAAACCAGCCGCTTCCTGAGGAATTGGCATAGATAGCATCACGGTAATTTCTTCACCATCTAAACGCCGATGCTGGGCTTCACTATGAAAAAATGGTTGCCCCATCCAAATCGCATTGAGTTCCTGGGCAAATACTGCCACGGCTGTTTCAGTAAAAACCGTGTCCAGGGATAGTAATAATTGCTGTTTATTGTCCGCGCCTAACATACGTAAAGCCGCAGGGTTAACATCAATCAGCCGTACCAGGGAAATACAGTCTAAAACCGTGCCAGGATTGCACTGTAAATATTGTTTTAAGTCTTTAATCCCGGCTTTTCTTAAATGTTGCAAATGTACAAATAAGGCAGAAAAATCTTCTTCCCAAATGGCAATTTCAGCACTCTGGAAAATTGAGGCATGACGGCGTTGAACCTCCAGTAGTGCTTTTTCAGCTTGTTTGTGCTCACGACGTTCGCGACTTTCTTGTAATTCTCTGGAAATTGCGGGTAATAAACGAGAACGCTGATTTTTAGGAATAAAGTCACGCGCACCCTCTCGCATCATGGTTACGGCTTTTTCATCAGTGATTTGACCGGACATGATCAGGCAGGGAATATCTAGCGCCAGATCGTGATACACCTGCATTGCCGCTGGCGCGCTGAAATATGGCATCACATAATCAATAATAATGACATCCCATTCCTGATTTTTCAGGGCATTGCGCATGTCCTTTTCAGTATCAACCCGTTGCAAGCTAGGCTCATAGCCCCCCTGTAGAAGATCATCTTCCAGAAATAAGGCTTCATCTTCTGAGTCATCGACCAGTAATATACGTAGCGTAGACATGCGATGTTAATTCACACTAAGATCATCATTAACTGGCTCATTGATTTCTGTCCAGTAAACCTTTAATTGTTCTGCTACCCGAATAAAATCATCAAAATCAACTGGTTTGCGTACATAACTATTAACCCCCAGGCCATAACTTGTTAAGCGATCTTCATCACGTCCAGAAGAGGTCAGCATCACCACGGGGATGGTTTTGGTGCGTGGGTCAGCACGCAGTTTTTCCAGCACCTGTAGTCCATTCATGCGTGGCAAATTCAAATCCAGTAACATCAAACAAATATGATGCTTTGCTGGTATTTCTTCAGTATTTTCTGGAAATAAGTATTGTATAACTTCCACGCCATCACGAAAGGTTTTAATACGCTGACTCATTGCCAGCATACGAAAGGCTTCCAAAGTCAATTCCAAGTCATCCGGGTTATCTTCCACCAGAATAATATCCTGTTCCACTGCGCCCCCTTTGGATTAAAAAATCCTTTTATTATTATAGTGTAAAGAAAAAGCTAGCACCCTTGCCAGGTGTTGCTTCAGCCCAAATACGCCCACCATGACGCAGAATAATACGCTGTACAGTTGCAAGACCAATGCCGGTACCCGGAAAATCCACTTCGCTATGCAGTCGTTGAAATGGTGAAAATAATTTATCGGCATAAGCCATATCAAAACCATCGCCATCATCACGTAAAAAAAATATGGTTTCTTCATTTTGCTGCATACTGCCAAAGGCGATGCTGGGATGGTTTTTTTTGCTGGTATATTTCCAGGCATTACCCACCAGGTTTTCCAGTACTATTTTTAACAAGGCGGCATCACAAACCGTTGTTGTCTGCGGCTGAATTTCAAAATCAACCTGACGTGTTGCATCCGTTTGTTGTAAATCTGCCGCCAGTTCCGACACTATGTCACTGAGGTTACAGGTGGATTTGTTGGGTTCGGTGCGCGTCAGGCGTGACAAGCGTAATAAATCATCAATTAACTGCCCCATATGCTGCGCATTTGCGCGCAAGCGCGTTAATAAATGCTCACCACGATTATCCAGTTTATCGATATAATCGCGTAACAGCATGTTACTGAAGCCATCTAAGCTGCGCAATGGCGCGCGTAAATCATGAGATACGGAATAGGTGAAGGCTTCCAGTTCCTTATTTAAGGCATTTACTGAAATCAGGCGTTCTTGCAAAACTTCGTTTAATTGTTGCACCTGCGCTTCAGCTTCCAGGTGCTGTTGATAAGTACGGGCATTGCTGACGGCCAGCGCCACCACAGGTGCAACACTCAAGCCTAGATTAAGATAATGCTGCTGATATTGCGGAAAAGCAATATCAAGTACTGCGACAGCGCCCAGAACCTGACCACAGCGTTCAATTTTTATGTAAAAACCCTGTGCTTCGGCATTTAGCTGATAAGTACCGCGCAAAGCCAGTAAATCCTGCTGTAATTTTTGCCTGTTCGTAGTGGAAGCTGATAAGACCATTTCTCCCGCTTCATCATTTTTTTGTGGCAAATAGGCGACCACTTGCGGCGCACAAAACATAGAAAATAATTCCAGTACCTGAGCAATGACATGCTTTTCTTCAGTCAAACTGGTAATGCGACTAATCAGATCATTGACCATAGCATAATCAGCCAATTGCCGATCTTTTTCCTGCACCGCCATCTGTTGCTGCTTGCTTAATAAATGCTGCACCGATAAACGCAAATAATCCAAACCCACCACAATACGTTCTGCGGCTAATCCCAGGACTTTAGATAAGTCAGCCAGACGTTGTGCTGCGGTTTCATCAACACCGGTATCCAGTAATACCAGCTTTTGTGTTGAATCGGCAAAAAAATCCCGCGCAGTTGCCGCAGTAAAACCACTGTGGGTACAAAAATGATCCCACTGCGCCAACATGCCAGGGCTGAATAAGTGCGCACCTGCCGCAATATATGCCTGCACTTGTTGTGTTCCAGCCAGTAATTCAAAGCATTGTTCTAATGCATGGATTTGGCAGGACTGATTTTTTAGCTGACTTAAACAGCCGCCACCTAATAGGATACAAGGTGTATCACCAAGGTCTTTAGTCAGTTCCAACATCTGCCTATTATGGCAAGGGTGATCACAATCAGCTGGAAAAAAATCACAGCGAACATGACGGAAAGCGGCTTCCTGCAACAAGGTTTCCAGTTCCTGACGGAAATATTCACAAGCAAAAATGTGTAAATGTTTAATCATGCTCAAATTCCTTATGAATGTCCCATTTTAACGTTGATAAACTTGTTCCAGATTTCTCCCTTATTTTCGTTAATATACCCAATATTCGCCTCAAATAATGCAAAAATCTGCTTCAAACCAGCTTTTCCTGGCTACGGTCTCTGTTCTCAGGCAGCCTCCAAGGCTATATCAAATATGTCTGCTTGGTTTTTCTTTCTGAGGGGATTAAGTTGCTTGTTCAGCAAAGGATAAGAGGTTTTGTGTTGACATCGGTCAGTGATAATTGCAAATAGCAGAAAAAAGATAATAGGCAGAGAAAATGCTGGAAGCAGACTGATTTAGGGTGCAAGCATTAGTTTATTCTTATCTATAAATAAACTAACACTTGCACCCCAAAAAAAATTTATTGCACTTCAGGTTTTATTTTGCCTCAGTGGTTGCAGGCTGTGTTGCGGTAGGAACAACAACAGGTGAATAAGGCATCTGATAAGCGGAATAACCATAATAAGGATAACCACCATAACCGCCATAATGTGGATAATATCCTCCATAACCACCATAACCACCATAACCGCCATAAGGATAGTAACCGCCGTAATAAGGATAACCACCCCAACCCCAGCCTGATCCAAAACCAAATCCACCACCAAAACCACAGAAAAATGCACTACTTGTAGTTGGTGCTGCTGCAAACAGTAAGACAACAGATAATGCAGCAATTTTAACAAACGTTTTCATGAGATTGCCCTCCCTGCTTAGGCGCTTGTCAGGTTTACAGCCTTATCAAAGTATTGTTGTTAAAATCTGACAAATGCCAAATACTCATTATTCATCTTAATGAAAATATGTAAGCAACGTGCGCCTGTTGTATTCGGTTTCGCTTCTGACCAACCATCACACCCTTGAATTAAGGATAAAGCGTAATCTAAAACGCAACAGGCGCAACACCTGAATGAAACGAAAACCCTATAACACCTTTTGGTCGTTATTTTATTTTCGCTCCCAAGCACAGAAAATAAATATAAATCACCCAGCTTATTAAGTATCGAGGCAAGATGCCTGCTGTCGAATGAACATTTGATGTCTTTTTTATGTTCTGCACTTGTACAAAAACTTACTCTTAGTAATAAGTATTAGTTGTAAATTCGAGATTTTGCAAGAATAAGTGTAAAAAAATATTGAATATTGGAAGATTGGAAACCTGCGAAGAGGCGCTATTGCTTCATGCTGTTTTTTATTTGTACCTTGCCAAATCCTATGTTGCACTAGATAAAATGGCAATGGCTTAAGATTAATAATAAATTTTTTAAAAAAATTATTGACAGATGAAAAAACGCCCCCTATAATGCGCGTCTTTCTTGCAAAGCCTATAACAACTTTGATTACAAAGTCTGAGGATGAGTTTGACTTTCCAAGGTTTTGAAGATCAGGGGCTATAGCTCAGCTGGGAGAGCGCTACAATGGCATTGTAGAGGTCGGCGGTTCGATCCCGCCTAGCTCCACCAGGGATTATTAAAGCCATACTGATTGCGAGAAAATTGTTCCGGGTCCCCATCGTCTAGCGGCCTAGGACTCCGCCCTTTCACGGCGGCAACAGGGGTTCGAACCCCCTTGGGGACGCCATTTTATTATGGAACATAATTTCTATTTTCCTTCCTGATTGTGCTGGCAAATCTTCCTTGATAAAATATTAAGCGTGGTTTTACTCTTCTATAGAGTATAATCCCAGTTTTTTTCATTCACGGTAGGTTTTCCCTTATTCGGGATCTGCTTCCACTTAAACAGGAGTTGCTATGTCTAGAGTATGCCAAGTGACTGGCAAACGGACAGTCACCGGGAATAATGTATCCCACGCACATAACAAAACCAGACGGCGTTTTTTGCCTAACCTGCACAGCCATCGTTTCTGGGTTCCCAGTGAAAACCGTTGGGTGAAACTGCGGGTTACTGCTAAAGGTATGCGTATCATTGATAAGGTTGGCATTGAAGCAGTACTGAAAGATATTCGCAGTCGCGGCGTTAAAGTCTAAGAGGTTTTTATTATGCGTGATAAGATTAAATTAGTATCCAGTGCGGGTACCGGTCATTATTATACGACCACGAAAAATAAACGTACGACACCGGATAAACTGGTATTTCGTAAATACGATCCTGTTGTACGCAAGCATGTTGAGTATAAAGAAGCGAAGATTAAATAAATGCTTGTATTGACGCGAACAAACAGCGCAATTAAAACCAGGCTATCGCTCAAGCGCCTCAAAAAAAACCCTGATTATTTTTAATCAGGGTTTTTTTTTATATTGTTATTTCGGGTATGATACAAGCTTAGTTTTTTAATCTGATTAACACTGTGATGCACAAATTATTACCATTAATACACAAATTAATAGCATTATTAGGCACTATGATTGCCTTGTTCAGCAGCTTTTTTGTTGTTGCAGCCATTTCTGACTTGTTGCATCCGGAGCAAACTGATACAGAAGTTTCCGTATTATGGGGGCTTTTATTTTTTTTCTCTTTAACGCTGGCAGCGGGTCTTTATTTGCTGCTAAGTTATCGCAAACGCAAGGTGCGATATCTTATTGAGCGCAATGAACGTCAATTATTACAGGCGATAGCGGATGCCAATGGGCGCGTCACCATTGCAGAAATTGCCTATAAAACCCACATGACGCTGAAAGAATCAGAACTGGCCCTGAAGGCACTTTGTAAAGATGGGCGCGGAGAATTGCAACTTACTGAAACCGGAAAAATGGTTTATGTATTTTTTGGTTTGCTCTCTGAGGATGAAAAAAATACAGCCAAAAGTGTGATGGATTATTAATGTCAGCTTCTGATTCTAATCAAGGCGGCTCCACTCAGGCACAATTACCCGCTGAAAACTCACATCAGAAGATCCCGATTTATATTATTACCGGTTTTTTAGGCAGCGGTAAAACAACCCTGCTTAATCGTCTGCTGCAACAGCCGGGAATGACGCAAACTGCTGTTATTGTCAATGAAGTAGGGGAAATTGGTATTGATCACCTGCTGTTGGAGTCCACTGAGGATGATATGTTGCTGCTGGCAGGGGGGTGTTTATGTTGCGCGGTACGCAGTGATTTAATTACCACCTTGCAAAATTTATTTGAAAAATCTCAACAGCAACAGGATTATCGGTTTCAACGTGTGCTTATTGAAACCAGTGGACTGGCTGATCCGGCACCGATTTTGCGCACCTTGATTAATGATGATTTTATTGTTGCACATTATCGCCTGGAGCAGGTGATTACCACTGTTGATGCGATATATGGTATGCAACAACTGGATGAGCATGACGAGTCTGTTAAACAGGCGGCATTGGCAAATCATTTATTATTAACTAAAACTGATCATCCACACAGCTGTGAGGAAGTGATTTCTGAGTTAATGCAGCGTTTGCAGCAGTTAAATCCTGCGGCTTATTGTTATGACTTGAAGCAAGGTCTGCCCGATGTTAAACAGCTCTTTGCCGGTAACACCTATGATCCTCAGACCCGGCAACTGGATATTCAAAAATGGCTGCAAACAGAAATTTATGCAGCACCCTTCACTGCACACCACCATCAAGACAAACAGGAACAAGGGATTCATGATCAATATATACATAATTTTTGTCTGAAATATACACAGCCTTTGCCCTGGAAAGTGCTGGAACACTGGCTACAACAATTAACCCGTTTGCGCGGCAAGGATTTGCTGCGTATCAAAGGTATAGCCTGGACGCAGGAAACAAACGCACCAGTATTGATTCAAGGCGTACAGCATATTTTACAATCCCCTGTGCAACTTAAAAGCTGGCCTGATTCGCAGCCTATGACTCAGATTGTTTTTATTACCCGTAACCTGCCGGAAGACCTAATTAGAAAAAATCTGGAAGCATTGCTGCACAGTCCAACGCCTGCCGAGCGGGCAAAAGCGGCAATGTTATTATTGTAGATATGCGCGGGAGTATCTTTCCTTTTCTATTTTAGAAATACCTTTACTTATAAACTGAATATTTTTACTTGTCAGGTGTTATCATTTAATTTATAATCGACCGTTTATTTGTATTCAGTTCAGGGCTGCAACGTTCTTGCCTGTAACGCCCGTAGCATCCGTAGCATTTAATCTAAGGTTTTTATCATGCAAGCAGATATTCATCCAAAATATCAGGAAGTTGTTGTCACCTGTAGTTGTGGTAACACATTTACCACCCGTTCCAGCCGTGCAAAGGAAATACATCTTGATGTATGCTCTGCCTGTCACCCATTTTATACCGGACAACAGCGTGTTGTAGATACCGCCGGACGTATTGATAAGTTCCAGCGTCGGTATGGAAAGAAATAAGATACCGGTTGGTGTAATAATGTTTAAAAAAGGCGCTGAAGCGCCTTTTTTAATGTCCGGCAACTGCAAATTGTGTCAGATAAGCAGGGAAAAAGTTCTCAAACAGCGCCACATAAGTCGCTTTATTAAAAATTAATTGGGTAAACTCATGGCTAGCGGGTGTCATTTGAAAAGCCAAACCAGTACCCACTAAAAATATAAAAGTATTTCCCCAGTTCCTGGTGTTAACCAGCTTTAATGCCGTACCAAATGAACGCTTCAGGCGTTTGCCATTAAAATCCACGCTATAAAACTCATCCAGCAGCAAGTGCGCAATAAAACCCAGAAAAACAAAACCACCGCCTAACCAGGAAAGCCCGGGGTTTAGCTGATAAAATTGAAATAATAAAGCGCAAGTCAAAAAACAGAAAAAAATACCTGCTAATACCGAATGAAAAATGCCACGGTGTATCGTCCAGGCTCTAAACGCAGGTAGCAACGCATAACGAAACAAAAAATAACTTCCCGCCAGAACGACCCAAAGCTCTAAGATAGATAGCCCCCGTAGTTGATCAATCAAGATGTAAGCACATAAGGCATACAACGCAACAAAAACAATTTGTAAAGGACGCGAATGATCCGAGTCGATGTCCGGTAAAATACCCCCTAAAGTCCCTGCAAATGTAAGCAATAAGGCGGCTTCAGTATCGATTTTTCCAATACTTACCAGGGCGGTTGCCGCCATTGCGGACACCGCAGCGCCCACTGTAAAATGTGTGGAAAAAGAAGCCATAAACCTGTCTTGTTGCCTTAAGCCGGATATTTCATAAATATGCTCATGCCCTTATAGCGGATCTGGAATAAAAAACCAGATCCGCAACAAAATGATGAAGATTATTGGTTTATCACAGGCATTATTAATGCTGGGGTGTATGGTGTGATAAGCCCAAAAATACAGCCAATGGCACACTGATAACAATAACAAGAAGTGCTAAAGCGGCAGAAACCATCAATAGATCAATCATGACTATCTCCTGATAGTAAGTTATTCATACATTCATAGCAATATATTCTGGGTAAACTTTATCCCTCATATACCGCTTTACTTAATAGTATTATAGTATATTTAGAATATTACGATATACTAATACTTCAATGTTTCTCGCCAAGCACGATATTTTTGCGTTATGCTTTACGCAACAAGGTCGCTAAATGATAAATTTTTTTAAGCCTGATACAATGAAAATTGGCACAATTAAAGTGGATAGCAAAGCTGGAAAAGGCTGTCGCTTTATACTCAGTCTGCCATTATTACAGGAGCAAGCACAATGAGAAGCCATGTTGCCAGTGTATTTTTACTGATTTTTCTGATTGCGATGCTGATGTTCTCACTCTATCTGGATTGGTTTAGCGGCAGTCAACTGCTCACGGTAGGCATGGCTTTTATCGGGCTGGTCGGCTTGGTTACGGTGTTGAAACTGCCCTGGGATTTGTATTTTGAAGCCCGTAATCTGCTTGCGGAACAAAAAGAAAGCCTGCGTCGTGGCATTGAAGTGCCTGCCGCAGACCATCAATATACCCAGGCCATAGCCAAACGCTTGCTATGGGTGTGCATAGGCTTACATTTACTATCTGCCCTGGTTATTACCTTGCTGACCTATTTCTCCGGTGCCCAGATTGGTTATTATTTTGCCGGATTTTTTCTGTTATCCACCGGCTTCAGGCCGCTGCTGGCATTTTATCAGCATCAAAAAGCACGTTTTGCCGCATTGCGCAGGCGTTGTAAGGTGCCGCGCGAAGATGCGCTTGATTTTGCAGGGCGCATTAAAAAACTGGAAAAACAGCTTGAAGCGATGGAAAAACAGGATAAAAAAACTGAGGAAAAAAACCAGCAGGCCTTTCTTGACGTGCAGGCGGATTTAGATCATTTACATACCTTGATGAAAAAACAAAACCGCAATTACGAAGAAAAAACGGATAAGGTGTGTGATGAGTTTAGCCATGCAGTAGAAAAACTCAGTAGTGATCAGGAGTTTCTCTCGGGTATGCGGGCATTTATTAAAATGATAAAAACCAGTCCATAAAATTTTAACTGATATTATGCAAAAGCTTCTTTTTCACAGGTTTTGAAGATTTGAAATGTGAAAAAACTACTGTTACTTCACGCTGATTTTTATGAATGCTTTCCTGTTTCTGAACGCGTGGCCTCTATCACATTGGGTAATTCTTCCAGATGTTGTAATACCTGGCTGAGTTGTTCAATATCATGGATTTTAATGCTTATCTGCATATGGGCAATATGACTGTGTTTATCAATGCTTGATTGGATGGCATTGACGCTGATATGCAGGGCGGTAAGCGTGTCGCTGACATCTTTAAGCAGGCGGTCGCGATCATAAGCGCGGATAAAGATGCTCACTTTATAACGATGTTTGCTGCTTGCTCCCCAGTCTACTTCAATAAGGCGCTCATGCCCCTGTTCCTGCCATTTTTGTGCATTACTGCAATCACGGCGATGGACTGCAATGCCCCGCTCACGGGTGATATAACCAATAACCTCATCACCTGGCAGGGGGTGGCAGCATTTCGCAGTGTGGGTAAGCAAGCCATCAACGCCCTGACTGGAAATGCCAGGATGACTTGTCGGTGCTTGTGCTGATTCCGGGGCGGACGTGCGTTCACCAGATTCAGACGTTTGACTGCCTGTGGCTTTGTCGGCTGGCAAAATATATTGTTGCAGGATATTGGCTATTTGTCCCATGCGCACATCGCCACGCCCAATGCGGGCAAACAAATGGGCCTGGTCATTGCAGTGATAGCGCTTGACCAGATCGTCCAGCGGGATGTCTTTAAGGTTCAAGCGTCGCAGTTCATGATCCAGTAGGGTGCGACCTTCTTGCGCGTGCTGCTCACTGCTTTGCTGATTCAGCCAGTGGCGCACCTTGGCGCGGGCGCGACTGGTTTTCAGATAGTTGTTATGAGGGTTGAGCCATTCGCGGCGCGGATGTTCCTGGCGATCTGCGAGAACTTCAACCTTATCACTGTTGTGTAAGGACTGGCTGAGTGGCACGATGCGGTCATTCACCTTGGCCCCGCGACAACGATGCCCCAGGCCGGTGTGTATGGCGTAGGCAAAATCCAGCGGGGTTGCGCCTGCGGGTAGTTCCACGACATGACCTTCCGGGGTCAGCACATAAATACGCGCCTGATCCGGCTCATCTTCAGCATCGTTTTGTTCAGCTTTGCCGCCACTTTCCAGAAACTGGCGTAAATTGGCGATTTTTTGCTCAAATGCAGTATCTTGTTTGCCGCCTTCTTTATAACGCCAATGGGAGGCCACCCCCAGTTCTGACATTTGATGCATTTCGTGGGTGCGAATCTGTACTTCAAACTGTTTGCCTTCGTTGCCAATAACCGCAGTGTGCAGGGAGCGGTAACCATTGCTTTTCGGCGCAGCGATATAATCATCAAACTCACTGGCAATCGGTGTCCATAAACTGTGAACCAAGCCTAATACGGTATAACAATCAGCAACGCTATCAACCAATACGCGCACTGCTAAAGCATCAAATATTTCGGAAAAAGCCACTTGCTTGCGCTGCATTTTTTTCCAGATACTGTAAATATGTTTGGGGCGTCCATTAATTTCTGCCTGGGTATTGGCTTTGCTGAGCAGCGTTTGCAGGCGCGCCATAATATCTTGTAAATAATGTTCCCGCTCCTGTCTGCGACTATTCAGAGCATTGGCAATTTGCAGATAATCAGTGGGTTTTAAGGCACGTAGCGCCAAATCTTCCAGTTCCCATTTAATCCGTCCAATACCTAAACGATTTGCCAGTGGTGAAAACAAGTCCAGGGTTTCTTGCGCCAGTTGTTGTTGCTGAGCCTGTGGCAGTTCCCGCAATGTACGCATTTGTATCAAACGCTCTGCCAATAAAATCAACAATACCCGCAAATCTTCGGTCAGCGTAATCATTAAACGCCGCAGGTTTTCCAGTTGCTGGGCATGGATTTTTTCATTTTCCGTGCGCACGGCATCATGCAAACTGTCAATGCGTTTTAGTTTTGCTAATGCATTAATTAACTGGAGGCTTTCATTATTGGCATATTGTTTGATTTGAGACTGCTTGCATTGTTCGCTATCGACAGCCTGAAATAATAAGCTGGCAATAAGGGTGGGGGTATCCGTTTGTAATTCCTGGAGCAAATGCAAGGCTTGCAGGCGGGTTTGCAATTGTGTACTTGAGTAAACCGATTGTGCCAGTTCCCAGCCCTGTTGTAATAATATGCCCTCTGATGAGGGTAGCAAGGATAATAGGTTTGTTATATCGTTTACTGAATATCTGGTCTGTGTTGTCATTGCCGATATTGATCCTTTTTACCGAGGGCCTGGCATTGGTATCTATTTACTGTAAGTGATGACTAAGTGCATTTGCAATCAGATGATTCGTAGTTGCTGTAAAATGTACGGAGTCAGTATAATAATCGACGGCATCAGACTGTGTACCTAGTAATTGTTGTACATCAATATAGGTAAGCTGCAATTGTTGCAAGATATCACGTGTCTGAGCATAATCTGTTTGTCCATCATGCGCCTGATGAGAGTATTCATAGCTTCTGGGGAATAGTAAAAATATCACTTGAACCTGGTGTTGGCTTGCAAATTGTTGAATGCCCCGTAGCAATGCAATAACTAATTCACGGTTTTCCATTGTTTTTGAAGAAGCACTTGTAAACACTGTTGTGAATATCTGCATTTTTTGTAAATATATTTTAAGTTTTGTTATAAAACCCAAGAGGGGTGTCGATTCCCAGCGCTTAAACTGCTTGAACTGTGTATAACAAGGATCATATTGTTTGAGGTAACGGGGTAGCAAGGGATTATTTGGGAGTTTTTCCAAGAGCTTTTGATAAGGTGGAATCTGGGCGCTTAGTTCCCCATCTTTGAGTAAAAATCGTGGTTTGATAAACGGCATATCAACTGTTTCTTCGCGTGAATGAAATGGCAAATAATGGCAACTTAATCGATAACCTGGTTTGGAACCCAGGCCTATTACCACCACTTCTGGTCGTAAGTCTGGAATGCGCTTCTGCATCATTAAATAACTTTGATCCAGGTGATACATGGCAGAACCAAAGTTAAAAGTTTCAATTTCAGGGGATTCCAGATAAGCATTAATCGTCTGATTGTTATCCACCTCCAAATGACCATTAATACGAGAATCACCAATAAAAACAACCCGTTTTGTTTTACGCTGAGTTAAGTCCAGATTCGCTGTTGAACGTGAGCCAAGATGATCATAATGGACTGATTTTATATATGAATTTGCACGGTTTTTCCAGCCGAGTACGGCATCAATTTCAAGGCTTCTTTTATCTGCAAGAAAACGTTCAGTCTGTTTGATTGCTTCCCAGGGCAGGTACATACGCAGATACCAGTTATCATTTAAAATACGTGGCAGCAGCATTTGCAGCAATAACTCCATGCCCAGTAATCCTAGAATAATAAAGATAAAAATACGTTTATGGCGCAAGTAGCGAAATAAATGTATCCAGGGTGGGCATTCAGAGGATAAAGGGAATTTGGACATAGATTTAGAACTGAAAATAAATAAATGCACTGGATTGTGCACCATGCACGACCATCAAATACAAGGTTAGATAAAAAAAAGCATAACGCAATATGATTGGGTAATAAAATAAATCTTGAATATCCTGCTTTTTATACATTAAAGCATCAAATATCAGGAGTGGCAGTGCGTGTAATATGACCCGGAAAAATAATTCCAACATTTCCAGATTAATGCTGAAATTGAAAAATAAGTGGTAAACCCAGCTGCCAAGTTGTTCAAAGGAGTTTGCCCGAAATAATAAAATACCAAAAGCACCGGCATTGAATGTGAGCATCATAGAGAGCAAGATCAGTAACTGTGCTTTGCGCCCCGTAATCTGATACATAAAGCGCCGGGTTTTTGCAGACCAGGTTGCATAAAGTGCTAATAGCACACCACAATACAGTCCCCAAAGTATAAAATTCCACGAAGCACCATGCCATAAGCCCATAATTAAAAAGGTGATAATAACAATTAAACGCGGCTCCAGGTTTTTGCCACGAATCGGAGTCAGCGCCAGTGGATAATACAAATAATCACGAATCCAGGTTGTTAGACTGATATGCCAGCGATTCCAGACTTCCTGAAAATTAGGTGCAAACAGGGGGGAGCGGAAGTTGATCATCAACTCAAAGCCCATTAGTTTTGCTGTGCCGCGCGCAATATCAGAATAGGCTGAAAAATCGCAATAAATCTGAAATAAAAAGGCATAAGCATAGACCAGCACCAGACCGCCGTTCTCAACACCAGGTGCAGCCGGGTCGCCGATAGCTTGTAAATACGCACCAATATTATCAGCGATAAAAATCTTTTTAAACAACCCCCAGTAAATTAAAAACAGGCCCTCTGTGACTTGTTCACGTCGTATGGTTCGTGGCTGGAGAATTTGCGGCAGCAGGCGTTGTCCGCGTTCTATGGGGCCTGCAACCAGTTGTGGAAAAAAAGAGACGTACAAAGCATAATCCAGAAACTGGGGTGCAGGTTTTACCTGTTTACGATAGACATCAATGGTGTAACTGATGGTTTGAAAGGTATAAAACGAAATACCGACAGGTAAAATAATTTGCCACAGGGGAGCATGAAGCTGCAAGCCAAACAAAGCAAAAAAATCAATAAAGTTGTCAACAAAAAAATGAAAATATTTAAAAAATCCCAGGATGGATAAATTGACAATTATGCTGAGCCATAAGTATGCTTTTCGTATACGTGCTATATCACTGTTTTGGATAGCATGGGAGCAAAAATAATCAGTAATGGTGGATAATAAAATCAGCCCAAGAAAACGCCAATCCCAGGCGCTGTAAAATACATAACTGGCAACCAGCAACATCCGGTTTTGAGCGCGATGTCCGAGGTGCAAGTAGAGTATATAGACCAGAATAAAAAATGCAGCAAACTCAAAAGAATGAAAATTCACAAACGGCGCATCCTACGCCAGTTTATTTTCTATCATTTGATAAATTGCATTGAGCGTATCAAAGTTCTCCAGGGTGATTTCGGGAATACCAATTTCGATACTAAAGTTTTGTTGCAGGGCGACAACCACATTAACCAGACTGAGTGAATCAATCAAACCACCATTAATTAACGACATTTCAGGGTCTAGCTCACCTTCCCAGCCGGTTGCTTTTTGAATAAAGCTAGCGAGGATTTGATTAACCTGAGTTTGGATTTCAGTTTGATTAAATGACATGGTTTGGTCTCGTTTATTAGGTGAATGATGCATTTTATTTAATGCGAAGGAAATCGTTAAATTTTATTTTACCATGCGCCTTGACTATAGTGTTTTAAGCCAGAATTGCATCGTTTTTTTACTGCTTTGCGCTTGATCGATATCTTTCCAGGTAAATTGTGTTTGTAAATTTTCAGCTTTATGATAACCGCGTTTACGCCAAAAATTATCCAGTGGAACATAGGACTTAGGACGTAGTGGGTGGTTTTCAGCACGTTGTACCGCGCAAAAACAAGTATGCTTAAAAGTACCAAAGCTGCGGGCGAGTGCTTCGCGTTCAACAAAAAAGCGCACACCTAAGCCTTGTCCGCGATAATTTTTACGCAATACTGAATCACTGAAATAAAATACTTCATCCGGATTATAACCCTGCGTAGCAAAAAGTTGTTCAACGCCATCGGTTTTTAAGGGATGTGCCAAAGGACGGGCAGTGGAAGCACCAACCAGTTCTTTGCCATCGTATACCAGTACAAACAGGCAATTTGGCGCATTGGCATAAATAATACCCAGGAATTTCTCCTCATAGTCCACGCTTTGCTCATAGAGATAAGGGAAATCATGAAAAATTTCCACGCGTAGGCGCGCAACAGCGGGAACATAGGCTAATGCTTCCGTTCCGGTGACAGTTTGGATTTTAAAAGATTTTGCCATTATCATCTCGGTTAATTATTTTTTCTACAGCCTGGGAATGACTGAGAAAACCTGTAGGACTTGCGCTCAAGCCATAAGCCCCACAATTAAAAAATACAATAAAATCACCTCGCCGAACTTCCTGGTTGCAGGGAAAACTGCTGGCCAGCACATCCTGTGGCGTACACAGACAACCAGCAACTTCCAGATTAAAATCTGCGGGTTTAGGCGCGGAATTTTCCGGTGCACTTAAAATAGTCATTTCAAAATTGCGCCGGATAATTTGTCCCATGCCTCCTGCCAACAAATAATTATGATGCATACCACCATCAACAATTGCGAAATGTTTATCTGCCACTGTTTTACGATATAAAACCCGCGTTACATAAATACCACTTTCCGCAACCAGAAAACGACCGGGTTCTAATAAGAGTTCCGTGTTTTTAAACAAATCCTGATAGGCTTGATTTTGTTTTAAGTCCCGTAAACCGCTTGCCAGTATTTCCAGGTTTAGATTTGTCTGATTAGGGAAATACGGTATTCCCAAGCCGCCACCGCAATTAATGCGGGGAATCGATAAGCCGGTTTGTTGTTGTAAGCGCAAAGCCAAATCCAATATCGCCTGAATATTTGCCAGAATGGAATCTGCCTCTAATACCTGTGAACCGGCATGTACGTGTAAACCCGCAAATTCGATATGCGGGCTGTTTGCCAGTCGTCGCAAAGCCTCTGGCGCATCAGTTTCAGATATGCCAAAAGGGGTTGCACCTGCCATTTTCAAACTGGAACGAATGCCTTTATTTTCGGGATTGATGCGCAGGCCCAGGCGGGAACGATGCGGAAATTCAGTCGCAATCGATAGTGCCTGTTCCAGTTCTTCCAAGCTCTCCAGATTCAGCGCACCGATATTTTGCTGCATTGCCAGTCGTAATTCAGCATCCGTTTTACCGGGGCCGCTGAAGCTGATACGTTTAGCAGTGATGCCTGCTGCCAAAGCGGCATTTAATTCTCCATCAGAGGCAACATCTGCACCCAATCCTTGTTTTGCCATTAATGCCAATATCTCAGGGTTTGGATTAGCTTTGACAGCATAATACAAATCCCAGGGCGATGCTAAAGTTTGACGCAGCACAGTAATCTGTTGCTTGATAATATCCGCTAAAAGCAAATACAGCGGTGTTTTGTGCTGACTACAATAGGTAATTAATTGTGCCTGAGGAAACCATTGATAAAAAGTTTTAGCATTCACAGCAGGAATCCTCAATAGTACTGAGTTGAATTTTGCCCGATGGTGTACGTGGGAAATCCTCTACAAACTGTAATTGTGTTGGCTGCATATAAGAGGGTAAATGTTGACTGAGAAAAGCTTTAAGCTCAATAAGCGTCAAACGCATTGTTGGACGTAACCTAACTGCTGCACAGAGTATTTTTTCTCCGATTTTGTTTTCTCCACCCACGACAACGGCCTCCTGTATTGCTTCATGTGTGAGCATGATATGAACAACTTCCTGGGGATAAACCCGATTACCTTGTATTTTAAGCATTTTATCCTTTCTACCCAACAGGTATAGGTAGGCTTGTTCATCCAACCTCCCGATATCCCCGGTATATATTGCCATGCGTCCGTTGCGCAGCGGATGGCGGCGTAAAGATAGATCATGCCTGGTATCATTTAGATAAGCCTGCATCATACCTTCGCCACTCATCACTACTTCTCCTTGCTCTCCTGTGGGTACCGGTTGGTTTTGAGAATTAACAATCAATAGCTCAACACCTGGAATTACTCGCCCCACACTTTCCATGTGCTTATCAAACTCCGCCGGAAGTAACATAGTCAACCGGAAAGCCTCGGTTTGCCCATAGGTTTTGTAAATCTGGGTTTGCGGCACAAGTTGCCGTAATTGTTGTAATTGTGGAATCGGCATATCGCCACCAGAAATAGTAAGATAGCGTAAGTTTTGTAAACTTTCCTGTGCTTGCTTTTGCCATGTCGAATCAGGGTTAGCCATAAGCTGCGCCCATAAACTAGGTACACCGGAAACGCCAGTGATTTGATGCTGTTTAATCACATGGCAAATATCTACCGCCAGCCAACTATTAAGCAAGATCAATTCTGCGCCACTGCATAAAGTGCTAAACAACTGATTCAAGCCTACATCAAAAGAAAATGGCAACACATTTAACAGTCGATCTTCAGATGTCAGCGCATAAGCGGTGATTTCCTTGCTGACGCGCTTGAGCAAATCAGTATGTCCAATCTGTACAGCTTTAGGATCTCCGGTAGAACCGGAAGTAAACAATACTGTTGCTGCCATAGATGCCGAGCTAGATTGTGAGCTTAAAACCGATTTAACCGGATCTGTAGTATTCAAGTCTTGACAACTGAGATTATCCACCTGTAAGTGTTGGGATAACTTATCAATTAAAGAGGCATGAATAGGTGTCAATATTTCATCACTAAAGCGTAATAGCTTGGTGGGCATCAGTGTATTTGCCTGCTGCAAACGTAACAAAGCGGCATTATCCACTAGCAGCCAGGAGGAAGCGCAGATTTTCAGGCTATAATTAACCTGAGCAGCGGAAAGCTTGGGATTGAGATTGTAAAATATTGCGCCTGCTTTTAGTATCGCCAGCATTGCGATGACTTGCTCAGGACAGCGTCGCATATACAAGCCGACTTTTGCCTGTGGTTGCAAACCCCGCTGTAATAAATAATCTGCCAAAGCATTGGCACGGAAATTGAGTTGTGCAAAGCTGATTTTAAACTGTTTATTGCGAGACAGGTGCTGAGTCAGTGCAGTTGATTGCGCATAGCGGGTGCAAACATCTTGGAATAGGTCGAGGATGTGTTGTGGGTGGGATGGTGACATAAGAATACCTGGACAAGTACTGGCGATGGGTTATAGGAAACAAAATAAGAAATTATTAGAGAAAGATGAATACATTAGCCGCAGCACACGAATATGCACGATTGCGTTGGTCTTGCCGACGCGGTATGAAAGAGTTAGATGAGCACTTGCTGGCTTATCTGACTCAGGTATACCAATATGCAAATCAGCAGGAACAACAACAATTTGTAAAGTTACTGGCACAAAGTGATATTATTTTATATCAGTGGTTAATTTTACAACAAACACCTGAAAATCTGGATTTCCAGGTTTTGTTGAGTAAAATCAACTTGAATTGAACTCGCCTTTTCATTCAAAAACTTGTAATAAAAATGTAACTTAATAAGCCTTTCAAGCTATTGAAGTTGCATTAAATGTTACAGAGCTTGTTGCAACTGTAATAAGTCTTGTAATAAGTGAGTTACCCGTTAAAATAATATTTAATCTATTTAAAAAAAGTTCTTATCCCTCAAAATTTTACCTGATATAAGGAAACCCGCGTGAAATCTATCCCCACGGCAAGTCCCTGTTTTCATTCGTCATGTCTAAACCAGATAATGAAACGTGCACGCTCTTATGCGCTACTGCTTTCCTGTGTTTCGCTATTGACGGCCTGTAGCACGCAATCCTGGCAGGAACGCTATGATGATATTAGCGAGCCTTTGATGCAAACCTATCAGGAAAAAGCCAGACAACTTACCAGTGACCCCTCAAACTACCGCTTTCACTTTCGCCTGGTAATGGCAAAAGATGCGCAATCCAGTTTTACGCTTTATGCACACTATCCCAATGGTATCGCAAAACTCAGTGAAGATGCTAAAAACCAACTTCGAGCAAAAATTGCACCGATCAAGGCAGGGCAAGCAGGGAAAAAAGAACAAAATATCCAGATTCATGTTGTTGGACACTCTGATAATATCCCACCTAGTGGCACATTACAAAGCCGATTTCCCGATAACCAGTCTTTATCTGCTGAGCGTGCACGCCAGGTTGCCTTATTTCTACGTCAAGAACTCAAGCTGACAGCGGATGCTATTAATTACGTTGGCATGGGAGACAGTATGCCGACAGCGGATAATGCGACAGCAGAAGGTCGCGCCAAAAATCGCCGGGTCGAAGTCAGTAGCAGCGTTGCCCAGGCTAGCATACAAGTGATTGAAAACCCTGAGCAGGAAATGCAATTACAAGCAATACCAGTAGATTTTGAACCCTGGTGGCAAGCTTTAGTAATTGCACAAATGAATCCCAAATCCAACCGTACTTACCAAAAACTTGACGAACTCCTATTACGTGCATTGAGTCACTCAAGCCAGATGCGTGTATTCAGTGATCTGCCTTTGATTCGTGAAACCGTGATAGAAGAAACTAAAGGTAAATTTGATCCCCATTTGTTTGTGGAAGCCAAATATGGACGTACTGACAGACCTACCGGCAGTGACCTCGAAACCGGCGGCCCTACCCGATTTAAAGAAAATGACTGGTATCTGGAAGCGGGGCTACGTAAAAAATTCACCACGGGTGGTAATATTGAAATTGCTCAGGAAATCGGTCACCGCGACAATAATTCCACTTATTTTAACCCTAAAGAACAAGGCCGCGCCAACCTCAGCCTGACCTTTCGTCAACCTCTGCTCAATGGTGCCGGCTTTGAATACAACGAAAGCCAGATAGATATTGCCAAGGTTGACCATCAGGTCTCCATGGACGAATTCATCCGTCAGGTCTCCACTCACCTGCTGGAAGTTGAGCGCAGCTACTGGGCTTTATATCTGGAACGCGCCAACCTGTTGCAACAGAAAAAACTTTTCACCGAAGCGGAAAAAGTGGTGGCTGAACTTGAAGCACGCAGTGGCATAGATACGCTAGGTACCCGTATGAAACTGGCTAAAGCCAGTAAAGCCCAACGCTATGCTGCCAGTATCCGCTCCGAACAAGCCGTCAGAAATGCCGAAGGTAAACTGGCCTCACTGATTAATGACCCGGAACTGCTGGCAAATGATGCATTTGAACTGGTGACGACTGACTCCCCGAAAATGTTTGCCATGCCTACGAATATCAAAGCTGCCGCGCAAATCGCACTGGAACATCGTCCGGAAGTGTTGCAAGCCTTCAAGCAACTTAAAGCCGGGGTCATCCGTATGCAAATGACCGAAAAAGAACTGCAACCGGTGCTGGATTTTGTCGCTGAAGCCACCCTGCATGGCCTGCGTGATGAATACGATGTCGGTCAAGCTTTTTCCGACCAATTTGATCGCGGTGGCCCCAGCTATGGTATTGGTTTGATGTTTGACATGGCACTGGGTAATCACGTTGCTAAAGCACGTCATCGCCGCCGTAGCATTGAAGTGCGCCAGCTCACCGCACAACTGCAAACCACCATCGAAACCATTTTATTGGAAGTTCAAGTCGCAGTACGTGAACTCGATACCGCCTACCGGGAAATGCTTGCGCAATATCAATCCATGCAAGCCCGCCAAGCACACCTGGATACACTTGAAGAAAGGCGTAGCGCAAATCTGGTGGACAGTGATAACAGCACCTATCTGGAGCGCCTGCTTGATGCCCAGAATGAACGGGTAAATACTGAGCAAGGCTTCCTCAACAGTTATGTCGCCTATAACGTGGCTTACAGCAACTATGACCGTGCCACTGGATTATTCCTTGAAGCCCGGCAGTTAGTACCCAAACAATATGAAGATGAGGACAGCGGTTTGCCTGTGTTACAGATTCAGAAAAAGGACACAACTGAAAAATAAGCTTAAAGCAGTAGAGACGTAGCACTGCTACGTCTCACCAAGGGAAATAAAATGCAAAAAAATATTTCAGAGTATGAAAAAGATTTCAGCGCCTGGGCCATTCATAATGCCGAATTATTGCGCGCAGGTCGCTTCAGCGAAGTGGATATTACGCATCTTATTGAGGAACTTGAAGGCATGGGGGCAAGCAATCGGCATGAATTGGTCAGTCGCCTGAAAATCCTGTTGATGCACTTGCTTAAATGGCAATTCCAGTTTCAGCACTTATCTACGCGCTGGCAGGAATTTGAAGGTGTAAGTTGGCGCAGAACCATTATTGAGCAGCGCGATCAAATTCAGGATCTGCTGTCTGAAAATCCCAGCCTTAAGGCAAAGTTAGAAGAGGCTGTCTGCAAAGCTTATCCTGGTGCCGTTAAGTTAGCCAGCAAGGAAAGCCGCCTGCCGATGGCAATATTTCCGCAGGCTTGTCCGTATGATTATGCACAAATTTTAGATGATGACTTTTATCCTGATAACTTAGGATAAAATAATGAAGTTTATTTTTACATGTTCTGAGAAATATGGAAAAGAGAGCAAACCCGCAGACCTGACAGGTTTTTAAAACCTGTCAGGTCTATCGGTACTTAAGTGCTCAAATTTAGAACGCCATGAAACATGAGGATATCCCCATGAAATCGCAAAAGTCAAAAAGCCTGAAAAACATACAAAGCAAAAAAACCACTGCTTTATTTGAAAAACTGGAAGATCGCGTGCTGCTCAGTGCCGATCCTATCGCAGCAATTGACTTGCCAGATGATCCGGGATTAGATTCCGGAGGGCTTAATGAAGTGGGCTTATTCTCTGAAGGTATTCAGTTTCAGGAAAATCCGGTACTGGCACCGGTGCAAAACGAAAGGGAACAGCAGGTACTGGAAAGTGATCCTGATATTAATGTAAAACCAGGAGAGGATGCACTTCCACCTACTGATATTGAGCCGCGTTTGGAACTTGTCTTCGTAGATACAACAGTTAACAATTATAAAATACTGCTGGAAGGTATTAATAGTGTAGGTGAAGATGTTCATCTGGAAGTGATTTTATTGGAAAATGGGCGCGACGGTATCACTCAAATTACTGAGCGCTTGGTTTCATATGAAAGCATCGATGCCATTCATATACTTTCTCACGCTTCTGAGGGTAAGCTTACCTTGGGAGATAATGAACTCAATCTGAGCAATCTTGACAGCTATACGGCGCAATTACAATCCTGGCAGAATAATCTAAATGAGGGTGCAGATATTCTACTTT
The DNA here is from genome assembly GCF_030378065.1 of Candidatus Venteria ishoeyi. Taxonomy (GTDB): domain Bacteria; phylum Pseudomonadota; class Gammaproteobacteria; order Beggiatoales; family Beggiatoaceae; genus Venteria; species Venteria ishoeyi. The sequence goes on along the minus strand of NZ_JAUCGJ010000027.1, from coordinate 3,047 downwards.
ATGGTTGCCGGGTTGCGGCAAATGACAGTGGCATTGATTTTGTGGAAAATATCAGTGAGCTGACTGGCGCAGATTTAGCGGCTTCCGTGGATGATACCGGTCATGCTTTATTAGGTGGAAACTGGATACTTGAGTTTAGCACAGGTGCGATTGAAACCAGTCTGCCTTTAAGCCCAGAAGCGCAGCAGGCATGGTTTGACCTCGCCATAGCCGCAGGGTATACAGAATATTATGTGCCGGGTGATTTACAGCAATTACGAGAGGCGTTTAAAGATATTGATAATAATGATCCTGTCAGTGATGGTATGGACTCTATTATTGCATTTGTCCCCAGTACCAATAATACCATTGTTTATTACGATCACTGGGAAGATGGTTATGAGAATTTCCAGGGTACAAATCCGACCGCATTCCAGGCCAGCACAGAAGAGTTTGGTACTGTTAACGCAGCATCGCTGGAGCATCAAACTTTAGAGCGTGGTGAAGTCGTTGTGCTTGAAAGTACAAATGTAGATTCCAAGCCACGCGATTCAGGCACTATTGCTTACGATAGTCGTGACCGCTTATACGTTATTGGTGGCCCGGCAGCGATGTCCTATACAGTGTGGCCTAACGATCCTGGTACTGTTTTTTCATTATCCTGGGAAATCTATCCGGTAAAACCTTTTCTGGTGAATTACACGTTACCTGTCGGTAAAGATTTAGATGGGCTTGGTTTTGCTGATTTTGATACGGTTTATGCTTTTATTCAAGCGACTACTGATGATACAACACTAGCCATTGACAGTGATGGTGATGGCTTAGTGGATCTAACCCCAAGCTTAGACCAAGGTGAAAGTTACAAGCTGACAAACCCTAATTCAGGGGCTACCATTTCCAGTAATTCAGGGCATCCCTTACAGATTAATCTTGCCATTGGGGAGTATCATGGTGGTTTATCCTCAGAAATGCGAGGTTATTCATTGGTACCGAATAACCTGTGGGATGCGGAATACTATGCACCGGCAGTCAGTGCATCAGATTCAAAAGGACTTGCTGAACTCTACCTACATAACCCTGAAGCCACGCCTTTAAAGATTTTTTATGAAGAAAAGACTCACTCTGGAGACTTCACGATCCCTGCTAACAGTACTATCAAATACACTACGGGAACAAGCGCGGCTACGGGAACAAGCGCGGCTTATCCTACAGATTCGGCGGTTTATCTGAAATCTGAGGGAGGAGTAAAGTTCTGGGGTATTGCTTCGGTTGGTAAAGAACATGATTATTACGACTGGGGTTATGATTTGGTGCCTGCCTATGCCTTGACCGACGAATATTATATGGGTTGGTCCATGGGTAATACCAAAGCCGATGATGATGGTAATAACATAGATCCATTAACTGGTGCTGAAGGTTTTAATGGCTCCCCCATTTACGTGACTCCAACTCAGGATAATACAGTAATTTTTGTGGATTGGGATGGGGATGGTATCCTTGATAAGGTGGATCTCAATGGCGATAAAGATTTTAATGATACTAATGAAGCTGATTCTGATAAAGGTATTTTTGCTAATAAATTGGATGTATTAACCCTGTATGATGATGATGGAAACAGTCAGGGAGCGCATATTACGGCAACCGCACCGATTGCATTGGCCTGGGGGGAAGATGCTGATGTTGCAAATCTTGCAACACCTTATCTGGATGTCGGTTATACCCCTTTACCTCTACCTTCCTCATGGATGAATGATGTCGCGCTGGATGCCATCAAACTTTCCAATGTCGATTTTGTTGAATACGTGCCAAATAAGGAAGTCGAGTTCACCCTGCGTGTGCCAGCTTACAACATTCTTGTCGGCCTGGATATTCAAGATGTACTGCCTGAGGGGTGGCGCTATAAAGATGATAGTACAACTATCAGTATTTATGATAAATCGGCAGATATAACTACAACTTATGGGACTTCAGATTCCGATGATACCGATCCGACTAAACCAGACGGTTCGGCTTTAGGGGTAAGTGATAGTGTTTTATTCTGGGATTTAGGGCGGGCCAATATTGGTATCAAAGGTGCACAGCTGAGTGCGATGGAGACAGGTACAGTACCAACTTCTGCTCAACTACCAGCGAACCTTAATCCTGCTGATTATGTGGATGTCAAATATACAGCTTATATCACCACTGCCACCAAAGCTGGTTATAACAAAAATACCTTTGAAGCTATTGGTGAAAGCAATCTACCTGATTTAGAGGGAAATTATACTTACCAGGCGATTGATGATAAATACATCCTGGTCAGTCCTTTGAGCATTGATAAGAATGCAATGCAAACTTCGGAAAGTGTGCCTGACACAGATCCCACCACGCCTACAATAGTACCTGGCGGCACTGTTAAATACACGATTGATCTGGTTAACGTTGCCAGTGGCACTGATACTGTAACCAGCTTGACGGTGGAAGATCTCTTACCTGAAGGTTTTTCTTATGTTGACGGTACTTCAGTATTAACGGTAACTGATAATGGCGATGATGACACTAATATTAATACAGGGAGTACGGGGGATCCCGTAAAAACTACTTCAGGAACACGGCAGAGTCTGGCATGGGGTAGCGGTGCCTGGGAAATTGGTGCTGGTGATGAGGTCACTCTTGCTTTCAATGTTAAAGTCAGCGATACCATTGAACTCGGTACTTATGATAATAGTGTTAAGGCAACAGCTTTGTTAAGTACTTCTGCTTTTGTGGTAACAGACGATGGTTTGACGGCAGAAGATGCCGGTACACCGCTAAACGAAGACCCTGAACACGATGAAGATGTAACTGTAATCGAAGGTGAAAGCATAGGCGACCGCATCTGGCTGGACGAAGACAGTAACGGTGTACAAAATTCCGGAGAAGCCGGTATCTCTGGTGTTACCGTTTATATTGATGACGATGACACGGCAGGCTACAGCGCAGGTGACAGTCAGGCGGTTACCGACAGCAACGGCAACTACCGCATTACGGGGCTTGAGGCAGATACATATAACGTCCAGGTCAAGGCCGACACGCTGCCCACCGGCCTC
>NZ_JAUCGJ010000026.1 GCF_030378065.1 Candidatus Venteria ishoeyi | reverse complement strand
TTCATTAAATTGTTTAATACTTAAGCCAAACATAGCTCTCATGAGGCGTTCGTTTTTCTGTATTCTGTCAAGATTCAACATTTTTTTGGCTCTGTGGATGACTCAAATTACAAGTTTGTATGTTTTTGTCTTATTTGGCAACATCTCTAATCATGCCGGAGAGCATCTGCTGGCAATGATTAATGATGTACTGGATTTATCCAAAATTGAAGCCGGAAAAATTGAGTTGCATCTGGACATTTTTAATGTCGTGCAATTACTGCAAGACATAACGGAAATGTTCCGTATCCGCGCCCAGGCCAAGCATCTTTCTTTTAAGCTACTGCTGAAAGACAATATGCTGCACCATATTAAGACAGATTCCGGCAAGCTGCGCCAGATTATCAGCAATCTGCTGGGCAATGCGATTAAATTTACCCAGCAGGGAGAAATTTGTTTACACGCCAAGCTGTTAGCGCCCAGGCGTAAAACAGAACGCTGGCATTTACAGATAGCGGTGCAGGATACGGGTAAGGGGATTGCGCAAGACTACCTGGATGATATTTTTAAACCTTTTGTACAGGCGGCATTGGATATGCCCGGTCAGAAAGGCACGGGTCTGGGGCTGGCTATTTCTCGTAAATTTGTCGAACTGCTGGGCGGTAAGATGCGCGTGAAAAGTATTCTCGGTGAAGGCAGTCGCTTCAGTTTTTGTATTGCGGTGGATGTGCCAGAGATCCAGCCGGAAACAGTTAAAAAATCTGAACCCGTGCAAGTACAGGGACTGCAAGCTGGTCAGCAACAGTGGCGGATTCTGGTGGTTGAAGATGATTTGGACAGCCGTGTATTACTCAAAAATGTGTTAAGCCAGGCAGGTTTTGAGGTACGAACCGGGGTCAATGGAGAAGAGGCTGTAGCAATATTCCAGACCTGGCAACCCCATTTTATTTGGCTGGACATCCAGATGCCGGTTATGGATGGTTATATGGCGGCAACAAAAATTCGTATTTTACCCGCTGGCGAGCAAGTTAAAATCGTTGCCTTGACTGCCAATGTGTTTCAGGAAGAACACCATAAAATCCTGGCCGCAGGCTGTAATGATGTGCTTGGTAAGCCCTTTTTGATACCTCAGATATTTGAACTGATGCACAAATACCTGGGGGTGGTTTATATCTATGCTCAAGAAAAGCCAGAATGCTCTCCTCAACAGACTGCAAACCTGTCTGTTGAGGATCTGAAAACCTTACCAAAGGAGCAGCTAAGCACATTGTATGAAGCCTTATTAATACTGGATGCAGAACAGATTAACCATATTCTGGTTCAAATCAAAAAAGAGCATCCTGAGATCGCAGCGCGTATAGAAGCATTAACCAAAGAATATCAGTATGACACTATTTTTAATCTGTGTGAGCAAATTTCAGATCCTGGAAAATAAAGCATAACAGGGATGCCGAAATGCCTGCGCCCAGTTTCTGCATTTATTTCATCCTCACTCCTTACAAGTTGATGATATTCTAACGGGTAGAATAATCATCATCACTTTCCGGCAGTGTTCAGTGGGCAAAATTTTGTGATAGTTCAGTACCAACACAAATCCCGGACAGCCTCCTAAAACCTGTAACGCATTTCGGCGTGAAAACTACGCCCCGGCAAAGGCAAATCATCAGGAATAGAAGCACCGGTATATTCCCGTCCATCCACATTAAACAGATTGCGCGCAGAAACACTGAATTCCCATTTATTGATGCCATGATAGCGCAGCGTTGTATCTGTATTCCAATAGGCATCCAGATCTGCCCTTTGATCATTGGCTCGGCGGTTGCGCGTGCCTATCCAGTTAGACTGCATATTCCAGTTCCAGTGGGGGAGGAAACGCCAGTCCGTACGGAAATAGGCTAACTGCTTCGGCGTTCCAATAGCTCGAAATGGACTCTCATCAGGATCACGGTAGTTGTAGTTGACTGTGAGCCTCAAATTTTCCAGTGGTTGCCACCAGGCTTCAAGTTCCACCCCGTGAATGATATGCTCCCCAGAGTTTTGATATTTTCTCTTGGATAAGCCTGGGATGGAATGCGCACTGATAAAATCACTCTGTTTGAAGTGGTATAGATTCATGCCAAGATGAATGTTTTTGTTGAGCGCGTAAGCAAGAGATAATTCCCAGGTCTCTGAGTGCTCCGGATCCAGCTCGGAATTAGGCAGAGTAAAGGAGGTCTCGGCAAACAATTCCTGAAAACCCGGTGCCCGAAATGCCTGACCATACATCAACTTTGTAGTCAGCTTGTTATTGGTCTGCCAGACCAGCGCAAAGCGTGGGTTTAATGCATTACCAAAATCTGAATAGTAATCATAACGCAGCCCGGCAGTCAATTCCCAGTCATCGGAAATACGCCACACATCCTGTAAAAACAGATAATAGATGCTACGGGTTTTTTCTGGCGCAAAAGCATAAGCAGAATTGGAAATATCCACCAGCGATCCCCCTGCTGGCAGTGGCGTGCCATTGGCATCATTGCCAAAGTTCACCAAATGTTTGACATAATAGAGATCATGCCAACTATATCCCCCGCCAAGCCGTATAGCGTGATTTTTGATGCCATGATAAAGGCCGCTTACTTCGGTGTTTAAGCGGTGCTCCGCTGATTCCATGTGATTCAGCACCCCATCTGGATAAGTCCCTTTGCTATCGCTAAAACCAGGGGGCCACTCCTGAAAGCCATCACCTGAGCTATAAGCAACGCGACGATAGCGTATCTCGGTCTCCAGTCCCCAGTTCTTATCAAACTGTTCGTTCTCATAAAAAAGCCCAAGCTCAAGGTAACTGTCTTTGCCTTTGGTCACCGGATCCAACGCCCCCGCCCCGGTCAAGCCGATTTCCAGGTCATCATGTTGCATATAATCCGCCTGTAATCGCCAGTGCTTCCTGGTCAGCGATAAATGCAGATCATTATTTTTCCAGCCGAATTGAGCCACACCTGGAGCCAGTGAGGCATGACTGCCGGAAGTACGATCTCGGCGGCTCTGGGCATCTGACGCGATCAGCGGATCGTGTCCATCAGTACGGAACAAGCCTGCTGTCATGGCTACATCAAAGCCATTCCACTGTCCTCCGTATTCCATCCAGGCCGTCTGAGTGTTAAAACTTCCACTACGCAGTCCCACTTCAGCCCTACTAATTATGCCTGCGGTCTTGGTGATCACATTAATCACCCCGGCAGAGGCATCGGTACCGAACAAGGCTGAACCAGGGCCACGAATAATCTCCACCCGCTCGATCATATTCACCGGCAGGCCTTTCCAGAAAATACCCAGCCGCCACATCAGGTCGCCTACGGAGGAGCCATTGATCATCACCAGGGTTTGTTTACTATTACTTCCACGAAACCCTATCAGCGGTCTTAAACCAAAATGGTTGTAGCGCACATAAATGCCCGGTACCGCTTTTAATATATCCGCCAGATTCGTTGCCCCCGTGGCTTTTATATCCTCAGCAGTAATCAAGGTGACTGCTGCCGGTGCCGTTGACAGCTTCTGCTTGCTATTAGTGGAAATGCTTGTCTCCACATTCATCAACTCTTCCAGGCTCATGCCCAATAAGTTGTTTATTTGTTTATCTTTGCTGTACACAAAAGGGATGTGAAACAGGGTAAACAAGGCTAAATAGTTAACCAGGTATTTCATACACTTATTCCTGTCAAATGAAAATGAATGGAAAATTCAGCCAATATCTGATTTTCTTGTTCTTTTTCAGCTCATTGCCGAATATTTTCCAAATCAAAAACCTGTTCTTCCGTAGGGTAAAACTGTAAAGCTTTGGTCATTAATAGCCGGAATTCTTTATGGAGTGGGTAGTAACTGCTCAGACCCCCAGTGTAAATACTGTACATCAGAACAATTTATGTAACAGTATAAATCAGGAGCCTGCCCAAGAACAGAGACCATAGCGAGGGAAAACGGGTTTGAGGCTGACAATTTGCTAAAAACATCGTAACCTTTCCAAATCTTTTAGCGCAGACAAGGAAATGGCTGAATACTTTTTGTTCTTGCGCTCACAGTTACTCAGTGGACGTTGGAAAATTTTTATGAGCAACTTAACAGGCCTTGCTCGACAGGTATTTCGGGCAGTTTATGCACAAGAGAAATATCATAAAATTCTCTGAGGACTGCATGATTAGTAGCTTTGTGGTGTATCATATTTTGGGGATGCCCCCAAGAACTATTAAAGCTGATTACGCGCCCTGATTTGCAATTAGAAGAAATATTCAAAAAAGTACATACAAATATCCTTGTTAGTTCCAATGGTAATCAGCAACCTAAGGTAGGCTTTAAGAACACAATTATTTTACAGGAGAATTCCAGTCCCATGTTTTTGAAAAAAATACGCTGGCCGTTGCTGTTTCTTATGCTTGGTTTTGTTGTGGTATTTATTGCCATGAAAATGAAACAGCCGCCACAGCAAGTACAGCGCAGTGAATTTGCGACCAAGGCACGGTTTATTAAAGTATCAATGATGCCAGTGCAACTTAAGGCCAGTGGTTTTGGCACAGTACAGGCAGCGCAAAGCTGGGAGGCCGTGGCAGAAGTTGCCGGAAGAGTTCATTGGCTTGCAAAAGACCTTAAAGACGGCATTTTTGTTACAGCGGGTGATGAATTATTGCGTATTGATGATTCCGAATACCGTCTGGTACTGGCGCAGATTGACGCACAAATCAAAGCGTCCAAAGTCAAATATGAAACCACGCAGTTATCCTTAAAAACAACAAAACGTGAGTTGAATTTATTGCAGAATGAATATGCACGGCAACGTGCTTTAGTAAAGAAAGGGGCAATATCAAAATCAGCAAAAGACAGCGCGGAGCGGGCAGTGCTGAATGCCAAAAATGCGTTGCAAAACCTGGAAAGCAGCTTGTTAATCAATATTGCTGAGCGTGAAGTATTAAAGGTGCAGCGGCAACAGGCAAAATTGAATATCGAACGCTGTAGCATTACTGCGCCGCTGGATTTACGTGTGACCCAGGTATTGATTAATCCAATGGAATACGTCAATCGTGGACAGAAATTAATCACTGCCGATGGCATAAACAAAGCTGAAGTGATTGCGCAGTTTCCGGTTGGCAAGCTGCGCCCCCTGGTGCGGCAACAAATACAGGGCAGGCCGATGACGGATAGCTGGGTGCCGGGTGTTGTGGGTTTACAGGCGCTGATTAAACTTAATACCCCCAATCATCGTATTATCTGGCCTGCAAAAATCGAGCGGGTTTCAGGTTCCATTCAAACCAATACCCAAACACTGGGTATTGTTGCCACAGTGGAGAAACCTTATGCTGACGCGCGTTCTGGTAAGCGCCCACCACTGATTCGCAATATGTTTGTTGAACTTGAATTACAAGGCGTAGGGCAGCAAGAGCAACTGGTGATTCCCGCAACCGCGCTGCATGAAGGCGAGGTTTATGTGATCAATGACAGTAATCGTCTGGAAAAACGCAAGGTTCAGGTGTTATATCAGCAAAAAGGGTTTGTGGCGATAGCAAAAGGTTTGACTGCTGGCGAGTCCATTGTGGTATCCGATCTGATTCCTGCCCTGGATGGTATGTTACTGGCTCCGATAGTGGATAAAAAAACTAAAAAGGCACTGATGCAAACTGTTGCGCCAAAATCAATGGCAATGACTGAAAGCCGGGAGAAAAACCCGTGATTCGTTATTTTACTGCACACCCGACGGCGGCGAACCTGTTGATGCTGGTGTTTATTATTCTGGGCTTGCTGGGCTTACCCAAGCTGCAACGTGATACCTTTCCCGTTATTCCTGCCACCATGGTTGAAGTGCGCGTGGTTTATCCCGGCGCAACACCTGTGGATGTGGAAAATGGTGTATGCCGTCTGCTAGAAGAGGCGTTGGAGGCATTAACGGATTTGATTGAAATGCGCTGTGATGCCAGAGAAAATATCGCTATTGTCACGGCTGAAATGCGCGAAGATGCGAATTTATCCGAGTTTTACAACGATGTAAAATCTGCCGTGGAAGCGATTTCCAGTTTCCCCAGCGAGCTTGAAACACCCTCCATTGTCATTTTGGAGCGTACCGCAGTGGTTGCCAGAATTGCTATTACCGGCAACATGAGTGCAGCGGATTTGAAAATCTATGCCGATGGCGTGAAAGAGCGCATTAAACGCGACCCACGTATCGCGCAAGTCAATCTCAAAGGTTTTTCCGCGCAGGAAATCGCAGTTCAGGTCAGTAAGGAAAAACTGCATCGTTATGGTTTGAGCCTTGCTGATATTAGCAACGCGATTCGGGCACAAAGCCTGAATTTGCCCTCAGGAACATTGGAAACCAAGGGTGCAAATTTAATTGTACGTTATACCGATGAACGCCGCGCAGCGCAGGAGTTTGCCGACTTAATCATGCTTGCCGATAAGACAGGTGGCGAGGTACGCTTAGGTGATATTGCGCAGATAAAGCAACAATTTGAGCGTGCTGAAGAAAAAATTATTTTTAACCAGCAACGTGCCGCAGTGTTGGAAATCATTAAAACTGAATCCCAGGATGCCTTGCGGATCATGGATGCCGTGCAACAAAACCTGCAACGCGAGCGTAGCCGTGCCCCACACGGTGTACGCCTGGACATTAGTCAGGATGTCACCTCCAATATCCGTGAACGCCTGCGCCTGATTGTCAGCAATGGCGGCATGGGACTGGTGTTAGTGATGTTGACCATGTGGGCATTTTTCAGCCTGCGTTATGCATTCTGGGTGGCAATGGGGCTGCCGATTGCCTTTCTTGGGGCCGTATATGTGATGAGCTTCCTGGGTTATTCCATCAATATGATCACTATGATTGCACTGCTGGTGGCGATTGGCATTTTGATGGATGACGCCATTGTGATTGCGGAAAATATCGCAGCACAGATACGCAAGGGCAAAGCCGCGCTGGAAGCCACGATTGACGGCGTGAAGCAAGTACTTCCCGGTGTTTTTTCGTCATTTCTCACCACAATTATGATACTTACCCCACTGGCATTCATGACGGGAAAAATGGGCGCAGTACTCAAATATATGCCCATTATTCTGGTGATTACGCTGGCAGTGAGCCTGATTGAAGCCTTTTTAATTCTACCTGCGCATTTATATCATTCATTATCACATATGGAAAACAATAGGCGCTCAGGTTTTCACTGCTGGTTTGATAAGCAGTTTGACAGTGTACGCGACAGCTTGTTTATGCCACTGGTAAAACTTGCCACACACCATGCGCCGATTACGCTGGGGGTGCTACTGTTCATTCTGATCGCATCGCTTGCCGCGCTACCGGGAGGAATGCTGAAATTCAATGCTTTTCCCGACCTGGAAAGTGATGTCATTGAAGCACGAATTTTATTACCACAAAGTGCGCCGTTGCAGCATACTGAGCAGGCCGTTGCGCAGGTACTGAGCGGACTGAAACAACTGGATGAAGAATTTTCTCCTCGCCAGCAACAACAAAGGTCGCTGGTGCGTAACGTTACCGTGCATTACAACAAAAATATTGATGCTTATGAAAGCGGTACGCATATTGCCACGGTTAGCGCCGACTTGCTTCGCGCCGAGCAACGGGTTGGCTCGGTAGTGGAAATGCTTAAACGCTGGCGGACATTGACAGGCGATATACCCGATGCCTTAAGCCTGAAATTTACCGACAAGGAACGCGGCATTGCCGGTAAAGCTATTGATCTGCAACTGCAAGGCAAAAATTTACAGCGGGTTAAACAAGCTTCGTTGGAATTACAAGCCTGGTTCAGCAGTTTTCAGGGGGTATTGGAAGTGTCCGATGACCTGCGTCCCGGCAAACCGGAAATCCGGGTTAAGCTCAAAGAAGGTGCCAGCACTCTGGGCATCAGCGCCAACACGATTGCTGCTGAGCTACGCGCTGCACTAAACGGCAGCACGGGACTGGAAATCCAGATCGGGCAGGAATCCATTAAAGTGGCAGTCAGGCTTGCAGCGGCTGATCGCGATGAATTCAATGATATACAATTTCTTTATGTGCGCAGCAAACACGGTGATCTTATTCCCTTATCAAGCGTTGCGGAATTGGAACAAACGCGGGATTATTCGCGCATTCATCGGGTCAACGGGCAACGCACCATCACCATGCGGGGAACCATCGATCCTCATGTCGCCAATGCGCGGGAACTGATGAGTAAGACCAAAAAGCAGTTTTTGCCGGATCTGAAAGCGCGTTATCCAGATGTTAAAATCTTTTTCCGGGGTCAGGGCAGCGAAACCCAAAAAACTGGTGGTTCTTTAATCATTAATCTGCTGGTTGGTCTATTTGGCGTGTTTGTCATTTTGTCTTTGCAATTTCGCAGTTATATTCAGCCAATTGCCGTGATGCTGGCGATTCCCATGGGGTTTGTCGGTGTGATCTGGGGTCATCTGGTTTTAGGTATTAACCTGAGTATGCCAAGCCTGGTAGGGTTTGCAACCTTGGCAGGCATCGTGGTTAACGACAATATCCTGCTGGTGGCGTTTATTAAAGAACGGCTTGCAGCAGGCATGAGTATACTGCAAGCAGCACAACTGGCAGCACAAGATCGTTTCCGTGCCATCATTTTAACCTCACTGACAACCATTGCAGGCTTGTTGCCGATGTTGCTGGAAACCAGTACTCAGGCCATGTTGCTCATCCCTATCGTCACCAGTCTGGCATTCGGACTGTTTGCTGTGACCTTGTTTTCTATTTTGTTGATACCGGCATTTTTTGTGATGCTCTATCCGAAACCTGAAAATACATCACACTAACTTGAACAGCATATAACCCGGATTTAACCTGGATATTTCATAAATATCCAGGTTAATAATTCCGGCTCACTTCTTCCAGATAATAATCAATCACCTGCCGCGCAATCGGTGCGGCAGTGCGACTGCCGCTGCCACCATTTTCCACCAGCACGGCAATCGCAATTTCCGGCTTTTCAATCGGTGCAAAGGCGACAAATAATGCGTGATCGTGATATTTTTTATCCAGTTTATCGGCATCATAACGGGCATCCTGCGCAATTTTAACCACTTGCGCAGTGCCAGTTTTTCCTGCCATGTGATAACTTAAATCCTTACCCTGACGGCGCGCTGTGCCACGGATGCCATGCACCACCGCTTCCATGCCGCCAATCGCATCGTCCCAGTATTCGGGATTTTTCAATTGAATTTCTTTTAAGGTTTTGGTGGTAGTGGGCTGCATTTGTTTTTGCTCGGCATCTTCGGTCATAAACACCAGGCGCGGTTGACGCGCCTTGCCGCGCATCGCCAGCGTTGCGGTAGAAACGGCAAGTTGTACCGGCGTTGCCAGCACAAAACCCTGTCCAATACCGGCAATTAGGGTTTCCCCTGGATACCAGGCCGTGCCATAACGACGCTCTTTCCATTCCCGGGTTGGTATCAAACCACCGAGTTCTCCGCTGATATCAATTTCAGTAGGGTGGCCTAAGCCAAATTGTTGCAGAAAAGTCGATAGGCGGTTAATGCCTAGATCATGGGCTAAATCATAAAAATAGACATCGCAGGATTGTTCCACAGATTGGTGAAAGCTGACATGTCCGTGTCCACTGCGTTTCCAGTCCCGGTATTTATGGCTTTGCTTGGGCAGTTTATACCAGCCCGGACACCAGGTGCGTGTGCCTGCCTGACGTACGCCGTATTCCAGCCCGGCCAGACCAACGATGGGTTTAATCGTGGAACCCGGAGGGTATTGTCCGCGTATGGCGCGGTTGAACAGGGGTCTGTCCAGTGACAAGCGCAGTTGCTGATAGGTTTTATGGTCCAGTCCATTAACAAATAAGTTCGGGTCATAACCCGGCGTGCTGACCAGCGCCAAAACACCACCGGTGGCAGGTTCAATAGCAACCAGCGCGCCGCGCTCACCAGCAAGCAAACGTTCTGCAAAACGTTGCAGATTAATATCCATGTTCAGGTAAAGATTTTTGCCGGGAACCGGGTTTTGGCGTTCCATCACCCGCAGAATACGGCCTCTGACATTGGTTTCAACCTGCTGGAAACCTACCGTGCCATGCAATTCATCTTCATAATAACGCTCAATGCCAGTTTTTCCGATGTATTGCGTGGCACTGTAGTCGGAAACATCCAGCCGTTTTAGTTCCTGCTCATTAATGCGACCGACATAACCCAAAGCATGACCACCAATTTCCCCCAGTGGATAATAACGGCTTAAGGTGGCATTGATTTCCACGCCGGGAAATTCATGGATACGCACTGATAAACGCGCAACCTCGCGTTGGGTCAGGCGAAAACGTAGCGGGATGCGCTTAAAACGGCGGGTGCGTTTACGTGAGCGATGGAAGCGTTTTAAGTCTGATTCGCTAATACTGATTTGTTGTTGCAGTTCCAGCAGCAAAGCATCCAGATCGGTGACTTTTTCCGGGATAATTTCCAGCGTATAAGAGGGCAGGTTTTTTGCCAGCACAATACCATTGCGGTCATAAATCAGACCCCGGGTGGGTGGAATCGGTAAAATTTTCAGGCGGTTTCTTTCAGATAAGGTGGTGAAATGATCATAACTGAGCACTTGCAGGTGAAACATACGCCCAATCAGTATCAACACGATCATACAGATCACAAGCCCCCAGGCGATGAGCACGCGGTCATTGAATAAACGGCTTTCAGCTATCGCATTTTTCAGCAGCATACTGCTGGAATAGTGAGATTTTTGAGATTTGAGGGGAGACTGCTCAGACATCAGGATTGGATATCATACGGTTTTATCGCACATGAAAATGCTGGCGTAACATGCGCAAAGAAATAAATGCCCAGGGCCATAACAACATGCTGGTCACTGCTGGATAAAGCAACTCAAACAATGTGCTTGGGTGGCCTTGGATGCCACGCACCCATAAGCCCGGTAACTGGATAAATGCAATCAGTAGAAAAATAATAAAAACCTGTTGTGGCAGCGGAAAAACCCGCAGGCGACGATGAATTTTAAGACTGATATAAGCCAGTAGCGCATAACTCAGTGCATAATGCCCTAATAAGGTACTATACAGAATATCCATCGCGATACCAGCAAGCCAGCCAGTAAATACGCCAGCGCGCTCTGGCAGCGCAATACACCAATAGATTACCGTCATTGCCACCCATTCGGGCCGCCACAGGATAATCCAATCAGGCAGGGGAATAATCGCTAACAGCAACGCCAGAATAAAACTGAACACGATCACCCAACCGCCCTGATGTCTCTCCAGGCTCATGGCGATGCTTCCTCTGGAGTGCTGCTATCTGTATTTTTATGACTTGTGCCAAGTGCGCCAACTGCATCAGGTGCGGCAGTAGCATGTTCAGGCCAGATTAATAATACATCACGATTCCGATCCAGCAGTGCCGCCGGACGCGCTTTTGCTTCGGTATACGGCTCGCCGACATTACGCTGCACATCCGTTACCACGCCGACAGGATAACCATCGGGAAAACGCCCGCCCATGCCGGAAGTAATTAATTGATCGCCGGGGCGAATATCTGCGGTATTAGGCAGATAACGTAAGGATAAGGTGCTGCTACCCGTGCCAACGGCAATGGTGTGCAGGCCGGTGCGTACCATCTGTACGGGAATTGCGTGTTCTGGATCGGTAATCAAAATCACCACGCTGGAAAATAAATCAGCCTGCACCACCTGCCCCATCACTCCCTGGGTATCAAACACCGGAATACCGGCTTTGATATGATGCTGGCTGCCTTTATTTAAACGCATTTTGCGGGAAAAGGGATCGAGATCAACCGACATCACTTGAGCAATTGTTACCTGATTTTCAGTTTCACCTACAGAATCAAGTAATAAACGTAAACGCTGGTTTTCTTGCTGCAAATCTTCAAAGCGTTGCAAACGCACTTTTAAAACCAGATTTTCATCACGTAGTTGCTGGTTTTCCATTAATAAGGTGCGGCGCATGGATAAATTTTCTGTGACATCACGCGCGGAACGGATGGGGAGATTCACTAGATGTTGCAACGGTGACAAACCCAAAGACAGCATACTGCGCAGATTATCCAGATAGTTAAACTGATGATCGACCGTCATCAGCACAATGGATATAAAACCCAGTAACATCAGTCGAATAAATGGGGAGGCCCCTTTAATAAACAGCGGTTTGATAACAAATTATCCAAATTAATCCCGGAAGATAAACCCTCTCCCAATACTAAGTAGGTAATTATCCTGCACAAATTTTTGTCAGAATAATTATGCTCACCGACTTGGTATGGCTTAGTCAATCACTCTGCGCGGAAAATATCCGCGCCATGCACTTCGATCATTTCCAGCGCCCGACCACCACCGCGTGCAACGCAGGTCAATGGCTCATCGGCAATCACTACGGGCAAACCGGTTTCTTCCATCAGGAGTTTGTCGATATCGGTTAACAAGGCACCGCCACCGGTCAATACCATGCCGCGCTCGGCAATATCAGAACCCAGTTCTGGTGGTGTGCGCTCCAGCGCAACCCGCACTGCAGCAACAATACCTGCCAAAGGTTCTTGAATGGCTTCCAGAATTTCATTACTGTTAAGCTTAAAGCTGCGGGGAATACCTTCAGTAATATTACGCCCGCGCACGCTGATTTCTCGTACATCCTTGCCGGGATAAGCACTGCCGATTTCCATTTTGATGCGCTCAGCGGTGGCCTCCCCAATCAAGGTGCCATAATGACGGCGCACATAAGAAATAATAGCCTCATCAAAACGGTCGCCACCAATACGCACGGATTCGGAATAAACGATACCATTAAGTGATAAAACACCCACTTCTGTGGTGCCACCGCCAATATCCAATACCATGGAACCACAGGCCTCACTGACCGGCATACCCGCACCAATCGCCGCTGCCATCGGCTCTTCAATCAAATGCACTTCACGCGCACCCGCGCCCGCAGCCGATTCCCGAATCGCGCGACGCTCCACCTGGGTGGAACCGCAAGGCACCGACACCAGCACTCTGGGGCTGGGCTTAAAATAACGGCTGGCATGAACCTTATGGATAAAATACTGCAACATTTTTTCAGTGACGGTAAAATCTGCAATCACGCCATCTTTCATTGGTCGGATTGCGGTAATATGCCCCGGTGTTCTACCCAGCATCAATTTGGCATCAATCCCCACTGCTGCAATCATCTTGGAGCTGCCAGACTCCCGTCCCTGGCGAATCGCCACTACCGAAGGCTCATCCAGCACGATGCCCTTGCCGCGTGCATAAACCAGTGTATTTGCCGTACCCAAATCAATGGACAAGTCATTAGAAAATAAGCCACGTAAGCGTTTTAACATGAAATTTAGCCAGTTTTTTATATATAAAAAAAATTCAAATCGATAACCGCGTTACTCTACCAATGCCAGCTATTTTGAGCAAGTCTAAAAATTAATTTGGGCTTAATTTTTAATGCTGTCCAGGCTATATTATGATTTTACAGTGTGGATTGGTTTGCAGTGAAATACATTGTCATTACCCGTCACATTCTGCACCACCTTATCTCCCCCAACCACATCCCCCTGAATATGTACATCACCCGCGACATTAAATTGCTGCCCCACCTGCTGTCCAGCCTGATTGAATGTTGCCCTGCTGGAATTTGCCGGTACAGTGCTTGATGCAGATGATTGCAGCATAGCCGATAATTCCCCCAGCCGGTTACCACTTTCGGCATAACGTATCAGGTCGATGGCTTGTTCGGTTTGGGTGGCATTACGGCGTACCAGTCCGGGCGGCATGGCGAAGTGAAAGAGTAATTCTTCAAACTGTGCAGGGAGTTGCTTGTTGAGCACGTCAAGTAGTTGTGAGCGGGACATTTCTGTCATGATTTTCACCTTGATTAGATTCAGTAATATAAGTTCTAAATAGTTTACGGATAACACCCCTGCGGCGGGGTGTTATTCGTTGCTTCCTGATGTGATTAAAAAATATTAGCATGTCCTGTTACAGTCTGCCTTAGCGATTAAAACCTCTTTTTATTCAATACATAGAGATTATCTGTCCTTGACAGGCTCCTGGGTATATAATAGTCCGCTTAATGTCAAACTGACCAGAGCAATTTATGACCGATAATACCGAGCAAAATTACGATTCCAATAGTATTAAAGTGCTGAAAGGCTTAGATGCCGTGCGCAAACGCCCTGGTATGTATATTGGGGATACCGATGATGGCAGCGGTTTGCACCATATGGTGTTTGAAGTGGTGGATAATGCCATTGATGAAGCCTTGGCAGGTCATTGCTCGGAAATCAGCGTGATTATCCATGCCGATCAATCGGTCTCGGTACAAGATGATGGGCGTGGTATTCCCGTGGATATTCACGAGGAAGAAGGCCGTTCTGCCGCTGAAGTGATTCTGACAGTATTACACGCAGGCGGAAAGTTTGATGATAATTCTTATAAGGTTTCCGGTGGCCTGCATGGGGTCGGGGTGTCGGTGGTTAATGCCTTATCGGAAAAATTGGAATTAACCATTTTTCGCAGTGGTCAGGTACACCAGCAAACTTATGTGAATGGTGAGCCGGAAGCACCGTTAGCAGCGACAGGGGAAACGGAAGAAACCGGTACCCGTATCCGCTTTCATCCCAGCGCAGGAACCTTTACCCATATTGAATTTCATTACGATATTCTGGCAAAACGCCTGCGCGAGCTTTCATTTCTTAATTCCGGTATCAAAATCGGTTTATCAGAAGAAGGTAGCGAGCGTAAGGATATTTTTCAATATGAAGGTGGCATTCGCTCCTTTGTCGAGCATTTAAGCCGCAAAAAAACGCCCCTGCATGAAAAAGTGTTCTACTGCAACACGGAAAAAAATGACAATATGGTGGAAGTGGCATTGCAGTGGACGGATTCTTACCAGGAAAACGTATTCTGTTTTACCAATAACATTCCTCAGCGTGATGGTGGCACCCATCTGGCAGGGCTGCGCGGAGGCTTAACCCGTACCCTGAATAATTATCTGGAAGAGAGTGGTTATTCAAAAAAACTTAAATCCGCGCCCAGTGGCGATGATGTGCGCGAAGGTTTGATCGCGGTGTTATCGGTCAAAGTACCCGATCCAAAATTTTCTTCACAAACTAAAGATAAGCTGGTTTCCAGTGAAGTCAAAAGCATTGTGGAGTCTGTGGTTGCAGAAAAGCTGCAAGAATTTTTAATGGAAAACCCCGGCGAGGCGAAACTGATTGCTGCCAAAATTTTGGAAGCCAGTCGCGCCCGGGAAGCAGCGCGTAAAGCGCGGGAAATGACGCGGCGTAAAACTGCACTGGATATTGCTGATTTACCCGGCAAACTCGCCGATTGCCAGGAAAAAGACCCGGCCTTATCCGAATTGTTTATCGTGGAAGGGGACTCGGCAGGTGGCTCTGCCAAGCAAGGACGGGCGCGAAAATTTCAGGCCATTTTGCCCTTAAAAGGTAAAATTCTGAATGTGGAAAAAGCCCGTTTTGACAAAATGCTGGCATCTGCAGAAGTTGGCACCCTGATTACCGCGTTAGGCTGTGGTATCGGCAAGGATGATTACAATCTCGAAAAACTGCGTTATCACCGCATCATTATCATGACTGATGCCGATGTGGATGGCAGTCATATCCGCACCCTGCTATTAACCTTTTTTTACCGCCAGTTAAAAGAGATTGTTGAGCATGGTTATTTATATATTGCACAACCACCGCTGTATAAAGTTAAAAAAGGTAAACAAGAGCGCTATATTAAAGATGATGCGGAATTAAACAATCATTTGCTGGAACTGGCGCTGAATAATACCCAGGTTCATGTCAACACGGCAGCCCCGGCAATGTCTGGAGAGGCGCTGGAATTACTGTGCCGGGAACATCTGCAAACCATGAGCATGATCGCTCGCATGTCGCGCACCATTCCTGAACCCATTTTGAAAGCATTTATTGAACTGCCAGTTTTTTCTGCTGAAAGTTTATCTGACAGTGCGACAGCACAGGCGCTTGCCAACGATTTAATCAAAACCATCAAACAAAACCCGGATGGCAAAACCTTAAATGCCAGTGCGCATTTTGAGACGGAAAAACAAGCCTTGGAAATCACCCTGGTCACGCATGGCGTGGGACATAGCTGCTTCCTGGGTAAAGATTTTTTTAGCGCCAGTGAATATCAGAAGCTGGTAGAATTTGGTGATAAAACCCGTGATTTACTGGAAGCGGGTGCTTATGTGCAGCGCAAAGACAAAAAACACCCGGTTCAGCATTTTTCACAGGTGATGGCATGGCTGATGAGTGAAGCTCGGCGCGGCTTAAGTATTCAGCGTTATAAAGGGCTGGGGGAAATGAACCCGGAGCAGTTATGGGAAACCACCATGGACCCGGAAACCCGGCTTATGTTACAAGTTACGGTTGAAGATGCGATTGCCGCAGATGAAATATTCACCACCTTGATGGGGGATCAAGTCGAGCCACGGCGTGATTTTATTGAAAGTAATGCCTTATCGGTATTAAACCTGGACGCATAAAACTAGCTTCTGGTAAGATAGATTTTAAAAATAGCTTAAGGTTTATTACTTAAGTAATTGTATGCTTTGCTTTTTTCAACTTAATTAAAGTACTCAAACGCCAAAATTCATGGTATTTGATTCGTAAAAGCAGCAAAAATCAATTACACTATAATAACTTTAATTTGTAACGTAATGTAACAATCGGTGCAGTCACGGCGTCTGATGACTGTATTGAAATGACTGAAAGCAAGGCTACGCGCATTATGAGTCAACATTCAATCAAACGCTATCAATACAAACCTGTTAAAAACATGAAAGCTGTGATGCCACGGTCTTCTGTACAATACAGGCTGCAAACATCCAAAACCCGGCGCTTACTTTCCGGTATGTTTCGTTGGTTTGGTAGCGGTGAAAAAAAACAAGCAGTGATGCGTCGCAATTGCGCGCCTGATATGCGCTGGAAAATAGGACAACTTTCCAGCATACCCCCTTATCGGCGCAAACTGGTTCATGCCAGCTTTGTCGCTTTAGGTTTAACCGCTTCCCTGCCACTGGATTATTCCATTGCCTACGCTCCCGTTAACCATCCACCTGAAATCCCACAAACCTGGATGGCGCAATTAAACTTTGATACGGAAATACACACGACTAGTTTAAAGATCACAGCGCCCGGTATTGAATCTGATTATTTATCCAGTCAGGCAATTTCAGTTTTAAGGCCGGATATTGCCGGTTGGGGTAATATTGAAAATTATCCTGATGGGGAAAGTCATGCTTCTGAGTTAAGCGTGGGCAATTTTTTTGAGATTAGCCAGGATAAAAAAATTGCAAAAACGCCAAGTACCCAAAACAGCATTACCCATACCGCAAACGAGACAAGTAATAAACCGCAAAAGACCATTAAAACCAGTGCTGAAACTAAGTCGCCTAGTGTAAGCACCACAACGACAAGCAAAGCCAAATGGCGTCTCATGACGGTTAAATCCGGTGATAATGTCTCAACATTATTCAAACGCAATAACTTGAATCAGGGTGATTTGATTAATATTCTGAAACTGGGTAAAGCCAAACGTTTATTACGTGCTTTGCAACCGGGACAGGAACTTCGCGTACAGGCAGATAAAGACGGTCATATTCAGGCCATGTGTCTGACTTTATTCAAATCGAAACGTGAGCTGCATATTATTTCTGAAGGTAAGAAGGGGCCGTTTACGGCTCTTTTACGTGGACAAGGCGATCCGCTAACCTTAAAGAAAAAAATCAAGCAGGTTCAAGGTACGCTAAAAAAATCCAGTTTTAACAAAAGCACTAAAAAAGCAGGGCTGCCTGACCCTCTGCATCAAAAGCTGGTCAATATTTTTGGCTGGACATTGGATATTGAACACGCACTGAAATCCGGTGATCGCTTTAAGGTTGTTTATGAACAATACCAAAGCAACGGGCAAGCAGTAAAAGATGGCAATATTCTGGCTGCTGAAATCTATCATCAAGGGAAAGCCTGGACTGCCGTGCGTTATACCGATGCACGCGGACATAGCGCGTATTATTCACCCCAAGGCATCAGCCTAAAACCGGCATTTCATCGCCACCCTGTTAAAAATCCACGCATCACTTCACATTTTAATCTAAAGCGTCGCCATCCTATCTTAAAAATCATCCGTCCTCACAAAGGCACGGATTATGGCGCAAAAAGTGGTACACCGATTTACGCCGTTGCCGATGGCAAGGTTGAGTCAAAAAGCTGGAAAGGTGGTTATGGTCGTACCATCGTACTTGAGCATGGTAATAAATACAGCACACTGTATGCCCATATGTCGCGTTATGGCAAAGGTCTAAAAGCCGGACAACGGGTCAAGCAGGGGCAAATTATTGGTTATGTGGGTCATAGCGGTTTGGCAAGCAGTTCCCATTTGCATTATGAGTTACATGTTGATGGTGCTGCCAAAAATGCTTACAGTACAAAATTTCCGCAGTCAGGCGCGATTAAAGCAACACAACTGGCTGATTTCAAAAAACATGCTAATACGCTGTTAGCACAGCTTAAAAGTAGCAATGTACAGGTTGCGATGAAAAAATAAGCCCTGAATTTATCATAACGACGTAGAGACGTAGCAGTGCTATGTCTCTACAGCAAATGAAAAGGTGGAATAACACAGCGTATTCCGCCTTTTTTTGTTATATTATCATGTTATGCACCAAGTTAAATGCTCTAATATATCAACTATTTTGAGATAGGATATGCGTATAAAAAAACTTGCTTATACAAATAAAACAACAAGCTGGGAGCTTAATCCTATTTCTTTCGATCAATTAACATTGCTTGTTGGTGCTTCTGGTGTAGGTAAAACCCGGATATTAAAGTCAATACTTGATTTAAAAAAAATAGCTCGAGGCGCAGCACTTAATGGTGTTAAGTGGTTTGTAGAGTTTACAAGCACTTATGGTAATAGATATAAATGGGAAGGTGAGTTTGAAAATAAAGGTTTTTCTGCTGGAAGTATTTTTTATTCAGATGATGAGGATGAGGATAAAGAAAAACCTAACATCGAAGTTGAGAAAATTTTTTTAAATAATACATTAATTATAGACAGGACTATAGATGGCATTCTTTTTAATGGTACAAAAACTGTAAAACTATCTCAGAATGAAAGTATTGTTTCACTTTTAAGGGAAGAGGAAGAGATCAAGGAAATATATATAGAGTTTGATAACGTAATATTTAATGACAATACTGGAAGTACATCCTCGTTAAGGCGATTTTCTTTTGATGATAAAATAGATGAAAAATTAGAGAAATATAAGTCAATAGAGTCTATTCGTAATTCCAATGAAGAAATTGAATCAAAATTATATTTATCCTATAAAAATCAGAAGGATGCTTTTAGTAATATTGCCAATGCTTTTATTGATATATTCCCTTATGTTACAGAAGTTAAAGTGGAGCCATTGACTAATTCTGGAACTCGAATCCCGTTATTTATGAGAGATATGCCATTTA
The DNA here is from genome assembly GCF_030378065.1 of Candidatus Venteria ishoeyi. Taxonomy (GTDB): domain Bacteria; phylum Pseudomonadota; class Gammaproteobacteria; order Beggiatoales; family Beggiatoaceae; genus Venteria; species Venteria ishoeyi. Next base: position 42,330 of record NZ_JAUCGJ010000026.1, on the reverse strand, counting down.
TTCAAATTAAGGAAAAGGGTATTAAGAACTGGGTTGATGAAACAAAACTATCATCTGGAATGTACCGAGCACTAATACATATAGCCGAACTATACTTATGTTCTAACTCTAGCTTAATACTAATTGATGAATTTGAAAATAGCTTGGGAATAAACTGTATTGATGAACTTACCAATAGCATCGTGACTGCTGAAAGAGACCTTCAGTTTATTATAACAAGTCATCACCCATATATTATAAATAATATAAGCCCTTCTTATTGGAAGGTTATTTCAAGAAAAGCTGGCTTAGTTATATCGCATGATAGCAGTGATTTTAACTTTGAAAAGTCAAAGCATAAGGCATTCACACAGTTGATTAATTTAGATATTTATTCTGAGGGTGTAGACTCATGAATATATATTTTCTAGTGGAAGGAAAAACAGAGCGGAAAGTCTATCCAAAATGGCTTTCACACCTGGCACCAACCCTTAAAAGAGTGTCATCTCCATCCGATGCGGTCAATAATAACTATTATTTAATTAGTGGTGGTGGTTTTCCAAGCATCCTTGATAATCATTTAGTTGACTCAGTTAGTGATATTCAAGAGTCTGGAAAATACAATTATTTTGTTATAATCATTGATACAGACGATCATCATGCTGAAAAAAAGATTGAAGAAGTTAATCAGTTTGTAGAAAATAACAACTTAACATTTAAAGATTGCAAATTTATAGTTATCCCACAAGTTGTATGTATGGAAACCTGGTTCCTTGGAAATCGTCGCATATATACAAGAAACCCTGAATCTTCTGAAAATGCCAGGATATTTACAAAATATTACAATATCTCACAATCAGATCCGGAGAAAATGTCTAAACCATCTGAATATAATGGTTCAATTGCTGATTACCACTATCAATATTTAAAAACAATGCTTGCTGAAAAGAATATAAGATATAGCAAATCAAATCCAAAAGAAGTTACAGAAATTTATTATCTCAATGAACTTAAGTCTAGAGTTCTATCAGAAAAAAACAGCCTTAAAAGTATGGGGGAATTCCTTAGCTTTCTTTCTATGCTAAAACTGAGTTCAGAAACTGTGTAGCAACACGTTATACAATGCCCTTATTTCTCATTAACTTCCACTTAACCTCAAATAATCCCTATGAACCAGTACAATCCCGAAACCATTGAAACCCAGGTACAGCAACAATGGGAGGCAAATCGTGCTTTCCAGGTTAAAGAAGACCCGGATAAGGAAAAATTCTATTGCTTGTCAATGTTTCCTTATCCCAGTGGGCAACTACACATGGGGCATGTGCGTAATTATACAATTGGCGATGTCATCAGCCGCTATCATCGTATGCAGGGTAAAAACGTATTACAACCGATGGGCTGGGATGCGTTTGGTCTGCCTGCGGAAAATGCTGCGATTAAAAACCAGGTACCCCCCGCCAAGTGGACGTATGAAAACATTGATTACATGCGCGGACAACTGCAACGTCTGGGTTTTGCTTATGATTGGTCACGCGAGCTGGCGACCTGCAAACCGGAATATTACCGCTGGGAACAATGGTTTTTTACCCGTTTGTACGAAAAAGGTCTGGTTTATAAAAAAACCGCAATGGTCAACTGGGATCCTGTGGATCAAACTGTACTGGCGAATGAACAGGTCATAGATGGACGCGGTTGGCGCTCCGGGGCTTTAGTGGAACGCCGTGAAATTCCGCAATGGTTTATTCGCATTACGGATTATGCCGAAGAGTTGTTGCAAGGTTTGGAACAACTGGAAGACTGGCCTGATGCGGTTAAAATCATGCAGAAAAACTGGATAGGCCGCTCTGAAGGCGTGGAAATTCAGTTTTCAGTCAATGATACGCCACTGAAAGTGTTTACCACTCGCCCCGATACCTTGATGGGCGTCACTTATGTGGCAATTGCTGCCGAGCATCCGCTGGTTAAGGCGCTGGCTGAAACCAATCCCGCACTCCAGGACTTTATCCATGAATGCCAAAAAACTGGCACCGCCGAAGCGGATATGGAAACCATGGAGAAAAAAGGCATGGACACCGGCTTGCGGGCAATACATCCGATTAGTGGGCAAAGTGTGCCGCTATGGGCCGCGAATTTTGTCTTAATGAGTTATGGTTCCGGTGCGGTGATGTCTGTACCTGGTCACGACCAGCGTGATTTTGAATTTGCGCAAAAATATGATTTGCCAATCCAGCAAGTGATTATTCCTGAAGGCGGTGAAAGCAATCCTGAAATGGATGCTGCTTTCACTGAAAAAGGCGTACTGATTAACTCTGGGCAATTTAATGGTTTAACTTCAAAACAAGCCTTTGATGCCATTGCTGAGCATTTGGAAGCGGCAGAATTAGGCCAAAAACAAGTGCATTACCGCCTGCGGGACTGGGGTATATCCCGGCAGCGTTACTGGGGTTGCCCGATTCCGATGATACATCAGGCGGATGGCGGCACCCAGGCAGTACCCAGCACAGATTTACCTGTCACCTTGCCGGAAGATGTGGTGCCGGAAGGTACGACTTCGCCACTGAAAACCGATGCGGCATTTTATGCGCTGGCGGATGGTGCGCAACGTGAAACCGATACCTTTGACACCTTCATGGAATCTTCCTGGTATTACGCCCGTTATGCCTGCCCGGATGCAGACACCATGCTGGATGAGCGCGCTAACTACTGGCTGCCGGTGGATCAATATGTGGGAGGCATTGAACACGCAATTTTACATCTGTTATATGCGCGTTTTTTCCATAAATTATTACGTGATGAAAATTTATTGGACAGCGATGAGCCTTTTAAGCGCCTGTTGACGCAAGGTATGGTGCTGAAAGATGGCGCAAAAATGTCAAAATCCAAAGGCAACACGGTTGATCCACAGCACTTAATCGAACAATACGGTGCCGATACCGTACGCTTGTTTATGATGTTTGCCGCGCCCCCGGAACAATCCCTGGAGTGGTCGGATAGCGGTGTTGAAGGCAGCTTCCGTTTTCTGAAACGCTTGTGGAAACAGGTGGATACTCATATTGAACAAGGTGATGTGCCAGCACTGGATAACAGCGTGCTGGATAAAAAGCAAAAAGATATACGTCGTAAAATTCATGAAACCATTGCCAAAGTCAGCGATGACATGCAACGGCGTTATACCTTTAACACGGCAATTGCCGCCTGTATGGAATTGCTTAATACTTTAGGGCGCAGCGATGAACAAGCGCAAAGCCAAGCCATTGTGCGTGAAGGTCTGGAAGCGGTGGTACAGATGTTATCGCCTATCGTGCCGCATATCACCCAAAAGCTCTGGGAGAATCTGGGGCACAGCGGTTTTGTTTTAGATACAAACTGGCCTGAAGTGGATGCGTCTGCCTTGGTAAAAGATACTATAATGATTGTGGTACAGGTCAATGGTAAGGTGCGTGCAAAATTAGAGGTTGAAATCAATGCCGATAAAAACCAGATTGAAGAAATGGCGTTGGCGCTGCCGAATGTACAAAAATTTACCGAAGGCAAAACCCTGCGTAAAATCATTGTGGTACCAGGTAAGCTGGTCAGTATTGTGGCGAATTAATAAACATGACAAGCGAAGACAAGATTAGCCTGGATAATTTAGGTGGCAAAAAATATCAAGCAGTCATAGCCACCTTAAAACAAGCCGCACAGCAAGGCCACCCTGAAGCACAATATCGTCTGGCTTTACTCTATTCCAGAAAAAACGAGCAGTTACCACTGGATTATGCGCAGGCTGCAAAATGGTTTCAAAAAGCCGCCAAGCAGCAGCACGCTGAAGCACAGTCGCGTATGGGCTGGCTATGCGCAAATGGTCTGGGCCTTAAGCAAAACGATGAACAGGCTGGGAAATGGTATCTCAAAGCTGCAAAGCAGGGGCTGGCAAAAGATCAATATCTCGCTGGCAGCATGTATCAACGCGGTTTATACGGTGTTAGCAAAAACCTGGAAAAAATGCTGTACTGGTATCAGTTATCCGCCAATCAGCATTTTGCCCCCGCCCAGTTTATATTAGGCAAATTGCTGGCAGAAGGTACTGAAATCCCCCAAGACCAAGCACTGGCTTTTCAATGGTTATCACTGGCTGCCGCACATGGCAGCGAAAATGGGGAAGCACTACTTGCTCAACTGATGCAGCAGGCTGGAGCAGAACAAATCAGCCGCTGGAAGCAGGCAATGATGCGTTAAAAATTGTTTATAATCATCCAAAAATTCTTTTTTTTCATATTGGTATTACTGCTTTGCCTGGAAGCTGGCTCAGTAATGGCGATAACACCAACTTCAGCTCATTTTAGCAAAGAAGAATTAGCTTGGCTTAAAGCACACCCCCATATTCATTTTGCCCCAGCACCTAATTATCCTCCGGTAGAGTTTTTTGATAAAAATAATATCTACCGTGGCATCACCGCCGATTTCATCAAATATATTGATGAAAAGATAGGTATTCACTTTGAGATTATTCAGCTACAAAATTGGGCGGAAGTTATTGCTCAGGCTAAACTGCGGAAGGTGGATATGTGGGGGGCAGCCGCTAAAACCAAAGCACGCGAGCAATATATGCGCTTCACCAAGCCCTATATTCACCTCCCTGCCGTCATTATTGTACGCAAAGAAATTACAGACTTATTAAACATGCCCGATCTTAAAGGCAAGCGGGTTGTCGTTATTCAAAATTATGCCACACAGGCCTATATTCAGGAAAATTACCCTTTTCTCAAGCTGATTCCCGTGCCTGATATTGAAACCGGTTTGCGTATGGTTTCTTTTGGCTCTGCGGATGCCATAGTGGTGACTAATGCATCAGCCATTTATTATATTGAAAAAAATGGCTTAACCAACTTACGAGTCGCTGGAGAATCGGGCTTTGAATGGCAATTGCGTTTTGCAGTACGCTCTGACTGGCCTGAATTGGCGGCTATTCTTCAGAAGTCTTTGGATGCTATCCCTGAGCATAAAAAGCAGGAAATTTTTCGGCGCTGGATCAGCCTTAAGGCACCAGAATGGAAATTAAGCAAAGAGCAGATCATCGTGCTGCTGCTGGTTTTAACCACTACGCTAATCATCGCAATCCTGACCTGGAATCTGGTGCTGCACAGAAAAATAGACACGCGCACCAAGCAGTTGCACGCAGCAATGAAAACCCAATCCTTGATTCTGCAAAATGCACAAATTGGTATTGCACATTTCGTTCACCGTAAAGTGCACTGGGTCAATCCGATGCTGGCTTATCAATGTGGTATGCCAGAGGCAACACTCCTTGGAAAAAGTACCCGGATCTTTTTTTTGAATAATGAAGATTATGAGTGCGTGGGAGAGGCCTACTTAACATTACTGACAAAAGGTGAGCGTTATGAGACCGATATTCTCCTGCGTAGAGGCACAAATGGCAGCTACTGGTGCCGGATGATTGGTCAGGCCATCGATCCCGAACATGTCCATGAAGGCAGTATCTGGATTATTCAGGATATCAGTGTTCAAAAAAAACTTGAACACTCGCTGACAGCACTGGCGACTACCGATCCCTTAACCGGCACCTATAATCGTCGCCATTTCAGTGAACTGGCCAAGCATGAGATTAAACGCAGCGCTCGTAGCAACAGCATTTTTTCCCTGCTCATGCTTGATATTGATCACTTCAAGCACTTAAATGATAATTATGGACATGCGACCGGCGATGAGGCACTGAAGTATTTTGTAAAGACTGTCCGCTCAACATTGCGTGAGCCTGATATCCTCGGTCGCATCGGTGGTGAGGAGTTTGCTGTTTTGCTGCCTGATACCGCCAGCATATCTGCACAACATGCCGCAGAGCGGATTCGGCAAGCGGTTGCTTCCAGTAGCTTTGAAGCCAATGGAGAAAAAATTTACTTCACCGTCAGTATCGGACTCACACAAGCAAAAAATAACAAAGCTGGACTGGATGCACTGCTTGAACGTGCTGATAAAGCGTTATATCGCGCTAAAAGGCGGGGACGTAATCGTGTGGAAATGGATGTCAATTAGGAACAAAACTTCAGTAGGCTGAATACTTTGTATCATGTACTAATTTACTCTTTTCTTCATTATCATCATCCGGAAATTCTAATAAATCTTCTTCTTCAAGCTCCCAGCTATATTTCTTTTCTGCCTTTTTAGGATCCATATCACGAAATAAAAAGGCACAGATTGTACCTGCCACCGCACCAAAAAAGTGTGACTCAAAAGAAATATGCGCCTGGGTAGGGAATATGCTCACAAGCATACCGCCATAAAGAAAAAAGATAATGAGCGCGAGCGCGGCAGATGGCTTATCATTGCGCAAAATCCCTGCAATAAAAATAAAGAACATCATACCGTGTGCGACACCACTTGCACCAATATGATATGACTCACGCGCAAACAGCCATACACCAACGCCTGAGCCAAGATAAATAATGGGAATAACGTATTTGACCGCCTTTGGATAGTTATAAATCAGCGCACTACCCATGATAAACAATGGTAGCGTATTGGCAAACAGATGCTCAAATGAGCCATGAATCAACGGGGCCGTTATCACACCTGTCAGCTTATCCATATCTCGTGGATAAATGCCATATACAGCCAGATCAAGGCCAAGAATTATTTCACTGATTTTAATCAGCCATAATACGAGAATGACACCGAGCACTATCATTACACACTGTTTCATACTGGGCTCTCACTTAAAGTAGGTATGCAGAATGCTGATCTTGTCTTGCACGTTTCTCTTACTGATTTAGATAAGGTATAATGCCATCTAGTCAGATTATATCCTCATTGGATTTAACAAATCCCTAACTCTAAGTATCGCTATGAATCATACCTTATCAATTGAACAACTTTTAAAAACTGTTCCAATCGCACAAATTCGCCAAATTCAAGAAAATACAGTTTATACCATACTTGAAAAATTTAATTTGTGTGGAAGTATAAAAGTAAAGCCGGTTTATTGGATGCTAAAGAAGGCGCTCGAAAGAGGGGATTTATCTAACGGAAAAAAGATACTTGAAGCATCAAGCGGCAACACAGCCATTGCTCTTTCTTACATGGGTAAAATTTTTGGGTTTCCCGTTAGCCTTATTGTTCCAGTAGAAACAGGAAGTTGTAAAAAGAAGCTGATGCGATCATATGGCGCTGATCTCATTGAAGTTGATGGCGTTACAGATGACTGTATTGATCTGCGAGATAATATGGTAAAAAAGGATCCTGATAAGTATTTTGTTCCCGATCAGTTTAATAATGAGGATAATATGGATGCTCATTATAATCTGACTGCCCCCTATATTATTGAGCAAATTGGAGAAATAGACTTTTTTATTGCAGGGCTTGGTACGACAGGAACGCTCCTTGGCACTGGGAAATATCTAAAAGAACGCTATCCTTCTATAAAAATTATTGCAGTCAATCCGCTTGATAGAGTGGAAGGCATTAAAAACTATAACACGGTACGCAATGTTGGTAAGTTTTATCAAGATTATAAACACTTAATTGATGAAGTGATTAATGTTACATTTAATGATGATGTCACTAATGGGGTTAATGATTATCTCTCTGAAGGGTATTTTAACGGAATATCATCAGGCGCGATTCTTTCAGCAACTAAAAAATATTTAGAAGGTAAAAGTGGACTAAAAGGCGTGATAGTTGCTCCTGATGGTGGAGATTATTACTTTTCTGAGATTTTTCCTATCATAGATACAGGAAAAATAAGAGGGTGCGAGTAATATAATAGCGCATCATTTCTGTAGAAATGATGCAGCAATAATTTCTGTGGATTCTGAATCCTTTAGAAGTATTTAACTATCTACTTACTGGATTAGTAATCCTTGAGCTTAAAGTCATTAAACCTCTTTTCAAGCAGGTTTAATCTTTCTTAATTCAATCTGAATTCAGCTTATGCTTGATATATTGCGCCAGCTCACTGACGCTGGGATGATCGAAAAGATCGGCAATATCAAGTTGATCGGGATAACGCTCATCCAGTTGTTCAAAAATCTGTGCCAGCGTTAATGAACTGCTGCCGATATCAAATAGATTGTCAGTTGCAGAAAAACTTTTATCACTCATTACAGCAGCACAAATTTCCAGTATTTCCTGTTCCAGATGATTACCCTGTTGAATCGTTTGGATCGTTTGCTTTTTTGTGTCGTGTAAAGTGCTTATTATCGTATCAAATTCGCCATTTAAGTATTGTTTAGTCAACTGATAACGCTGCACTTTACCACTGGTGGTTTTTGGCAGTTTACGCACGGGCAGTATATGGGCTACTTCCAGCCCGGTTTGTGAGCCAATCACTTGAGCAATGGGTTGAATCAAAGACCAGAAATCTTCATTACTGCCTTTAAATGCCACAAAAAGAATTAAAACATCCGTGGCAGCTTCTTTGCTGAATATACCGCAGGCGGCAATTTTTCCCAGTTCTATGCCGTCACAGGCTTCTGCCAGGTTTTCAATGTCTTGCGGGTAATAATTCTGACCATTGATAATAATCAGATCTTTTTCGCGACCCGTGACATATAAATCCCCCTCATGTATAAAACCCAAATCCCCGGTATCCAACCAGCCGTCTTGGTTGATGCAGGACTGGCTTGCCTCTGGGTTGCGGTAATATCCCTGAGTGACATTAGGGCCACGAATTTCAATATGACCAATCGTTGCGGCAGGCGAGGCTTGATGATTTTCATCAGCAATCCGTAGTTCACAATATTGGATATTTTTACCCACATTAACAAACTGGGTTGTATTGTTTTCTTGAGCCGCTTTGATTTGAATAGCGTACCCTAAATTCAAAGCATTTCGCTCCAATGACAGGCTTTTTAAGGGTTTTCCAGGTTGGGAAAAGCTCACCGCCAAGCTGGCTTCAGCTAAACCATAAACGGGAAACATGCTGTTGGCAGACAGCCCGTGTTGGCTGAATGCCTGCATAAATGCTTTGCATAATTCTACTGAAATAGGCTCCGCGCCATTAAAAATCAGCCGTACACTGGAAAGATCAAGCGCCTGGCTTTGCTCTGGTTTGTAACGTTGCAGCGTGTGTTTGTAGCCAAAATTAGGTGAGGATAACAAGGTGCCGCCGTGCTCACTGGCTTTGAGCAGCCATAACATGGGCCGCCGCACAAAGAGTTCAGTCGGTATCAAATATTGCTGGCAACTGCAAACTAACGGCGTTAAGTGAAAACCGATAATCCCCATGTCATGGGTCAGTGGCATCCAGCTCATCATGTGGTCTTCAGGTTTGATAGCCGCAGTATTAATAATGGCGTGAATATTATGCAGCAGGTTGGCGTGGGTTAATGTCACACCTTTAGGTTGTCCGGTAGAGCCTGAGGAATATTGAATAAAAGCAATATCATCGGTTTGTACTGAGTGCGGCGTGCCAGGGCTGAGTTCGTGGAGTTCTTCAATTAAGAAGCAATGATTTTTAATATGTTCCCATTGTTGCGCTAACCCCTGATTTTGTGCAAATACCGCCAAACGTTCAAAAATTTTCCGGGAAGTGTATAAAAAAGGTTGTTCCAATTGCTCAAAAATATGAAACACTTTGCGGCGATGTTCATCGCTGTTACCTGTTGCCACTGAAACTAAAGGAATACCGCCCAATAAGCCCGCCCAGAAAGCATCAATAAAGGGCTCATTATCTTGAAGCAGGATGATTAGCTCGTTACCGGGTTTAATGCCTTTTGCTTGCAAAGTACCCAGAATACCGAGTGCGCGTTGTTTTAAGTCGTGATAGCTCAGGTAGCTTTCCTGTTGCTGACTTTGGATGTAACGAATGCCGTAGGGGGTGTTAGCGGCACTGGTTAAGGCTTCGGGCAGGGTGGCGTACAGGTGAGACATAGTTAAATTCGATATTTATCTTGGGAATACGGGCTTTACAAGCTGGCGCTTGGATGGCAGACGTTCCCAGGCTGACGCTTGGGAACGAGGAAATATCTGCCCATTGCTTAATCGAGGAAGCTGCGGGATTGCTCAGAGCGACTGGGATGGCGTAATTTGCGCAACGCTTTCGCTTCTATCTGACGAATCCGCTCGCGGGTCACATCAAATTGTTTGCCAACTTCTTCCAGCGTGTGATCGGTGCTCATGTCAATCCCAAAACGCATACGCAATACCTTGGCTTCACGTTCGGTTAAGCCATGCAACATTTCCTGGGTGGCGCGCCGCAGACCCTCAAAAGTCGCCGCCTCCACAGGGGATTGAATGGTAATGTCTTCAATGAAATCACCCAAGTGGGAGTCTTCATCATCACCAATGGGGGTTTCCATGGAAATGGGTTCTTTGGCAATTTTTAACACCTTGCGTACTTTTTCTTCCGGCATTTCCATTTTTTCAGCCAGTTCTTCAGGGGTGGCTTCGCGGCCTTTCTCCTGAAGTATCTGTCTGGATACGCGATTGAGTTTATTAATGGTTTCAATCATGTGTACCGGAATACGGATGGTACGCGCCTGGTCGGCAATTGAGCGAGTGATTGCCTGACGTATCCACCAGGTGGCATAGGTGGAAAATTTATAACCCCGGCGGTATTCAAATTTATCCACCGCTTTCATTAAGCCAATATTACCTTCCTGAATCAGATCCAGAAATTGTAAGCCACGATTGGTGTATTTTTTGGCAATGGAAATCACCAGGCGTAAATTAGCCTCAATCATTTCCTTTTTCGCGCGCCGGGCTTTGGCTTCGCCAATGGTCATGCGGCGATTGATTTCTTTGATTTCTTCCAGCCCCAGACGGCAGCCATTTTCCAGTTCAATCAGACGCGCCTGAGCAGCTAACAGTTGCTTTTCATATTTTTTCAGCGATTCCACATAGGGTTTGTCGCTGCTCAGCAATGTAGGCACCCATTCAGGATTGGTACTGTTATTTTTAAACGAGTCCAGAAATTCGCGTTTACCCATGCGACCATAACGCACGCAGTAATCGCGGATGCGGGTTTCCTGAGCGCGCACTTCATTAACAGCCATGCGCAGCTTGGCAGTCAGGGTTTCAACGACCTTAGGTACCAGCTTAAATTCCAGGAAACAATCAGCGGCTTGTTGACGTAAGTTCTGATAAGCTTCTGATTTTGTGCCATGTTCTTCTTTGGCATCCATGGCTTTTTTTTGCGCTTCACGTAAATTGCCAAAGCGCAGCTCGATTTCTTTCAGATCCAGGCCTTCATTTTCCTGCTCGTCGTCTTTTAAGTCTGTATTGGCTGTTTCATCAGTATTGCCTGTACTTTCCTCTTCTTTTACCACAGCCACCTTGGGTACAGGAATTTCGTCACTGTCTTCTTCATCTTCCGGAGAAACAAAGCCATTAATCAAATCGGTTAATTTCAGCTCTGATGTCAAAGTTCTGTCGTAGAGATCAAGAAATACGCTGATAATATCCGGGTGGGTTGCCAACGCAGATAAGGCCTGTTTTAAGCCTTCCTCAATACGCTTGGCAATTTTGATTTCACCTTTACGGGTGAGTAAATCAACCGTGCCCATTTCCCGCATATACATGCGCACCGGATCGGTGGTTCGGCCAAACTCACTATCAACGTTAGCCAATGCTGCCGCAGCTTCTTCTGCTGCTTCTTCATCCGTGGCAACCGTATCAGCCATTAATAAGGTGTCGGCATCGGGCGCTGTTTCATGTACAGCAATCCCCATTGCATTGATCATGTTAATAATGTTTTCAACCTGATCAGAGTCGACTATATCTTCTGGAAGGTGGTCATTAACCTCGTGGTAGGTCAGGTATCCCTGCTCTTTCCCTTTTGTAATCAAAAGCTTAATTTGTGATTTCTGTTGTTCTTGATTCATTTTCCCTCAAACACCTATGAAAAATAAACAGTTTTTCTATTTTACTGTGTATGTAGCCGCCTATTAGTGTAGACCATGATTTTTGCCCGTGCTGAAAAATCATGAAAAATTTGCGACATTATTTGATAATTTGTTATCGAAGCTCGCTTAATAAACGATTAAGGCTTTGTTTTTCATGCTGCGACAGTTTTTGTAACTGGGATTTTTGTAATAAAGTTTCCAGTTGTCGCTCTTTCGTTTGTTGAATCAGACGGGAAATTGCACCCTGTAATTCTGCCTGCATACCCGTTTGTGGGATACCTATATCCCAGTTCGCCAGCTTTTGAATACTTTTTTCATGTTCAGAATAACGCCAGTGCTCCACCAGCGTGCCCGTGCGTATATTGGGGTTGTTATTGATAAAATCAATAAGTTCCACCAATAAAGGTAAACCCGGTTGTTCAATTTGACGCAGAATTTCGATAGATTCCAGAGATGTGGCAAATTCTGGGGATTGTAGTAATAAGGCAATGGCGACACGTATTGGCGATGGTCGGGTTGTTTTATGGGGTTTGTTTGCTGAAGCTGTTTTTTGAACGGGAGCTGTGCGCTGATATTGCGCTGTCTGCCGCGTTCCGGTAATTTCACCTAAATGTTGTAATAATAAATCCTGATAAGCACCTTCTGGCATTTTATGGATTAAAGGTTTGGCTAACTCCAGTAAACGTGCCTTGCCATCCAGAGTGCTGATATCCAGTTGTTGTTGCAAATGTGAGAATAAATATTGAGATAAGGGCAATGCTTGTTCAATTTGTTGGTAAAACCCTTGTTTGCCTTGCTGACGTACCAGTGAATCGGGATCTTCGCCATTGGGTAAAAACATAAAATTTGCCTGTCGCCCCTGACTGAGCAATGGCAACAGGATCTCCAAGGCTTTCCAGGCGGCCTTACGTCCGGCTTCATCACCGTCAAAACAAAATACCAACTGTTCTGTGAGCCGGTATAAACGCTGCAAATGTTCTGTGCTGGTTGCCGTGCCTAAGGTTGCAACAGCATTGTGTATATCATGTTGCGCCAGGGCCACCACATCCATATAACCTTCAACCAGAATAATTTGTTCCGGTTTATTGCGCTGTTTGCGGATATGATGCAGGCCGTAAAGCTCTTTACCTTTGTGAAAAACCGGGGTTTCTGGAGAATTGAGATATTTAGGTTTACTATCATCTAATACCCGCCCACCAAAAGCAATGACCCGTCCACGTTGGTCATGAATGGGAAAAATGATGCGGTTGCGAAAACGATCATAATAATGTTGCTGCTCATTTTGCACGATTAAACCGGCATCCAGAAGCTGTTTTTGTTGCTCACTGTTACCTGCAAGCTGTGTCAACAGCTCATTCCAGGCATCTGGCGCATAACCCAGCTCAAAACGGGCTGCGGTCTGCCCACTCAGTTCGCGTTTTTTCAGATAATCAATCGCTTCACCTGCTTGTGGATGCTGGCGCAGTTGGGTTTGGTAAAAACGATTAGCCTGCTCTAATAATTGATATAAAGGTTTCAGGTCTTCAGTTTTTTGTGAAGCGCTGGCTTGCGTGTGCGTACCTTTTTCATAAGGCACGCTCAAGCCTTGTGAAGCAGCAAGTTCTTCAATGGCTTCAACAAAATCGCAATGCTCGTATTCCATTAAGAAGCTGACAATATTACCGTTCGCACCGCAGCCAAAACAATGATAAAACTGCTTGTCGGCACTGACGGTAAAAGAAGGCGTTTTTTCCTGATGGAAGGGGCAGCAGGCGTGATAATCCTTGCCAGCCTTTTTCAAGGGGACATAGCTGTCTACAACTGTGATAATATCGCAGCGGTCTATCAAAGACTCAATAAAATTTTTGGGAATATAACCAGACATTCAGATATTTTTTTAAAGGCGTCCAAGCCCCAACTTGGCAGTCTAAAAAATATGCCCAAGTCAAGGTTTGGACTCCTTTAAACTTTTACACAGGCATTAAGCATGAGGTAGAAGCAGTTTTCAGTGCATTTAGCACTGAATCTAGCCTACGCCAAACTCAGGGGGCTTAACTTAATTTTTGTTTAATCAGACCGCTGACTGCGCCCATGTCTGCGCGCCCTTGCAACTGAGGTTTTAATAAGCCCATTACCTTGCCCATATCGCGCATACCGCTGGCACCGGTTTGCGCAATGGCGTCGCCAATAAGCTGCTCGATTTCTGCTGCACTGAGTTGCTGTGGCAGGTAAGTTTTTAAGATGTCAATTTCAAACTGTTCTTGATCTGCCAGTTCCTGGCGTCCCGCTTTTTCATACTGCTCAATGGAATCTTTGCGTTGTTTGACCATTTTATCCAGCACGATGATAATTTGAGTGTCATCCAACTCAATACGTTCATCAACTTCGCGTTGCTTGATTGCGGCCTGTAATAGGCGAATCGTGGATAAGCGGGGTTTATCTTTGGCTTTCATCGCCGTTTTCATATCATCAGTAATTTGTGCTTTCAGCGTTGTCATTATTCTTTCCTGTATTTCGTCTTAAAAGCGATAAGCCATTATAATGAAAACGCCCCATTCGATGTACCCAGTAGTAGGGACGCGAACGGGGCGCAAGTGACCACTAATAAATTTTTATAAAAAATTATTAGTACAGTCGGGTCCGACGGGAACTTTCCCGGGAAACTTTTTTCATGTGGCGTTTGACAGCGGCGGCTGCTTTGCGTTTCCGTACGGCGGTAGGTTTTTCATAAAACTCACGGCGATGAACTTCAGCCAGGATACCGGCTTTTTCACAAGAGCGTTTGAAACGGCGGATAGCAACCTCAAAGGGTTCGTTTTCTTTGACGCGAACGTTTGGCATAAAAAAAGATTTCCTTAATAATAGAATGCGTGATAATACATAGTGCCCTGCATTTTTTCCTGCTTCAGAAAATCAGCTGTTTCTAGAGACTCTGGCAGGGTAGATCGGAACATTATAGCAGAGCTTCATAATTTGCCCAATAGATTTTATTGATAAAATAACTTGTATCCATTCGCCTGTCCATGTAAAGTTTTCAGTTTTTTCTGAAGTCATCTATTACTCTGTCAAAGCAGAGTTATATATAACCTGGACGGTGATTATTCCCATGAATGAAGATTTCTCCCGCATTGAGCGTTTGCCTCCTTATGTATTCAGTATCGTTAAAGACTTAACGATGGCGGCGCGAGCACGGGGGGAGGATATTATCGATT
This sequence comes from Candidatus Venteria ishoeyi, assembly GCF_030378065.1. GTDB lineage: Bacteria > Pseudomonadota > Gammaproteobacteria > Beggiatoales > Beggiatoaceae > Venteria > Venteria ishoeyi. The sequence goes on along the minus strand of NZ_JAUCGJ010000026.1, from coordinate 27,320 downwards.
TTGGCATGGGTAATCCCGATCAGCCGACCCCCGCGCATATTGTTGATAAACTGGTTGAAGCTGCGCAGCGTAAAGATACCCATCGTTATTCCATGTCCAAGGGTATTCCGCGTTTGCGCCAGGCCATCAGCAACTGGTATGAAAGACGTTATGATGTATCGATTGACCCCGATAACGAGGCCATTGTTACGATTGGCTCTAAAGAAGGTTTGTCGCATTTGATGATGGCAACCTTAGGCGCAGGTGATATTGTTTTAGTACCTAATCCCGCTTACCCCATTCATCCTTATGGCGTGGTGATTGCCGGTGCTGATGTGCATCATGTGCCCTTGATGCCGGATATGGATTTTTTTGAAGATTTAGAGCGCGCCATGAAAACCACCTGGCCGCGCCCTAAAATGCTGGTGCTGAATTTTCCCGCTAACCCGACAACTCAATGCGTGGATCTGGCCTTTTTTGAGAAAGTCGTTGCCATTGCCAAAGAATATAATGTCTGGATTGTGCATGATTTGGCTTATGCCGATATTGTATTTGATGGTTATGTTGCGCCTTCTATTTTGCAGGTGCCTGGTGCTAAGGATATTGCAGTAGAATCCTTTTCATTGTCAAAAAGCTATAATATGCCTGGCTGGCGCGTTGGGTTTATGGCGGGAAACCCAACTTTGATTAAAGCCCTGGCCAAAATCAAGTCTTATCTGGATTATGGTATGTTTACCCCCATACAAGTGGCAGCGGTTACGGCATTAGAGGATGATCAGTCTTGCGTCAGCCAGATTCGCGACATGTATAAAGAGCGCCGGGATGTTTTATGTGAAGGCTTAAATGCGGCAGGTTGGGATATTACACCGCCACAGGCAACCATGTTTGCCTGGGCAAAAATTCCAGAACAATTTCGTGAAATGGGTTCCCTGGAATTTACCAAAAAATTATTGGCAGAGGCCAAGGTTGCCGTTTCCCCCGGTGTTGGCTTTGGTAATTATGGCGATGAGTATGTGCGTATTTCCCTGATTGAAAACCCACATCGTATCCGGCAGGCGGTGCGTGGCGTAAAAGCTATGTTGCGTAATAGCTAGGAAAGTCTCAGATAATATAAAGCGTAAACAAGATTTACATCGAATTTAAGGAACAGAAAAAACATGCTTAACCCCATTAAGATTGGTTTATTAGGGCTTGGTACCGTTGGCGGCGGCGTGGTCAATGTATTGCAGCGCAATGCCCGGGAAATTTCCCGCCGTGCCGGACGTGATATTCAGGTAACTCATGCCAGTGTGCGTGATTTAAATAAGTCGCGTTTATGTAATACCGAAGATATTGTCTTAACTGAGCAACCGATGTCTCTGGTTAATAATCCTGAAATTGATGTGGTGGTGGAACTGATTGGCGGCACCACCCGCGCGCGTGATCTGGTATTAAAAGCGATTGCTAATGGCAAGCATGTGGTCACTGCAAATAAAGCTTTGATTGCGCTGCATGGCAATGAAATTTTTGATGAGGCACAAAAGCAGGGTGTCATCGTTGCATTTGAAGCCGCTGTTGCGGGCGGCATACCGATTATTAAAACCATTCGCGAGGGTTTAAGCGGTAATGAAATTGAATGGTTAGCGGGTATTATCAATGGTACTACGAATTTTATTCTGACCGAAATGCGGGAAAAAGGCCGTGCCTTTGATGATGTTTTAATAGAAGCTCAGGAACTGGGTTACGCCGAATCCGATCCCACTTTTGATATTGAAGGCGTAGATGCTGCGCATAAACTGACTATTCTGGCTGCCATTGCCTTTGGCGTACCACTGAATTTTGAAGCCACCTATACCGAAGGCATTACCCGGATTGAACCCATTGATGTGGAGTATGCCGAGCAATTTGGCTATCGCATCAAACATCTGGGTTTTGCGCGCCGCACTGCGCAAGGCGTGGAAATGCGCGTGCATCCGGCGCTGGTGCCTGAAGGACGCTTGCTGGCCAATGTGGATGGCGTAATGAATGCCGTACTGGTGTATGGTGATGCGGTAGGCCCAACGCTGCATTATGGTGCAGGCGCAGGCTCGGAGCCAACCGCTTCTGCTGTCGTCGCTGATTTAGTGGACGTAGTGCGCAGCTTAACCGTTGATCCAGAAAATCGGGTACCGCATCTCGCTTTTCAACCCGATACCATTACTAAAAATCAGCGCTTTCTGGGCATTGAAGACATTCAATCGGCTTATTATCTGCGCATGGAAGCCGATGATTTACCCGGTGTCTTAGCCCATGTCGCATCTATTCTCAGTGAAAGCGGCATCAGTATTGAAGCAGTTTCTCAAAAAGAACCCAGAACCGGGGAAACCCAGGTTAATATCGTGCTGCTAACCCATCGTGTACAGGAAAAACTCTTAAATGAAGCGATTGTGAGAATTGAAGCGCTGCCGGATATTCGTGGGGAAATTATGCGTATTCGCTTGGAGTCATTGAGCCAGTAAATTGTTTAGAGACCGGGTTTGTACTGGAAATATTTATGATAAATTCTTTGAAGCTGGAAAATTTTACATTATTTCAAGATAATGAGTTTAATTTTTCTCCCGGTCTAAATGTCTTTGTTGGTGAAAATAGTACAGGCAAAACGCATATCTTAAAAATTGTGTATGCCATTTGGTATGCACATATTTCCAGATATTTAAGTCGCTTTCCAGCATTGGAAAACAGTAATTCAATTACCCAATACCTCAGCAAAATTGAGGGTGTTTTTAAGACAGGGAAGCAAAATTTAGTAGGCAGACATGATATAAAAAATAGTACAAAAATTGCTCTGACTGAACCGAATATAGACTTTGAATTTAATACTAAAAGTTCTCTACAATTTGAAGATGATACACCAAACACCAGTTATCCTAACAAACCTTCTTCCCCAATTTTCCTGCCCGCTAAAGAGATTTTGTCTATTTACCCAAAATTTACATCACTCTATGAAGAGTTTTATCTTGCATTTGATGAAACCTATTATGACTTGTGTAAAACTTTAAATCGCCCCTTACGTAAAAAACTTAATAAAAAAGAGCAGTCACTTATTCAGGATTTAGAGGTACTTATTGATAATGCTAAAGTCATTTTTGAAGGTGACAGATTTTACCTGAAAACACCAGATATGGATAATTTAATGGATATTCATATGGTGGCTGAAGGGCATCGTAAAATTGCTACATTGATTTACCTTATTCAGAATGATTCTTTGAAAGAAGGTGTTTCCTTATTCTGGGATGAGCCTGAAAGCAATTTGAATCCACAACTCATTAAATTTGTTGCCAAGGCAATTTTGGCACTGACTGAAAATGGTATACAAGTATTTATTGCCACTCATAGTTTGTTTTTATTGCGTGAATTAGAGATTTTAACTTCACAATCAGTTCATCATCATGCTGATGCAGTACAATTTTTTGGCTTTCATAAAAACACTGATGTTGGCATGGTTGTTGAGCAAGGCAATAGCCTGGATGATGTTGGTGATATTGCTGCACTGGATGAAGAGTTAATACAATCTGATCGTTTTATGCAAATCATGGTTGCAGGACACTGATATGCCAGACATTATTGAAGATGAGTTATGTTTTACTTTTGATGAAAACTGGCAAGTGACTCAGTATGATCAATGGGCTTTTTATCGTGATAAAAAAATACAGTTTGGCTTATTGAAATCAAAGATTTTCGTAAGCGTAAAGGGTATCCAACACCTGAGGTACCCAGTGATTTACCTAATAAGCTGGCCAAAAAAGTGATTTGTACTTTAGCCGCATTATTGCCTGCAAAGCTTAATGCAGAAAACAATATAGAAAAAACATTTTCAGTGGCTGCATTAAATGCAGCATCTCTGAGCATTGCATTACATTTAGAACTACCTGATGAAACTAAACAAGAACAAAGGCAACTTGCAGGCAGACATTCACAAATTTTACAAGCACTTAGGAAAAAATTGCGCTCTATTGATATAAACCCATCGGTTTTTAACATGAAAAGTGAGGGTATGCCCTGGAGTGTTACACTCACCAGAAATAGCTAAAATTTATTAGCCTAAGAAATTGAATCCACTTATTTTATAGAAGTTATAAGGACTTATTATGCCATTTCGTTCCCGTTACACTGGACTGATTGACCGCTACCGCGACCGCCTGCCAGTACATGATGATACCCGCATTATTTCACTGGGTGAAGGTAATACCCCGCTGATTCGGCTGCATCACATTCCAGACATTATTGGTAAGGATGTTGATATTTATGTTAAATATGAAGGTCTGAACCCCACCGGGTCATTTAAAGATCGCGGTATGACCATGGCAGTGACTAAAGCGGTGGAAGAAGGCAGCAAAGCCATTATTTGTGCCTCAACCGGTAATACCAGCGCAGCAGCAGCAGCTTATGCGGCGCGTGCAGGTATTACTGCATTTGTGCTCATTCCTGAGGGTAAGATCGCGCAAGGTAAATTGGCACAGGCGATGATGCACGGCTCTGTAGTCATCCAGATTCAAGGCAACTTTGATGAAGGTATGGCATTGGTTAAACAGGTTGCCGACCATGCACCTGTCACTATTGTTAACTCGATTAATCCTTATCGTTTGCAGGGTCAGAAAACAGCCGCCTTTGAAATCGTTGAAGAGCTGGGACGAGCACCGGATTATCATTGCCTGCCCGTAGGTAATGCGGGTAATATTACCGCACACTGGATTGGTTATTGTGAATACAGTAGTGCTGGCGGTGAAGTCACCAAAGCCTGCAAATTTTGTGATGGCAATTGTCGTTTTGCGGGTGGCGCAATAGTTGGTAATCGTCCGAAAATGGTGGGATATCAGGCAGCAGGTTCTGCCCCATTCATGCGCGGTAAAATGGTGGATGACCCAGAAACTGTGGCAACTGCAATTCGTATTGGTCATCCACAAAGCTGGGATTATGCCTGGCAGGTACAAAAAGAATCTGGTGGCTGGTTTGATGAATGCAGTGATGAATTGATTCTGGCGGCACAAAAACTCCTGGCAGAAAAAGAAGGCGTATTTTGTGAACCCGCGTCTGCAACCTCATTAGCAGGTGCTATGCGTGATATTAAATCAGGTAAAATTCCTGAAGGCAGTAGCGTGGTCTGCACCCTGACCGGGCATGGCTTAAAAGACCCCGATACTGCAATTGCTCAAAGCACTGCACCGCTGATTAATATCAAACCAACACTGGATGCAGTGAAACATGCGATTCTCGATAACTTAAATTGAATTTGATGAAAGCTTCTTCTCAGCCACTGCATGGCTGAAAATCACTTTCATCTCATGCTGGTTATTAATAATATTGCGTGCTGGATTTAACAGTTTTAAGCTTGAATCTCACAATTTTTTACAGGTTGTTACCATGTCATCACCGAATAAAGACTCTTATGAAACTATGTTGGCCGTTGTGCAGGCCTTTCATGATAAACATGATTTCAAAAACACCGGTGGTGAGGAAATGACTTACCGCATTGCGTTGATGGCGGAAGAATTGGGTGAAATTTCAGAATGTGTCACCAAAGGCAAACCTGTTGCAGAGCTGGCTGAAGAAGTGGCTGATTTAATGATTTTATTAATGGGTACAGCAATTGCGCAGGACTTTGATTTAAAGCAGGCATTCTGGGATAAAATGGATAAATTGCAGGCGCGTGAGAGTCGCATGATTGATGGTCGTATTCGTGTGTCAGAGTTTCGAAATAGTTAAGGATACGGTATATGCAATTAGTAATTCTCGATAGAGATGGTGTGATTAATCAGGATTCTGAGGACTTTATCAAGTCACCAGACGAGTGGCGGGCAATTCCTGGCAGTCTTGAAGCCATTGCACAACTGACACAATCAGGTTATCGCGTTGTAGTAGCCACTAATCAATCGGGATTGGCCAGGGGCTTGTTTACAATTGATACCCTAACCGCAATTCATGACAAGATGTGTCATGCGCTGACTGAGCTTGGCGGTAGTATTGATGCTATTTTCTTTTGCCCGCATGGGCCACGGGATGCCTGTTTATGCCGCAAACCCAAGCCGGGTCTGTTTAAGGATATTGGCAGACGTTTGGGTATTAATTTGACGGGTATTCCCGCCATCGGCGATTCCTTGCGTGATTTGCAGGCAGCGCGCGCAGCGGGTGCGCAACCTATTCTAGTGCGCACCGGAAAGGGCGTGTATACAGAATCCTTATTAGCCGACTATGACTTTGACGATATCCCCGTTTATGACGATTTAAATCAGGCAGTGCTTCATCTGCTGAAAATGGATGAGGTCTATTAAACATGCTGATTTTACGCTCTGCTTTATTTAATATGGGACTTGCACTGGCGACATTCATGGCCAGTTTTGCCAGTTTGTTTATCTGGGTGTTACCCTTTCCTCAGCGTTACCGTATTTTAAATTTTTGGTCACGTTTTATATTGTGGTGGTTAAAAGTCATTTGCCACCTTGATTATCAGATTGAAGGTATAGAAAATATCCCCAAAGATACGGCGATTGTATTATGTAAACACCAGTCAACCTGGGAAACAATTGCCTTGCAGCAGATTTTTCCTCGCCAGGTCTGGGTTTTGAAACGAGAGTTATTCTGGATTCCCTTTTTTGGCTGGGCCATGGCCTTGTTAAGGCCAATTGCAATTAATCGCGGCAAAGCTCGGGAAGCACGCCAACAATTGCTGACCCAGGGCATTGCAAGCTTGCAGGAGGGTCACTGGGTGGTAATTTTTCCAGAGGGGACGCGGGTTGTACCGGGGCAAACTAAGCCTTATCGTATGGGTGGGGCTTTATTGGCAGAAGCGGCGAAAAACTATCCGGTTGTGCCGGTTGCACACAATGCCGGGTATTTCTGGAATCAACAAAATTTTATTAAGCGCCCTGGCACGATTAAGCTTAAAATTGGCACACCCATCGATCCGCAGGGAAAGTCTGCCAAGGAAATTAATGCATTGGTGGAAGACTGGATTGAAGCGGCTTGGCCTGCGCTTGGTAAGCCGTCTGATTAATAAATAAGCGGGATATGAGCTAAAAATGAGCAAAATATATTCCAATGCATGTTACAATCTTAGGCTTATTTTTAAATCGATGTCTGGTGAACTCTATAATAAACAGAGTCTGGACTTTTTTACTGACCTGAGTTTGGGGTGGTTTTTTTGTAATTTACCGTGTAATTGCAAATAACCTACACTTCATGCTGGCCTCTTGATAGTCAGCGGTAGATTTGGGTGTTTTAAGCTTGGAAACTTTGCATCGAACTCAGGTTAACTTAATCCTCAGGAGGAATGAACTCAATGGCTGATTTATTTTCAGATGAATGGATGAAAGGTTTCATGGAAGAATGGAACAAAGAACCAGAATTAAGTGATGCCCTGGCCCAAATTAATTTTAATACCGTGATCGCTTATGGCATGGATGGTGATGACCAACCTCTGGGCATGATGGTGATTGAAAATGGTAAAGCGATTTCAGCAGGTAGCTATGATGGCTCTACCGAATTGAACTGGGACTTGCGCGCAAGTCCTGATAGTTGGAATAAGTGGCTGAAAAAAGGACTGGGTATGATGGGACTGGGTATGGCTTATACCTCTCGTAAACTCAAGTTTAATATAGGCGATTACATGGCAATGATTAAAGATCCACGTATGGCGAGTCCTTTTGTTAAGAGCTTTACTGTCATGGGACGGGTTGGCTAACCCGGACTGAGATAAAATTTTTCAGGTTACAATACTCAAATCCAGTATCAGCACTTAAATAAGTGATTTGGGTACCTGAAAATTTTCACACACCTTTGTCCTTAAGGGGTGTGAACAAATCGTAAATTCAGGTTGATTAAGCTATATTCCTGACAACTGTTTTTTTGATTAAAAATAATTCACCCTGTCGGCTTAAACAATCGACACTGTTTGAGCACCTCTGTAATCACAACCAAGCCTGACTATTATGCAAATCACTCGAAAATATTCCATCCAGTTTAGGGTTATACTCTATGCCATGCTGTTATCGCTGGCCATTGTTTTACCTTTCAGAATGACGCAGGCGCAACCTGTTGTTGGCGCAGGCAGTTATGTTGTTCAAGCACGCCCCATTCTCACTGCGGTTACGCTGGGAGGCACAGTCATTCCGGCTCGGGACATTACCCTGTCTGCACAATTACCAGGCCGCGTTGAAATGATTGCGGGTGAAGAGGGTGATGCATTCAAAAAGGACACCGTACTGGTTCGCCTTGATACCATTGAGCTGATGGCACAAAGACGCTCTGCGGTTGCTGAATGGGCTAATGCGGAAGCGAATCTGCGTAATGCCTGGGTGAGTCAGCGTACAGAAATTTTATCGCCAGATGCAGGTAAAACGCCAGGCGGTATGGCGATGCCTTTTGTGCTTGACCAGATGTTTGCAGAACCCATGTCAGATATAACAGGTACCCGGGATATGGAGGCAGAACGCGGTGCCGCCTTACATAGTCGCAATGTTCAAGTTGAGCAGGGACGTAATGCCATGGTCAGGGCGCGCTCAGCGATTGATGCAATTGATGCCAAACTGCGTAATGCACGAGGCTTGGCCCCTTTTGATGGCGTGATTACAGATAAAATGGTTGAAATTGGAGATACGGTACAACCCGGTCAACCCTTACTAAAATATGCTGATACCAGTGAATTACAAATTCAGGTTGAAGTGCCAGCGCGTCTGGTGCCTGGTTTGCAAACCGGCATGGTATTACCTGCCAAATTGGATGTTGGTGGCTGGGTGCAGGTTCGTGTTGCACAGATTTTCCCCATTGCTGACGCACGCAGACACACGGTAACAGTTAAATTTACCTTGCCTCAAAACACTTTAACCGGTGCGGGTCAATATGCTCAGGTTGAAATTCAGGATATCAGCACACCGGCAAAATATTTACCGGTAATTCCCACGGCTTCATTAGTGTGGCGCGGGAGCCTGCCCGGTGTCTATGTACTGAATGATAATAAACGTGAATTGCGTTTATTACGATTAGGGGATACTTATGGTTCCGAGGTCACAGTACTCAGTGGCTTAAAGCCGGGTGAAGTGATTGAACTCAGTCCGCAACCTGGCGTAAGCTCCGGCTGGATCAATCCACCGCAAAGCAATGCAAAATAAGTAAATAAGCATTTTAAATTTTTTCAAATTTTTCTTTTTATGCCAATGGCACAAGCATCAACAGATTCTTGTGCCGGGTTGGATCATGAGGCAGCACCCAGACTATGACCGATCAGCAAAAATCACCTGATACCGACACAAACGAAGAACACCTTGCGCTTGGACTTGCAGGCAATACCGCCAAAGCATTTATCCACTCCCCACTTTCTCCCTTGTTTTTTATTTCCATGCTTGCTATGGGGTTGATTGGGCTATTCCTGACACCAAGACAGGAAGATCCGCAGATTTCAGTCCCAATGGCTGATATTTTTGTGCATTATCCCGGTGCTTCCGCAGAAGAGGTTGCCAGTCTGGCGATTGAACCTTTGCAACGTATGCTCAGCGAAATTCCGGCGGTAAAACATGTATACGCCGCTTCCGGGCGTGGTCAGGGCATGGTGACTGTTGAGTTTAAGGTGGGCGAAGAGTTAGAACGCTCTATTTTTAAGGTGCATGACAAACTACAGTCTAATGCCGATAAAATCCCTCCCGGTGTCTCCAAACCTGTCGTAAAACCCAAAGGTATCGATGATGTACCTGTGGTGAATTTAACTTTATGGTCAGAAACGGTTGATGACGGTAATTTACGCACCCTGGCATTTGATGTATTGCAGGTCTTAAAAGAGATTCCCAATACTGGCCCCGGTTTTGTTGTGGGGGGACGCACTGAACAGATGCGCGTTGAAATTATGCCGGAGCGCCTGTCTGGTTTTAATCTCAGCCTGGATCAGGTGGCAAATACGATCCGTACTGCCAACAGTGAAATCAAAGTGGGGGATGTAGAAAGCAGCGATACGCACTTTACGGTGTATAGTGGTGCTTTTGTCCGCAACGCCGGTGATATATCCCATTTGGTGGTTGGCATCTATAACGATATGCCAGTGTATGTGCGTGATGTTGCAACGGTTTTCCAGGGGCCGGAAGAAGTCAGTAAAATGGTCAACTACTTCTCCGGGCCTTCCTATCATTATACCGAAACGGAAGATGGCACGGGTGTCGCCGTTGACATCAGTGCAGCCCCAGCCGTTACCATTGCTGTTGCCAAAAAAATTGGCACCAATGGCGTTGCTGTAGCCAATGATATTCTGGCAAAAGTTGAAAAACTGAAAGGGCGTTTAATTCCTGATAATGTTCATATTGAAGTCACTCGGGATTATGGTAAAAGTGCTAATGATAAGGTTAATGGCCTGATTAAAAAGCTGTTTATCGCAACAGGTGCAGTGACAATCCTGGTTCTGATTAGCTTGGGCTGGCGTCCCGCTATTGTTGTCACGCTGGTAATTCCCGTGGTTATTTTAATGACGGTGTTTTCCGCTTTTGCATTAGGGTTCACCATTGACCGGGTGAGTTTGTTTGCATTGATTTTCTCTATCGGGATTCTGGTGGATGATGCCATTGTCGTCATTGAAAATATTTACCGGCGATGGCTACTCAAAGGTGAAATCGATACTGAAACTGCGGTAGATGCGGTTAGAGAAGTGGGGAATCCCACGATTTTAGCAACCTTTACCGTTGTGGCTGCGCTATTACCCATGGGTTTTGTACGCGGCATGATGGGGCCTTATATGATGCCGATTCCCGTATTGGGTTCGGTGGCGATGATTTTCTCTTTATTTGCTGCTTTTGCATTTACCCCTTGGCTGGCAATGGCCTTAAAGCCATCAATAAAATCCTTGCATAAGGCAGAACAAAAAGAACACGCATTTAATGAAAAGCTGGAAGGCTTTTTCCGACACTTATTAACACCACTGATTAGCAGCCGTGCCAAAGGTTGGTTATTTCTGATAGCACTGGTTGTGGCCTTTTTTATGGCAATCTCGATGTTTTACTTCCGCACAGTGGAAGTCAAAATGCTGCCACTGGATAATAAACCTGAATTTAATGTGTTTATTAACATGCCCGATGGCACAGCATTGCCGGTTACCGCTAATATGGCCTATCAATTGGCAGAAGTGTTACGCAAAGTACCGGAAGTGACAGCCTTGCAAACCTATGTCGGCACCTCGCAGCCTTTTGATTTTAACGGTATGGTGCGTCACTATTATCTGCGTCAACAATCCTGGGAGGCAGATATTCATGTGCAGTTGCGGGATAAATATGATAGAGACCGTAGCAGCCATCAAATTGTTACCGATGTACGCCGTCAATTGCAGGCAGTGGTCAAAGATACCGGTATTAAAGTCACCGTTGTAGAAATGCCGCCAGGACCACCTGTGTTACAGTCTATTGTCGCAGAAGTTTATGGCCCGGATGATAATATCCGGCGTGAAGTTGCGGCGAAAATGACAGAGGTTTTTGAGCAGGCGAAAATTGTCGATGATGTTGACAACTATATGAGCGACTCTCATACCATCTGGCGTTTTCAAGTCGATACTGAAAAAGCGGTACGCCGTGGTATTTCCGTGGATACAATTAACCGTAACCTGTCGATGGCAATGGGTGGTTATCACTTAGGTGACGTGAAACACGGGCCGGTGTTAGAGCCAACCCTGATTGTGATTCAGGCACCTTTGAAAATCCGCTCACAACTCACGCGTTTGTATGATTTACCCATACCCACTCAGGATCAGCAAAATACCGTGCCGTTGGCTGAACTTGGACGCTTTATCAGTGAACCGGAAGATTTACCTATTTTCTATAAAGATTTGCGCCGGATTGAATACGTTGTCGGGGATGCGGTTGGTATTCATCAGGGTGATAATAAATACAGTGAGGCTTCCGGTATCTACGGCATGATGGAAATTGAAGATTTGCTGCAAGAATACACAACACCGGATGGTATCGTTTTGTCCGGTAATTATCTGGCACCCCCCAAAGATAATATACATTCCGGATTTGAATGGACCGGTGAATGGACGGTGACTTATGAAACCTTCCGTGATATGGGGCTGGCATTTGCCGTTGCCATGGTCTTGATTTACCTGCTGGTAGTGGGTTTATTTGGTAACTTTTTAATTCCGGCAATTATCATGGCTCCAATCCCATTAACATTGCTGGGTATTGTGCCGGGTCACTGGTTGCTGGATGCTGAGTTTACCGCAACCTCAATGATTGGCTGGATTGCGCTGGCAGGGATTATTGTACGTAACTCAATTTTGCTGGTGGATTATTCCATTCATGAATTGAAGCATGGTACCCGTATTGAAGATGCGGTTATTCTGGCATGTAAAACCCGTACCCGTCCTATCATGATTACCGCTTTTGCACTGGTAGGTGGCGGTAGTGTGATTTTGTTTGATCCCATTTTCCAGGGTATGGCTATTTCTTTGTTATTTGGGGTGTTAATTTCCACCTTATTAACTTTGGTGGTAATTCCTTTGGGGTGCATCAGCGCAGGCGCTGAAGCCTTGCTGGGTGATGATGATGATCTGCCACCAAGTGATAATACGCCACCAAGCAATAATAATGGCGGCGGCTCTGGCTCTGGCTCTGGCTCTGGCTCTGGAAATGCAGCAGACAATAGTAAAGCGGCAACCCAGACTGATACTAAAACAAGCACCGCAATGGCATCCTCTCAGCCCAGTATTAAAGCGCGGGTTATGAATGTGCTGACGATGGGTTTTTATCTGCTGCGCGCTGTTGCAATTATGGCGTGGATGGCTATACAAGGTTTATGGCAAAAATATCAAGCATCAAAAGCGCAACCTCAAGCCCGACAGACCCAGCCAGCACCAAAAATGGCTCAGGCAGCGACAAAAACCACAACGGATGCCCCCCCTCAGACAGCAGCACATAAGACTGAGGCAACGACGACTAAGCCTGAAAATATGCCCTCATCTGTGGCTAAGGCGGATGCCTCTGTGCCAGTGAGAAAAGCGCGCACAACAACAAAACGAACCCGGGCAGCAACGGGCAGTCGGGGCGTGCAGGGGAATGACTTGTCGCAGATACAACAGCCACCGCTGAACGGTCATTGAAACAAACCGGGAAGCGTGGTAAAGTTTAATCACCTTTTCAGATGAAAGGGATCAGAATTTATCTTAGAACCGGGCATTGTAGCGAAAAATAGGAAGGTGAGTATTTTTCTATTACATAGGGAACCAGTGTGTTCTATATATTTTAAAAAATTTAGAAAATAATTCACTTTGATGGTTTTATCGTTACTGACCTACTTTTTAGATAGAGTCATATCTTATATTTTGATTGAAGGAGCGTAATGTATGAATAAATTTGCTAAAACCCTGGCAACCGTAGCAATTGCTGGCGCTGTTGCACTTCCTATGAGCGCTGCACAAGCATGGTGGGGCGGTCCTGGTTATGGTGGTGGCCCTTGGAGCAACATGTGGGACAACAGCGGTTGGGGTGACGGTTCTGGTGACTTTAACATGAACATGAACGCGCGTGGTAGCGGTTATGGTCGTGGTTATAACCGTGGTTATGGTTATGGCGGCTACCCTTATGGTGGTTATGGCGGTCATCCTTATGGCGGTTATGGCAATCCTTATGGTGGCGGTTACCCTTACGGTGGCGGTTATCCTTACGGCGCACCTATGGCACCAGCTGCTCCAGCGGTTGCTAAATAAGTAAGCTTTAGCTTGCTTATGGAATGCAGTTTAACTGCGTTTCAAATAATGGAAGTCATTGAATCCTGATTCCCTGAATACTGATTCACTGACTTCCATTGCTTTTATCTATCGATAGTTTTATCCGATACAAAATATATCCCAAAGGGAGTTGAACATTTGAACGAGCATATCATATCAGTGACTGATGATACGTTTGAAACTGAAGTACTGAATTCAAAAGTGGCAGTGTTAGTTGATTATTGGGCAGAATGGTGTGGGCCTTGCAAAGCGATAGCACCTTTATTAGATGATATTGCACCAGAATATTCTGAACGTTTAAAAATTGCTAAAATTAATATTGATGATAGTCCAGGAACGCCACCTAAGTATGGTATTCGTGGGATTCCTACCTTGATTTTATTCAAAAATGGTGAAGTGGAAGCCACGAAAGTGGGTGCTGTTTCAAAATCTGAATTAACCGCTTTTATTGATAGTAATCTTTAACTTGATTTTTTTATTTAAAATCCCTATTATTAAAAAATTCTAGCGTATGGGGCGACATTACTCTGTGTTGTCCTTTATATCTTCGTCCTTTGACCTAATCCTATCATTTCTCAAGCCATATCTCCTTTATTCAATAAAAACAATACACAAACAATCAGTTTATATTGTTTCATGCGCTACTGATTGATTTATGTACATTTAGCAATCATTTCGTAGTGATTGAATAATGCGTATATAACGCAGGAACTTCTATGAATTTAACTGAACTGAAAAAGCAAAGTGCCACTCAACTCAATAAGCTTACTCAGAAAATGAAAATTGAGGGTACTTCACGTTCCCGCAAACAAGATATTATTTTTGCTCTGCTCAAAGCGCACGCTAAAAAAGGTGAAGATATTTTTGGTGACGGCGTATTGGAAATCCTCCAGGATGGTTTTGGTTTTCTGCGCTCCAGTGATAGCTCCTATCTTGCAGGTCCCGATGATATTTATGTTTCCCCCAGCCAAATTCGACGTTTTAATTTACGCACCGGTGACACCATTGCCGGCAAAATTCGTCCCCCTAAAGATGGTGAACGTTATTTTGCCCTATTAAAAGTCAGTGAAATTAATTTTGATGGGCCGGAAAATGCCCGTAATAAAGTTTTATTTGAAAATTTAACCCCACTGTTTGCCAATGATCGCTTTACCCTGGAACTGGGTAATGGTTCCACTGAAGATTTAACCCCCAGAATTATTGAGTTGGTTGCGCCCATCGGAAAGGGACAGCGTGGTCTGATTGTATCACCACCAAAATCCGGCAAGACCATGATGCTGCAAAATATTGCCCAGTCAATTGCCAATAATCATCCTGAATGCTATCTGATCGTATTATTAATTGATGAGCGCCCAGAAGAAGTGACGGAAATGGATCGTTCAGTACGCGGTGAAGTGGTTTCCAGTACCTTTGATGAACCGGCAACCCGGCATGTTCAGGTTGCGGAAATGGTCATTGAAAAAGCCAAACGTCTGGTTGAGCATAAAAAGGATGTGGTTATCCTGCTTGATTCTATCACTCGTCTGGCGCGCGCTTATAATACCGTTGCGCCTTCTTCCGGCAAGGTATTAACCGGTGGGGTTGATGCCAATGCCCTGCAACGTCCCAAGCGCTTTTTTGGCGCTGCCAGAAATGTTGAAGAAGGTGGTAGTTTAACCATTATCGCCACGGCGCTGGTTGAAACCGGATCACGTATGGATGATGTGATTTATGAAGAGTTCAAAGGCACGGGCAATAATGAAATTCATCTGGATCGTAAAATCTCTGAAAAACGCGTTTATCCGGCAATGAATATTAATCGCTCCGGCACACGTCGTGAGGAATTACTGACAACGCCGGAAGAAATGCAAAGCATGTGGATTTTACGTAAGATTTTCCAGCAAATGGACGAATTGGCCGCAATGGAATTTTTACTGGAACGCATGAAAATTACTAAAACCAATGAAGAATTTTTTGTGGCAATGAAAAATATCAAAGGAACCTTGAAGCGAACCTGAATTAATCAGACTTTTATATAAACACATATCAAACGAGAATATTGACAACCAGCTTGCTATTATTCTGCGCAATGTATTGGGAATAGCAGCGAAGTAGGCCAGCAGCGTGTCATGGCAGGGCAATAGTAACAGCTCGCTTTACCGCCTGCTGGGGATGGTTAGCGTGACAATGCTTGTTGTTGTTTTGTATACCTAAAATGATAGTAGCGATGAAACAAAACTCTACTTTGAGCATCGCAAGCTTACAGAAGAATATTGCCATCCTTATCGAAGCCTACGCACCCAACGAATACGATACCCTGCTTGCCACTGAAATTGAACTGTGCAAGCATTATCAGTACTTCCGGGGTTAAACTTGGCACAATTACCATCTACATCAGTACTGCTCCACAACCTCATTAAACCCCTGATGACCCTGTTGTTTGCTACCATTCATCACCCGTTGCTGTGACCACTTTTGCAAATTAGCAGTGCCATCAAGCATACTAAGGAGTGAGGATGAAATAAATACAGAAACTGGGCGCAGGATTTTTATTCATTTTCAAGGCGTGAAAACAGGCGCATAGCAAGCTATGTAACTGCCTAAGTCCAAACAGGCACAACGCAGAAAATGGAGAAAAAGACCAGCCAGGTTGCTGAAGTTATAAAATTCTCACTCCTAACGATGATGGTATTCCCATCATATCTATTCCCGGCTATAACTATCACGAAATATCCACCCAGAACAACAGTATAAATAGCATAATTGATGTGATTCGCAAATTATGCCAAAAGCTGCTGGAGAACAATGCCCATGGGTGTGCTGGTCTATAAAACCATCAACTTTACTAATGACAGTGTAAAATGAACGGCTAGAAAATGTTATTTATCGCAGCCAACATCATCAAAAACTATTAGTGCTGTGTTATTTAGAGCGGACCTAAACATGCCGATAAAAATGAATTTACTTGCCGATAAATTATTTGCCTGGCGCAACACCCTCACGCCACTGTTTATGGCGGTACTGCTGATACTCATAAGTCACTACAACTACCTGTTATTTCATGTTAGTGCAGAGTTTTTTGCCATTGGGGTGGCTTGGGCCATGCTGACGGTGATGTGGCATTGCTACGGATACACCAGGCACCACCTGTTGATGTACCTGAGTATTGGTTATTTTTGGTTAGCCGGGATCGACTTACTCCATACCGTGACCTACAAGGGCATGGGCATTTTTCCTGCCACCGATACCGATGCCAACCTTTCCACCCAGCTATGGATTAGCGCCCGTTTTCTCGAAGCCCTGTTTTTGCTCAGCGCCCCCCTTTTCATCCGCCGCTCGGTGAACAGAAGCTGGTTATTTTTAGGCCTTGGCATAGTAACACTGTTTGTATTATGGACTATCAGCCACGGCTGGTTCCCTGACTGCTATATTGAAGGTCAGGGACTGACCCCATTTAAGATTTACACCGAGTACTTTATTATCCTGCTGCTGTTTATTGTCTGGCTGCATTTTTATGTATACCGCAAAAAACTGGATACTGAAATATTCATGGCGCTGGGGTTGGTACTGTTGTTTAGCGCCATTTCCGAGTTAGCCTTTAGCTTTTATATCAGTGTTTATGGCTTGAGCAATCTGGTTGGACATATTTTTAAAATTTTCTCACTCTGGGTGGTTTACCTGTCTATCATCCGCTATCCACTGCAACAAATTGTCACTTCTGCTCAGGAACAGAAATCCAATGCAGAACAATTGCGGGTGAGCGAAGCCCACTTTCGGGCAATTGCTAATTACAGTTATGACATGGAAGTCTGGACCATGCCTGATGCGCAAGTAGCCTGGGTTAATCCCTCAGTGGAGCGGTTTACCGGGTACAAGCCAGAGGAATACATGCACTTGCAGGATCGTTTTTCCAAGGTGATTGCCAAAGAAGATCGGGAGCGTATGTTCAAACTGCATTGCAGGGCATTGCAAGAACATATTTCTGCCAATGATATTCCATTTCGCATGTGTCATAAAAATGGCTCACAACGCTGGGTCGCTGTGTCATTTCAGCCAATTTATGATCAGGACAAGATTTATCAGGGCCTGCGTAGCAGTATCCGTGATATCCAGGAACGTATAGAAGCCGAACAGCATTTTCATACACTGGCATCAAATATTGCAGGAGTCAATTATCGCTGCGCTTGTGATAAAAACTGGACTATGGCGTTTATCAATGAAGGCATTGAAACCTTGACCGGCTACCCGGCTGCTGATTTCATTGCCAACCAGGTACGCTCCTATGCCTCGGTTATTCATCCTGATGATGTTGGCATGGTGGAAGAGCGTGTTTTGCAAAGTGTCGCGGAACAAAGGCCTTTCACGATTGAATACCGAATCATCCATGCCGATCAAACTATCCGTTGGGTGCATGAAAAAGGTGTGAGTGTTCTGAATGAGCAGAGTAATACTCGTTACCTGGATGGTGTTATTGATGATATTAGCGAACGCAAGCAGGCAGAACAAGCACTACGCGATAGCAAACACCAGCTTGCTGAAGTGGAAGCACGCCAGCGCCTGATTTTGAATACCGTGGGAGAAGGTATTTACGGTATTGATGAAAAAGGGCTTTGTACTTTTATTAATCCGGCAGCCCTGGAAATGTTGGGGTATCGTGATACCGCCGAGGTGCTGGGTCGTGACATGCACAAGCTGATACACCATTTTGATGCCAATGGACAGCCTTTGCTAAAAAAAGACTGTCCCGTTCATCAAACCTTGCATAATGATTGGGTTAGTCGGGAAGATCAGATTTTCACCCGTGTTGACGGTAGCTGCTTTCCCGTTTGGGTTCATGCCAGACAGATTAAGCATGAGCAACAGATCATCGGTGCAGTGGTTAGTTTCAGGAATGTCAGCATACACAAAGAGATGGAGGAAGCCTTACGGGCCGAGCGTAATTTTGCAGAAAGTGTAATCAATACAGCCCCAGCCATTGTTTTATTGATTGATACAAAAGGCCGGATCATACGCTTTAATTCATATATGGAGAATATTTCCGGCTATTGTCTGGAGGAAGTCCAGGGCAAAGACTGGTTCAGGACTTTTTTGCCTGAATCTGATCAGGAACAAATACGAAATATATTTCTTAATGCTATTGGTGAAATTCAGACCAAAGGCAATGTCAACCCCATAGTGACCAAGGAAGGTAAGGAAGTTGAAATTGAGTGGTGGGATCAGACTCTCAAGGATACAGGGGGCAAGGTGGTGGGACTTTTAGCCATCGGTCAGGATATTACCGAGCGCCTCCAGGCAGAACGCTCCTTGCGACTGAGTGAAAAACGCTTTCGGGAACTGGTAGAAAATATGAGTGACATGGTCTACCAGTTTTCCAATACTCAAGGATCGCTCTACTGGTCACCACGTGTGGCTACAAGCTTAGGTTATACACCAACTGAGATTATGAATAATCCAATGATTTGGCATGATGCTATCCATCCTGAAGATATCATCAAAGTGGATGCAGCTATTGCAGAATCCATCAAGGGTCATTCATTTGCAATCAAATACCGGATTAAGGATCGTCATGGTGACTGGCACTGGCTGCATGATCGTGCTATCGGGCGGGAAAGCAGGGGTAAAGAGGTTATTATCAGCGGTATTGCCCAGGATATTACCGAGCAGGTTAAAGCCGAACAGGCATTACAAGAAGCCAAGGAAAAACTTGAACAGCGCGTGGCAGAACGCACAGAAGAACTGGAACTCACCAATCACGCACTGGTGCAGGCGAAAGAAATCGCAGAAAGCGCCAATCGTGCCAAGAGTTTGTTTCTTGCCAACATGTCACACGAACTGCGTACCCCGCTTAATGCCATTTTGGGATTTTCCCAATTGATGGTCAATGCGCCCGATACGACGCTCAAGCAAAAAGAAAGTCTGGACATCATCAACCATGCCGGTGAACATCTGCTGGCGATGATCAATGATGTATTGGATCTATCCAAAATCGAAGCCAACAAAATTGAGTTACATCTGGAAATATTTGATGTCAAACAATTGCTGCAAGACATGACGGAAATGTTCCGTATCCGTGCCCAGTCTAAGAATATTTCCATTAAACTGATGTTAGAAGACAATATGAGCCATCATATTAAAACGGATCCCGGCAAGCTGCGCCAAATCATCAGCAATCTATTGGGTAATGCCATTAAATTTACCCCGCAGGGAAACATTGATTTACGTGCAGGCCTTTTGCCACCCGCATATGAAACAGAGCAGTGGTATTTACAGGTAGCGGTGCAAGACACGGGCAAAGGGATTGCAAAAGGCAAGTTGGATGATATTTTTAAACCTTTTGTACAGGCTGCCCCGGATATGCCCGGTCAGAAAGGCACCGGCCTTGGTTTGACCATTTCCCGTAAATTTGTCGAGCTTCTTGGGGGTGAGATGCGCGTGACAAGCACCTTGGGTGAAGGGACGTATTTCAGCTTCCTGATTGCCGTGGACGTGCCGGAGACAGCAGCGGAAATTACCCAAAAAAATAAAGCTATGTCAGTGCTTGGTTTACAACCCAGGCAGCAGGCCTGGCGGATTTTAGTGGTTGATGATGATCAGGATAGTTGCACCCTGCTCAAAAATGTGTTGACTGAGGTGGGGTTTGAGGTGAAAACCGGTGTCAACGGAGAGGATGCAGTGAGATTATTCCAAACTTGGCAACCTCATTTTATCTGGTTGGATATCCAAATGCCGGTTATGGATGGTTATGCTGCCACAGCCAAAATTCGTGCTTTGTCTGGTGGTGAGCAGGTTAAAATCGTTGCCTTGACAGCCAATGTCTTTCAGAAAGAACGTAACAAGGTGCTGCTTGAGGGTTGTGACGATATACTCGCTAAACCTTTCCTGATACCTCAAGTATTTGAATTGATGAATAAATATTTAGGGGTGAGTTATATCTATGCGCAAGAAGCAGTAACGTATCCTCCACAAAAGACTGCGGCACTGTCTGTAGATGACCTGAAAAAATTATCGAAGGCGCTGTTAAATTTATTGTATGAAGCAATATTAACGCTGGAGGCAGAACAAATCGATAATATTGTTGCTCAAATCAGGGAAATAAATCCTGATATTGCAAAGCGCCTTGAAATACTGACAAAAGTATATGATTATGAGCCTATTTATATACTGTGCACACAAATTTTAACGTCTGAAGAAAAACTGAATTAATAATTTGAGTTCAATTCAGCTTATTCAAGCTGAACCTGACATAAGGTTTTTTAGCAAAAACTCATAAAATCCAGTGCGTACTATCAATAACTTAGCATGAGACGGAAGCGGTTTTTAATGCGTTTAGCGTTGAAAGAAGCTTACGTCGAATTCAGCTTATTCATGCTTCCCCCGTTCCGCCCAGACTATGCTGCGCGGAAAAAACATACGATCTGTTTTATTTTCCGTAAAACGATAAAGCTGTGCAGGGCGGTTGGAACCTGTGCGCATTTTTCCCGCAATAGGCTGCACAATTTCAGCCCGACTCACGCGTTTTCTAAATGAGCTTTTATTTAACTTTTCCTGCATGATAATTTCATACACGCGCTGAAATTCACTTAAGGTAAATTCTTCGGGCAACAGATGTACTGCAATATCCGTATAATCCAGTTTGGCACGCAAACGTTCTATGGCATCTTGCAATATGGGGGCATGGTCAAATGCCAGCGGCAACTCCACCCGGTTACCCTGAATGCTATGCCAATGAGCTTCTGCGGCATCGGTCCCTGCTTTTAATTGCACATCCTGTTTCGCGACCAGGGCAAAATAAGCCACACTGACCGTCCAATCACGCGGATCTCTATCTATGCCGCCATAGGTATATAACTGCTCCAGATAATTATTCTCAACTCCGGTTTCCTCCTCCAGCTCCCGCTGCGCGGCGGCTTCCAGATTCATATCGGTATCCACCCGCACTGCGCCACCGGGTAATGCATAATGTCCCTTAAAAGGAGGAATGCCGCGTTTAATCAATAATACTTTCAAAGTATCATCTGCGATGGTGAATATCACAATATCCACCATCACCGTGGGTTTTTTATAATGCGCCAGCCCCGCTGGGCGGCTGTCTTTGATTGCTGTCATTGCATTTTCAATTGATAAAGTACATTTTCTGTAGAGAACAATACCATACTGCCATTATTGGCAAGCTGCATTTTTGTGGTTAATACGGGATCTAAAATTTGTTTACTGAGACTTTGTTCACGGTGGAACAAGGACAAAACACCATCCTCAACTAAATGCAAAGCCACGCCACTGGGCAGACAGATGAAATGATGGCTGTCAGCCTCAATATTTTCAGTTTTTTCCAGTTGATACTGGCTGTGGTCAGGATTAAACCAAAAACAGAAACGATCATAACGACCTTGCCGATAAGCCGTCAACATGGCAATACCCTGACTGTAACGTCCGCTCATAATACGATAATCGCGCAACTCCGGCACGGCTAATACGGCACAGGACTGACTTTTCCAAGGTAATAACAGCCACGGCTGCCCTAAAATATTCTGATATAACAAACCATCCAGTACCTGCGTGGCATGGGGCATAATCTGCCAGCTTGCACCGGGAGCCGCCAGACACTTCCCGCCTAGCTCATGAAAACGTATGGCAGTGCACCGCTCCTGATAAATCACAAATAACTGATTATCTTCCACCAGCACCTGAGCAGCCTGCAAGCTGATATTCAGCATATCCTGGGTATGGGCATTTAACAGCTTAAGCTGTTGTTGCTCAACCCAGGCAAAAACAGGTGTCAGATTTTGTGGGGTAACAATTAAACGTGCAGCGGGATGCGGCAAGGCATGGGCTGCATTTTCCAGATACAATTTATCCGCAGTAACCACCACCCGTTGCCCATTACGCCCATAAACTGCGCGAATGGGACTGTCATATTCAGCCAGACGGGTGATAATAAAGTTATTACTGCCGTGTACGGTTTTTGGACGCACAACCGGGCGCATGGAGGAGGCAGCAGGAACCCCCGCACTGGGTGGCGCGCTACGCTGTCCCTGTTCCAGCACGGCATGTAGCCAGTCATGCCAGGGTGTGGGAATCAGGCTGAAATCACGCACCGCCGCAGGCAAAGACACCTCTGAATTAAAAATGGATACATTGTTCTGCATACGCCCGCTTAAATCATGTTTCTTAAAATCAGGATGTCTACCTTTATACGGATGTATACCTAAAAACAACTGACAACTGATGACCGCAAATGCAAACCAGTCAGTCAACGGCGAAAACTGTGAACTGTGATAATCACGTATGGTGGGTAAAATGGCGGTTGCTGGAAAACTGGGTGTTTGCCAGGAATCGACATCAATAAAATAGACTTTTTTATGGGATTTGCTGTCCACCAGATAATTCATTTCATTGCCATCCACCAACAGGCACTGCTGGCTGTGAATAAAAGCAATGGTTTCCTGCATCTGCTCCAGCAAGGCGATGATATGTTGGGTATCCAATCCCTGCTTGCGTTGATAATCATTGGTAAACAAACGCGCCAGAGCCACGTTTTGTTTGATGCGCTGCATGCTAAAACCCACCGGATTTTGCCGCTGATCCAATAACACCGCCTGGGGACGAATAATATTGCTGCGATCCAGGCAAGCCAGTTCCTGGATTTTGGTGGGTGGAATCATTGCCTTGGGATCGGTGTAAATTTTAAATACCTGATTGCCTTTGGCATACAAACTGGCTTCACCGCCTTGCGCGATAAAATCCCGATCTTTCAGGGTGACTTTATTTCCGCCTTGAATCTGGTAATCCATGAGCTAAATAATGTTTTTTGCTAAAGATTCCTAATGATAGAACAAAAACAGGAATCAATCCACGTAACGGTGATAAAAATGCCTGTTATCATCATTAAGGAGTGAGAATTTTATAACTTCAGCAACTTGGCTGGTCTTTTCCTCCATTTTCTGCGTTGTGAAAACAGTTACATAGCTTGCTATGCGCCTGTTTTCACGCCTTGAAAATGAATAAAAATCCTGCGCCCAGTTTCTGCATTTATTTCATCCTCACTCCTAAACAAGTGGTGTAAGGGGCTGAAATAGAGCGCACCGAACAGGGGGGATAAGGCAGTTTCCAAGGGAACCCCCTGCTTAATATTACGATAATGACCGTCACGTTCTACGGTGCGTTGCATGAATTGCCACAGCAGGCGCTGTAGCTCGGTTTCCTGTACTAACAAGGTGCTGAACTGGCTGCGCAGAATAAAATGGTCAAGGTGGGCATAATAGCTTTTGATATCCAATTTCATCTCTAAAGCCTTGGCTTTAATTTGTGCGTGGAACGCTTCAACTGCCTGTTGTGTACCACCGGCTAAATGTATACATTTAGGTGCAATGTGTTCGGCAAACACAGGTTGTAAAACTTGCGCAATGGCGCGAATCAATAAGCGGTCTTCAGCACAGCGCAATTCGTGGATTTCACTTTTGCCATTGCTCAGAATTTCAACTTCATGCACAGTTTGGAATTGGAATTCACCCGCTTGTATACGTGCTTGCAAATGTACTTTGTGGGTAGCCCAGTCGCGGCTGTAATCCTGCACATTGCTATGTTCTTGCGCTTGCGCACTGTCGCATAACCATGCTAGTGCCACATCTAAATTATTATCACTGAGGGTTTGTGTCAGCAGTGGAGCAGAGGTTTTTAAGTCTGCTTGAAGATGAGGACTTGCAGTGGATTGAAAACCTGTTTTTGAGGTTTTCCCCCACATCTGAGGTGATGAGTATTTCATTATATTGCCTTCTGTCTTAATGGAGGGTGTTTTTGTTGCTTATAACAGATAAAAAATACTGCCTCTTTACAAGAGACAGTATTTTTTAATCCTCGGACAGCTTCCTAGTACAGCGAACACTAAGTTTACATAATAACTTTGAGCGTAGGACTGGCAGTCCTTTAAGGACTGCCAGTCCTGAAGTTATTATTTGTTTTTACCAGTTACTGTACTAGTTATTGTTGTGGGCATGATAAAAACCTCGGACGCTGTTCAGGTGGTTGATAAAATTGTCGGTGCCAAGCGATGCTGGCAAGTGACAAATATTTGCCTGTCAGTTTAGCCCGAACCGCCTGTTACATATCAAGTAACAACTGCAAGGTTTTTTCAGCTAACTTTGTTACATGAAAGTAACGCCTCATGCAACAGGGTGACGTTTCTATTGGGTTTACGTTAAAATGGATACATGAAAGTTACAACTTTATTTAATTATTGCACCCTGTACTGGCTTTCCACTTCTGTGGCGCTGGCTGAGATAGTTAGCGATGGTACACTTGGAGCAGCCCACAAACTGTCCTTATCCAACGAAACCCAGGCTTATGCCATTACTCAGGATTTAGGGAAAACTGTTGGTAATCATTTATTTCATTCTTTTCAGACATTTAATCTTGCCCAGGGTGAAACCGCCGTTTTTTCCGGTGCGGCACATGTCGAAAACGTGATTTCCCGCGTTACCGGCGGCAGCCCATCAAATATTAACGGTATGATTAAAAACAGCATTCCCGGCGCAAATACCTACTTATTAAATCCCAGTGGTATTTTTTTTGGAGAACACGCCAGTCTGGATATGTCCGGGAGTTTTCATGCCAGCACGGCTAATTATTTACAAATGGAGGATGGGGCAAGATTTTATACTGACTTACAAACAAACAGTAGCCTGTCAATAAGTCCTACCGACAAGTTTGGTTTTTTGGGAACAAATTCAGCACCAATTGAAATCAGGGGTGGCGGCGATCTGGGGTCGATACGCTTGAGTAAAGAAGAAAGTTTGCAATACCGGAGGGGTTATATCCCACAACTTGCGGTAAATTCAGGAAAAGCCTTGTCATTAATTGCAGGTGATATTGTGTTGACTCAGGGTGGTTACCATCAAGCAGAGATTTATGAGCTGGAAACAAAAACTGTACAACAAGTCGTAGACTTTCTACCTGTACCCATACTGGCAGTTTCTGGTGGGGAATTAAATTTAATAACCCAACAAGGCACAGGAGAAATTATTCTGGGCAATGATGCACCATCTCATGTCCAGCCGTCTGGCAGTTTCACCCTGGAACGGGCATGGTTGAATGTCAGTGGAACACCCAGTAGTAAGATACGCTTACAGACAGATAAATTATTGATGTCAAATGGGCATATTTTCGCAGAAAACAGAGGCGTTAGTCCCGCAGGCATGATCGATATTTGGGCAGGTGATATTCAGCTTGATTCAAGCAGTATTACCGCTTCTACATTATCTGCATCCGGCGCACCCATCCATATCAGTGCTGAAAACCTGGCTATTGCCAAGGGTATCAGTCTGAGCAGTACCACGATTGGAGAAGGTAAAGGCGGCGATATTGAGATTGAACTGGAAAAAGAGATGCGCTTATCTCATAGTGCCTCTTTTTTAACAGCTAATTTTGCAACAGGCAAAGCGGGTAATATTCATGTTCAAGCTCAAAATATCAAGGTATTGGATGGAGGCTTTATCAGCAGCAGCAGTATTATGGGGAGCGGTTCTGGTGGAACGATTCAATTACAGGCAAGCGATACCGTTTACCTGGAAAGCGAGCAATATATGGGGCAGGCAAGCTTATCATCCATGTCCTTAGGAGATACCATAGAAGCAGGTACTGGAGGGGATATTAATGTCAGTGCACGCCACATAGAATTAGCTGCGGGTGCGGGCATCAATACTTCAACCTTTGGCGCAGGTCATGGCGGCAACATCCAGCTACAGGCTGATAGTATTCGATTAACGGGAAAAAGTCAGGACACACAAGCTTTCCCCAGTTATTTATCAGCAAGTTCCCATTCTTTTTTTGATGACGTGCCTGCGGGTAATGCAGGAAGAATTCATGTGCAGGCCAATAAGTTGAGCCTGGAAATCGGTACTAACATCAGTACCAGCGCAAGCCAGGCAACGGGCGGTAATATCCAGCTTGACATCAATCAACAACTGTATCTGCATAAATCCGAAATTAATACCAGCGTGTTTGGCGGCAGTGGTGATGGTGGTAATATCAATATTCAGCAGCCACGCGTTGCTGCTTTGAACCAGGGACAAATTAAAGCCCAGGCAGATGTCGGTAATGGTGGTAATATCAGCATTGCAGCAGATCATTTTTTATCTTCCCAGAACAGCCAAATCAACGCTTCTTCGCGCCTGGGTATTGATGGTCAGGTATTGATCGATACGCCGGATAGTTATGGCAGCAGCAGTCTGCTGCCTACCACCGGACGTTTTCTGCAGACTACCGACTTATTACCATTGGATTGCGCCATTCACAATGATGTCCTATCGCGTTTTGGCATTAAAAAAGCCCCACATGGCACGCCGACAGCACCAGAAGATTTCATCTATTAAGAAGAAGTTAACATTGAATAACCACAATTTTGCTGAATTGCTGACACATTTTATGACACAGGTCAATATCAGTGCCTCCGACCTGCAGGGCAATCGCATTAAAAATGTCTTGACAAGATAAGTGGTACTATGAGTATAAATGATGGTTTTCGGTATTTTTCATGAGAGATGTTGCCAAATAACCTAAATTAAAAAAACTCCCGCCCCATGCCCGTTTACCCTATGAATTACCCTCTACATTCCAGATTGAAGTTCCATAATCCAGCCGCTAGAAAAATAAATTTATCATC
>NZ_JAUCGJ010000025.1 GCF_030378065.1 Candidatus Venteria ishoeyi | reverse complement strand
TTAATAAGAAGTTTGGCAATCAAGCAAAATAATTGGATAGCTGGCATACAGCATTATGGCTTATCCTGGTGGACGGGTTTCTCTGTCATGGGGTTTCCCCTATACTTTTAGAGATTAATGTTATTCACTACCATCGTACATAAAATGCAGTAAACGGGGGGAAATCATGTTTAAACTTATCAATATACCTTACTGGATTTTCTCGCTATCTCTGTTGTATGCCGGGATGGCATTTGCTGATACCGAGCATAATCAAATTATTACGGTCAGCCAACATAGCGTTGATCACGGGGTGCCGGTGGGCGGGACTGTCGTACCCTTAAAATCGGTGACGCTGGCAGCGGAATTGCCAGGACGCATTCAAAACCTGGCGGGGGAAGAAGGGGATAATTTTCCGCGCAATGAGGTTTTATTGACCTTAAACAACGAAGATCTGCGAGCGCAACGGAATTCGGCTTATGCCGAGTGGGTCAGCGCAGATGCGGCGCTACGCAATGCTGGCGTGCAATACCAGCGGCAACTGGCATCGCCAAATGTCAGCAACGCGCCGGGGGGGATGGGCTTGCCGAACATGTTTGATCAAATATTTGTTAACCCCATGTCCAGCGCGATGGGTACCCGCCAGCCAGGTGCGGAATATGGTGCGGATATTTATGCCAGCGGTACCCGCATTGAGCAGGCACGTCAGACTTTGATTCAGGCGCGGTCACGCATCAGTCAGATTGATGAAAAGCTGCGCGACAGCCGCGCTTTGGCTCCATTTGATGGTACCATTATCAAAAAGTTTGTGGAAATTGGCGACACCGTACAACCCGGTCAGCCTCTGCTGGAATTTGCCCAGATGTCGCAACTGCAAATCGTTGCCGATGTACCCACCCGGTTGAGTAAAAATATCCGCAAAGGCGACCATCTGGAAGCCAGACTGGATACTGAGCAGCAATGGATTCCCATTACCGTTGCCACCATCTTTCCGATGGCTGACCCGGATCGCCATACCCTGCATATGAAATTTAACCTGCCAGCGGATATACAAACGGCGGCTGGTATTTACGCGGAAGTGCGCATTGCTGACCCTAACACGCCTAAAATGGCGCAATTGTTTGTTCCAGCCAGCGCAATTGTGTATAAAGGCGGGATGCCGATGGTGTTTGTGGTTGATGCAGAAAACCGGGTGGAGCTGAACCTGCTGCAACTGGGGGAAACCCAGGGCGCTAATGAAGTGATGGTATTGTCAGGCTTAAACGCAGAAGACAGAATCGTTAATAAACCCGTGCCGCAAATGGTGTCGGGGATGCAGATAAAAAATTAAAATTTTTGCTGGAGGCAAAATTTTAAACCATATGTGGCTTAGCATTCACAAAACAGGCATGACACCAAATGCAGCTTATTCCCGCATAAACACGTCTCCAGCATGAATTTCCGGGGAAACTATACGTGATGTATTCGTTACTGCGCCCTGCCCTAAAATAACAACCGACACGGTTTGACCATTTTCCCGTTGCAGCATACTGGTGTCATAACGGGTTTGCAGGGCGCTGTCTGGCACCACAAACGCTTTGCTGTGGTCATCCAGTTCTAACTGCAAATGCACCCGCAAACCGCCACGCGACACCGCTAAAGATTCGCTCAGTACCAGTTCTACCCGGGTTTTCCGGGTTTGCTCATCAAAATCTGGTGCGATATGCGCAATTTTTGCCTGAACCAAACCTTGCCGCACATCCGCTAAGGTGACCTGAATTTGTGCCTGTTGTTGCAAAGCAGCCAGTTCCTGAGGGCTGAGCAGCAAGGGAATGTGTAAGCGCTGAAAATCACCAATCGTTGCCAGTGTTTGCCCAGTGCTCACCCATTGTCCCGGCTCAATGTGACGTGAAATCACTCGCCATCCGGTGGGTGCCTGGATGCAAAACCGTGATAAACGCTCTTGTAGACGTTTTTGTTCAATTTTTAAGACTTTCAGTTGTTGTCGGGTGTTCGTCAGTAAACGCTGCATGGCATCCAAATCAGATTGTGAAGTGCTTTTTCTTTTAATCAGTTTCTGCTGACGCTGGGTTTCTTTTTGATAATAAGCAACATCAGTGCGCAAACGTTTTTGCTCAATTTGATTGGCCTGCTTATCCAACTGGGTAAACGTATCATCCAGACAGGTAAAAATCCCGGATTCAGGAATTGCTTCGCCAATGTCGCTGTTTACCTTGAGTACCTTGCCCGAGACTTCGCTAATTAAGGGCATGGTACGGGCAGCGCGGGTGAAACCGTATAATGCTACATGTTGTTTTGCGGTCTGGATTCTAAAGGTATCGGCATCGGCGTGGCTGCTGGCACTGAATGCGAATAAAATTATGAACAAGACAAAGACTAAAGGCATGTTTTTAATTCTCGATAGTAAGGCGGATAAGGCGCAGCCGTCATCCGCCATGAATTATTTGAGACATATACTTTCACCTAAGCGGGTGATGATTCAAGTTGGTGATTGAGTATTATAAGCTGTTCAGCCAATGTTTTATCCGCTGTATAAAGCAAGCCTTTATGATTTATAAAGGTGCTTTCGCGGCGGTTTAAATCCAGGGTTTTGCCATAAATATCCGTGGCGATGCCGCCCGCTTCATGAAATAAACATGCCGTTGCCGCATAGTCCCATACACTGCCGCCGCTATGGCCTGCGCGGGGATACTTAAAATAACAATAATTGGGCTGGCGCAAAATGGTGCAGGCATTCATCACTGCGCCAACTTTAAATGCTATTCCGGCTCCCGGCAGACCTGACTTTTCAGCAATCTGTTCCAAACCTTGCCGGGTTTGGCTTAGCCAGGGGTGCTGGTTAAAACTTCGGTCGGTCGTTAATAGCAAAGGGGCGTTTTTATCCAATGCAGGCAATATGAGGGCTTTGGCGTTAATAAATGCACCCCGATTTTTAATCGCGTGATACAAATCTTTTTGCAGCGGGTCATAAACCACACCGATCAAGGGTTCTCCTGTCTGACTGACTAAAGCAATTGATACGGAAAAGCCGGGTTGTTTTTCCACGAAGGCCAGCGTACCGTCCAGGGGATCAATGCACCAGAAGGCGGGTTTTTCAAAACGTTGCCGATCATCGGTCGATTCTTCTGCCAGAAGCGCCAGATTATGGGCTTCCAAACTCGGTGCCAAGGTTTCTATAATGACTTGCTGGGCCTTACGATCCACTTCCGTGACAATCTGAGAAGCCGTGCTGTCACCCACCTGTTTATGCCCGACTTCAAATTCGGATGAGCGATATTGATTAATCACCTCGCCAGCCAGATACGCCGCTTTAATGGCGAGATCACATAAGGCTTCGAGTTCCATCAGCATAGCGATTGAATGACCTGTTTGGCTATCTGGCTGCTGTAACGATGAATTTTCCAGTGACCGGGACTCCAGCCCTGTAAAAAGCGGAAAAAATCTGTCCAGGCCAGCGGATAAGCCGCACGCCAGCTTTCTTCAACTTGAGCGGTATCAATGGCGGGTTGATATTGCTGCAAGGCTTGTTTTAAAAAATCAAAATAGATGTCAAGCAGGCTTGCTTCGTAAGCTTCGCATTCATTTTCATCCAGACAACTGCTGATGAAATAAGCAACGTCTTTCATGCCATTACCGCCACCGACATATTGAAAATCAACGGCGGCAACCGCTTCACCTGAAGACGAAAAGCAAAAATTAGCCAATTTGGCATCGCCGTGAACCAGGGTTTTATAAGGTGTGGCGTTTAATAGTTGATCAATTTTAGCCGCATGACGCTTAAGATCATTATCGGGCATGGCTTTTAATTCATCCGGGCGCGTGTCCAGATGCCAATAAGTACCAATAGACCACAGTCCCTTGGGCTTTTGCTGCATAAAGCGGGCATGGAAAAAAGCCAGCCATCTTAAACACAGTTTCATTTCCGCCAAGCCAATACTTTGTTTGCGCAAGGGAAAACCACTGGCATCCAGGTCTTCCATAATCATGACAATCTCATTGCCATGATGTTTAATGTTGAGTACCTGCGGTATACGGCAATTATTGTCACAATGTCTGGCGTAATGTTCGTACCAATGCGTTTCCACCTGATAGGATTTCAGTTTGCGCTGGTGGGATAAATCAGTATTCCAGCCTCTGGGGTGGTTCTTTTTATCCGGCAGACGAACGTGTTTGACAATAACGCTGGGATACTGCGAACCCGTTAATTGATAACGGTCTATGCTGCCATAGCCGCTCCAGAGTGATTGCAGCGCATAATCAAATTCAACGTCCTTGGCACGGGTGCTTTGCTGAATCAATTTTTCAATCGGGTTAGACATTAAATAGGTTCCAATCTTAGAGACGTAGCAGCGCTATGTCTCTACGGTAATATCTCAGCATTGTCCTGGCAATAATACACAGAATCCTTGTCTATGGAAAAATCGCCGCGACCTTGATTCAGGTGTGGGCTGTAATAGGGATCGTGACCAATGTAGCTGGATTTCCAGCGCGTTAACATGGTTTCAATCTCCAACGCAAAACGTTGTTGCTTTTTGGGGGTATCTTCCAGTCCCCGGCTTTTGGATTCATAATGATAAAATAAGACTTGTGGTAATACCAGGTTGCGGTATCCAGCATCCATGACCTTAAAGTTAAAATCAACATCATTAAACGCGACTGCCAGGTTTTCATCAAAACCGTTAACCTCATCCCACAGGCTGCGTTTCACCATCAGACAGGCTGCGGTGACGCCGGTACAGTTAGCGACAAACCATAATCGCCCCATGTAACCGGGGTCTTGCAGGGTGCGAAATAGATGACTATGCCCTGCAACGCCGCCGACACCGGCAATAATGCCACCGTGTTGTACGGTATCATCTTCATACAACAGCTTACAGCCCACGCAGCCGACATCTTTGCGCTGCGCGTAACCGACCATTTCTTCCAGCCAGTTTGACGGTGAAATGATTTCGGTATCGTTGTTGAGCAATAAAATCATTTCTCCCTTGGCTTTTGCCACGCCTTGATTAACCAGATAGGAGAAGTTAAAGGTACCCGGTTCATGCAGTATGCGCAATTGTTGGCCCAGGCGCTTCTGGTGTTTGCGATACAGCTTAAAGGTGGCTTTTTCGGTACTGCCATTATCGACAATAATCACTTCCCAATGGGCATAACGATTATTACGGGTGATGGATTCCAGACAGGGCTGTAATAATTCACTTTTATCTTTATTGGGAATGATGATGCTGACCATAGGCTGTTGCGCTTCTGGCACGGGGTAGCGCACCATAATCAGGTTGGTGTGCGGCACAAATTCTGCCTGACCATTTTCATCTTCTCTATCCAGCGCTTCTTGTACCATGCGCAGACCCGCTTTAATGGCATAATTTTTCTGATTGATATTGCCTGCTGTGGAGGCATCATGTTTGCGCCAGTGATACAAAATTTTGGCAATATGTTGAATTTTTTCAGGATTCAGGTTTTCAGTAAAACGTAAGGCTAAATCCCAGTCCTGACTGCCTTCCACGCCCAGACGAAAGCCGCCGATGTCTCTGACCCGCTGTGTTTGATACACGCCAAGATGACCGATGACCATTTGCGCTTTCAGTATTTCCGGTGCCCAGTCCGGCTTAAAATACGGCTCATCATAACAGCCCTTATCCTCATCCCATTTGTCTTCATCGGAGTAGATGAGTTCTGCTTGCGGGTGGGTGTTTAAGGTCTTGGCAGCTTCCAGCAGCGCATCTGTCGTGAGCAAATCATCATGATCTAACAGTGCAACAAAATCCCCATTGGCAACTTCCAAAGCGGCATTGGTGGTGGCAGAAATATGTTCATTTTCCGCTTTACAAACCACTTTGATTTGCTCGGGATAATCGTTCTGATAAGTTTGTAATATTTCGCAGATTTCAGGATTGGTTGAAGCATCATCCGCGATACACAGTTCCCAATAAGGATAGCGCTGGTTGATTACCGAGTCGATACAAGCGCGTAAATGCACAGGTGTTGGGTTATAACAGGGCATTAAGATACTGAAGCGTGGATGAATTTCCAGCTTGTCCCAAATCGCCTGCAAGTCTGTAGCCTGCGGTTCGGCATAATGATAATTGGGTACGCTGATGCCACCTTGGCGCTGGTGATTACTGGTCAGCCACAGCCCTAATAATTGATTGTTATTGTCAGTGTTCTCTACGCTGAGTTCACAGTCATACAGGCCTTTTTCCAAAGGGCCATCTAAATTAAAGACTGCGTAATAAAAATCTTTAGCCTGGATGCCTTGTAAGCTTGCGCTAACGGTTTTATTGCTGGTTTCTCTGGGTTTTAAGCGCAGATGCAAGGTGCAATGATTGTCGCGTTGGTAAGTGGCGAACTTAAATAGCAGGGCATTAGCTGGCGTGGTATCTATCCAGTGCAGTTCCCAGGACAGGGTTTTATGCTCAACCAGCGGCAGCGGGAATTCAATTTCTGCATAAGCGGGCGTGGTTTCTATAATTTTACTGTCATGTCCGGCGAGGCCCCGGGTTAAGGGTATCCAGCCATATTCAGCCAGATTCAAAGACTGCGCAGGCGAAAATGCGGTATGCAGGGCGCTACGGGTTAATAACTCATTGCTGCGGTTTTGCCAGATTTTACTGCTTTGTGCGCTGACAGCAGCATCAAGCTGTACATGTTCCTCCAGGTTTTCCTGGCAATGCTGTCTTGCTTGTTCACAGGTTTCCAATGCTTGTTGTGTCGCATTAAGGTGTTCCTGAAATTGACACTGAATTTTATTATTATTTTCGTGTAGCTTATCAATCGTCTCGTCCTTCCAGGCGATAAAAGCTGCTGAAGCGTAAGCCAGTGCTTCTGGGGAAAAGCGTTTTAAGTGTTTCTGAAAGAACTTTAAACGATAACCTTGCTCTAGAGGCTGCTTCTTTTTATTAATATAGGACTCACCCCAGATTCGGTAATAGGCAATTAAATGCGGTGTATAATACACACTGGCTTTTGCAGTCAGCCGCACCAAAAAATCCCAGTCTTCCAATAATTCAAATTCTGCATCAAAACCACCACATACCAATGCCTGATCGCGGCGGCAAATATAAGCGCAAATGGGAATATAATTACTTAATAACAGGCGGTCACCGTCATAATTTTCTGCAAAACGCCCCAATTCTTGATAGGTTTTGTCTTCTGTCATTTCTGCCGACAGCATTTTTATGGCCGCAACCTGGCCATAAATAAAATCCTTATCCCAGCTGATAAATTGCGCCAGATGCGCCAGGGCATCGGCTTCCAGCGTGTCGTCATCATCCAGAAATGCAATCCAGTCGCCTCTGGCGGCATTAATACCCGCATTGGCTGCCTGAGAACGACCTTGTGACTGGGGGAATTGAATCAGTTGTGTACCCTGGATAATTTTAGATTGAAATGGTTCAACAACTGCATCCACATTTTGCCCGCCATCATTAATGACAACGGCTTCCACTGTAGGGTGCGTCTGTTCTGCAACACTATTAAGGGCATCTTGTAATAAATGCAGACGGTTTTTGGTGCGAATAATGACTGAAATTAACGGGGTTTCAGTTGCAGCTTGTTTTTGTGTCTTGTGTGCTTTGTTGTCGTTGTTATGTGTTGTCATATATGGTTTCGGTTTACGGTTTACGGTTTACGGTTTACGGTTTACGGTTTACGGTTTACGGTTTACGGTTTACGGTTTACGGTTTACGGTTTTGCCATCACAGCAAGTTTTGCCAAAACTGAGTTACCTCGTTCCCAATCTCCAGATTGGGAATGCCCGCCTTGCAAGCGCTGCTTGAAGTTCTGGAAATAACCATGTCTGAGTCAGCTTAATGAATGCGCTTCTTATGGCGTAGCCAGAGCGCACTGATAACCAGTAGCATTGCGGCATGTACCCACCAGATGCCTATCCATGTCGGCAGTATTTCCTGTTCCACCCATTTTCTGGAGACTTCCTGCAAGTTGTTATAAATAAAATAAATCAAAATCGCACTGAAAATTTTTGCATAACGTCCCTGGCGGGGCGCAGTATGCGACATTAACACCGCCAGTATCGCCAGTAATAGCAAGGTTAAAGGTGCGGATAAACGGCTTTGCAGTTCTGCCATGGCTTTAGGATGATCGGTGCTGAGCAAGACGTGGGTGGCAGCGGCGCGGAAATCATAATTTTGCTCTACTGGCGGTGGATTAATCAATACCGCGTGCTGATCAAAATGGGTTAAACGGGCTTGTGCGGTGCCTGGTAATAGATCATAACGATAACCGTTAAACATGACAATGTAATGCGCCTGACTCTCTTCTTCCAATAGTGGATAGGCTTTTTCTGAAGTTAGCAGAATATTTTTATTGCCACGATCTAAAGATACAAATACATTGTGCATAGCCTGGTGTTGTTTATTATAAGATTCGATATAAAACACGCCGCGCCCGTCATCAAAACTTTGAAAACGCCCGGCAGCCAGTCCGGCAATATCGGATAATTGGCGAATTTCATAGCGGATGTGCCCCTCCTGCTGGCGCGACCAGGGGGCGACAAACAAACTGATAGCACTCACAGGAATTGCGAGTAATAAAGCCAGTACCACCACGCGCCGTAAAATCCAGGGAATGCCCACCCCACAGGCAAACATCGCTGCCATTTCGCTGTCGTTATACAAACGCCCCAGGGTCAGTAAAACTGCCAGAAAGGTGGTTAAGGGAATTAATAATATCAATGCCCATAAGACTTTTAACGCTAACAGTTGCGCAATATATTCTACAGGCAGGTTGCCTTTACCTGCTTCGTTCAGAAACATGATAAAACGATGACTGAGGTAAATCAGTATCAATACCAATAATAAGGCGGCAATGCTATTGAGGATTTCGCGGTAAAAATAGCGGGTAATGATCAAAACCAGTTTCCAAGTGATAGTTGCCCTGCAAAAAGTCTTGTTGTGCGCTATCTGCTTTAAGTTAAAACTTAACGCTGAATCTGGCGAACATAACGGGCATGTACCCAGCCTTCCAGATCCATCATGCCATTGACTTCATCTAACACATCCACCTGCAACCAGTTACCTTCCTGCTCCAGTAAATCCAGTCGCGTACCCTGTGGCAGGGGGCTGCCTTCCAGCATGGGGAATGTAGAACCGGGGCCGCTGCGAATATTCAGATTAACGGTGGTTTCGTACAGTATTTCCTCATTCGTCATATCCGGGCGACCATACAAATGCGAGCGGAAGGTTTCCATAGGGAAGGCCGGACCTGGATCGGTTTTGCGCCTTGGCGCAATATCTTCATGACCGACAATATCTTCCAGGTTATATTCACGGATCAGGGTTTCTGATAATTCCAGCGCGGTTTCCAGTTGAATGCGGGTATATAACTGCCAGCCTTGCAGGGTTGAACGGTTTTTATGTATGGCTTCAATCACATCTTCGCTGGCATATTGATCACCAAACCAAGCCACCCAGTCACCTTCAGCCGTTCGGGTTAAGGGGCCGGCATTATCCAGTTCAATACCAATTGAATGTTGATTTAAACCTTTTATGCCTTTCCAGTTACTGACACCTGCGTGCCAGGAGGCAATATTAAAGGGGGCTAACTGTGTAATACTGCCATCGCGTCCCAGGACGATATGCGCGGAAGCGCGTGCTCTGCGTTGCAGCAGCCATTTTACAGATTGCTCAGCACCAGAGCCTGCGGTGTAATGCATCACCAGAAAACGTGGTATCATTTCGCCACTTTTATTCGGCGTTTCCTGATAAGGATAAGGCGTATCATCATCATGATAAAGACGGTGGTTCACAATTTTCATAATCAATTCATCCTAATCAATAATTTGGTGTGAAGTGGAAGCAGTTTTTAGCCATATCTTAACTAATACTGGCTTGCATCGAACTCAGCTTATGCAGTGTTGCAATTATCCAAGGCAGCGTCAAGCGCTTGTTGCTATTTCATCAATGCTATTTTAACCTAATCTGGATTCAGACTTTTTGGATAAACCGATGAAAACCGTTAGAGAGCAGATTATCAGCCGTATTATTTCACAATTGGAAACGATTACCCTGAGCAATGGGTATTTGAATGAGATTGGCGGGGGCCATGTTTACCGTTGTATTCCCATTATTGAACAAAATATCACACCGGCTATTGCGGTTTGGGAACTGGCTGAAAAACGTGAGCGTAATACCTATGGCGGCACCATTCGCACATTGTTGATCAAGATTGAAGCAATGGTGGACACCAATGGCGATCAACACCCGGCAGAAAGTGCAAATGCCTTGCTGGGTGATATTGAAAAATCCTTAATGCTGTCTAATACTGAAATTGATGGTTTGATCGATGATATTCAAGATGTTGCCGCTGAGTTGATTCCCCTGCCATTAGAACAGCAATTAGCCGCTGCCAGTATTGAGTTTGAAATTCAGTACACCACGGAATGGGGTAATCCTTATCAGTTGCATCATTAATAAAAATCTTCCAGATTTTTATTAAACATGAAGCTCTGATATGCCATGTTACAAGATTGCTGACTTATTGCTGCTGTTGTTTAATCACGGGATAATGCTATTATCTTAAACTTTGACGTTATGCAAAAGTATTCACAATACACTTTAAAGGGCGAAGGAGAATAAACATGGGTTTTTGGGATTTTCTGTTTGGTCATCGTCAGGATCAACATGCCCAGTCGGGTGGCAGTATTACGGCTGGCCCTGGTGGCTCTGCTTCACGCCCCGGCACTTCGCGTCCCGGTGGACAACAACGCTTTGCAACCCGCTTAAACAAAAATAATGCCACCATGCTGCGCCAACTGGAAAAAGCCAATGGTTATCGCCGTTATATTGAAGAAGCAGCGCGTAAAGCTTCAGTGCCACCCTCAGTGATCTGTGGCATTGGCTCTCGTGAATCGCATTGGGGATTAGCCTTAAAGCCACCCAACCCCGGTGGACGTGGTGATTTTGCCAAACGCAAGCCGCGTGGCGTGCGTACCGGCCTGATTCCCAATGACGGTGGCGGTTATGGGCGCGGTTTAATGCAAATTGATTATGATTGGAATGAATTTGCCCGTACGGGTAACTGGCAAGACCCGCGCGCAAACCTGTTATATGCCGCAGAAGTGCTTAATCGTGCCAAATTATTTTTTCAACGTAAAGGCGTACCCAGCCAGCAAATGATGCAAGCCACGATTGCCGCTTATAATGCCGGGCCAACGGCAACTTACAGTTGTATTTCAGCAGGTAAAGACCTGGATTGCAAAACCACAGGACGTGATTATTCCCGTGATGTGTATAACCGCGCGGGTTGGTTTCAATTACATGGTTGGCGTTAGTGCCAGCTTGAAAATAAGCAGGGTTCGATCACCAGAGCAAATAGCGTTACATAACATCAGTTAAA
Source organism: Candidatus Venteria ishoeyi (assembly GCF_030378065.1). Taxonomy (GTDB): domain Bacteria; phylum Pseudomonadota; class Gammaproteobacteria; order Beggiatoales; family Beggiatoaceae; genus Venteria; species Venteria ishoeyi. The sequence goes on along the minus strand of NZ_JAUCGJ010000025.1, from coordinate 50,888 downwards.
ATAAGAGGAGCTTGTGATGAAAACCGTATTACAAACTATTATTGCCTGTTGTGTGTTTTTTGTGAGTCTGTCGCTGAGCGCGCATCAGGTTAAATTGATTGCCGAACCAGGCAGTGAGGCTGTGTTGGCTGGTGCGCCACGCACGGTATACCTTAAAATCAGCTTAAATGGTTTGCCAATGGAAAGTACGCGGGTGCGCGCGCCAGTCAACGTGGCGCTGGTATTAGATCGCTCTGGCTCCATGTCCGGCAGTAAGATACAACAAGCCAGAGAAGCCGCCACCCGGGTACTGGATTATTTGCAGGCTAAAGATATTTTTGCTGTTGTCACCTATGCCAGTTCGGAATCCGTGCTGGTACCTGCCACTAAATTGACCGATAAGGATCGTATTGCCACAGACATCGCCAAAATTCGTCCTGGCGGTTCGACGGCCTTGTATGCCGGTGTCAGCAAAGGCGCGGCAGAAGTGCGTAAGTTTCTTGAAGCCAAACGCGTGAATCGGGTGATTTTATTGTCGGATGGGCTGGCGAATGTCGGGCCGCAAACCCCGGCAGCTTTAGGGCAACTGGGTATGGAACTGGGGCAGGATGGCATTGCGGTGACGACCCTGGGTTTGGGGCTGGATTATAATGAAGACTTGATGGTACAACTGGCCCGTAAAAGTGATGGCAATCATGCCTTTGTTGAAAACACTAACGATTTGACCCGTATTTTTGAACAGGAATTTGGTGATGTACTGTCCGTGGTTGCGCAACAGGTGGAAGTGCTTATCCGCTGTCAGCCAGGGGTAAAACCCCTGCGTTTATTGGGTCGGGAAGGCAGCGTCCAAGGCCAGCAAGCAGACGTGCGCCTGAGTCAGCTTTATGATGGTCAGGAAAAATATATTCTGTTGGAATTGCAGGTACCGACAGGCGAGGCGCAGCAAAGTCTGAAACTGGCAAATGTTGAAGTCAATTACCTGGATATGCAGGCACAACGTAAACGCCAGTTACAATCTGAAGTGCTTATTCAATACAGTGATTCAGAATCTCATGTTAAAGCCAGCGCAAACCGTGAAGTCATGATTGCCGTTACCGAGCAGGTGGCGCTGGAATCGAGTAAAGAAGCTGTGCGTCTGCGCGATGCTGGTGATGTTCAGGGCGCGCGCGGTCTGCTGCAAAAAAATGCGGAATATCTTAAACAGCAGGGCAAGGTTTACGCAGCGCCTAAATTAGAACGGCAGAGTACCCAGAATGAAGAAATGTCGGAAAGTCTGGGTGAAAGAAGCTGGAAACGCAGTCGTAAGCAGATGCGCAAAGATCAATACAGCATTGAAAAGCAACAAAAGTATTGAGTTTAGATGGACACGCTATACTCTCCCCTAACATTTAATAGTGCATTGGGTTGCGCTATCCTTAAAAAAACTGTAATTGTTCACTTCCCTTGAGCGGTTAAAGGGATAACACCCCTTGAAGGGGTGTTATCCCTACGGGGGACTGAATACTTACAAAAACCTTAGGAGTGAGGATGAAATAAATGCAGAAACTGGGCGCAGGATTTTTATTCATTTTCAAGGCGTGAAAACAGGCGCATAGCAAGCTATGTAACTATTTTCACAACGCAGAAAATGGAGAAAAAGACCAGCCAAGTTGCTGAAGTTATAAAATTCTCACTCCTTACCTTGAGTTCAATTAATTATGAGTATCAAATCTGACCGCTGGATACGCCAGAGGGCCTTGCAACAGGACATGATTACCCCCTTTGAAGCAGGACAGGTTAAAACCAACCAGCATGGACAAATGATTTCTTACGGTACTTCCAGCTATGGTTACGACGTGCGTTGTGCCAATGAGTTCCGGGTGTTTACCAATATCAACTCCACCATTGTTGATCCCAAGGATTTTGATGAAGCCAGTTTTGTCAGTGTGACATCTGATGTCTGCCTCATTCCTCCCAACTCTTTTGCCCTGGCGCGCACCATTGAATATTTTAAGATTCCCCGCGATATTTTGACCATTTGTTTGGGCAAAAGCACTTATGCGCGTTGTGGCATTATCGTCAACGTCACCCCGCTGGAACCTGAATGGGAAGGGCATGTGACACTGGAGTTCTCCAACACCACGCCATTGCCAGCTAAAATTTATGCCGGAGAAGGTGTTGCACAGATGCTGTTTTTAGGTGCGGATGAGGTATGTGAAACGTCTTATAAAGACCGGCATGGTAAATACCAGGGGCAAACCGGTGTTACCCTGCCGAAAGCTTAAGGGAATTCGAGCAGAGGCAACACCTCGCGCTGTCACGGGTTCCGAACAAAATAAGCTTACAGAATAGCAGGTGACTCATGCTGGAAAACTCAAAATAGGTTATGAGTTTTTGAGTAAATCCTAATTATTTGATTATTTGATTATTTAATTTTATCTGCTGGCACATTCAACCAGTACAATGCCGTTTTTGCAATTTTGGCAAAAACTGGCGCAGCAATTTGTCCGCCATAATAGTGTTTGCCCCCCGGTTCATCCAGCATAATGGCAATGACGATTTTTGGTTGTGAAGCCGGGGCTATGCCGACAAATAAAGCCCGGTAACGATCTTCAACATAACCGCTGTGATTGGTTTTGCGCGCAGTTCCGGTTTTTCCCGCAACCCGGTAATGCTCAAGTATGGCGCGTTTGCCTGTGCCCTGCGGGGATACCACGGCTTCCAGCATCGTCATCAGTTCCTGCGCGGTTTCCGATTGCATGATTAGCCGCGATTGTGGCGCGGAAGATTTGCTGTTTTGTGCGAGAAAGTTGATCACAGGCAGGCGGCCTTGATTAGCAATGGCAGCGTAAGCGCGCGCCAGTTGCAGCAGGCTGACGCTTAAGCCATAACCAAACCCCAGGCTGGCTTGATCCACCCGGTTCCAGTCGGCAAAATAAGGCAAATGCCCCGGCGTTTCACCGGGAAAAATACTGCCGGTGCTGCTGCCAAAGCCCGCATAATAAAATAGGTTCCACAGGGTTTCTCCAGGCAGGGATAAGGCGACTTTGGCAGCACCAACATTGCTGGATTTGCGTAAAATTGTACGCAAGTCAATTTTGCCGTAAGCGCCACCATCGTGGATGTTAAAGCGCCCTATTTTAAACTTGCCGTTACCTGTCTGAATACGACTGTCTGCGGTGTGCAAGCCACTTTCCAGCGCAGCGGCAATGGTGAAAGGCTTGATGGTAGAGCCCGGTTCAAAGCGGTCTGTCACAGCGCGGTTACGGTATTTTTGGCTATCCAGATCATTGCGGTTGTTGGGGTTATAGGCGGGTTGATTGCTCATTGCCAGCACTTCCCCGGTTTGCACATCCAGAATTACCACCGAGCCACCCTTGGCCTGATTTTCCACAACAGCATCACGTAATTCGCGGTAAGCCAGATAAGCCAAACGCCGATCCAGGCTCAAATTCAAATCCTGCCCTGCGTGCGCGGCTTCCAGTTCTTGGAGACGGGCAATCACCTGGCCCTTACGATCCTGCATCACCCTGCGCTTGCCCGTTGTCCCCCGCAGGTTTTGTTCAAAGGCCAGTTCCAACCCTTCCTGACCCTGATCGTCAATATTGGTAAAACCCAATACATGCGCGGTGACTTCAGCCGCTGGATAATAACGTCGGTATTCACGCTGCAAATACACGCCGGGAATATTTAGTGCATCAATTTGTGCTGCCAGTTGTGGATTTAAATGCCGTTGCAGGTAGACAAATTCGCGCTGCATCCGGGTGTCCAGTAGTTGCTCCAAATCCTTGCTGTCTTTACCCAGTAACTCCATTAATTGTGGCCATTGTTGCTGGGCCTCAATGACTTGTTGCGGGTCCACCCAGACGGAATCCACCGGCGTGCTGATGGCTAATGCCTGACCGTGGCGATCATGCATCTGTCCACGGTGTGCAGGCAGGGTAATGGTGCGTAGTAAACGCGCATCCCCTTGACGCTGTAAAAAGCTTTTATTGGTGACTTGCAAAAAGACGATGCGCCAGACCAGTGCCAATAACAGCAGAATAAAAAAAACAAACAGCCATTGATGGCGCTTTGCCAGGGTTGTGGCAGACGCTGAGATGGAAGTTTTGCGGGGTTTAGCGCCCGTAGAATTGCGCCGGGTTTGCGTTGAAGGCGACGGCTTAGGCATTATCAAGTGGGTGAATGGCTATCCAGCTTTCTTCATTATTAAGGATTTGGCTGAATCCCTGTTCTGCCAGTTGCGTCTGGGTCCATAGTGAACGGTGATTTTCATAAGGATTGGCTTCGACTTCCTGATGAATGAAATTTTTGGGGGTGCTGATTAAAACGCCGCGTGAGGCAAGGCGTTTGAGTTGCTCCAAAAACAATAAACCTTCTTGCGTGGTAAAGTGCTCCAGAATATCAATCGCCATCACCAGTTCGTATTGTTTATCGGCTAAACCGGGTAAAATATCCAGCGCATTGCCCCAATGTATCTGGTTGTATACATAGTCATGAACGGGCGTGCGGTAGGTGGCAAAGGCTTTAATGCCATCAATACGCACGTCCCAATCCTCGCGCGGACGCTGTTGCACCTGCGCACCGTCAATGTCAAACAGGTGCAGGTGCTCAAGATTGGTACGGGCAAGAAAACCATATTGCCCCATGCCAATGCCTACATCTAATAAAGATTTTGGTTGGAATTGTTCCAGAAAACCAACAATGCTGGAAAGCTGGGAACTTTGACTAAATGGCATGGTTTTTTTCCTTAAAAAGCTAATATTTAGTCATTATAGCCTGGATTTTTCATAAAATAGTAACCTCAATTTGTAACATTTTGATAAGATGTTGATATCACATAAAATCACTATCACCTGCCATTAACCACCATTTATTTTTCACATCGGAAACAGTTGGTTTCTCACTACAAATACTATGTGGTATGGTGATTTGTGGATCAGTTTCAATAAAGGGATAAGCCATAAATAAATATCTTATATTTTCAGTTATTAAAGTAAAAAGGGCAGAGTGATTATGTTTCCAGGAAAAATATTTTGCCATGCGTAATACTAATGGGATCTCCTTGAGTGGGCAAACAAAATCAATTAAGTGATAGTGTGGCTTTTCTCCAATAATCTCTTTTTTAAGAATAAAAACAGCCAATGGTTTATTGCTGATACGGTGGCAAATTTTTAATACTTCATAAGAAATTTCAGGGTGTTGTAAATAACGGTATTGTATTCTTTGCCAATTACGAATGCCGATAATAAAACCCTCACTATTTTTACGCATTTTTTGCCATAATGTATCAACAACAGCTTGATCATCATTTGTTAAAGGGCGGATTTTATAGAAAAGATGTGGTTTCATAGCCTTTGCTGACCATAAAAGACGGGTCATTCGCCCAACCTCTTTGTAAAGCCCCAGTTTCTCTGCCAGCACAAATACACGCGCATTAGGAAAACCAAATCCCAGTAAATAGGGTGCTCCAAAGCCAATAAAGTTGTGTTGAAAAATACGTGCTAACTGATGAAAAATGCCATTTTTTGTGAAGTTGCTACGTGCTTTGTGGGCAACCATAGTGTCGCCAACCTGAATGGCTTGTTGTTCTTGACCAAAATAACAAATATTTCGAACAAAACCACCATAATGTCCAATTAATTGCCCATTTTGCCAATAGCCAATGGAATGCGCAGTATTCTGCTGATATTTCCATTGCCATAATGATGAAGAAATGTGCTGTTCAAAACAGCATTGAAACAAGGATTGGAATTCAGGAAAATGTATGGGCTTTATATATTGAATATGTTTTTGTGCTCCCGCTTTTTTGGTAAAAACCATCAAGCGATAACCGTAGGATTGATTGCGATAGCTTTCGATATAATGCTGGGTAACTTTTTCCAGAGCCTGCAGCTGTGCTTCATTATTATCAATCAATGATAAAATGCTGTCTCTATATTTTTCCAGTTTTGTCTGCAAATACTCCATTGTGTACTGTGCGCTGAGGCTTAAATCTTCCTCAAAATGGACTTTGAAATTCATGCATTGGGCAAAATAACGAAGATGCGCCGGGTTATGTAGAGGAATAGCCCCGGCTTGTTGCGGTTGGAGAGAAACTTCATCAATCAGGATAAATCTCCCCCCAATTTTGAGCAATGCGTTAACTTTAGGTAATAATTCAACAATATCAATGTATTGTGATGACTCTTGACTAATAATGGCATCAAATAGAGTATCACTGGTAAAGTCTTCAAAACGAAGGTGATAAATATCTACTTGTTCACCGATATGATTTAAGGCAATATCATATTGTGCTTTATCCGGTGTCATCCCTTGCACTTGATAGCCTTTTTTGCGCAGAATTTTTTGTAATGTCCCCAATCCCAAGCCAATTTCTAATATATTTGCAGGGGAATCTGGTAAATGTGCCAATACTTTTTCGGTAGAATGTTGCTGAGCCGTATAAACATCTTCATCGGCAGATTGAAAAATCCCAAAATGCAGATATTTAACAGGGACATTATCCAGTTGCAATAATGTCGCATAGATATTTAATGGGAATGAAAGTGTTTGATACATAAAAGAATGCTATGTTCTGAAAAATGAACGCAGTATATCATTTTTGGTAAAAATCCAGGCAGAAAAAATTTACCTCAATCCCACTTTTTTTCACTACGACAGTTACCCACGCAACAAGTCTATTGATTGTAAAAAATATAATAACACCAATTGAAGCATGGTTTTAAATTGAGAACTGCTGCTGTCGCCAGGCTTCAAATAAAATAATGGCTGCTGCGTTTGACAGGTTCAAACTGCGACTATTAGCCTGCATGGGAATAGTAATGACCTGTTCCGGGGGTAAGGTATCCAGTACCGCCTGGGGTAGGCCTCGGGTTTCCGGGCCAAAGAGAAAAACATCACCAGCTTGATAAGTGGCCTGACTATAAGTACGTTGCCCGCGCGTGGAACAGGCAAAAACCCGTTGTGGTTGCAGCGTATCCATAAAGGCTTGCAATGATGCATGTTCCTGTACCCGCGCCCATTCGCGGTAATCCAGCCCAGCGCGCTTGAGGCGTTTATTGTCCAATTCAAAACCCAGTGGATGAATCAGGTGCAGGGTGAAACCGGTGTTGGCGCAAAGACGGATTAAGTTACCGGTATTCGGCGGAATTTCAGGTTCGTAGAGTACGCAATGAAACATGTTTATATTTTATCGTTGTTCATGTAATTGTTGATTTAGTGCTTGTTGATCCCAGACTTTGGGATCAAAATCGTCGGCAAGCCATTCTGTCAGTTCTTCATATTCAGGATGATCGGGCTGTTCCAGTACATTTAACAGGTGCTCGTATCCGGGAATGCCGCCAATATCTTCCGGTGGCGCGGCACGGCGACCACTGCTACAGCAGGGATATTGTATTTTAGGGTCGCTTGCCAGGATTTTTTCCAGCATGATGACATGTTCCCAATCATCTCCAAAATCATAAACATAATCGAGTTTATCTTTTTCCTGGCGTAGAAAGTCCTGTAGCTGAAATTGACTTTCATCTTCCATATCATCCATCATGCCATTTTGTATCATTTCAGCCGTGCTGAAAAAACGATTAAAACCACGACCGGGGGTTGCAAAATGATGCAGGTGATAACCTTCCCAGTCCATGACGATCTGGATGATTTGGTGCAGCTTGTCCAGGTGGGTTGCTGCGGGTAATAGTACGCGCCGCCAGATGGGTGGCTTGCTATATCGCAGACTGATTTTTATTTGGTAAATTGTCTTAGGCATAAGAATTATCTAACGTGGGTCCTATATAAGTTTTTTTAGCACAAAATAAGGTACAGCAATTAAGAGTCAAATATACGTTTACTTTCTCCAGCAAGGCTGAAAATACGATGCCCTTTATTGTATCACCTCAAATCCTGCATAGTGTGCAAATGCTTTGCCGCGCGCCTTAAAGTCTTGAAATGTCCCATAACTGGGGGAGCCTGGGGATAATAAGATTAAACCGCCTGGGGGGGTATGTTGCTTGGCTTGTTTTATGGCATCGGCTAAATCGGTGGCGGCATAAACCTCAGGCTCATCGTTTTTGGGGTTGCTGTTTTGCTGCTGCGCCGCATGAATGGCGGCAGCAATACGTGGTCCATTTTCTGGCAGGGTAATGATGCGCTGTACCGGACGTGCAACAAAAAAATGTGCGGCATCATGCCACTCCAGACCACGATCATAGCCCCCTAATAATAAGGTAATGGCATAATCTGGAAAGGCTTGTACCGCAGCCTGGGCAGACTGTGGGGTTGTTGAAATACTGTCGTCTACATAAAGACGACCAGCTTTTTGACCCAATGTCCGCAAACGGTGCGCCAGAGGCTGAAAGTCTGCCAGACTTGTTTTCAGTGTATCACGATTAAATTCAAAGCCTAGCTGTTGCAAGGTGGAAAGTGCTGCTCCCAGGTTTATTAAATTATGTTCTCCCGGTAAATGCCAGTCAGTTGTGCTTAACAAGCCCTGCTTTTTATTATTTAATATGCCATTTTTGACATAAAAACCACTATTGTGATTGAAATAAGCAATCTTTTTAAGCTGCGGTTGCAGTGTTGGCATAAAATCTTGGGTTTGGGGATCAGTAAAATTCAGTAATGCCGGGGTTTGTGGTGACTGTATCAATAAATGCAGTTTATCCCGGAAATAACGTTCGATATTACCATGCCAGTCCAGGTGCTCAGGAAATAAATTGAGTAAAACATTTAATATTGGCTTTATTGCAAGATCATGGGTTTGATAACTGGATAACTCAAGCACCCAATAGCCTGACTGCGGTATTTCTGGCAAGTCAAATAAAGGGGTGCCAATGTTACCGCCCAAAGCAACCGGCACACCCTTGGCGCGGAGTAAATGCGCAATTAAACTACTGGTGGTACTTTTGCCTTTGGTGCCAGTTACACAAATGACCTGTGCTTGCGGATGTTCATCAAACCACAGTTGGGTTGCGGAAGTGAACGCAACACCTTGCGCCTTTGCCGCCAGAATTTCCGGTTTATAGGCGGGAATACCCGGAGATTTAATTACCACATCCATCACTTTTAACTGCTCGGTGATGGCTTTACCGATATAAACTTCCGTCTTGTCAGGTACGTCCAGGGTATCGACTAAGTCTGTGTCATTAAGGATGGCTAAGGGCTGTGACGGCAATTGTTGGCGGATCGCGCGCAAAATGGATTGCCCTTCACGACCATACCCATAGATTGCCACTTTTTTGTGGGCAAGTGACTGGATTTTCATGTGTTTAGAAAAGGTTTTACCTGTTGTAACAGTGCTGCATCAGATACGGGTAATGATAAGACCGTGACTGTGTTGTGTAAAAATGCCGGTAAGTCCATTACTTTGGATAACAATAAAATCACAGGCATTGCCTCTAATCGTGGACTGTTCTTTAATTGTTTCAGTTGCTGGAAAATTTCCTGCGCTTTAGTGATATTTTCTGGAATATGAAAAATTAAGACCTGTGGTTGTAGCTGTCGCGTCAAGCTAATTACCAGACTTGCGTTAAATACCAGTTTAATCATACAGGCGCAGGTATTGAGCGTACTGGCGTAACTTTGCGCCATTATTGGATCGGTAGAGTAAAATAAAACCAAATCATTTGTTTTGACTTCGTCAAGTGAGGTGCGGGGTAATTTCAGGCTGAAACGTACTCCCTGTTGTGGCAGGTTAAAAGCTTCCAGTTTACCACCATGCAAATCGGCAATTTTTTTAGCCAGATTCAGGCCCATATCACTGTGACGATGCTCAGTATCATAAATATCATTGCTTGAGAGAACTAAATAAGGGGTAAAATCTTGTGCTGATAATGCCATATCAAGAGGCTGCCCACTATCTTCAATCGACCATTGCACCCAGTTATCACTGGCTTGAATATTGATTGCTATCCGACCATCTGGCGGCGTATAAGCAACCGCATTAAATAACAGGTAATTCAACATCTGTTGCAACTTGCGCGTATCCCCCTGTACAAATAAGTCGGGGTTGACGTTTTCTGCCTGTAATTGAATATGCTTTTTCTGTACCGACTCTTTGAGTAAATGACGACCATGGCGTTGTAATTCATTGACGGAGAGTGCGTATAAAGTCAATGGTAGCTGTCCAACTTCAGCTTTTGCCAAATCACTGACTTCTATGCAGAGATCCAGTAAATCCTGTCCATATTGGCGAATTTTGGTCAATGCATGTAATTGTTCAGTATTCAGATAACCATAAGCACCCGTATTTAAAACATCCACCTGGGTCAGTAGGGAGGCCATAGGTGCGCGCAAATCATGGGCTAAACCACTTAAAAAAATATCACGATGCTTTTTTAAGTATTGGTTTTCCTGTTGCGCTTCATCTAAAGCCTGTTGGCAATCTTGTAGGGTTTGAGTCATGAGTAACCTGAATCTGATGTAAGCACCTCATCTGCTTTGCATCTGAATTTGGCCCTAGCTTGTCAAGCTGGGGCCGAATTCAGGTTTTACTCGTGTGTTGGCGTTGAGGTGATGAGGTTGGTTGTCCAGTACCAGTCAATCGCTTCCGTTGCGTTTTTCAGCTTACCGGAGAACAGATCAATTTCTCTGAAGCCGTATTGGATATAGTTATATATCAGCGTCAGTTCCTCTTTTGCAATTTCTTCCGCTTCACCAGATATACTCATGGATTTGAGATAACAATTTTTAGTGGTAATTTTTAAATAGCGGTTTTGCTTTTCAGTCAGTACTTCCGGGCCACCTTCTAATGGGCGATACAGATAAAATTCAGCATCCAGACATTGCCCAATCCAGCAGGCTTTCATTAAATTGTCAGTGGAATTATCGTAGAATTTACTGAAAGTCAGTGCTTCATGATTACAACGCGCAGAAGGGCCTAATTCACTACTTTTGGTCGCGGCGCTGACAGGCTGCTCAAAACTGTGGCTCCAGCTATCAAGCTCAATTTGACCATTATGGTTGGTGTCCTGGCTATTGCCTTGAAAAAAATCACTGGATTTACCCGTAGGATAAATTTTCAGATAAATATTACTGGCCATTATTTTTTCCTCTTAATGTGCTTAAGATTATTGATATGGAGTGTTGCCAGACTAATAAAGCAGTCTGGCACACAAAGTCATCCTTCAACAATCGCCATTAGCCGGGTAATTCGGCAACCAAACGAATTGATGCTGACAAACCTTCTAACTGGAAGTGTGGACGCAAAAAAACCACGGAGGTGTAATAACCTGGTTTTCCAGGAATTTCCATCACATCAATACGCCCGTCACGTAGCGGGTATTGTGCTTTCAGGCGTTGCCCCGCATCGTCACGCCCCAGAACATAAGTTCCCAACCAGCCATTGAGATAACTGGAAATTTCTTCCTGAGTCATAAATGAACCAATTTTATCACGCATCATCACCTTGATATAATGCGCAAAACGGGAAGCTGCCAGCATATAAGGTAAGGTTGCAGAAAGACGCGCATTGGAATTAGCTGTATCGGAATCGTACACCTTGGGCTGGTTAACTGTTTGCCCACCAAAAAATGCGGCATAATCGGTGCCTTTGCAATGGCACAAGGTAATAAAGCCCTGTTCATTTAGCTCCATTTCCCGCCGATCAGTAATGGCAATTTCGGTAGGGCATTTCAGAGCAATGTCACCTTCATCGGTGGGGAAGGTATGTGCAGGCAAGCCCTCAACCTTGCCACCCCCTTCAACGCCACGAATTGCACCGCACCAGTGAAATTGGGCGAAGGCATCGGTAATGCGGGTCATTAATGCCCAGGAAGCATTACCCCACAAATAGCGGCTGTGATCCCGACCATTAACATCTTCCTGATACAAAAATTCTTCAACAGGCAAGGTTTCCGGGCCGTAAGGCAGGCGCATGAGAGTACGTGGCAGTGCCATGGAAACATAACGTGAGTCTTCGCTGTCACGGAATGAACGCCATTTAATCAGCTCGGTACTTTCAAATTGTTTTGCCAGATCGCGGGGATTTGCCAGTTCCGTGAATTCATCCATATCAAATAGTTTCGGACTGGCAGCGGTAATGATAGGTGCGTGGGCGGCAGCAGCCACTTCAGCCGCTTTTTCCAGAAAGGCCACATCCTGAGGATGACGCCCAAAATCAAAGTCAAATAACAAGGTACTGTAAGGTGCGCCGCCAAAGGTGCCATATTCTTCTTCGTAGATTTTCTTGAATAATTGGCTTTGATCAAATTCAACCGCTTTTTCCAGATCTTTTTGTAATTCCTGGCGATTGGCGTTTAATAAACGTAATTTCAGCATGGTGCCGGTTTCAGTTTTTGAAACCAGGTAATTTAAACCGCGCCAGGAGCTTTCCAGTTGCTGGAATTCTTCCTGATGCATGATTTCATTTAATTGATTGGTTAATAACGCATCAATCTGGGCAATACGCTGATTAATCATGGCAACATTATCATTGCTGACCGTGATTGTGCCTTCCAGCACTTGTTTGGCCAACTCACCAATCAAGTCTTTGGCATGGGATTCTTGAGTTTCATCCTTTACCATCTTGCCTTCATGAACAATTTTATCTAGGACTGAATCATAACTGCTGTCAGTACCACCTTCTACTTCGATTTCCTCAGTCATTTCCTCGCTCCTTTATTTCTTATTCATCATCGGACTGTGGTTCATCATCGGCACCGACTTGATCACGAATTTCTTGTAATTCATCGGTATTATTCACAATATCCTGTAACATTTCATCCAGGTTATCGTTGCCATCCAATTTTGCCAGTAAATCAGTCAAACGTACCCGTGCTTCATAGAGTTTACGCAAGGGTTCGACCTGGTGTAATAACTGCGCCGGGTGGAAGTCATCCAAATGATGAAATTTTAATTCAACATTCATCCAACTGTCATCGTCTTCAAGTAGACGGTTTTTGACGCGCAGTGCCAGACGAGGTTCAATGGAGTCCATAACCTCATTGAGGTTATCCCTGTCAATTTCTACAAATTTTCGCTCTTTGAGTGGCGGCAATGCCTCTTCAGGTTTGCCAGATAAGTCAGATAAAATACCTACAACAAAAGGCAATTCTTTTTTTTCTTCCGCGCCTCCTGTTTCAACATCATAGGTAATCTGTACTCTGGGGGGACGAATTCTGTCCAGTTTATGTTGAATACTCTCAGCCATGGCGATCTCCTCAATTAATGACTTATTGGCGTTACGCAAAAGCTTGATTTTTTTGTGCCTTATTTGTGTCTTAATGGGGGTGCGTAACATCATTTACTTAGGAGTGAGGATAAAATAAATACAGAAACTGGGTGCAGGATTTTTATTCATTTTCAAGGCATGAAAACAGGCGCATAGCAAGCTATGTAACTGTTTTCGGAACGCAGAAAATGGAGAAAAAAACCAGCCAGGTTGCTGAAGTTATAAAATTCTCGCTCCTTGATAAAAGCTCACAAGTCAAGTGTAACCCTTTCCCAAAAAAAATCTATATGTCTTTAGGATAAATCTGCAATAAATATTCAAATAAAGTGAATAATCTTATTGATTTGATGTTATACAGTTGCTATTTTTTGCACCAAACAAGGTTTGGCAGGGTGCAAGTACAAACCTGCGAAAAAGAAGCTTTTGCGTAACACCAGTTATGGATATTTTATTTTGTCATACGCTATCAGCCTAAAAAATGGTATATTTACCCGTTCAAATCCTTTTTTCCTGAATATCTGGATATCTTGTCATAACAGAGCCTTTAATTGTGATTCCTTCCCCGATCAAAGAAACCAGTGCCCGTATCATGATCGTGGATCGTTCGGAAGTCGCGCGTTCGATCCTGTCGCATATTCTGCAAAAAGAAATGCAGAATATTTATATTGTCACTTGCGGCAGCGCCGAAGAAGCATTGGAATACCTAAATCGGGAAAAGTTTGATTTAATCACGACCGCGCTGTTGCTGCCGGGGTTGGATGGTCTGGACTTATGTCATGAAATTCGTAAAAGTGATAAACAACATTTAACCCCGGTTATTGTCGTTTCCAGTGATGCCGATACCCGTTTATTACGTGAAGGTTTTTCTGCTGGTGTTACCGATTATTTTAATAAGTCGCTAGGCTATCGTCGACTGGTTGAGTTTATTAAAGATATTATTCAACGCCATGCCGGTCTGGTCGGTAAAGTGCTGTATGTCGAAGACAGCCCCAGTACTGCAACCAATACCAAAATGCTGATGCAAAACCATGGCTTGCAGATTACCCATTTAAGCAGCGCAGAAGAAGCCTTGGCATTGCTTGAAGGTGCTGATCCGCAAGATGATAATAATTTTGACGTAGTCTTTACCGATTTTTTTCTGTCCGGGCAAATGACGGGGGGGGATTTGCTTTACGCCATTCGCACGCAACTGCACAAGTCCCGTCAAGAATTACCCGTGTTAGTTGTCACCGTACAGGATAATGAAGATTGTCAGGCTGATATTTTTCATGCCGGTGCCAATGACTTTATTACAAAACCGGTGATTGAAGAAGTATTGATGGCGCGGATTAAATCCTTATTACTGATTAAACATCAATACAATGTCTTGCAACGTTATTCCAAAGATATGTTCCAACTGGCAACCACTGATGCCTTAACCGGTACCAAAAATAAAGAATATTTATTCAGCGATGGCCCGGATTTTATTCAAAAACATACCAATATTTGTCTGATGATGGTTGATGTTGATCATCTGGAACAGATTAATGAGGAACATGGGCATTTGATAGGGGATCATATTTTACACATTGTTGGAAATTTCCTGACCACACGCTTTCAAGACAAGCTTGCGGTTGTTGCGCGTTTTGGTGGGGGTAAGAAATTTACCTTGATTATTGCTAATATTGCCCAACAGAAAACCATCACCCTGGCTGAATCTTTGCGCCAGGAATTACAATCATTACGCCCGGAAGGTATCGCCATCACTGCAACGATTGGTCTGACCTGGCAGAACAATGGTGATCGCCATACTTTAAATACCTTGATTGCTAATGCCGATGCCGCATTGCATCAAGCACATGAGCACGGTTATAATCTGACAAAAAGTTACTTTAATTAAGTGGCAGGTGTTACGCAAAAATGACAACTGCGTAGTATCAATCTAAGTAATAATCTGGTAACAATAATATTGCTGTTATATTAATGGAGAAAACTCTAAATGAGTAATACCAAAAAAGAAACTCAAACCGCTGCACCACAACAACAAAGCCTGCGTGTACGTTATGAAGAAACCCAGGCACGCCATGCCAGCCAGGTTTTACTTAACGTATCCGAGGATGAAATGGTATTGAATTTTTCATCAGGTATGATGCCAGATCCCAATACCGGAGAGGCACATTTACCGATCCATACCCGCATTGCCATGTCCCGTCTTAATGCACAAAAGCTGGCAGCCTTATTAAATCAGGCTTTGGCACAAAAAAATCCACCCGCAGCCACACCCGCAACCGCGACTGCCAAATTGCCAGAAATTGATGACAGCGAAAAAAGTAGTAAAAAATAAATAAGTCTGAATAGCTAAGGCGTGAGGATAAAATAAATACAGAAACTGGGCGCAGGATTTTTATTCATTTTCAAGGCGTGAAAACAGGCGCATAGCAAGCTATGTAACTGCCTAAGTCCAAACAGGCGGAACGCAGAAAATGGAGCAAAAGACCAGCCAAGTTGCTGAAGTTATAAAATTCTCGCTCCTAAGTTCTATTTGAAATTTTCAGCCATGCGTTAAACGATTAAGAAACGTGTAAGTTTATTGCCGTTAGCGCGTGGCTGTTCAAACTTTATTGCTTGATTTCGCCTGTCACCTTCTCCCCCCCTTTTTTTTGAGTCCTGTTTATGGCACAAGCTGTTCAACTCCCGGCTTTAGATCTGTTGACCCTGCACCAGTATCTACATCAACTCTTCGCCGATAAAAAAAATTCAGAAGCATATATTTTGCAGGTTCTGCAATTATTATTAGGGCTGAGTAATGCTGCTGGCGTGTTATATGGACAGCGCAACGGCAAACAACTGGAACGTGGCCCGGCGATTCTTTCAAAACAGGCTTTAAGCTGGCATCCACACATGGAAAACCAGCTTTTACAACAAATTGAAGTGGCCTGCCAACAACAACAGGTGCAGATACATGTGCTGGATGCACAGGTGAGTGCTTATATTATTGCAACGCCTGTATACACGCAGGACAAAAAGCCGGAAGAAGGCGTGGCTTTAGTGGTTGTACCCGGTGAACAACGCATTGAATGGTTTGTTACCTTATTACAATTATGCACAGCCTATTTAAACCTGCCCGAACAATTGCCTGCCAGCCCAGCCGAAGTCTCACCCGATACCTCTAAGCCAACTGACTATAGTCGCCGCCTGATTGAGTTACTGACCCACACACTGGCAGCCCCGGATATGAGTGTTGCTGCTAAATTGCTCAGCAACACCCTGCAACAGGATTTTCAGGCACAGCGGGTATTATTAGGTTTAGTCAAAGGTCGCCACTGCCGTCTGCACACGATTTCCGAGCTGTCTGATATTAAACGCCAGGCAGATTTTGTACATGCCTGTGAATCATTAATGGATGCCGTGATTGCGCAAAAAAAAGCGCTGAACAGCCAAAATCCCGAACACCGTAAAACCCAGCCCACCCTGCAACGCCTGCTGGTATTGGGCGCGGCGGATACGGTATTGGCTTTGCCTTTAGCGGCACTACCAGATAATAATGCCAGCGGTGCTTTACTAATCTTATGGAAAACCAATACCAACTTGCCGCAAGAAAATCTGGAAGCACTGGCAACGCCACTGGGCACCACCCTGGCAACGCTTAAAAAAGCCCAGCCTAATTGGTTACAGCGCCTGTTACACCCCTTGCGCAAAAACCCTGGGCAACGCTTATTACTTATCACCATTGTATTGAGTTTGCTTGCCTTGATGTGGTTGCCGGTTAGCCACAAATTATCAGGTAATGTTCTGCTGGAGCCGATGAAGCATCGTTTTATCAACGTCCCCTTTGATGGCGTGTTAAAACAGGCGCTGCATGAACCGGGTGATGTGATAGAAACCGAGACATTACTGGCACAACTGGATGGACGGGAAATTAACTGGGAACTTTCCGGCTTAAAGGCTGAGCGCAGTCGCGCACAAAAACAAAAAGATGTCAGCACCGCTGCCCGTGATGCCGCCAAAGCCCAAATTGCACAACTGGAAATTGAGCGCATAGATGCAAAAATGGCCTTATTGAATTACCGTCTAAATAATCTGGAAATTATCAGCCCCATTAATGGCTTATTAATCAGCGGCGACTTAAAACGCATAGAAGGCGGCACCCTGAGTAAAGGCCAAACCCTGTTTGAAATTGCGCCACTGGATGAAATGCGGGTGCAAATGTCCTTAAATGCGGAGGATATTGCCTGGGCACAAGTGAATATGCCACTGGAAGTCCGCCTGGATGCCTACCCCGATCAGATGTGGGATACGCAGGTGAAAAAAATTCGTCCTCGCGCTGAAATCCGTGACGCGCAGGCGGTGTTTATTATTGAAACTGATTTGCTCAACAGTGCAGGACGATTACGCCCCGGTATGCAGGGCTTGGGTCAGATTGACGCGGGTCAAAAAGCACTGGGTTGGGTGTTGTTCCATAAGGCCTGGGAGCAGATTATAAAATGGTTGCGCTGATTATTTATCCCACAGCATAATCTCAAACTGGTTTTGTCTGATGCTTAGCCAAAAAATGATAAACTGCACATATTGACACATTTTAATGTGTGGGCTATTGTGTAAAAGGAGGTGTGATATGGCAACGAATTTAGCAATTGATGAAAAGCTGTTGGAAGAAGCCTTACTCATCAGCGGCCTGAAAACTAAAAAAGATACGGTGAATTTCGCTTTAAAGGAATTTATTAATCGTAGAAAACAGCAGGAAATCATCGAATTATTTGGAAAGCTCGATCCCGATGATGACTACGATTATAAAAAAGGGCGGCGGAATTGAAAATTATCGTAGACACCCCTATCTGGTCATATGCACTGAGATCAAAAAAAAAGGGATTCGAGATATATACCCAGGAACTTGAAGCATTAATTCACGATCAAAAAGCGATTATTATTGGCCCAATCAGGCAGGAAATATTATCGGGCTACAGTGATATCAATAAATTTGAGCAACTGAATAGAAAGTTACACTATTTTGAAAACACCCCTATTGTTGATAGTGATTACATCAATGCAGCCAAGTTTTCAAATATTTGCCGCTCAAATGGTATCCAGGGATCACATATTGATTATTTAATTTGCGCGGTAGCGCATAGGGTAAAGTCAAAAATATTCACGACAGATAAAGACTTTACGAATTATGAAAAACATATACCCATTGAATTATATGAGCAGTAATGAATAAACCAGGCGCTGTCACCCCTTTTGTGAAATGGGTCGGCGGCAAAAGACAACTCATCAGCGAAGTCGAGAAATATTTCCCACAGCACTATGCCACGTATTACGAGCCTTTTATCGGTGGTGGCGCGGTATTGTTCCATTTTCTGCCGAAAAACGCGGTGATTAATGATACCAACGCCGAGTTGGTGAATTTATACCGCGTGGTTCGTGATGATGTTGAAGCCTTGATTGAAGACTTAAAATACCATCATAACGATGCAGATTATTTTTATGCCTTGCGCGCTATTGATCGTAGTGATGCCTATGCAGATTTATCCGCAGTTGAAAAAGCTTCACGTCTGCATTACCTGAATAAAACCTGTTTTAATGGCTTGTTTCGGGTTAATCGCGCAGGGCAGTTTAATACCCCTTTTGGACGTTATAAAAATCCTAATATAATCAATCAATCGGTTTTAACCGCCGTCAGTCATTATCTGAATCAGGCGCAGGTGAAAATTCTTAATACCGATTATCAAAATGCACTCAAAGGCATAGCTAAAAATGATTTTGTGTATTTTGATCCGCCCTATGATCCGATCTCAAGCAGTTCGAACTTCACCGCTTATACCCAGGATGGTTTTGATCGCAACGCGCAGCAACGCTTAAAACAAACCTGCGATATGCTACATCAACAAGGTATCCGATTTTTATTATCCAACTCGGCAACTGATTTTATTAAAGACCTGTACCGGGATTATGATGTCCATATCGTACAGGCAAAAAGACATATCAATTCAAAAGGTCATAAAAGAGGCCTGATAGATGAAGTTTTTGTAAAGAATTATTAGATAAGTTTGAGTTCGGTGTAAGCTTCATTCACCGCCAAAAGCGGTGAAAACCGCTTCCATCTCACGCTGTTTGATAAAAAATTATTAGATAAGTTTGAGTTCGGTGTAAGCTTCATTCACCGCCAAAAGCGGTGAAAGCCGCTTCCATCTCACGCTGTTTGATAAAAAATTATTAGATATAATCTGAGTTCGGTGTAAGCTTCATTCACCGTCAAAAGCGGTGAAAGCCGCTTCCATCTCACGCTTTTTATTAATCTGAAGCTTTTGCGTAACACCTACTACTCTGTAAAGGATATTTTATGGGATTTAAATGTGGCATTGTTGGCCTGCCAAACGTGGGTAAATCCACCTTATTTAATGCGCTGACGGAAGCGGGTATTCAAGCGGAGAACTATCCGTTTTGCACTATCGATCCCAATGTGGGCGTGGTTGCCATGCCCGATCCCCGCCTGGATAAATTGTCGGATATTGTCAAACCACAACGCACCCTGCCCACCCATATGGAATTTGTTGACATTGCCGGTCTGGTCGCCGGAGCCTCCAAAGGTGAAGGTCTGGGTAACAAGTTTCTGGCAAATATTCGCGAAACCCAGGCGATAGCACATGTCGTGCGTTGTTTTGAAAATGATGACGTGGTGCATGTGGCGGGAAAAATCAATCCACTGGCAGATATTGAAATCATTCATACCGAGCTGGCACTGGCAGATTTGGATACGGTGGAGCGGGCGGCACAACGCGCTGCCAAAGCCTCTAAAGGTGGTAACAAAGAAGCGCTGGCGCAAAAAAACTTATTTGAAAAAGTACAGGCACATCTTGATGCCGGTCATCCTGTGCGCACGCTGGAACTGAGTGACGATGAAACGCTGGCTTTGTATGAGCTACACCTGTTAACGGTGAAACCCACGCTGTATATTGCCAATGTTGCGGAAGATGGTTTTGAAAATAACCCATATCTGGATCAGGTACGGGAACTGGCACAACAGGAAGATGCGGTGGTGGTTGCTGTCTGCGCAGAAATTGAAGCCGAACTTGCAGCACTGGACGCGGCAGAAAAAGCCGAATATCTCAGCGATATGGGCTTGACTGAACCGGGCCTGGATCGGGTGATTCATGCGGGTTATCAATTACTGGGCTTGCAAACCTATTTTACCGCCGGGGAAAAAGAAGTACGCGCCTGGACGGTACGCAAGGGGGCCAGCGCGCCACAGGCCGCTGCGGTGATTCACACCGATTTTGAAAAAGGTTTTATCCGTGCGGAAGTCATTTCTTATGCTGATTTTGTACACTATCAGGGCGAATCGGGTACGAAAGAAGCCGGAAAATGGCGTCTGGAAGGCAAGGATTATATCGTGCAGGATGGCGATGTGATGCATTTCCGGTTTAATGTCTGATTAGGTTGAATATGTAATGATGCGCTTTTCCCCAAAAACAGGGCGTAAGCCCAGTCACGCTGCACCTGATTTTTGTCTGGTGTTGTATCAGGACAGCTTGATTGAGCTGGGTACTGAGCAACATTACCAGTTGGAACAACCGGATTCAGCCGAATGTATTGCGCAGGCAGCGCGGCGTTTACTGCCTGCGGCGGATAAAAAACGAAAAATTGCCCTGTATCTGCCTACCCGGGAATTTGTTGCAACCCATGCACACTTGCCAGGTGTTGGCGCTGAACAGTTGCCGGATGCCTTGCAACTGCAACTGCCCATGTTATTACCGGGCGTACAACAGCCATTATTATTATCTCTGCCAGCAATGGTGCAGGAAGATGGCGAGTATCTGGCACTGTGGCTGGCGGCACAACGCGCGGAAAGTTTATATCAAGCATTTGCCAAGCATAAACTTAATCTGCTCTATCTCTTACCCCGCCCTTTGGCGGCAATTCCTCATGATAGCGCTCAAAAGCAGGATACACAGTGGATTCATGATGAAGATGCGCAACTGATTACCCGTCTGCTCTGGCAAAACGATGGCCTGAATAAATGGCTGCCAATCTGGCGTCAGGATTATGTGCAAGCCCCTTTGCGTGAGCAGTTTGAGCATGAGTTTGAGCCACTGCCTGAAACCACGCACTGGAACATGCTGCAACATCAGGAAGACTGGATCAAACGCACGCCACCGGATGCCAGTGTTTATGCCTATGCCATTATTCCGCCAGCGGCTAAACAGCAACAGCAACAAAACCGGCAACGCAGACAACGCTGGGCCGTGTTGACCATGTTGGCGCTGTTACTGACAGGTGCGCTTGCTGGTGGTGGCTGGCTGGCCTGGGAGCAACATAAAACCAAGGCTTATCTGGCACAATTACAACAGCAAACCCGTGAAACACGGCGTCTGCGAAATGCCGTTTTCACCATTGAAGAGGATCTCGGCCCTATTTTAAATTTCCCAGAACAAAATGTAATCATACTGTTGCAAAAGCTCAACGGGCTGATTCCAACTGACAGTTGGCTAAATCGCTTCAAGATCGAAGGTGGTGTGATTGAACTGGAAGGTTACAGTCCACACCCGACGGATTTATTGGAGGCTTTTACTAATGATCCCTTGTTTGAAGACGTGGCCTTTAACCGCCCGACCAGTACCCGCAGCAATACCGGCAATGCCGAGCAGTTCGGTATTGAAATTCATTTGAAAGATATTGATGTCAAAGCCTATCTGGAGCAATATTTTCCACACGAAGATGAATGAGGTTGAGACTTTTCTTCTATTACTATGGAGTGAGGATGAAATAAATGCAGAAACTGGGCACAGAATTTTTATTCATTTTCAAGGCGTGAAAACAGGCACATAGGGGCACATAGGGGCACATAGTAAGCTATGTAACGGTTTTCATAATGTTATTTGCGTTCCACGGGTAATAAAAATTCTCCTGGCTTGATAATTCCTTTCAGCGCATTCCAATCGCTGTTTAAAAAATACGCATAAACCTGCCCCAATGCCACAATAGGAGCCTGCTGCCAGGTTTCCCCGCTTCGTTTTAACTTAAAAGAAAACTCGGCACGTTCAGGCATTTCGCTCTGCATAGTGTGATAGCGCACAACTAACGCGGCTTTAGCCTTATAACCAGCAAATTTCACTTTAATGTCATCAAAAACTTTTTCGTAATACTGTTTAATGCTGATTAGCGGTGTGTCTGCATCAAAGCCAGGAACATGTTTTAACTGTGGAAAATAGCGCTGGGCATCCCCTAAGGTTTTTAATTCCAGTTGCTTTTTAAATTTAATTGAACCACCAGCGCCATATTTTGCATAATTCTGGTGCATATCCAGTTCCAGCTTGAAACGTGCCTTGTCTGCGTACTTTGTGGCAGGATAAGAAAAAGCCCGTTCAGAATGCTTTAGATTCAGGCAGGCATCGGGGTCGCTGCAATTATATTTAAGCTTCAGCTTGGAACGCGGTTCTCCATTTTTGTGAGACAATTCAATTTTCAAATTTAAATGTGTTGCGCTGAGTAAACCATCTGGCGTATCGTAACGTGTGCCGTAGCGCACCGTATATTTACCAGAGCCTGATTTATATCGAAACTGAAAATAGGGGTTATCTTCCAGGGTTTGCAGGGTTTGCAACAGGGTGGGCAGGGTCTTATCAAAGGTAGCCCATGGCTTATTTTTTAAGACAATCTGATATTCTTTACTATGGGTAAGCATGGTTTCTTTGGCATTTCCTATTGTGGAAAAAAATATCAGGCAGGTACAGATAAAAAACAGGTAGCGTAAATTTTGCATATTGTTTGGCTCTTAATTACAATCTGAATTTAAAATTTTTTAAAAAAAATTTTAAATTCATTAATGTGAGTTTGATATAAGTTTGTTTATCCAAAAATGCTGAAATTCCGTATTAACTATCAATAAGTTAGTGTGGGGCGGAAGTGACTTCCAGGGTTTTTAATGCTAAATAAAGCTTATATCGAACTTAGGTAATGACATAATATATCACCAGGAACAGGGCATGAAAGCAAAAATATGCAATAGCAGTGCTTATTTTTTTATAGGGATGCTGAGTTTAATGCTTCCGGTTTTAACCGCACTGGCTGCACCGTCCGCAGTTGTTCGAGATCCAGAAATTGATAAGCTTAAATCCATACTGAATATGTCTTTAGAAGATCTATTGGATTTAACTGTGGAAACCGGGACAAAATCTCCGCGCAGGCTACACAAAACCCCAGGTATCATCCGCGTGTTCACCCAGGATGATTTTCGGCGATATGGCTTCAAAACGCTAAAAGATGTTTTACGCCACATTCCCGGTTATGAACTGAATGAATCACGCGCAGGCCATACTAATTTATTCATCCGCGGGGTACAGGATCGTACCACCAGTAAAATTTTATTATTAATCGATGGCGTGCCGATGCGAGATTTATACTGGGGTAACTTCTCTGTCGATGAAATGATAACACTAAATAATATTGAACAGGTGGAACTGCTCAATGGCCCCGGTTCAGTCTTATATGGTGCCAATGCCTTTGCCGGTATTATCAATATCCGCACCAAATCAAAAGGCCGTTCGGTGCAGGCCCGTTACGGGATGCAAGGGAGTTTTAAAGACGGTCAACGGGTAAACGACAAACCTTTTCACCATCTAAGCGGTGAGTGGTCAGAGGCGGGATGGTATGGTTTTGGTGAGTTTTTCAAAAGCCAGGGCTTTAATCCTGAACGCAATGTTGATGGTGAATGGGCCAACCGCCCACAAGACAAAGAGAAAAAACACCTGTTTGCCAAATATCAAAAAAACGGGCTGATGCTGGCTGCTGATTTGACCGATTACACCTATCCCTACCTCTTATCCAGTGCCGGTAATGAGCGTTTTTTTAAGCGCAAGCCGTTTTATCTGACGGCACGTTATGAGCATGAAACAAAAAATAAAACCTTGTACAGCATACAGGCTTTTTATAATCACAGTGAGCTGTTGCGCCTGGATACCCGTTATAAAAATAACGAACTGAATCGGCGGCGTTATGGTTATCGTAACGGGAGTTTACTGGGCCTGGATGCCGATACCCGTTGGCGCTGGCAGTCTCATCAAATCACCTTGGGCGTTTCCTGGTTACGCGATAAAAGCCATCGTCAGGAAAATGTGAGTTATTATTTCAGTGGTGGAGAACTGACAAAAACCAAAACCAAGGCAATTTTGCAAGGGCAGGCCACCCATGATGATGTTGCGGTGTTTGTGCAGGATATCTGGGATGTTAATCAATATCTCACCGTGACTGCGGGGCTGCGTTACAGCTGGCTGTCGGATTTTGACAATCAATTGACTTATCGCCTGGGCTTAAATGCGGAATATGAACAATTCTATGGCAAGTTATTGTATGGTAGCGCATTCCGTGTGCCCACCTATAGGGAATCCTTTAAGCTTTACGATAATCCTGAGATCGGCATCAATCAGCTAAAACCCGAGCAGTTATTAACCCTGGAAGCGCAACTGGGTTATCGCTTTGATAAGGCAGATGTCAATCTCACCGTTTATCACAACCGTTATACGGATTTTATGATGGATTTGATCACCTTATCCGTTAATGACGCGCTGCTGAATCCTGATGATCCAAAAAATGGTGATGAATATACCTTTAACCTGGATGAAATTAAAACCACGGGTTTGGAACTTGCCGTGGCTTGGTATCCCACTGAACGTGTAAGCTTGCGCGTAAGTGCCTCGGCATTGCTGCAAGCGGAAGAAACCGCAGGGACTTTCCCTGATAACGTGGTGTTACGCAATCCTTATCCACAAACAACGCAGGACTTGAATTTCCTGAGTAAATACAGCCTGAGTCTGGCAACCGCCTGGCAGTTTCATCCCAAGTACCGTTTAATGGGTGATCTGCGCTACAACTCACGGCGCAGTGTTTCGGGTGTTTACCAAAGCGGGGTGGATGAAAGCCTGCAACAGCTTGATAATCCGCGTAGCTTCGTGCTGGTAAACCTGGGTCTGGAAGCACAGCTTAAACCACAAATTACTACTGAGTTGCGTATCAGCAACCTGTTTAATGAACGTGCTTTTAACCCCAATATTCAAGATCCCACTGAATATGACATTGAATGGCCGGGGCGCAGCATCAGTCTGGGGTTGAGGATGGCTTTTTAAGGTTTAAGGAAGCCGAATTAATACAATAACGCAGCCCAGTGGGTTCCGGGCCATCCGGGAAAACATGCCCAAGGTGTGCATCGCAATGCTGGCAGGTCACTTCTGTGCGCTGCATGTTGTGGCTGTTATCACTGTGCTGTGTGATATTTTCCGGGGTTAAAGGGCGCATGAAACTGGGCCAGCCGCTGCCGGAGTCATATTTATCGGTACTGGAAAATAACGGCGCGCCGCAGCAGGCGCAATGGTAAGTGCCGCTTGCCTTTTCCTGATAATAGCGTCCGCTGAAAGCGGGTTCCGTGCCTTTCTCCCGGCAAATGCGGTAAGTGTCCGCACCCAGTTGTTCACGCCACTGCGCATCGGTTTTTTGAATTTTCTTGAACATTATATTTTCCTCAGGCATCTGGCTTTTATCATCGCCCCTCCCGGTTTATAGCCACAACAACCGCTCAAACCCCAGCGCAACCACTGCCGTTGTTTGTAATTTCAACACCGTGCCGTGCCTTTTTTCTATTACCAGGCGGTATTTTTTTAACTGTTTTTTGGCTTGTTCAAAAGCGGTTTTCACCAACGGCAGGGCTTTTAATTGTTCTGTCGTCAATTCCCGCACCTGTTCATTAGACAAAGCCAAATCTGTCAACTTAATAAACTTAAATTCTAATAAATGGTCTAAGATTTCATATTGCCGCGCATCAGGGCGAGCAATTAAGGTCAAATCGGCATAACAGCGTTTTAGTTCCGGTTCAGAATCGACCACATACAGACGGTCATCAAACAACAACATCATAAACGCCGTTTTAACGGCAATTTCCGCTTGCCAGCGGTAATCCCGGTTGCTGAACACGTCAAAACGTGGCTCAATGAAATCACATAAGGGTTGTAAATCACCCTTGAGAAAAAAAATTTCTACCGCTTCCTGATAATCTTCATCATGGACTTTGGGGAGTAATAACTGGCGTAGTTTTTCCACATATAAACTGTGAATCACCAGATTGGGAATGCGTAATTTAAGCTTACCCAGCGCGACCTTGCCATCCATAGTCAACACGCCAAGATAATATAATAATGATGCCAGCTCTTTTTCCCTTTGTTCATGCAACAACATATCTTCTATGCCAAAACGGTCGTGTAATTTCGGCACAGCCAGTGGGCGTGATTCATCCACGGCATTTTCCACCACTTCCGCGCCATGTGGTAATTTGGCAATGTAATTGAGGCGGTTTCTATCCATTGCCAGATTGTGATCCAGCAAATCTTCGGGGTATTCGCAAGTGCGCAACAAATTATCCAGGAAATACAAGGTTAGCGTGGGATTATAAACTTCGCTTTTGTCCTGAGTGCTAAAACAATAACCATTATAAAAATCCTTCATAATTTTGAAGGCTTCTTCATAGCGTTCTTCTGATAATTTGCAGTGTTCAATCACTTGAGATAAAATTTCGCGCACTTCGGTTTCATGAAAACCGCATAAATCATTAAATTCTTGGCGGCGATAAATATTGACCACAATATTGTAACCACTGCTCATATCCGCCAGCACCACAGGCGATACACCCGTAATAAACACCCTGTCCAGGCCATTGCCCGTTGCTGCTGCTTTGATATTTTTGAATACAGTTTTCAGTAATCCTTCACCATGTACCAGGGCTTTATAGCGTTCCGGGTTGTGCATCGTTTGATTGACCTGGCTCATCATCACTTCATTGGCGAAGTTGTCGTATTCATCAATGAAAAGATAGAGTTTGTGCGGGGTTTTTTGTATGGCTTTTAATAAAGAGGCAAAAGAAATCATGGCATCATCGTGAATAGTTACCTTATCAAGATAATCGGCATAATCAGCAACACAGCCAAGAATCCGCTGGTTGATATAGTCATATAATACTTTTTTTTGTTGCTTAGTGCCCTCTTCCGGCAATACAGTAGAAAAATCCCATTTCATCACAAAATATTGGTTGTGTAACGGTGTAGGATTTTCACCGATAAACAAATCACCAAACAGGGTTTCAAACTGTTCCGCTTTTGCCAAATCATAATAATTTGCCAGCATATCCAATAACAGGCTTTTACCAAAGCGGCGCGGGCGCAGAAATAACAACTGCATTCCCGCCTGTTCTATTAAAGGAATGCGGTCAGTGCGGTCAAGATAGTAATAGCTTTCGCTGATTAATTTTTCAAAATCACTGATACCGTAGGGGAATTTAAGCATACTGTTGGTTTCCAGGGGATTTAATGATGCATTATTTTAACAAGTCTAAAAAAAATGACCTGTTTTATTCATTTTTGCCATGCCTGTGGAGCATGGGAATGAGAAAAATTGACAGAATGCAACAAAAGTGTGGCGTATAGATGTTCAGATAAATCGTTTCCAGAAAATGTGCATTTCCGGTCTATTTTCCGTACTCAATCTAGAAATTTAATATCTGAAAATCTATAAGCCGCTTTTTCCGGCATGAAAAGATTAACAGACTAGACGCACAACTGTTAAAATCTGTCAAACCATAATGAAAACCATTGAGAAATCGCTAAC
This sequence comes from Candidatus Venteria ishoeyi, assembly GCF_030378065.1. GTDB lineage: Bacteria > Pseudomonadota > Gammaproteobacteria > Beggiatoales > Beggiatoaceae > Venteria > Venteria ishoeyi. The sequence continues at coordinate 23,146 of NZ_JAUCGJ010000025.1, read as the reverse complement.
AATGAAACCAGACAAGCTTACCCTCAGTTGTGAATTTTTCCCGCCGCGCACCGAGAAAGGCCGGGATAATTTGCGTCAGGCTTATGAACAATTAAAAACTCTGAATCCGGCCTTTTTTTCCGTGACTTTTGGCGCGGGCGGCTCTACCCAGGAAAACACCCTGGATACCGTGGTTGAAATACAGCAGCGCGGTGAATACGATGCTGCGCCGCACCTGTCCTGCATTACCTCGGACAAGGCCATGCTGCGCAACTTGTTGCAGCAATATCAACAACACGGCATACAGCGCATTGTCGCCTTGCGCGGTGACCGCCCTTCCGGCTTTGGCAGTGGCGCTGCTGGTGATCTGGAATATGCCAGTGAGCTGGTACAATTTATCCGCGAGGAAACCGGCGATCATTTTCATATTGAAGTCGCGGCTTATCCTGAGTTTCATCCGCAGGCCACCAGCGCGCAGGCGGATTTGGAATTTTTCCGGCAAAAAGTAGCGGCAGGTGCGGACAGCGCGATTACTCAATATTTTTACAATCCTGATGCTTATGCGCGGTTCTTGGATAACTGCGCTAAAATGGGTATTGATATTCCTATCGTGCCGGGCATTATGCCGATTAGCAATTATCAGCAACTGGCGCGTTTTTCCGATGGCTGCGGTGCAGAAATTCCGCGTTGGCTGCGCTGGCGCTTGCAGGATTTTGGTGATGATCTGGCATCTTTGCAGGCCTATGGCGTTGAGGTGGTCGCCCGATTATGTCAGGATTTACTGGATTTGGGCGCGCCGGGACTGCATTTTTACACCTTAAATAAAGCCGATAGCGTGCTCAATATCGCTAAACAACTGAACCTGCGTTAGGGGCAACCATGCAAAAACCCGCTTTATTACTGATTGATGATGATCTGCTGATCAGCGAATCTCTGGCTTTTATGTTACGCGCCGATTTTGAAGTGCGCATCACTCCAACCCGCGAAGAAGCTCGAAAGCTTTTGCAAAATCTGCCGGTGATGCCTAACTTGGCACTGGTGGACTTAGGACTGCCGCCCGACCCGCACAGCCCGGAAGAAGGCTTTGCAATGGTTTCTGAATTGCTGGCGTTTAACCCTAAAATTAAAATTCTGGTGTTATCAGGGCAGGATTCCCAGAAAAATGTACAACATGCTTTAAGCCTGGGCGCGGTGGATTTTATCCCTAAACCTTGTGATATGGATTTGTTGAAAACCCGGCTTAATCATCAGTGGATGATTTTCAGTGCAGAGCAGCATAAAATCCAGGATAAACAAGAAGAAAAAACCGGTGATTGCGGTTTAATTGGCGAGAGCGACACCATGCAGGTGTTATTTTCCCAGGTGCGCCAGTTTGCTGATTCTCCGTTTCCAGTGCTGGTCATGGGCGAATCAGGTTCTGGCAAGGAACTGGTCGCGCAATGTCTGCACACCCAGAGCGCGCACAATAAAGAATCCTGCATGACCATTAACTGCGCGGCATTCACCCCGGAACTGCTGGATGCGCAATTATTCGGTCATGCCAAAGGTGCTTACACCGGCGCAGGCACGGCGCGTACAGGGTTTTTTGAGGAAGCTGACAAGGGCAGCCTGATTCTGGATGAAATCGGTGAAATGCCGATGGAATTACAATCTAAGTTGTTACGGGTGCTGGAGAACGGCGAATATTACCGCTTGGGTGAAACCCGCGTGCGCAAATCCACCGCCCGCATTATTGCTTCGACTAACCGTGATTTACGCGAAGAAGTGCGCAACGGGCGCTTTCGCAGTGATCTCTATCACCGCCTCAGCGTACTGACCATGCAGGTGCCACCCTTATCAGAGCGCGGTGTAGACAAGAATTTATTATTGGCTTATTTTCAGCAATATTACGCGGACATGGGGGTTAAGTTTCAACTCGATGAAGATGCGCAAGCCTGCTGGCAGTACTATAGTTTTCCGGGTAATGTGCGGGAGTTGCGTAATATCGTGATTCGCCTGGGTGCAAAATATCCCAATCAAATGCTGAATACCACGCAGGTACAGGCCGAATTTGATACTGAGCAAGTGCTGCAATCACAACCGGAACAGGATGTTGACGCACAGATTCTGGAGCAAATTAATGAAGGGGATTTCTCCCTGGATAACACCTTGCAGGAATGGGAGCGGCGTTATATTGATGCGGCGCTGGGCTGCACTGAAGGTAATTTAAGTCAGGCAGCGCGGATGCTGGGCATTAACCGCACTACTTTATACAGTAAAATGCAGCGCTTTAATCGTCTGGATGACTAATAATTTATATCAGGCTATGTCAATCAAAGAAATAGGACTCATTCCCGCACCTCATGCCAGTATACTGGAAGAGACTGTTATCAATGCTGTTGAATGGCTGAAACTGGGTGTCGAAACCTTAGGCGCGTTAGTGATTGCGATGGGTGTTGTCGTTGCCTGTTATGCCTTTATCAAAGCTTTGTGGCGACGTGATAATAGTGATTTTCAGGATGTGCGCTTTACCCTGGCACGTTATCTGGCCTTAGCGCTGGAGTTTCAAATTGGTGCGGATATCCTGGCCACAGCCATCGCGCCCAGTTGGAATCAAATTGGACAATTGGGAGCAATTGCCGTGATTCGTACCTTTCTGAATTTTTTCTTAATGCGTGAGATGGCGGAAGTGCAGCGTAAGCAAGAGCAATCACGGTAGTGCTAACATTGGCGGCAAGCCAGTGCGGTGATATGTTTGTGCCATCGAGTACAAACGAACACCGCGAAGGACTATCAGCCTGACCGCCTTTGTTATCTGCCAGTGCTTAGGAGTGAGAATTTTATAACTTCAGCAACCGGGCTGGTCTTTTGCTCCATTTTCTGCGTTCCGAAAACCGTTACATAGCTTGCTATGCGCCGGTTTTCACGCCTTGAAAATGAATAAAAATCCTGCGCCCAGTTCCTGCACTTATTTCATTCTCACTCCTTAGGCTGGCTGATTTAATGCCTAAAGTCAGACAGCGACTACTTTATTGGCGCATGGTCCTTTTTGACCTTGCCCAACTTCAAATTCTACTTTCTGACCATCATTGAGTGTTGCATAACCACCGCCAGCCTGGATTTCAGAATGATGGACAAATAAATCCTTGCCACCATCATCAGGGGTTATGAAACCAAAACCTTTATCGGCATTAAACCACTTTACTGTACCTGTACTCATTTCTAACTTTTCCTCACTAAACGTAAATTGAATGACTTGCACTGTTTTGCGTTGTTAAGGAATGGCATTATAAAATATTCATTCCTGAAAACGCTTTAATATTTACATACGTAAAACCTGTGATCTGATAGAGACCCCGGTTTTTGGCATATAACGATTAAATTCAACCGCTAAATATCAGCCTCACCACTTTTTGGTGTCGGCTAAAGCGATTGTTATATGCTAATTGTATAACAATCAAGCACAATAGTCTGAATAATTGCTTAATAAGTGCTGATTTAACGATATCAGCATGTCGCATTCAGGCTGAAAAATCACTATTTATGCAGCACTGCCAGCGTTTTAGTCCTGTTCTTGAAACTCCGGCACCAGGGTCTTTAAGCCTGCCCTGAAAGCAGGTATGTCATAGCATTGGCAGGCACTTTCAAAGGCTTTAAATATCTGTTGGAGCTGCTCCCAATCAGCGGCGCGGTGCGCTGCCAGACGGATTTTATGGTGGCTGGTGCGACTCATTTGTTCTTCTTCATCGTGGAACAGTTCTTCGTGTAGTTTCTCGCCGGGGCGCAGGCCGGTGTAGACGATTTTAATATCTTTGTCCGGTTGTTTGCCAGAAAGTCGAATCAGTTGCTCGGCAAGATAGGCAATTTTTACTGGCATTCCCATATCCAGCACAAAAATTTCACCACCGTGTCCCATGGCGCTGGCTTGTAAAATCAGTTGACAGGCTTCGGGAATAGTCATGAAATAGCGGCTGATTTCCGGGTCGGTGACGGTGACCGGGCCGCCCTGGGCAATCTGTTCCCGAAACAGCGGCACCACACTGCCTGCACTGCCCAGTACATTACCAAAACGCACGGTGATAAAACGGGTGTCACTGCGCTTGTTCAGTGCCTGACAATACAGTTCGGAGACACGTTTGCTGGCTCCCATGATGTTGGTGGGATTAACCGCTTTATCCGTGGAAATCATGACAAAGGTTTCGCAACCACTGCACGCGGCAATGTCAGCAAGAATCTGGGTGCCTAAGATATTATTGCGTATGGCTTCGCGAATTTGGCCTTGTAACATAGGCACATGTTTATAGGCGGCAGCGTGGAAAATGATTTCCGGCTGCCAGTTTTGCATGGCGTGTTCCACTGCCACCGGATCGCAGACATCACCCAGACACAAATGCAGTGGAATTGTGGTGTCCAGCGCCAGTAAGCTGCGCTCCACCTGATACAGGTTAAATTCGCTTTGCTCAAACACCACCAGGGCTTTGGGCTGTACCCGCAGTATCTGGCGACAGAGTTCTGAGCCGATAGAGCCGCCACCCCCGGTGACCATTACCACTTTGTCAGCAACCCCGGATTGGATAATGTCCCAGTCCAGTCTGATTTTTTCCCGGCCCAGTAAATCTTCAATGGAAACTTCCTGCAAGGTGGCAAGACTGGCTTTGTGATTGGCCATGTCGCCGATTTTGGGCAGGGTGCGGAAAGTCACCTGGGTTTTTTCGCAGTATTCGACAATGCGCCGCATTTGCATGTCACTGGCGGAAGGCATGGCAATGACAATCAAGTCAATTGCGAGTTTGCGGGTAACGCCAGGCAGGCGCTCAATGCCGGTTAAAACCGGGACGCCATGCAAACGCAGACCGTGCAGGCGGGCTTGATCGTCAAGAAAAGCCACGGGCAGGTATTCCCGATCCCGGCGCATATCGCGCACCAGCATTTCTCCTGAGCGTCCGGCACCGATAATTAAAACCCGCTGGTGGGGTTTGCGTTCCAGTAAAAACTGGATGGATTGCTCGCGCCATAAGCGGTAAAGCAAACGCGGCATACCCAATAAAAAACCCAGCAGTAGCGGATAAATCAGCAGCAGTTTGACTGGTATGTGTTCAGTACCATACATAAAGTACAAAACCAGCACAATCAACAATGTACCCAGTGTGACGGAGCGTATGATATTCCATAAATCCGGCATACTGGCAAAACGCCACAAGCCCTGGTACAAGCCACCCAGCCATAATATCAAGCCCTGCACTAAAAATACGACAGGCAGGGTGTTATGTAATAGACTTAAGTCTTCAATACTGAATTGAAAATTGTGGTAGACAAATAGTGACAGCAGCCAGGCGCACAGCACCATAAAAAGGTCGTGTATCACAATCGCTACGCGGCGAATATCAAAGGTAGGCAGCATCAGGATTTAAGCAACTATTCTGGGTAATGTGAGGTTAATGAGCAATAAGGTAATATCATCTGTAATATCATCTGTGATATTTCTGAACATCTATCTTGTTATTGTAACAAGATTCGCTTGATTCTATTGTGTTAATAAATATCTCTGTTTAGGTTTGCGTTTGCATTCATGCTCATGTTCACGTTTTTGGTGTACAATCTTGCTTTATCTTTTGGTAAATCAGGGCTGGAAGGAGCAAAGGATTGATGAAACTTTTTTATACAAGCCAGATAGCAGGCCGGATACCGGGAATCCTGCTTCTCTTATTTGCTGGCCTGAGTTTTCAGGTACAGGCAGCGATTACAGGTCATGTGCAACGCTGTGAATCAACCCAAAATGATCGCGTTTATTGTATTGCCTATGTCAAAGGTAGTGTCACATTGCAGCGTCAGCTTGGTACCCAGGATTGTATTTATCAGGATAGCTGGGGCTATGATAAGGGGGGAATCTGGGTGGATCGCGGTTGCCGTGCTGAGTTTTTTGTACGTGAAACCCAGACTATTGATGAGGTGCTCACTGAGCCGGAAGATGATGTCAGCGAGTTGATGACCATGACCATTCTTGCCGATGATCTGAAATCCAAACAACCCAATTATTCCAAAGAGGTTGGCAAAAATTTGCATGTGGGCGTGGACTACAATGAAGTGCAGGCAAACCCCAGGCCACAAGCGTGGAATGAACCCAATCGGATTCCCAGTATTTTACGTTTCAACTTTTAGGACATAACCCAAATGAAAACATGGCTGTATGCTTTATTATTGAGCTTAAGTGTTAACGTGCTGGCGCAGAGTCAGAACGAGTTGACGATTGTGACCGGGCGGGAGTCGGGTAGTTATTATAAAATTGCCAAGGATTTGCAAAAATTGCTGGCACCACATCATATTGATCTGAATGTGGTGCCATCCATTGGTTCAGTTGAAAACATCGTAAAAGTGTATGAATTTCCCAGTATTCAACTGGGCATTGCACAACTGGACAGTATGAGTTTTCAGTCTTTGCAGGCCTTGGTACGGCGCATGGGTGTGAGTGGTGAATTGCAGCATATACTGAAAAATATGCAGGTGGTGCTGCCTCTGTATCAAGAGGAAGTACATGTTTTAGCGCAAAAAAATATTAAAAGTTTGCAAGACCTGGCAGGTAAAACTATTGCAATTGGTTCGCGCGCCAGTGGCACTCATGGTACGGCTTTAAATATATTGCATATGTTTGGCGTACAACCGAAAAAGATGATTCCCCTGGATGCCCACCGTGCTATACAGGCAATGTCTCAGGGTAAGCTGGACGCGCTGTTTTATGTCTCAGCAGCGCCTGCGCAATTGCTGCAAAAAAATGTGAATACTGATTCCGGTTTACATTTGCTGGCGATTGATTTAACTAAAGTCAGCGATAGTGCCTTAAAAAGTGTATACAAAACCAAGCAATTGCCAGCCAATACCTATGCCTGGCAAAAGCAGGCGGTGACAATGCTCAGCGTGGGCAGTGTTTTGTTCACTGCCGATACCGGGGAGTGTTCCTTGGTTGGGCAGTTTGCTGGTTTGCTATATAACAACCTGAAAATACTACAGGAAAAAGGTCATCCAAAATGGAAAGAAGTCACTTTTGAACGTGATAAGCTGATTACCAGTGAAGGTTTGTCCCCTTGTGTATTAAACCAGCTTAAGGCGGAGCAATAAGCAAACCTGAAAACCATCTTTTTTATGAGTAAATTGAAATGGATTTCCCGTAGAGGCGTTGAGGCGCAGAGGGTTTGGTTTTAGTTTTTTATCTCTGCGCCCCTGCGAGATTTATAAAATAAGCCTGATACTTATTCTATTTCAGAGGAACAGGGGGCGCTATTTTGGGTCAGGAAATTACCAGTAGCCATTTTAATGCTGCGGATTTTACCGAGTTTTCCCGGCGCTTACAGTTGGAAACTGCGCTTTTGGAAAGCTGGTTTATAGGAAATCGCTTTTCTGATAGCGCACAGAAAGGTGGACTGGAACTGGAAGCCTGGTTAATCGATGCGCATTTCCGTCCCGCGCCGGTCAATCAGGCTTTTCTGCAACAACTCAATAACCCGCTGGTGGTACCGGAGCTTGCCAGCTTTAATGTGGAATTTAACAACCGTCCACAAATACTTGCCGGTGATGGCTTGCGTACTATGTATCAGGCGTTGGCGCAGTGTTGGCAACAAGCGGATGCGGTTGCTGCGAACTTAGACGCGCAGTTGATGATGATTGGCACCTTGCCAACATTGGAGCTGAGTATGCTGACGCTGGCGCAGATGAGTTCAATGGTGCGTTATCGTGCTTTGAATGAGCAGATTTTGCGCCTGCGCGGTGGTGCTGCGTTGGAATTGGATATTCACGGTCAGGAGCATCTGCGGACACAGCATCATGATGTCATGTTGGAGTCAGCGACCACCTCCTTGCAAATTCATCTGAAAGTGGCGATGGCAGATGCTGCTGCTGCATTTAATTTATCAAAAATTATTTCTGCGCCAATGGTCGCGGCTTGCGCGAATTCCCCCTTTTTACTGGGCCATAATCTGTGGGCGGAAACCCGTATTCCCACTTTTGAGCAGGCGGTTTCGGTGGGAGCCTCTGAGTACAGTAAACGGGTCACTTTTGGTATCCGTTATGCCAAGCATTCAATTTTTGAATGTTTTCAGGCCAATTTAAAGCGTTATCCGATATTATTACCCATGTTGGATGATGCGCCGCCTGAACAATTGGCACATTTGTGTTTGCATAATGGTTCAATCTGGCGCTGGACACGACCACTGATTGGTTTTGATGACGATGGCATGCCGCATATTCGCATTGAGCACCGCACCATTCCCGCTGGCCCGTCCATGCTCGACAGTATCGCAAATACGGCCTTCTTTTTTGGTTTGATGTATGGCCTGAGTGAGGGTTTTATGACAAGTGCGCGGGGTTTGGAGTCTGATATTCCTTTTGTCACGGCTCATGCAAACTTTTATAGCGCAGCGCGGGATGGTTTGGATGCGCAATTGGAGTGGCCGCAAGGACAAAAAGTAGGCGTGCGCCAATTACTGCTGGAGGTTTTATTACCACGCGCCAGGGCCGGTCTGGCGTTAATGGACATTGACTCACGGGATATTCGTTTTTTTCTGGATATTATTCAGGCACGGGTGCAATCCGGGCAAAATGGTGCAAATTGGCAACGCCAATGGGTGTTGCGTCATGGCCCTGATCCTGCTGCGCTGGTTGCGGCTTATTTGCAACGCCAACAACAAGGTTCACCTGTGCATGAGTGGGATTTGATATGTTGATTGAACTGGACTATTTACCAAAAGCTTTGCTGGAAATGCCTGCCTCGCAACTGCATAAAATTATTCCACAACCGACTTTGATTCATTTGCAGGGGCGGCATCAGGCCCCTTTATTTGTTTCAGTATTAATGCATGGCAATGAAACCACCGGGTTTCTGGCAATGCAGCAGTTATTAAAACGTTATAGACCGGGGGGTGGTACGCATGAATTACCGCGCTCCTTATCCTTGTTTATCGCTAATGTAAGCGCAGCAAAACAAGGTAAACGCCACCTGGAGGCGCAACCTGATTATAATCGCATCTGGTCAGCGGAAGAACACCCGGATACGCCGGAATATCAGATGACACAAAAAATTATTAAAATCATGTCTGAGCGTCAGGTTTTTGCCAGCGTGGATATTCATAATAATACGGGTTTGAATCCCCATTATGCGTGTATTAATGTCTTGCATCATGATTTTTTTCATTTGGCGACCTTATTCAGTCGCACGGTGGTGTATTTTATTCGTCCAGCCAGTGTACAATCAATGGCTTTTTCCTGTTTGTGTCCTGCGGTGACTTTGGAATGTGGGCAGGCTGGTGAGCCTCATGGCACTGAACATGCTATAGAATATATCGATGCCTGCCTGCATTTATCACATTTTCCCGAACATCCGGTTGCAGAACAGGACATGGAGTTGTTTCATACGGTGGCTACGGTGCGTGTTCCTGAGCATATTGATTTTGCATTTGGTGAGCAAACCACACCCTTGCAATTCTCGCAGGATATGGATCATATGAATTTTCGGGAATTGTCAGCGGGTACAGTATTTGGTCAGTTGGCACCTTTTGCGGCATTATCACAAATACCTTTGCAAGTTATTAATGAAGCGGGGCAGGATGCAACGGCGCAGTATTTTATGCTTAAGCACAATGCAATACAGTTACGTTGCCCGGTGATGCCTGCCATGTTGACGACAGATACTGATATTATTCGTCAGGATTGCTTGTGTTATTTAATGGAGCGTAAAGCCTATCACCAACCCCTGGCAGGCCATTAATTAAGGAAGGGGCATTTTATAACGCCAGTTCCTGTATTTATTTCATCCTCACTCCTTATTTCATCCTCTGAATTTAATCGAATTCACAGTTTTATATTGTATGAATAAAACAGATTGAAGTATGATGTTGGACTTTGGATAAATTGACTCGTGATGACGATAAGTTTAAGTTATTGACACAACTTTGTTGGAGAAGAGGCTTAAAATATATCCAAAGTCCAATATATAGACCTAATTGGCTTTAATTTTGGATTTATTACAAAGCATATCAATATAATAGGCTGAAAATAAAGTTCTTAAAGAAGAACTGTCTGTCAAGGGGGTTATTCAATGCAGGAAATTCTGGTGGTTGGAGGAGCCGGTTATATTGGCTCGCATATGGTGAAGATGTTACTGGCTGCCGGGTATGCTGTAGTGACTTTGGATAACCTGTGTGGCGGCTATCGTGATGCGGTGCTTGGTGGTGAGTTTGTACAGGCTGACCTGGCTGATCGTGCTGCTTTGGAAATGCTTTTTCAGCAACATGATTTTGCGGGTGTTATGCATTTTGCCTCTTTCATTCAAGTCGGGGAGTCAGTATCCCATCCGGGAAAATATTATCAGAATAATCTGGCGAATACTTTGAATCTGCTGGATGTTATGCTGGCGCATGAAGTAAAGTCTTTTATTTTTTCTTCAACGGCTGCCATTTTCGGTGAGCCACAGTATGTGCCTGTGGATGAAAAACATCCCAAACAAGCAATTAATCCCTATGGCCTGAGTAAGTGGATGGTTGAGCAGGTGTTGGCGGATTATGAAAAGGCTTATCAACTGAAATCCATTTGTCTGCGTTATTTTAATGCCGCAGGTGCCGATCCTGATGGTGAGTTAGGAGAACGCCATGTGCCGGAAACGCATTTAATACCTTTGGTGTTGCAGGCAGCTTCCGGGCGGCGTTCGCATATCAATGTGTATGGTAATGATTATGATACGCCTGATGGTACGTGCATTCGTGATTATATTCATGTCACCGACTTGTGTCAGGCACATTTGCTGGCATTGCAACAATTGCTGTCAGGACAGCCGGGAGGGGCGTATAATCTTGGTAATGGCAGTGGTTTTTCAGTGCAGGAAGTAATTGATGCGGCGCGTATTGTCACCGGTAACAATATCCCGGTTGTGATAGAACAACGGCGCTCAGGTGATCCTGCACGTCTGGTTGCAAATGCTAAGGCCAGCCAGCAGCGCTTTGGCTGGAATCCTCAGTATCACCAACTGGAAACAATGCTGACTCATGCCTGGCAGTGGGAGCAAAGCTTTTTTGCTGAATAGATGCTTTAGTTGTCCTTGAAGCGAGAATAAAATAAGTTTCTGAAGTTATAAAATTCTCACTCATAAGGAACGAGGATGAAATAAGAACCAAAACCAGGTGCAGGATTTTTGTTCATTTTCAAGGCATGAAAACAGGCGCATAGCAAGTTATGTAACTGTTTTCATAACGCAGAAAATGGAGAAAAAGGCCAGCTTGGTTTCGGGAATTATAAAATCCTTGTTCCTAAGACACTTAGGGCAGATAGAATAAAGCACAGTTAGTATATTAAGCTGTTGCATATATTTCTTTTTAAATTATATAGATAGAATTATTTCGATTATTAAATAATGAATGTATTTATTTCCTTTTTATTAGCAACCTTCTGTTGCAGATTGCAGCGTCAAACGGCTTTGATATTTTTTATCGGTTTCTGTTGTTATGTTCCGGCAAGTAATGCAACAGCCGCTGATGAATATGCCATTAAAGCCGCTTTCCTTTATAAATTAGCCTTATTTATTCATTGGCCGAATGAGATTTTTCCAGCAACAGGTGAGAAATTTAAGATTTGTCTACTGGGTAAAGATCCTTTTGGAGAAATTATTGATAATACGACTAAGACTGTGAATATTAAAGGCTCACCTTTATTGATAGAACGTTTTACTGAAGATGTACTGAATAAAACCCCGCCTGAAAAACTCAAGCAATGTCATATTCTGTTTATTAAATTGAAATACTTAAAAACCACTGAGGGCATACTTTCCTCCATAGGGGAGCACTCAATATTAACCGTCAGTGAAGATGATGGTTTTATGTCCGTGGGCGGCATGATTCAATTTTATACTCAGGATACCCGTATTCGTTTACGCATTAATCGTAATGAATTGGAAAGTGCAAAATTGAAACCGGAAGCAACCTTATTGAGTCTAGCAACTATCTGTACCCGTGAGCAGTGTGAGTAATGAGTAGAATTCGCCGTTTGTTTGCTGATTTATCCGTCAAACGTAAACTGGTACTGATTATTATGTTCAGTAATGCCATTGCATTGGTGGCTTCTTTTTCCTTTCTTACCTTTAATGAAATTCACAGCTTGCGTCAGGCAATGGTCAGGGATTTATCCGTGCTGGCCAAGGTCATCATGCTCAATTCAACGGCATCGCTCAGTTTTAATGCCAAAGAGTCCGCAGTTAAAACCTTATCCGCTTTATCGGCAGAACCCAATATTATTGGTGCGGTTATTTACGATAAAAACGGGGAATTATTTGCCACTTATCAGAAAAATCAAAATATTGATTTTACCGTTCCCCAAATCTCACCCGTTGGACATTACTTCTCTTCAGAACATCTTGATTTATTTAAGGATATTGATTTATATGGGGAGCGGGTGGGTAGTATTTTTATTCGTTCGGATTTAGATCCCATTTATACGCTACTGAAAAATTTTGCATTAACCATTACTTTAATTTTATTTGTGACCGTTTTACTTAGCTTGCTGGTGTCTTCTAATTTGCAAGCCTTGTTCTCGCGGCCTATTTTGCATCTGGTGGAAACGGCAAAAGCAGTCACGGAAAAAAATGATTATAGCATTCGCGCCAGTCGTTACGGTAAGGATGAAATTGGTTCATTGGTGAATGCGTTTAATACCATGTTAGCCCAGATTCAGGATCGGGATCGTATGTTGGCGCAACATCGGGGGCATCTGGAAGAACAGGTTGAAAAACGCACACATGAGTTGTCGGCTGCAAACAACATGCTGGAATCCAGTATTGAGGATTTACAGCAAGCCAAAGAAGTTGCTGAAGCGGCTAATCGTACTAAAAGTGAGTTTCTTGCCAATATGAGTCACGAAATTCGTACCCCGATGAATGCGGTGATCGGTATGACGGGTTTGCTGCTGGAGACTGATTTAGACAGTGAGCAACGTGACTTTGTTGAGACGGTGCATAATAGCAGTGATACCTTATTAATTTTAATTAACGATATTCTGGATTTTTCTAAAATTGATGCCGGTAAACTGGAGTTGGAGGAGAACCCTTTTCATCTTCGGGAATGCATGGAATCTGCGCTGGATATTGTAACACCCAAGGTGACAGAAAAATCACTGGAACTGGCAATGCTGATTGAGCCAGATGTACCGTCCATGTTAATTGGCGATATTACCCGTTTGCGTCAAATTCTGGTTAATCTGCTCAGCAATGCCGTTAAATTTACCAGTTATGGAGAAATTCTGTTAATTGCTTCATTGAAGCAGCAACACGGCGATAAACTGGAAGTTCAGTTTGTTATTAAAGATACCGGTATTGGTATTCCGCAAGAAGGTATTGAACGCCTGTTTCGTGCTTTTACTCAGGTGGATGCTTCAATTACCCGGCGTTATGGCGGCACCGGTCTGGGTTTAGCTATTAGTCATCATCTGAGCGCATTAATGGGCGGCAAAATGTGGGTGGAAAGTGAATTTGGGCAGGGTTCCAGTTTCTATTTCACAATTGTGGCACAAGCTGATAGCAGCCTGGAAGATAAGCTCGAATCCAGCGGTCATGATGCACTGAAAGGTAAGCGTATCTTGGTTGTAGATGACAATGCCGCTAACCGCCGGATATTGTTTTTGCAATTACAATCCTGGGGTATTTATCCAGAAACTGTGGTGTCTGCGCAGGAGGCTATGGACAGGCTCGGTAGCTTGCCTGGTTTTGATCTGGCCATTTTAGATATGCAAATGCCCGAAGTTGATGGTTTAACCTTGGCAAAAAATATCCATGCCTCAGCTAAAATTCAAAACTTACCATTAATCTTGTTGACCTCTCTGGGACAGAAGGCAGATAAAACAACTGCTCACCTGTTTAATGCTTATTTAACCAAACCGGTGAAAGCCTCGCATCTTTTTGAGGTGTTGACAACCGTTCTTCAAAAATGCCTTATATCTACTGAAACCACTGTCAGTTCAGGGGCTAAGCACTTGCCTAAAGTTACTGACAAGCAGGATGGTAATACTAAACCTGCACCGGATACCGGGGTAGATAAGTTGGATACAGACGAACAGCCTCACGCTCTGCGCCTGTTGTTAGTTGAAGATAATCTGACTAATCAGAAAGTTGCAAAACTTTTATTAAAACGTCTGGGGTATCAGGCAGATGTTGCAGATAATGGCGTGCGTGCTTTAGAAGCACTGGAGCAACAGGCTTATGATGCAATTTTGATGGATATACAAATGCCGGAAATGGATGGCCTGGAGGCCTCGCGGCAAATCAATCAACGTATGCCTGATGCCAGACAGCGACCTTATATTATTGCAATGACCGCGCACGCCATTCAGGGTTATAAAGAAAAATGCCTACAGGCGGGCATGGATGATTATGTTACCAAACCAATACGGCGTGACGCCCTGGCGGCAGCCTTGCAGCGTGTTGTTCAGTTGAAACGTCCCGAGTTGTCCGAGGCCTTTGTGCCAGCTAAACCTGCGTTGCATTCAAAGCCTAGTCGCGTAAGTACGGCTGAAAATAAGGAAAATACGCCAATCACAACAGATCCTGCTGTGCTGACAGCAGCCGTATTACAAAGTACTGAAGAGTTAACCGGGGGGGATCGTGAGATTCTTGAGGAGCTGATAACAACCTTTTTACAATCTTCTCAGCAGTTGCTCGAAGAAATTCAACAAGCAGAACAACAGCAGGATGCCGTGTTACTGAATCGGGCGGCACACAGTCTGAAATCATCCAGTGCAAGCCTGGGAGGTAGTGCGCTGAGCGCGCTTTGTCTGTATCTTGAAAAACAAGGTAAAGCCGGTAATGTGCAAGGCAATCATCAGCAAATTAAACAATTACAGCAAGAGTATGCTGTGCTTGAACAAGTATTAAATTCATTAAGTCAACAAAATAGTCCCCAGAGTACAGCGCCAGAAGTTCAGGCAAAACCAGAAAAAGCGCAGGATGAAAGCGTGATTATTCAGCTTGAGCAGACCATTCAGGATAATATCCGTATGCAGCTTGGGGTTGATGAAGCTGACATTATTCAGGATTTAATTAAAACTTACCTGGAAACGGGAACTCAGTTATTACAAGAAATTCGCTTGGGTGTTGAAACCAAGCAATCGGAGTCATTACGTCGGGCGGCACATACGCTGAAATCAAGTAGCGCCAATTTGGGTGCGGAAAACCTTGCAGTTTATTGTCAACAAATGGAAAAAGCCGGACAGCAAGCCGAACTGGAAACGATGCAGCAGTTGTTGCCAGTGCTGGAAAAGCATTATCAACAAACCGCACAAGCCTTGTTAAATATTCAGAAAAAAATATCAGCAGAAAGCTCAGCTCATGGTGCAAATGATATCGCCGTTCCTGTTGAAACACCGCTTGAAACCCTTGAGACACCCTCGGTTACTAAAATCGATATACCTGCAATTGGAGCACCCGCAATTGGAGTACCCGCAATTGGAACAATGGCTGAGCAGCATGAATCACGCATTTTAATTGTTGATGATCAGGCTTATGATGCCATGCTGGTTAAGAATTATTTAGATGAAGCCGGTTTTGCATCGATTGTCGCCACTAACGGTAAAGAGGCCTTGCAATGTCTGGAAGATTACAAGCCTCAGATAGTTTTATCCGATGTTTTGATGCCGGAAATGGATGGTTTTGAATTGTGTCGTCAGATTAAAGCCTTGCCAGATTATCAATTAATGCCCGTGGTGCTGGTGACTTCGTTGGAAGGGCGGGATGATCGCATTAATGGTATTGATGCAGGTGCAGATGAGTTTCTTTCCAAACCGATTAATCGTGAAGAACTACTGGCAAGGGTGCGTTCACTATTACGCTATCAGCAGGTACGTAAAATACTGCATCAAAATCAGCAAGAACGCTTTAAGCTGATGTTTAAGCGTTATATGTCACCCGCCGTAGTGGATGAGGTGATGAATCACCCGGAAAAAGCGGAACATGCACTAAACGACAGACAAAACCGTCAAAATGCAGTGGTTTTATTTGCAGATTTACGCAGTTTCACTGCCATGTCAGAATCACTTAAACCCAATCAAGTGGTGCAGTTGCTTAATGAGTTTTTTTCCATACTCACTGAAGTTGCCTATCATTATGACGGTACAATTTTTAACATGGCCGGGGATTGTCTGTTGATTGGTTTTGGTGTGCCTTTTCCCATGACTGATGCAACAGATCGCGCACTGCAAGCGGCGCTGGATATGCAACAAGCTTTTTATAAGGCCTCCGAGGGCTGGAAGGCGATTTATTCAGGAGATATCGGTTTAGGCATTGGAATTAATAAAGGTGAAATGATCGTTGGCAATGTGGGTTCCCCGAATTACATGAATTATACGGTGATTGGTGATACGGTTAATGTTGCAGCAAGGCTTACCGGCCTGGCAGGCAAAGGGGAAATTATTTTATCCAAAGCAGTGCATGAAAGTATGCGCAGTTTGTCTGAAGCCCTGCCTATTGATATCATGGAGCCTGTTGCCCTAAAAGGTAAAACGAATCCGCAGCAGTTGTATAAAGTGCGTTATCATGCTGTTAGTCATTGAATGGCTTTGCTACCAAGGTTGTGATTTGTTTTTATAAAACGCCTATTATCCACAGGTTACACAATTTCCTGGGCTACTCTAAAATGAGACGATGTCATGCCCATTATTTATTATTCTGAAACTAATAAGGTTATTTCGATGATTAAAGTAATAAAGACTTTTTTCTCTACTGTATTGTTTGGTACGCTGTTTTTTATGTACTCAAGTCAGGCCGCTGAACAGAAAAAATCAGCTGACCCGCAATCTTTGGTTAACGAAACGGTTGAGCATTTGCTGATTACCTTGCGTAATAAGCGTAGCCAGATTGAAAAACATCCCGATCAGATTTATAACCTGGTAGAAGCGATTGTCTTACCACATTTTGATTTTGACCGCATGTCAAAATTAGTGCTGGCTAAACATTGGAAAGCAGCCACTGAAGGCCAGAAACAGCGTTTTATTGAGCAGTTTCGTGCTTTGATTGTACGTACCTATGCCTTGTCATTGTTAGATTACACAGATGAAAAAGTTCGTTATCTGCCGATACGTGGAGAGTTGAAAAAACGTAAAGTGACAGTACGTACCGAAGTCATTAAACCCGGTGGCGGCAAAGCCTTACCGATTGAATACAATATGTATTTACCCGCTGATGCCTGGAAAGTTTATGACGTTAAAGTCGATGGTGTCAGTCTGGTATTAAACTACCGCAAAACCTATCATTCTAAAATCAAACAATTGGGCCTGGATGTTTTAATTGAAGAAATGTCACAAAAAAGTAACGAATCAATGCAGCCGCAGTCTTAAAAAATAATGGCAATACTGGTTATTGAGATAACAACCGGGCGGCACTTTGCCTTTAAACCATTTACGCCCTTGCCGCCCTCGTTCCTAAATGCCGCATAAGGCCAACAACCTTATAAAAATGATTGGCATAATGTTGTATGCCATCTATCCAGTTATTTTGCTTAATTTCCAGGCGTTGCAAGATAGGCTGAATATGCGTGGGAATCGCGCTATGCTTGTTGTTACGGATTCAAGGAATGATGGAATAAAACAGTAAGAAAGGGTAGCGTCCTGGGCTGTCGAAAAACGGGCTTTTCATGAAATTCACACATCCCACTTTTTGGCTTTTGGATAAAGCTCGTAAACCAGCTAAATACTGGGGTTCATGTAATCGCAACATCCAAAAAGTAGAAATGTATTTTTGTTTCAAAAGGGTAGATTTCGACAGCCTAATAGCATCCCCTTTTTAATGTCGCACGTTGGTGTCAACATGATTGGAGACACGCATGTCAAAGATTTTAAGTATCTTACTTCTTATTATATTTACTACAGGCTTGCAGGCGCACAGTGGCAGAATCAGTGAATCTGGATGTCATAATTCTGAAAGTGTGAGCGGCGGATATACTCATTGCCACCCATCAGCCAAGCATATTCCACAAAGTCAGGCGACCATTGCTGCGCTCAGGTCAAATACCCGTATTCAGTTTCAGGCGGAAACGCGGGATCATAAAATATTTGATATTGAACTATACCGGGAATTCCATAACCGCCAAGCGGTCTCCATGATTAAGATTGATGCCGGGAACAACATACTGTTTCTGTGTGGTTCAAGCTTTACTCTGCAACAAAACAACCAAACCTTTGAACTGTCATTGCGTAACCAGAATACCTGCCGTGATACGTGCAGCCTGTTTTCCGGTTCAGCCGTATTCGTTGTGGATAGTCTTGACGACCTTTTATTTGATACCACCCAAAGTTTTACCTTAACGCATATGGGGTATAACCAGACCCCAATGACGCTGCCAGCTATCACCGGCAGTTCGGCCTGGATGTCGGATGTCTGCAAGGCAACGCTGAAAACACCCTCAATCGATCCTGATTTGAATATGCATGTGCCTTATGCAGTGTATTGGGGGGATAGTGGTGCACCGGGTGCAATTTGGTTGAAGCTGGATTTTGTGGATGATATTGCAACGATGGGAACGAAGCTTAGTATTATTAAGTACCTTGATAAAGAAGCTGATTTAGCGATTACTCAATATCTTGAGCAATATTTTGATGCAAACAAACCTGAAGCAAAGCCTGGGGATAATCAGGGTTATTATCTTATCCCAAAGAAAGAAATAGAACGTGGTATTTTTTTCAGGCTGAAAGAATTTGGGGCTTATACCGAATAAGTGAAATTGAATTAACCCGTAAGGTAGATAAGCGATAGCGCCAGTGTGCCATTTTGGCACTACATGCGGCGCATGACGCTGGAGCTTATGCGCCCTACCGTGCTTTTTCTTAGCCCATTAGCCTTCAAAA
Source organism: Candidatus Venteria ishoeyi (assembly GCF_030378065.1). Taxonomy (GTDB): domain Bacteria; phylum Pseudomonadota; class Gammaproteobacteria; order Beggiatoales; family Beggiatoaceae; genus Venteria; species Venteria ishoeyi. The sequence goes on along the minus strand of NZ_JAUCGJ010000025.1, from coordinate 4,330 downwards.
GGAAAATTGGAAGTTCAGATGAAAAAATTCATTTTACAAAATCTTTGGTGGGTAACTTTTTTGTTGGCAATCACATTACTCGGTATGCATAGTTTTAAATTTACTGCGATTAGTGTCGATTCCACCTCTATCTTACTTTTAATAATTATCCTTATAAGTCCTTTTATTGCCTCTATCCGGAAGATTAAATATGGGGACTTTGAAGCAGAGATTGATCCCAAGGAAGTCCAAAAGATTAAGTCTGATATTGAAAAAATTTCAGAATCTAAAGATGACGAAGAAGAGTCTAGACCTGAAATTTATGCTGCAACAGACTCTATTCGTGAGCTGGCAGAGTCAGATCCAGTTATTGCACTAGCAAAAATACGAATTGAACTGGAAAAGGTACTCAAAAAATTAGTGAGAGTTTCTGGAATTGAAATTAAAAGACCCACTATAGGAATGCTTGTTCGCTCACTTTCAAGCCATGAAATAGTATCTCCAAACATGGGGAAATCTCTTTCCGAAGTCATTAGCATTTGCAATCGTGCAATACATGGCGAGGCAATTTCAGAAGACAGTGCCAATACAATTGTGTCACTCGGAATAGATCTGCTTGAAGATATTTATTGGAGTGTTCAAGAGCAAATTACTTCGGGCACAATTGTTAGTGAAGAAGTTATATCTAATGCTGAGTCAGATAGCTATTATGACAATAAACATTACCGTTTAATCACTGTAATTCCACTCGTGGAAAACCCGAAAAAGATAATTCGAGAGCTAACTCAGGAACAACTGGACGAGCTTTTAGAAGGGTATCATGAGTATGCAGAATTTATAGTTGAACTTGTGGAAATACCAAAAAATGGCTAACAATAAAATTTTTCCTCATTATCTTGCCAGTCGGGGTATGCACATAAGCCAAAAAAACAGGCCGGTCGGGTTTTGAAAACCCGACCGGAACGTTTCAACCAAGCCAAATGTTAGGGTCTGGGTTATAAACCCAGACTCGAAACGTAGATATTACCAAGCTGTAGCTTAGTAATAAGATAAAAATAAAATGACACAATTACTTGAACGTGCATTTGATGAAGCATCCTAATTACCGGATTTGCAACAGAATATGATTGCCAAAAGGAATGATGGAGAAAAATAGCAAGATCAATAATTTTTCTGAAATTAACTCATTACTTATCAATGACTTAAAAATTCAGTTTTTTAAAAAACTGAGTTCTCAGACAACCTTCTCAAGCAGCCTTCTAAAACACTTCCTTTTTCTTTTCCCTTGGGAGTCGTTATATGTATTAATTTTATATAAAAATGATCATAAATGTTACATAATATTAAACACTCAACTAAATATTTTCATAAAAATTAATGCGGGTCTCGATTCTCATGTTAAAACCCAAAGAATTGGCTTTATTGTTAGTATCAGCATTTTTAATTCCCATGCCCTTACGGGCTGATACTAAAGTGATGGGGGTAGAAGACTTAGTGTTGCTATCACTTGAAGAACTGCTAAATGTTCAAATATCCACCCCATCAAAAAGTAATAGCAATTTTCAAAATGCACCGGGGGTGGTGTCTTTAATTACCCGCAGAGACATTGATAATATGGGGGCGCGCAGTCTGGCGGATGTCCTTAACAATGTGCCAGGGTTTACGGTTGGGCGCAGCATGTGGCTGGGTCATCATTTGACACTGCATACACGGGGCACTTTTACCCTGTCTGCCGATAATATACTTTTTCTCTTAAATGGTCAGCGTTTAAATGATGCCCTGACGGGCAGCGCCTTTACCTTTATTTCTGATTACCCCCTTGATAATGTCAAACAGATAGAAGTCATTCGCGGGCCTGGCAGTGCCTTATATGGTGCCAATGCTTTTATGGGCGTGATTAATATCATTACCATGACGGGCAAAGATTATAAGAAAAGTACCCGGATTTCTGCACGTAAAGGCGATAACAATGCCACTTATGTGCAAGCAGAGTATGGCAAAAAAATCAGTGACGATCTGAATATCGCCTTACATGGCAGCTTTTCTGATTTTGATAATACCGATCTGAGCCAAAAACCCTACAGTATTATTAACCGGCAAACCGGTACTTCCCGCACCATTAATAATCCGGTGAATGCTGAAGCCAGTCGCTCATACAACTTGGGTGGGCGTATTCAATACCAGGAATTTGATTTTGATATGGGCTATCAGGCTTCGCAATATTGGAATACCTGGTCTTCCGGTAGCGTGCCATCAATGACGAGCAAGGATTTTCGGAATCAGTTTAATGCGTCCCTGTTTCATACCGGGCTTAAATATAACAAGTCGCTGTCTAACAGCTTATCTGTTAAAGCATCAGGTTCTTACGTTTCGCACTGGTCGGAAACAAAATTAAAATATTGGACCTGGCCTATTGTATTTGGTGAGGTACTTGAATCTGAGCATCTTGCCAAGGGAGACTTTGCTTACCTGGAATATAAAACAGATACCTTAAACCTGGAAGCTTCGCTGGAATGGAAGCCATTGGCTGATCATGTCATCATTGCTGGATTAAGTTTTGAAAAAGACAGTTTAGATGAATCTGTTGATAAAACAGGAATGCATGATGCTGATGGTGATGGTTTTCAGGATACTATACTCGATAGTTATGTACCTGCCGGTAAAAATGTGATTCCAGCAAGCTCAAGGAAGGTCTACGCCATTTTTGGGCAGCATACCTGGGATATATCGGATAGGGTGCGTATGACCACCGGCATTCGCATGGATGACTATAGTGACTTTGGAAAAACGACAAATCCAAGAATTGCACTAATTTTCAAACCCTCAGAAAAACTGAGTATCAAGGCCTTAGTCGGCAGAGCATTTCGCGCGCCGGCAATGACCGATCTGCACGCAATCAGGGACAGCACGGTGGATTTCCTGCCTAATCCAGAGCTTGACCCGGAAACGGTACTCACATACGAATTACAATTCCAATATAAACCGACAAAAAGCCTTTTACTGTCCTCATCTTTCTTTAAGTTTAATATTGATGACATTATCCGGCGCGTTTCCACCCAAAACCCAGACAAGCCAGGGCAGTTCACAGTTACCAACAGTGGCGAGCGAACATCAGAAGGCGTGGAGCTTGAATTAAATTATCGGCCCACCAATGAATCGTTTTCTTTGTTTGCAAACTACAGTTATGTGGATGCAACAGAAGTTCTGGCTGGTATCAGAACCCAAACGGAAGGTATTGCGCGGCAGAGTTTTAATTTTGGCGTTAATGTTGATTTGTTTAATAAACTAACAGTCAATGTGAATGGTAATGTCCGTACTGACTGGACAGCGCAAACCTCCACCCCGATGTTTGGTGCATTTAAACCACCCACTTACACTATCTTAAATACACGTCTGGCGCTTAGAAATGTGGTACCGGATGTTGTATTTACCTTTGACGTGTTTAACCTGCTGGATTCCAAGCAGTATTTCCCCATCCTGCAAAGTTTTGCCCCGACAGGTTTGGCGTTTAATGGTCGCCAGTTTTTACTGGGTGTTAAGTACGAATACTAGTTTCTATTTTTAGCATCTTTTACCAAAACATCAGCAAATGGTGTTCTGACACGGTGGTTGCCTGCGGGTACATCTTCATCGGCAATGGTGCAGGGTTTAAATTTGGGCGTGAGTGCTGATGAGGTTTTGGCTGCGGGTTTTGCGCTAAAAGGCATAGGCTCTGCGGGTCTGGTTTTAGCAACGGGTTTGCTTGTATGTTCCATTATGCGACTTTGCAGAGTCAGAAAATTTGAAGGAGAAAAATTTGAAGGTATCCATATTTTAAACTCATTAAAAACATGGATGTCTGTAAATTCTTTTTTTTTCATTTTTTTGCTTTCCGAAGCAGGAAAAATTCGATAAAATGCTTAATGTTAGCATTGGTTTGAGAAAAAGTTAAGAATTTTCTTCTTTACTTTTTTATTTTTGTTGTAATTTTTTTGGAGAAATAAATATGCGTAAAATATTTATTAGTTTAATTAGCTTTTTCTTAGCAACAAATGTAAATGCACTTAGCATAGATAATAATAATGTAGAAAGTGGGTATATAAAATTATTTAGTAGTATAAAAATTTTCCAGACATCCAAAATTTTCATGAAAGAAAAATTTGAAGGTATCCATATTTTAAACTCATTAAAAACATGAATGTCTGTAAATTCAGCTGTAAATTCCTATATTTAAACGTTATATTGCTGTTTAATAAAGTTAATTATTTAATTTTTTTGAATTTACGTCACGGATTCAGGTTGATTTAATCATTTGGGACAATTTTTTAAGTTTAAACTGGTCTTATGTTTTGGTTTTTTTATACATTAATTT
>NZ_JAUCGJ010000024.1 GCF_030378065.1 Candidatus Venteria ishoeyi | reverse complement strand
TCTGCCTGTTTGGGTTGAGGGCGAATTACCATCTCTTTAATCCTTATTATTTTATATAATTTGATTTTAGAGTAATCTTATACTAATAAGTATCTGTTTTACAGGTTTATTTGGTGCAATTGCCCTATGCCGCGCCCCGGATAAAGTTGACAATAGCCATCCCAGGCACGGCGCAGGGTATTGTTCTGTTCAACACGGTCGGGCAGCCATGGCAGTATGTCTCTGTCTAAAGGATGGAGGACGGTTTCTGCTGCAGATGCTGTTTTCTTATCTTGTTCCCCATGGGGCGACTGGACATTGATAACACAATCTTTGAAATTGCCCTGGGCAAAATCAAAATTATCCCCCTGCGGCATTTTATGTCCCACTCAGGGTTTTGGCGATTTGAGTGGCAATCGTCAGCGCGGCAGGCACCACCCCGGCAAGTGCTTTGGCTGCTTCCACCAAACCGCCGGCGGTGACTTTGAGCATAGGGGCATTGCCGTCTTTGGCCGCTTTCACCGCCTGTTCCGCCATTTGTGACACAGTGTCGGCATCCTGTGCCTTGTCTTCCGGCACTTGTTGCAAAGCTTCGGAGAGTTGTTTCATCAATTCTTCCAGCCTGGCTTTTTCCTCATCACCCGTGTCAGGCAGGCTGCTGATAGTTTGGGTAACGTTGTCCAGCCGGGATTTGATATTGACAATGCTGTTAGTGAACGTGCTATTTGAAAAGTTAATATTGTCGCCTTGACTCATGTTTCACTCCGCTTGATGGTATTGGTGGTCGTATTATTGTACTCGCACAGGCGTTGAGTCAACAATAGCAATGCCCCTGGAAGTTACTTTACGTGTCTGTAAATAGGCACACAATTCAGTACGCCGTCATGGTTTAGATAATAGGTATCCAAATCCCGCGCTAAAAATAAATTTCCCTGATAAACACTTTTTGCTTCCAGCTCAATGGTTTTGATTGATGGCGTTGCGCTGGTTTTATCTGAATAGCGTGGGCTGAAGTGAGTTAATACTAAATTCTGAAGACCCACCCTGGCGGCAAATTGCGCCACGCTTTTAGCATGGCTGTGCTGGTATGCACCGCCCAGCTTTGCCGCCACATCACTGCTGTAGGTGGCTTCGTGTATCAGCGCTTCTGCGCTTTTGGCACACTCTGCCAGCAATTCAGGCTTATCATTATCTCCCGCAATAATGATTTTTCTACGTTTTTTAGGCGCAAGCTGATAATCATGCGCTTTGAGTATTTGCCCTTCATATAACGTATCCAACCCTTTTTGCAAATGTCCCCAGATTGGCCCTGGTTTAATGCCTGCGGCTTTTAATTTATCCACATCCAATTGTGAGGGGCTGTATTTTTCTAAAAAAGCATAAGCAAAACACGGCACCCGGTGTGAAAGTGGCACAACTTCCAGCTTAAAATCCGCCAGTTCAAAATCATTTTTTAGATTTTCTACGGCGATAAAAGTGATCTCATAAGACAATCTACTGTTTGTGATGTTGAGGCTGTAAGTGACAAAATCTTTAATGGCTGCCGGGCCAATCACCGTTAAGGCGCGGCTGCGCCCAGCCATTGCAGCGCTGGCTAACAAACCCGGCAGGCCATAACAATGATCGCCATGCATATGGGTGATGAGTATGGCTTGTAACTTTAATAAACTTAAGCGGGTGTGTAAGATTTGTTGTTGTGTGCCTTCGCCGCAGTCCACCAGATACCAGGATTTTGCATTTTTGCGTTTGAGCGCCAGACCCGATACATTTCTGCTTTTGGTGGGTATGCCCGATGAGGTGCCAAAAAAAATAATTTCCATATTTAGCTCTTAGGAGTGAGGATGAAATAAATGCAGAAACTGGGCACAGGATTTTTATTCACTTTCAAGGCGTGAAAACAGGCGCATAGCAAGCTATGTAACTGTTTTCACAACGCAGAAAATGGAGGAAAAGACCAGCCAAGTTGCTGAAGTTATAAAATTCTCACTCCTTATGCAGTGGGTCATGCAACTGACAGAACTCATCATTTAAGCTGAGATTGGGATTATAAAAAGGATCATTGTTCAATGCTGTTCCCCAGCGTTTACGCATATATGCCAATTCTGCGCGTAAACGCAAAAACTGTTTTAAGCGTGTGTCTATGCCACGACTGGCAGATTCCAGATGATATAAAGCGGCATGGGGTGTCCATAAAATGTGATAACCCGCTTCGCGCAAACGCAGACACAAATCAATATCATTAAATGCCACTTTTAAGTGGATTTCATCCAGGCCGCCGATTTGCTGATATACATTGCGGCGCATCACCAGACAAGCTCCAGTAACAGCGGAATAATTCTGCACCAGAAAAGGCTTGAAGGCATAAGCGGGGTCTAAAGCGGATACACCCTTAAATACATGCCCAGCCATGCCGCGTATGCCTAATATCACCCCTGCATGTTGCAGTCGCCCATCAGCATAATACAGCTTGGCACCCACCGCACCGACTTCCGGGCGTAATGCCTGACTGACCATTTCCTTGAGCCAGTCCGGGTGAATGATTTTCAGGTCATTATTTAATAAAGCGATAATCTCGCCTTGCGCCTGTTCCACCCCGTGATTATTCAATTTTGAATAATTAAATGCACCCGGCATGGGAAAAACCTGAACTTGTGGGTTTTGCCCAATATTTTTCAGATAAGTCTGCGTCTCTGCCTTTTGGCTGTCATTATCCATAATCAGAATTTCAAGATCAGGATAATCCGTGTGCTCCAGTAAACCATTAATTGTAGTTGTTAATAAAGCCAGATTATCGCGGGTCGGGATAATGATACTGACTTTGGGGAGTGTATCCGGCAAGGGATAGACCACGCGCAGACAATCCTGACCAATTGTTTGAATTGATACCACTTGTTTACGGCTGGCAAAATAATCCAGCAGCAACTGAGAGCGTTGGTTTGTTTTTGCAGAATTCGTGGGAACGCCTGCGCCCTGCGCTTTCTGGTAAACATGGTACAACACCTTGGGAATATGACAAATTTGCCCAGAAGTTAAATCTGTGCATAAATGCAGACGCAGTTCATAGCTTTCACAATTTGGATACTGCTTGGAAAAACCACCGATATTTAACAGCGTTTCACGGTGATACACCCCCAGATTGGCGGTATAATCCCGTGCATAAAACAAATCCATGTCCCAGTCGGGCTTAAAATCAGGGTTGCTATACTGGTTTTGTTCATCAATACAATCTTCATCACTGTATAAAAATCGTATGTGTGGGCGCGCCAGTAAATGTTTGCTTATCTGATATGTGGCATCTTCAGCCAGCTGATCCCCTGGTTTCAACCAGGCCAGCCAGCTTTCCTGTGCCGTTGCTAATAACTGATTAAAAGCCTGTATCTCGGTTGTAGTTATTTTGACGTGTTGTATTCTGGAGTCTTGCGGCAAAGCCGGTGCTTCATGTGTGAGCAGATACAAAGACCAATGCGGCACTATCTGACGCAATAAACTTTGCAGGGTCTTATCCAGCAATTGCAGATCGGGTTTGACTGGTACCCACAAGACAAAACCCAGCACAGGCGATTCTTGCCATAAGGCCTGTTCATCCTGGATTTTCTGCGGGTCAGGTATTTGGGTTTTGCACCACCTGGCATAAGGTTCTGCGCCAATCCAGGGTGGGTAGTCGCTGACTTCCGGGATGTTGTGCATAAGCAGCGCACTGGCAGGCAGGTTTTGCTGCTGCTTAATCTGCTGGTTTAAGTCTTGAAGTTCCCGTTCAGGATTGCTGTTATCAATAGACGGCAGCCAGCGCAGCAGCCAATAATGCAGACGCCGCCCCAATTGCCAGATTATGCCGCTGCGTAGGCGCTGTGTTTGGTTTTGCAGTTGCAATAACCAGCGCCGGTGTTGATTTAATTGACGCCGGGTTTCTGATAAGGCCGCTTTGCTTGTTGCGCTGACCTGGTCGTGTCCTTCGTTTTGGTTTGACATATAAACTCTGACCCGTTGGTTTTTGACTGCCATACTTGTCTCTGTAAAATGAGAAATTCCCGGTTTTATTAAAGTAGAATTTTGGTCTAAGCGGCAAAGTCGTATAACAAGCTTATGAATGTTTAATCGTTTCCAAAAACGCCTGTTCCAATGAACTGCGCTCCTGACGCAGTTCAAATAAACCCCACTGTTGTTGCGCTGCGCAGTCTGCCAGCTTGCTTGCCAGCGCCTTGAGATCCTGGTTTTCATCATGACAATACACGCGCCAATGCAATGCATCTTGTTGTGTGACTTTTTTAATGCCGGGAATGGCTGATAATAGCTTAAGCTCAGGTGGCTGGTTTAAGCCTAAAATCAGTTGCTGGCCTTGTATTTGCTGTTGCAAATGACTGAGCGTGTCATCAAAGCGCATTGTACCCTGGTGCAGAATCAACACCCGATCACAAACAGCTTCAACTTCTGACAGGATATGGCTGGATAAGATAATGCCGCTGTGCTTGCCAAATTGCCTAATCAACTGCCGTACTGCCTGCAATTGTTCCGGGTCTAAACCGATAGTCGGTTCATCCAGCAAAATCAGCGGCGGCTGATGAATAATCGCTTGCGCCAGCCCCAAGCGTTGTTGATAGCCTTTTGACAGTGTTGCAATAGGGTGTTTTAACTTATCCTCCAAGCCACAAGCGTCAGCAACCTCTTTCACTGCATGTTTTTGTCGGCTGCGGGGTAGTTCGTGTAACTGTGCGCAAAATTGCAAATAGGCATTAACACGCATTTCAGGATATAAGGGGGGCTGATCGGGTAAATAACCGAGGCAACGTCGGGCGGCTTTTGGCTGGGAAAATAAATCATGTCCCTGAATACGCACACTGCCGCTGTGTGGTGATAATACTCCTGCCAGAATTTGTAAAGTCGTCGATTTACCCGCGCCATTGGGGCCGAGAAAGCCCATCACCTCACCGGCCTGTAACTGAAAGCTTAATGGGTTCAAGGCGCAGTGCTGGCGGTAATAATGTGACAGTGAATCAACTGCCAACAAGGGGGTATTTTTCATCATAAAATGCTTTATTAAACGGTGTATAATTCAACTTTTTCCTAGAACTGGAAAAAGTTAAAATAATTAATCTATCGTTTTTCATAAAAATAGTTTCACAGATAACACCCCCTTCGAAAGGGTGTTATCCGTCAGGCGTCTGGAAATTATTTTTACCTGAAAAACGATAAGCACAGGAAATAATCATGGGACGACGCAATGATCACAGCCGCGAAGAAATCCGGGAACTGGCTTTAGCCGCCACCTTTGAAATTGTTACCGAGCAGGGTTTCCACCAACTCAGTGTGCGTAAAATTGCCAGTGCCATCGGTTATACGGTCGGCAGCCTGTATCTGATTTTTAAGAATCTTGACGATCTGATTTTACAAGCCAATGTACGTAATCTGGAAATTATTTATCAGATTTTGCAACAAACTGAAAAAAAACAAAAAAAACCGGAACAGCGTTTATTGGCCTTTGCCCATGCCTATCTACATTTTACAATAGAACAGCCCTATCGCTGGCAAATGATTTTTGAGCATAGAATGCAAAATAATGAACCGGTGCCAGAATGGTTTGAACCCCATGTCAGCCGTTTATTCAGTTTGCTGGAAGCGCCTCTGGCGCAATTGATGGCGGATGCCGAGCCTGAACAGGTACGGCAAACAGCCCGCGCCATGTGGTGCGCGGTGCATGGTGTCAGCACCTTATATATGACCGAAAAACTGGAAGTTGTGGGCAGTGAGTCAGTGCAAAATTTACTGGATCGCTTAATGGGTATATTTTTGGAAGGTGTGAAAACCGCTTAAGCTATTAATTTTATTCAACGGCTATAACGTAGAATATACCCCTTAAACGGTTGTTTGAAATGCTCGGTATTTTTGGGCTTGCTCTGCTGGTGTGAATACCCCAGACTCACCATTTTTTTACTGAAACGCGCATGTTGGCGACGTCCCGGATCAATAATAATAACTTCACAATGCGGGTTGGCATGTTGATTAATAAAACTGGACAATAATTCGATATGTTCCTGCTCATACAGCAAATCGCTGCCGATAATGAGATCAAACTTGCCCAGGCCGCTATCCTCATCAGCCCAGCCAGTGCGCACGAACGGTATGACCTTATCTTTATTAAGCTGTGTATTTTCCAGCAGAAAACCTTCCACTTCGGGATGATAGTCTGTGGCTGTGATATCAGCCAGCCGGTGATTCAATACCAGGCTTGCCAGTGCAATCCCGCAGCCCACTTCCAGGATTCGCTTTCCAGCAATCTCATAATCAAACATGAGATGTGCCAACACTTGACTCGAATCCCAGATAATACCGAACAAAGGCCAGGTTGCTGAAGATATGCCTAATTTTAAGGCCACATCGTCCACATCCTCAAACTGCTGCTTATCTCTTAAAGTGCGGATATGAATATCCACATCATCAAATTCAATGGTTTGGTAACGGACGCGTAACGAAGACATAAAACCCTATCTGGTTGATAATACGCAACATACCGGGGGAAACTTATACACTGCGCAAAATGACCACTATACAGGTATTTTGCCCAGTGAGGTTTGGAAATCAATCATTTATACAAAACTACTGCGATTGCAACATCTTATATAATGGCTGTATGCTGTATTTTCCGTAAGCTTCAAATGTATAATCTTAAAACTTTAACAACAAGGCAGGGCAAGTCATGAATCCAAAATACCAACAAGTAGCAGATATGCTGTATCAAATGCTGGGTCCCAGTATAGGCAAGTTACGTGAAGACTTGAGCGCGCAAGGCGTTGCAGTAGAGCATATTTCCAAAGAAACCATGAGCGTGGAGCTAATTGCGCAAGTTTTGGTTCAAGCCCTGGCACAAGAGCGTCTGGCCTTTTCCGAACAAGGTGATTTAGAAACTGCCAGTCAACAGGCACTCAAGGTTGTGCGTGATAGCCTTATTCAATATCGCCAGAGTAGCGTGCAAGATGAGGTGCGGCATTAAGCAATGGATGTTACGCACTATCAATGATTTAGTATGAGATAGAAGTGGTTTTTAGCGGTACAGCCGCTAACAGAAACTTAACTCAGATTAATAATATTGGAATAACCTGGTATGCAATTGCTGGTGCGCGAAATAACCGCAAATCGCATAAGCAAGCCCCGCGCCGCCATATTCTATATAGCGATGACACCAGGGATGCAGCAACCACAATAAAATAAATAAAAATAATAATGCTGCCAGGATAGATCTGACAGCGCATAAATGTAAATAATAACAATTTGACCAAAATCCTTGTCTTAATGGTTAATTATTATTATCGGTATTTACCGATTGCTGTACTAGGAGGCTGTCCGAGAATAGCAAAATTAAATTATTTTGCTAAATTTAACCCCTTATTTATCAATAACTTAAAAATCCAGTTTTTTGAAAAACTAAGTTCTCGGACAGGCTCCTAGTAGCGTCCCCATTACCAAAACAACTATAGTGGAGAACATATTTTTTCCATTTTTTTCTTTAGTTTTCTCAATTTATTCTGAGTTTTGATCAATTCTTTATCTTTATTTTTCCAATTTCTAAATGCGGCTGTTTGTGCGGCATCAAATGCAGCAAGTACTTTATTTTCAGCTCCAGACATTACTTGATCTTCATATTCTTTCGCCTTTTTAGTTGCCATTTCTAATAAAGGTTGAGTTTCTTTGTTTAAGTTAAACGCTTTATAGGAAATGTCTTGTAACTTCTGTGATGCCTCAACACAATCAGTAAGGTCATCTATGTCATCAGCCTGTGCAGGTATTGCTGCAAAAGTAAGACCAAATGTTAATGAAAGGATGCCCGTTATGGTTAAAATACGCATGGCTTAATTACTCCTGAATATTATTAAAATAAGATAGTTACATCTATATGATGTGATTTTCAGTTTAACTATAAATCCTGCATATAACAAGTAATTTCAGGAAATTTTCTAAATGAAGTTAATTTTTTTTCTATCTGTCCAAATTGTGATTATAACTGCATTGTAGAATTAGCAAATGAACACCGCAATTTATGTCTAGGGGTTATTGTATAAAGGGATTTGCGGGAATTGCAAAACCAGTAAGAGTGCCTTTATGTTTATGCAAGTTGCAGAACTGTTATATTAAAATAAAAAAAGCACGTTTCGACGTGCTTTTTTTATAATAAAGTTTTTTCTCCCGTTCTTGACGGCCACTTTTTCCAGATACCTTCTTTGCGCGTATTTTTAATGACCAGACGTGTAAATGAATTCGCCGAAGTATACAGCGGGAAGAAGTGATTTAAGACGCTGGCCAGCAAAAACGCGCTGCTGCCCACATACAACTCATCATCAAATTCCAGGGTGATTTCAAACCCCCTGACAAACCCCCGCCAGGCATCCGGGCCAAGGCGCTCAACACTTTGTTTACAGGCTAAGCTGCGAATGCCTGCAACCTGCCGATCAATGGGTTTATGTGGCGCGGCAAACTGATATAAACGTAATAATTCCCGCAATGCCAATAAACTTTCTTCACTGTTTGCAGTTAAAGACAAATGATTTAAAGATAAATGTGAAACCAAACGCCATACGCTGTCACCGCGCAGTGGCGGGTCAAGTTGCGGTGTGGGTTTATTTAAACAGGTGATATGGGTTAAAGGCGCAACTGCTTCGATTTGCAAAGAAGCATTAGCAGGCACCTGTTCAGCCAAATGGCGATTGGTGCATAAGGTGTGTGCAAACACCGTATCCTGCGCGGGCTGGTTGGGCGTGAAATCCAAATCCATAAACGTGATCAGTATTTCCGTACCGGGCAGATCCGCACGTTCTGAAAAAATTCTGCACCCGGACCAGAAACTGCGGTGTTCTTTGCCCTCCATATCGTGACGGAAGGAAAAATAAGGTTGAATATCCCGGCTGGTATCGGACTCATCACTGATTGCGGACAAACGACGAATACTGTGGATTTCCGTGCTGTGTTCACGGCGTAAATCCGGGATCAGGCGATATTCAGTCTGGCGCTGATGGATGCGTAGCGGCTCGGTGAGTTGGTTAAATAAATTAATAATCGGCGTACAACCCAGACGGAAATTCTCGGCATCAATTAACAGCTTTTCACCAGGGCGCTGATTAAGCATAAATAATAAATCAAAATATTCATCGCCTTCTGCGGCATTGAGTTTATCGAGCTGCGCGATATCAAAAAATAAAAATTTCTCTGGAAAAGCAAAATATTCCTGTAGTAAACGATAAGCCGGGTGCGCGTGTTCAAACGCCGGTAATACCTGATCGTGAAACCCTACCGGGGTCAAAGCATCTAAAGGCAAACACACCGGTGTGGTTTGATCTTGTTTGAGCAAAGCAATCTGGCAGACATTACAGAATAACAACTCATAAAGCTGGCTCATGTCCGCCCATTGCCCGTGCAAATGAAAACGTAATTGCTGACATAACAAGGTACTGAGGTTGACGCCATCCATCACCTGCAAACGCAAACGCAAGACCGTCGTGACACTGGTATTGCTATCCAGGAAATCATAACGATTGGTTGGTTCAAAACCGGCAAATTTCACCGTAAACGGCCACAGTTGCACCGGATAACAGGTACGAAAACGGCAGGTGATTTCTTCTGTGGACTTGATAAATAAAGGCGTGTGTTTTGGCAGATTAAAGCCTTCCACCAACAAACCCTGCTCGGCATCTACATCAAACTGCGCAATCGACATGGAAGGAATCGGAGCCAGATAATGTGGATATAAATTTTCCATTAAAGCGGTGGTAAAAATGGAAAACTCACTATCGATATTATATTGAACCCGTCCGGTCAGCAGCGCAAAACCTTCCAGCAAACGCTCAACATGCGGATCAGGGGATTCATTTTCCCCCAGTTCCAGGCGCGCGGCAATTTTGGGATAACGCTGGGCAAATGACATACCACTGCGGCGCAAATAAGCCAGCTCCTGCATGTAATAACGCAATAAGGCTTGATCTTCGGTTAATTTCATAAAAACCTCCTTATTCTGGAAAGTATTTCCAATACTGATATGTATTTTATACGACGAACTCCAGCACCAGTTTACTGCCAAAATAGCCCAGCATCAGCACAAACACCCCACCAAAAATCCAATACAGCAGTAAACGCCCACGCCAACCATAACGTCTGCGTCCCCACAATAAAACAGCAAACAGCAGCCAGGCGATAATTGATAATAGCGTCTTATGTACTAAATGCTGCCCAAACAGGTTTTCAATAAATAAACCGCCTGTCACCAGACTGATAGAAAGCAACACCATCGCCACCCAGATGACTTGAAGCAGCAAGTTTTCCATGACTTGTATCGGTGGCAGATGGGTCATGATTTTCATGGGTTTTTTGTGGTGCAGATAATATTCTTGTACATTAAGAAACAACACCAGCAAAGCTGACAGGCAAAATAAACTATAGGCCAAAATAGAGATTAAGACATGCAGGGTCAGGCCCATGCCGGGATGCTCGGGTAATAAGCGGGTATCGGGCAGCAATAAAGTAAAAACGACCATTAATATGACGAAGGGAAATAAAACCAGCGCCAGGTTTTCCAAAGGACGCGAGAAACTCATTATCAGCAAAGCCAGGGCAATCAACCAACTCACCATAGAGGCGGCGTTAAAAAAGCCCAGGCTAATTCCAGCACCTGCATGAATCTGGAAATACAATAAAATCGTGTGTAACAGCACGGCTATGCCGCCCAGCCAAAGAAACTGCACATGCAGCCTGTCTTTTTGCAAGGCCCATTGCGGCAACCAGGACTGAAAAATACTTTGGAATAACGACAGACGAGTACTTGCTGCCAGATATAAAGCAATAACGATAAAACCAATAATCAGATTGTCCATAGCAAGTCTTTTATTTCGCCTATTCAAGGCTGTTGTTATTTCATTGTAGAGACGTAGCAATGTTAAGTCTCTACGTTAGTTATTTCCACGTTTTATCTATCAAAATCGTTTCCATCTATTCATCCCGGGAAATAAAAATAGTCGCCCTGAATACTTCATCGCGCCTGTTTTTACGCCTTAAAGATGAATAAAAATTCTGTGTGCTCTAGGTACATTGTTGCGTAGAGGCGGTTTGTTTGACCAAAAAGATCAATATAGCCAAAAATGAAGCCTCTGTGTAATACATGATTTTATTAAAATCTTTCACAGTCAATACATCATGACAACCCTTTAATTCTATTGCATTCAATTGACGAAAATGCGCAAAAGGCATACATGCCAAGCTATCTTGTTTATTATCGTCTAGCATCAGCGGAAGATAGAAGCTGCATAGCGAGGCATGAGCGGCACAGCTTTTGGCTGTCCGCTGGATACTTTTGTTAGCTATTT
Organism: Candidatus Venteria ishoeyi; assembly: GCF_030378065.1. Taxonomy (GTDB): domain Bacteria; phylum Pseudomonadota; class Gammaproteobacteria; order Beggiatoales; family Beggiatoaceae; genus Venteria; species Venteria ishoeyi. The sequence goes on along the minus strand of NZ_JAUCGJ010000024.1, from coordinate 51,693 downwards.
TTTATATTATGCTCAATGAAATCTTGTAAGACGGCTTTAACAACTGGAACTGATACACCATTTCCCATTTGCTTATAAACGGCACTATCGTTCTCTAAAAGTTTATAAGTATCTGGATAGCCTTGAAGTCTCGCACATTCTCTAGGAGTGATACGCCTAGCAACATTATTCTGGACTATACCTAGTCGATTAGAATCAGATGCAGTTAGAGTAATTGAGATTCCTTCAGGATCTAAAAACTTAAATACCTCAAAGGACATATTCCCACAGACGGGATTATATTGACCATCATAACAGCTTAAATAGCCTTTTTTTATAAGTGATAAAGTAACTTTATTAAAGTCCTTAGCGTGATAAAAAGTTTCAATTTGATCTCTAGTTAAACGCTTTCCATCTTGATGTGTGCCAAATATTTTTTTTCTGCGATTGGATATAAGAAGATTCATAAACTCTATTTCGTTAGGGGTACAAATACCTTTCACACCTAATTCCCATGAATGCAATGAATTACCACCGCGATAATCTATCAACCTACACCCATTAAGTTGGGTGAAATCACTGCCGACTACATTTTTAAGCTTGCTTGTGAAATCGGGGGAACAAATGTATTTAGAATCTGGATTTTTTTCCAATATATTTTTAACAGTTTTGGGTTTTATTTTTTCTTCTTCAAATAGTGATGCCTGAAAATTATCTGTACTTAATTTGAATTTATGAGTATCAGCCGCACCAAGATCACTATTTAAAGTAATATTTAGTTTTCTATTCATTACACCAAGAATATATATTCTCACTCTATTCTGCGGAACATCATAATTACTAGAGTTTAATAAAAGATAATCAACGGAGTACCCAATAGCTTCTAGTTTCTCTTTAATTGTTTGATAAGTTCTTCCTTTATTGTGAGTAGTCAACCCTCTCACATTTTCCAATAAAAGATAGTTAGGTTTTTTTTGATTTAGAATTCTTTCAATATCGAAAAAAAGCGTTCCTCTAATATCACCAAACCCTTTTCTTTTTCCAGCATATGAGAATGATTGACATGGAAAGCCAGCTAACAAAAAATCAAAATCAGGAAATTCATTAACTTCTTTAATATCTGAATAAGGATTTTCACCAAAATTTAGTTCATAAGATATACAAGCATTTTTATCTATTTCAGAACTAAATACACATTCGGCATCTATTCCAAGCTCTAAACAAGCTTGCTCCATTGCTAGTCGTATACCACCAGTGCCAGCAAATAAATCAATAAATTTAATCAAGTGTTTCACCTATCCACTTTGAAAGAGTATCAAACTCTTGATTTGAATAAGCGACTGTACAATCACTATTAGCACAAATATTAGATATGGCTGATTTTCTTTGGAAATTACCTGCACCATCTAAAACGTAAGCAATTTTATGACCGTTTGAATGCATAAGATTTATACGATCTGCTGCTTGCCCTGATTTTCGTTCAATAGTGCTATTTGTTGTAACTTGAAAACTAACTTCTATTCCTACTTTTCTATCTCCTTTTTCCACAACTATATCAAAGGGCATACCACTTTCTTTTTTATATCCATCTAATGCAATATATCCATTACTGATCACACAATAGTTATAACCCAATGATTCTGATAAATGTTTTACTATTTCTTGTTGGGCAAGCTGACCTAAAGAATTTGCAGTCGCACCACCTGTTATACGGCTTACATTTATATAACGTTCTTTAACATATTTTTCTAAAACTTCTGCCTCCCCTAATAATGTGCCAATTTCACAAGCTAACAAGCCAGCCTCTTCATTAACAGTTGATGTTGAACCAAACATCAATAGGATAATCATGTCTCTGTACAGGTCAGATAGTATTTTTACTTCAATTAAACCTTCGCCATCTATAAATAGTTTTTTGTTGCCAAGACCACGTACTGGAAGGCATTTAAAATCGTAAATATAATTATTTGAGTTCCATGAGAATTCTATGGAATGCTTGCTTTTTCCAGACTGAAAAATTGAGGAAAAAGCTCTACCAAGCCTTTGTATTGGTTCACCACCATAATCAGCGAGAACACATAGATGTTTTAGAAATAAGTTGGCTGGGAATTCAGAAGCCTCAAGAAGATCAAAAACTTGATATGGATTTTTCTTTGAGAGTGAGATAATTTTTAAGAAATCGTCTTGAGTTTGTAGTAGCTTTGGAATAACACTAATTGCTGCATTTGCTTTATTCAGGTGTTCAGGCCACCACAAAATAGCATTTTCTTCTAACTCTCTAATATTTCTATTAAATTTCATCTGTGATCCTGAATTTTATAAATATACTTATTTTCTCATATTTTACTAAAAGTTGCCTCGGTATTTTTCCAGGAATTCCCGGTTGCCTTGCAAGTCATTGATAAACCAAGTTGTATTTTTACAACTTAGTGAGCACTAATATTCTAATATACATTCAATATCAGTGTGTTACATGATTCTGACCGGGAACTGCTGGTATTTTTCTGACAGCTAACTTTACGTATCACCCTGAAAACTCTGAAACAGTCCATAAGTTATTGATTTTAGGCGGCACATATCCATGTAAGACATTGATTTCATTAGAGGCAAAAAAGTTCTTCGGAGTTTTCAGATATCGCCACTAAATCAATACTACACGCATGAGAAAAAACTTCCCGCTCGGTTTCTACCGCAAACCCCCAGCGTTTAAATAAATCCCCATAAAATGTTTTGGTTGTGGCATCAAAGCTGTTTTTTTGTTGCGTCATAATAAATTTTGAAAAATTTTTATCTATTTCGGGAATGCCTACAGAGCTTTCCCGAAATACCGGATTAAGCACTTTGGGAAATCCGCTATACCTCATTCCCAAAGCTATTACTGTTCAGATGTTCTCGATTAAGCGCGTCTGCGCTTCACGATATTTTGCCGCCGTTTTTTCCTGGATATCAGCAGGTAATGCAGGGCCGGGCGCTTGTTTATTCCAATCCAGGGTTTCCAGATAATCACGCACAAACTGCTTATCAAAGCTGGGGGGATTTTTACCCGGCTGATATTGATCCGCAGGCCAGAAACGTGAAGAATCCGGGGTCAGGGCCTCATCAATTAAAACCAGATTATCCTGCGCATCCAGACCAAATTCAAATTTAGTATCGGCAATAATAATACCACGTTGTGCCGCGTATTCCCGCGCCTGGCTATACAGTTGCAAGCTGACATCGCGTACCTGTTCGGCTAAATCCTGCCCCAGTTTTTTTACAGTATAGTCAAAATCTACATTTTCATCATGCTCACCAACATCAGCTTTGGTTGACGGGGTATAAATCGGCTGTGGCAGTTGATCCGCCAACTGTAAGCCTGATGCCAAATCAATACCACACACGGCACCGGTTTTTTGATAATCCTTCCAGCCCGAACCCACCAGATAACCGCGTACAATCGCTTCCACCGGCAGGGGGCGTAATTTTTTCACCACGATGGCCCGGCCTGCAATCTGTGCCAGTTCCTCTGCCGTGCATACCTTATCCAGCGGATAATCCACCAGATGATTGGGAATCAGGTTTTCGGTCTGGGAAAACCAGAAGTTAGATACCGCAGTTAATACCGCGCCTTTACCTGGAATCGGATCGGGTAAAATAACATCGAACGCGGACAGGCGATCAGTGGTGACAATCAACAAATGCTCATCATCAACCGTATAAATATCACGGACTTTACCTTTCTGAACCAGCGGCAGGCTGGTTAATGTGCTTTCATATAAACTACTTGCTTGCATAATGTTTCCTTGAAATTTTCTTAGTAGTAGCACCTGTGGCGCAAAACCGCTATTATGGGGATTTTGTTGCAACGACTCAAAGCCTTAATGATGACACAATTACAAAATGATCGTTTTTTACGCGCCCTGTTACGCCAACCTGTTGATAAAACACCTGTCTGGATGATGCGCCAGGCTGGGCGCTATTTACCTGAATACCGCGCCACCCGCGAACGTGCTGGTAATTTCATGGCATTATGCCAGAATCCGGAATTGGCTTGTGAAGTGACTTTACAGCCACTGGAACGTTTTGAACTGGATGCCGCCATTTTATTTTCCGATATTCTCACCATTCCCGATGCAATGGGCCTGGGCTTGTATTTCAACGAAGGCGAAGGCCCAAGATTTGAGCGCCCGCTGCGCAATAGCCGTGATATACAGGCTTTAGGCGTACCTGACCCGGAAGATTCGCTGGCTTATGTGGTGGACGCTGTGCGCCTGATTCGCCGCGAACTGAATGGGCGTGTGCCTCTCATCGGCTTTTCTGGCAGTCCCTGGACGCTGGCCACCTACATGATAGAAGGCGGCAGTACCAAACAGTTCCAGTATAGCAAGGGTATGCTGTTCAATGAACCCGCTTTATTACATCAATTGCTGGAAACGGTTGCTGAATCGGTCATTGTGTATCTTAATGCGCAGATTCAGGCCGGTGCGCAGGCGGTGATGATATTTGATACCTGGGGCGGGGTCTTAACTGAACGTGATTATCAGGCATTTTCGCTGGCTTATATGCAAAAAATTGTCGCCGGTCTGCAACGTGAGCATGAAGGCCAGCGCGTGCCGGTGATTTTGTTTACCAAAGATGGCGGCGAATGGCTGGACGCAATGGCTGATACTGGTTGTGATGCCTTAGGTCTGGATTGGACAACCAATATTAGCAAAGCGCGGGCGCAGGTAGGTGAGCGCGTGGCCTTGCAGGGCAATATGGACCCTTGCGTGTTATACGCCAACCCGGAGCGCATTCGCGAAGAAGTTAAAGGCATACTGGCTGACTTTGGTCACGGTAATGGTCATGTATTTAACCTGGGCCACGGTATTCACCCGACCATCAACCCGGAACATGCCAAGGCGTTTGTTGATGCGGTACATGAATTCAGCGTACCTTATCACGTATAAATATAGTTTTTTAGATAATTAAATTTCTCACGGAAACCTGACAGGTCTTCAAGACCTGTCAGGTTTTTTGGCAGTTATTTACCTGAAAATCTATAAGTTGAAAACTGCACTTTTTGTCATTTTCAAAGTGGATGGGGTTTAATAATTTTTATTATTCGCATTAACTGCATCTGCATACGATAGGAAATAAAAATGTCTGACTCAGAAGCGCGATACAATCATTTTATTGCTGCTGCATAAATTCTTCCACCCACAAGCGCGTTGCACCAGCAACGGCAACCGGTATGACCAGTAAATTTAAACCAGGAATCAGGGTAATCAGGAATGTGCCGGAACCAAAACTCAGGCTTAATAAACGGCGTTTGCGTAAATACTCGCGCTGTGTCTTAAAATTCAGGCCATTATTGCCCATTGGATAATCAACATATTGCAGCGTCAACATCCAGATGGTGAATAAAAATAATAAAACCGGAGCAATCAATTGCAGGCCGGGAATAATAAATAAAATTAAAATGGGTAGCAGGCGCAACAGGTTATAAGTGAGTTTGCGCAGTTCATCAAGCAGGCTGCCGATAACCATCGCCCATAAAGTCGTTTTTGCCTCGCTGGGTTCTTGTCCGGTCAAGTGGCGTTCAACCGCTGCGGACAACAAGGCATTAAAAGGTGCGGCAATAAAATTGGCAATAAAAGTAAAGCCAAAAAAAACAAACATCACCACGCTTAAAATAAATAATGGCCATAATAAGATGCTCAACCAGTCCAGCCAGTTGGGTAGCCAGTTCTCAAAAGAAACAGCGAGCAAATCCATTTGCATACTTGTATAAATAATCAGTCCGGCAAATAATACGACATTGATCAGCAAGGGAATTAATACCCATTGGCGTATGCCTTTTTGGGTAATCAGTCCAAACCCACTGAATAAATGTAATAAACCGTCCAGAATATCAAATTTATATTTTTTGGGGGCCATTAAAACCTCATCAAGCTGAGTTCAATGTAAGCTTCTTTCAGCACTAAAGACGCTGAAAACCGCTTCCATCTCACAGTAAGTTATTGATGGTGCGTACCAGATTTCAGCATTTTTACTTAAAAAATCCTACATCTGTCAGTTTAAGTTCATTTAGCGTTATTTACTGCGACATGCTATGGTTGCCGTGTTGAGTTTACTTTTTGAACATTTGCTGGTATTCATACCAACGCACCAACGTTTACGTTTTTCCCAGAAACTGATTTTACGTTTCCCGGAATCGGAACAGCGCACCACATAACTGCGGTAAGGTTCACCACGCCAGGTTTTTGCTTTTTTACAATAAGCAATATTGGTCGCAGTACAGCCTTTGCCACTAGATTCTGCGGCAGCGATCAGGGGCGATACAAACAGCCATCCAGAAAGGATGGTTAAGCATACATAATAAAGGATTGATTGTCTCATAAATACCTCCCAACAGGTGTTTTTGGCATGGTATTAAAACACTGCCTACGCATTTTAATACAAAATGTTACAATTTAAATTATATATCACATTCCATCTTTTTCAACTACTTAGATATTAGTGTTAGGTAGTTATTGCAATTATAATTCCACACTTAAAATAAGTTGTATTGGAATTGTAACAACTTTTTACTATATGCCAATAAGCTCATGAACTTCACACTCAGTCATCAAGATCAACATGCCCGTCGCGGCACTTTACAGTTTGCCCGGGGCCAGGTTGAAACACCGGCTTTTATGCCGGTTGGCACTTATGGCACAGTTAAAGGGATGCGCCCGGAGGAAGTCCGCGCAACTGGCGCACAAATTATCCTGGGCAATACTTTTCATTTAATGCTGCGCCCCGGCATAGAAATTATTCAGCAGCACGGCGGCTTACATGGTTTTGCGCATTGGGACGGACCGATATTGACCGATTCCGGCGGCTTTCAGGTGTTCAGCCTGGGGAAAATGCGTAAAATCACCGAGGCCGGGGTGACGTTTCAATCACCCGTGGATGGGGCTACGGTTTTTTTAGACCCGGAAATCTCCATGCAGGTGCAACGTGCTTTAGATGCTGATATTGTCATGGTGTTTGATGAATGCACCCCGCACCCCGCAACTTGGGCGCAGGCTAAAGACTCTATGGAATTGTCTTTGCGTTGGGCTTTGCGTTCAAAAACCGCGCATGGTGACAATCCCCATGCTTTATTTGGTATCGTCCAGGGTGGCATGTATGAAGACCTGCGCGATCACTCGCTGGCAGGACTGAAAGATATCGGCTTTGATGGTTATGCCATTGGCGGTTTGTCGGTGGGCGAGCCGAAAGCAGACATGATGCGGATTTTGGAACATCTGGGGCCGCAGATGCCAACGCATCATCCGCGTTATTTGATGGGTGTGGGTACGCCGGAAGATTTATTAGATGCCGTGTGGCGTGGCATTGATATGTTTGATTGCGTGATGCCCACGCGCAATGCGCGCAATGGTCATTTATTCACCCGTCATGGCACGTTGAGAATTCGTAATCACCGCCATAAACACGACACCCGTCCACTGGATGAAAGCTGCGATTGTTATACTTGTCAGCATTATAGCCGCGCTTATTTGCATCATCTGGATAAAGCCAGGGAAATGCTGGGATCGCATTTGAATACCGTGCATAATCTGCATTATTATCAAACGCTGATGCGGGAGGTTCGCGCGGCTATAGAAAATCAGCATCTGGAAGCTTTTATGCGGGAAACCAAAGCGTTGTGGGCGGCGGGGTTGCCGGATTAAAGGTAACTACACCCTCGTTACTACCAGCAAAGGAGGCTGTGAAAGTATTCGAAAAATGTCTCCATTTTGACAAACCTTGTCTTGTAAGTCATTGTTTTGTCGTTTGCCAAACTCATAAAATCCGGCAAACTTTGAATACTTTCACAGTCTCAAAGACTCGTTTCCGTTTCCAGCCTATGCCGCCAGAATTTCCAGCAACAGCTTGATGTGTGATAGCCGCAGCGTTTTGCCAGCAGTGATATACCAACACTGTTCCTCTTAACTGCTTGTTATGGTTAATTCTTGAGTCAGTATAACAATGCTAATGCAAAAAAAGGTATTATATTAAAGTCCATTATTGCAAAACGACTAAGGGCTAACACTGTGCCAAGTTGCATTGGTCGTAACTCAAGGAGAAACTTCATGCAAAAAATCCTTATTCCCCTATTGTTACTCTGCTTCGTCGCACTTGCCGCACAGGCTTGGGATATTCCATTTCTGAATACCGATGAATCCAAAGCCGAAGAACTGTACAACAAGGCATTGGATTTGGAAGTGCAAGACCAATCGGACAAGGCATTGCTTTATTATCAAGATATTTTGACACGCTATCCTGATACCGAAACAGCAAAAGCTGTACGGAAGAAATTGGCAGAGGCAAAAGAGTCAGAGGCAGATGTTATTTACCAAAAAGTACTGCAAGCTGAAGCCAGACAGGATTTTACCCAGGCATTGGTATATTGCCGTGAACTCATTAACCGCTATCCAGATACCCGTAGTGCAAGCGAAGCGCAAAATAAACTGGCGGATTTGGAACAGGCGCAACAGGTGGCTCAAGCACGACAGCAACAACGCGAAGCTGAACAGCAACAACAAGAAGCTCAGCAAGCGATTAACGATCTGTATCAAAAAGCCCTGCAATACGAAGCTCTCCAGGATTTTAATAATGCCCGTTTGTACTATTTAGATGTGCTGAATCGTTATCCTGGCAGTTCCACTGCTCAAGCGGCACAAGCTAAACTTAACAAGCTGCCAACTAAAATAAATCGATATTTGGGTTATCCTGATGGCACAGCGAAAGATATGGTGACGGAGTTGATGTGGATGCACTGTTCGGTGGGGCAGAAATGGAATGGCAGTACTTGCGTAGGGAAAGCACAAAGATTCAAATGGGATGATGCCAAAGCGATTCATAAAACTTTTGCGGGTTACAACGATTGGCGTTTGCCGAGTATTAAAGAATTGCGCACCTTGGTGTATTGCAGTAATGGCAAGCCACATTATCTCAGCATGGGAAAAGATGCTAATAATAATTATTCAGGCTGTCAAGGCGAGTCTGGCAAAGATCATGATCAACCCACGATTGTAAAAGCTATTTTTCCAAATACACCAAGTGGTCGGTTCTGGTCAAGCTCGCCTCATGCAGATTATTCAAACTATGCCTGGTATGTGAATTTCAACTATGAAGACGACAACCACGGCTACCATGGTGGCAGCAAGCTTGTTCGTTTGATGCGTGACGGACAGTAACCTCTGCTTTTGCCTCCAGCAGTAAAGCAACATCACTATGAAATTTGAATGGAACGAACAGAAAAACCAGTTCAACCAAAAGAAACACGGTGTTTCTTTTGAAGAAGCGAAAGAAGTGTTTAATGATGCCTTGCACATCGCCAAATTAGACCACCGCTTCAGCTATTTCGAGGAAAGATGGATTACCATTGGTGCAACGCAAAAAGGTCATATTTTGGTGGTAGCTAACTTGTTTTTTTCTGATGAAGGGGAGGAGATTATTCGCATCATCTCCGCAAGACCCGCTAACGCAAGAGAGAAGAAATATTATGCGCACTATTGAACAACGGGCTGAGCTTGATGAGTTTGAATTAGCCGATGATTATGATTTCAGCAGCGGCATTCGTGGACGCTTTTATCAATCTAAAAAAGTCACCGCAACGGTTGAACTGGATAATGACGTATTGCTATTCATCAAGAAACAAGCACGAGAAAAGCACATGGATTATCAAACTTTATTGAATAGCTTGTTGCGGGATTATATGACAACGCAATAAGAGAAAGATGCCTTGCACATCTCCATTGTCACCGCGCAAGGCGTGGATTATTTGCTCACCTGGTGAAGCGGGTATCAGCACAAAACGTTTATCCCTGACAGAGTAAAACATCATGCCCAAACGCCTTAAAGTCGCGCCGACCAAAAGCGCCCTGATTCACCTGAAAAAGCAATTGCGGTTTCTGGAGCAGGGCCATGCTTTGCTGGAGCGCAAAAAAGAATTATTAACCCGTCTGGTTTATGAACAGTTAAAGACTTATAAAACCCTGCGCAATAAAGCCCATGATGGTCTTCAGCAGGCTTATTACTGGCTGGGCATCACTCAGGTGCGCACTGAGGAGCAAAGTCTGCAAACCCTGGGTTATGGCATGAAAGCGGCGCTGGAAGTGAACATTTTGCCACGCAGCAGTCTTGGCGTGCAATATCCCGGCGTGAGCACGAAGGTCTTGCCACTGGAGCCGATTGGTTTGATGGGCACCGACAGCAGTCTGGATGAAACCCGTTTGCATTTTGCGCAAATGGTGGCGATGCTGGCTGAACTGGGGGAAGCGGAGACGGCATTGTGGCGTTTGCTGGAAGAACAACGTAAAACCCAAAAACGGGTGAATGCCTTAAAATATAATGTAATGCCGCAGTATCGTGAAACCATTCACTTTATTCAGGCCGGACTGGAAGAGGAAGAGCGTAACACCTTGTTTCAGACCAAGCGGTTGGCAGAGTCTCAAGATTTATTTGATATCCTAAGCACGAATGGTCGTTAAAATATGAAAAAATGGTTATCCGCAATATTGGTGCTGCTGTTAGGCGGGGTGGGTTCTGCCTTTATGATCAAAAGCAAAGTTGTCAGCGCCCCCCTTAAAACTGAAGAAAAGGTTTGGAATGTTGATATACAATTAGCCAAGCCGGAATTGCACACCCCGCAAGTCAATTTATACGCACGTTTGGAATCACCACGCAGCGCAGCATTAACCGCTGCGGTGAATGCCGATGTGGTGAAAGTCCTGGTGCGGGAGGGACAGCGCGTTGCACAGGGACAATTGCTGATACAACTGGATGACCAGGATATGCAATTGAACCTCCAGCAAAAACAGGCAGATATTCAGGAAATTAAAGCTCTGATCCAGATTGAAAAAAATCGTTATGCCAGTGATAAAGCGGCCCTGCCCAAAGAGCGCAGCCTGTTAAAACTGGCTGAAAAATCTGCACAGCGCACACGCAAATTACGCAAGCAGCTTGCAGGCTCAGAATCTGCGGTGGATGAGGCTTTAAAGGCTGTTGAGCTACAGGCTTTAACCGTCAGTAATCGTAAATTAAAATTAAAAAACCATGCCGCAAATCTGCAACAATTAGAAGCGCAACATCAGCGGGCTTTAGCCGCATTAACGCAACGCCAGCGTGATGTAGGGCGCACCCGGATTCACGCGCCGTTTGCAGCAATCATCAGCACACTTGACGTATCTATCGGTGATCGCGTCGCAGCGGGGAAATTGCTGTTAAATCTGTATGATCCCAGCGCGCTGGAAGCGCGAGCGCAGATACCCAGACGTCATGAAGCGGCAATATCAGTTGTATTGGCACAGATGCAAACCTTATCCGCCACAACGCAATTACAGGGTAAAGCTATCACTTTTAAGCTGGAGCGACTGGCGGGTTCCGTGCGTCAATCAGGCAGTGGGCTGGATGCTTTTTTTGTATTAGCGCCAGAAACTGCAACGCTGAATACACTGCGTCTGGGGCAGTTTATTAACCTCACGCTGAGTCTGCCCCCCATACCTGATACGCTGTCCGTACCTTATGAAGCGATTTATGCCGGTAATCAATTGTATAAGCTAAAAGATGGGCGTATGCATAATATTCAGGTGCAATTACGTGGGGAATCGTTGCAAACAAATGCATCATCGGCAAATGTAGAAGCCAAAATCATGGCACTGGTTTCCAGTCCTGATATTTCAGCACAGGATAAAATTATTATCACGCAGTTGCCTAACGCAATTCCGGGATTAAAAGTAAAACAAACCGAAGTACAAAAATCCAAACCGGATAATCCGGTACAATAAACCTTTCACTTAAACGCGATGTATTTTTATGTGTGGTATCTGCGGTGAACTAAGACTGGATAATGCCTTGCCGGATATGGGCAGGCTGACGCGCATGATGGATAAGTTGGCCCCACGCGGGCCTGACCATGCGGGCAGTTACAGCGATGGCGCACTGGCGCTGGGGCATCGTCGCTTATCGATTATCGACTTATCCCCGCGTGCGCACCAGCCTATGGTTGACAGCACTTTGGGCCTGGTGCTGGTTTTTAATGGCACGATTTATAATTACCGGGCATTGCGCAATGAATTGCAGGGACTGGGCTATCAGTTTTTTTCTGATGGCGATAGTGAAGTGATTCTGAAAGCTTATCATGCCTGGGGCGAACAATGCGTGACCCATTTTCAGGGCATGTTTGCATTTGCCATTTGGGATAACCGGGCGCAGAAACTGTTTTTAGCCCGTGATCGCATCGGTATTAAACCATTATATTTCAGCCATAATAGTCGCTGGTTCCGGTTTGCCTCCAATCCTCAATCGCTGTTAGCCAGTGGTGATATAGATACCAGTATCGATGCGGTTGCCTTGCATCACCAGCTCACCCTGCACGCAGTCATTCCTGCGCCAAGAACCATTTTAAGCGGTATTCGTAAAATTGAACCAGCCACCACCATGACCATTGATCGTCATGGGCGGCAGCATAGCCGAACTTATTGGGAACTGAATGCCCAGCGTCCAGAACAAAGCTTCAATGAAGGGCAATGGCTGGAACAGGCGCATACGGTGTTGCGCGAAGCGGTGGAAAAACGCAAACTGGCGGCTGATGTGCCGGTGGGGGTTTTATTATCGGGGGGGCTGGATTCCAGTTTGCTGGTTGCACTGCTGGCAGAATTGGGTGATGTTGAGCATTTACGTACTTTTTCGATTGGCTTTGAAGACCAGCCGGAAGAAAAAGGCAGTGAATTTGAATATTCCGATCAGGTTATTGAACGTTATCCAACCCAACACCAACGTTTAATTATTCCCAATAGCGAAGTGCTGGAGCGTTTGCCAGAAGCGGTGACGGCAATGTCTGAGCCAATGGTGGCGCAAGATGCCATTGCTTTTTATCTGTTGGGTGAGCGGGTTTCCCAGGAAGTCAAAGTGGTGCAAAGTGGTCAGGGTGCAGATGAAGTGTTTGCCGGTTATTTCTGGTATCCGCAAATGCAGTCCGCTTATGCGCATAAGCCCCCGGAAAATGCGGCAATGGCCCCGGAACATTATCTGGAGCATTTCAGAAATTATTATTTTGATCGGGATCACCCGGAATTTCTGGATACAGTACAAAGTCCGTATCATGGTGAGGATTATACCGGGCAACTGATTAAAGAGAAATTATCCCATCCCGGTGCCGATGAATTTCTGGATCGGGTATTACGTCTGGATGTCACCACATTAGTGGTTGATGATCCGGTCAAGCGGGTTGATAATATGACCATGGCCTGGGGTCTGGAAGCCAGAGTACCTTTTTTGGATCATCATCTGGTAGAATTAGCCGCGCAAATGCCGCCGGAAATGAAACTGCGGGAAAATGGCAAATATCCACTCAAAGCACTGGCTCGCCAATGTCTGCCTAATAGTGTAATTGACCGGCCCAAAGGCTATTTTCCTGTACCAGCACTGAAATATGTGCGTGGCCCATTTCTTGATTTTATGCAAGAAGTGTTATATTCAGACAGTTGTCGGCAACGAGGATTATTCCAATCAGCTTATGTAGAAAAATTACTGGCAGCACCGGAATCGTATTTAACCCGGATTCAGGGCAGTAAACTCTGGCATCTGGCTTTGTTGGAATTTTGGTTACAAACACATATATAATGAAACATGGCGGGTTTTTTGCTTTTATGTGTTGACAGACAGACTCAAAGTCAACACACTAGCTTACTTACAACAATTTTTCGTAAGTTAGGGTATCAAAAGTGTTACAATTTGAGGTTTACGGGTTAATTGAACCAATATTAATAAATGGCTGTATTTTAGGAGAGTACTCGGATGCCAAAAGTGCTGCTTGTAGAAGATAATGAAATGAATCGTGACATGTTGTCACGTCGCCTGAAACGCAAAGGCTTTGACATCCTGATTGCAGTTGATGGTGGGCAAGGTGTGGAAATGGCGCATGCGGAAAGCCCTGATCTGATTTTGATGGACATGAGTTTACCCGTTAAGGATGGTTGGACGGCAACGCGTGAACTGAAAGCGGATGATGCGACCAAACATATCCCTGTGATTGCACTGACGGCACATGCGATGTCTGGTGATCGTGAGCAGGCACTGGAAGCGGGTTGTGATGATTACGATACCAAACCGATTGAATTGCCACGCCTGCTCAGCAAAATTGAAACATTACTATCTTAAGTATTAAGTATCTTATCTAAGACATTGTAAAATCGATGATTTTACAATGTCTTGATTATTATAGGTGGATTAAGCACATTTTATATTGGTAGGCTTGGACACAAAATTTAGCCTCAGCATTTTTCAGATGCCATATAGCTGAAAACAGCATACATCTCACCATAGGAGTGAGGATGAAATAAATGCAGAAACTGGGCGCAGGATTTTTATTCATTTTCAAGGCGTGAAAACAGGCGCATAGCAAGCTATGTAACTGTTTTCACAACGCAGAAAATGGAGGAAAAGACCAGCCAAGTTGCTGAAGTTATAAAATTCTCACTCCTATAGCCAAATTGCTGCTTTTGTTTCTCATCAAAACACTTCAATAGCCACAAAATATCCCCTAAATTGTCTCAATATCAAAATATGAGGATTGTGACATGCCCTTATTCCTATGGAATGAAAAATACAGTGTTGGCAATGCGCGCATGGACAGGCATCATAAAAAAATGCTCAATCTGCTTGATAAACTCTATGAAGCAGCGCGACAAGGACAGGGGCAAAATGTCATTGAAGATGTAATTAAAAAGCTGGGTGATTATACGCAATACCATTTTCAAGAGGAAGAAGCTTTAATGGCGCGGATAAATTACCCGGATCTTCCCGCACACAAGGCAGCACACCAAGCCTTTATTGCTGATTTTGAAAAACTCCGTCAGGACATTCATAGGGGCAATGTTGATCATGCTGAAATTAAACTATCCAATATGATTGCGACCTGGTGGAAAAAACATGTTTTGAAAATGGATAAACAATATAAAATCTTTATCAAAAATCAAAACAAACAAAATCAATAAAGCTTGCGCCAAATTCAGATTTATCAGGTTTTTGAGCTAAGCCAAAATGGTTTCAGATGCAAATCTACTTCTTCCAACTGCTGTTCCAGCCAGTCAATATGTACCAGAATATTCTGTCTGACATAAGCTGAAACCGCATAATAACCACTCAGCATTAAACGGTTTTTTTCTGCCATCAGCATTTCAATTAATTGTAAACGACGGCTTAACAAGGCATTAAAGGCTTTATTTTCCGGTGCCTTGTGCATGTCTTTTTCCGGTAAAATACTCAGGCCAAAGTGTGCCAGAAAATTACTGCTGGCAGTGCCTGTTTTCAAGGTAAAATGGGTTTGTTCGGCAAAATGCTGTAATGGCCTGTCAGGCACCATAACCAATGGCAAGCTGCTTTGTTGTAACATCGCAACAAAGTCTTCAGCAAGTTTTGTTTGTTGAGCAATTATCAAAGTTGGGTATAAATTTTTTAAATAAGCACAAACTTCCGTTGTATCGGACTTCTCCAGATCAAATTGGTGATATTCTTTACCGGGCAAAACCTGTATGTCAATTATTGACCTGTCGACACAAAGACCAATAATTTTCTCTAATTCATGCATTATCGTTTCCGGGTTCTGTTGAAATAAGATACCAAACCTGAGTGCTTTTTGCTCCACACTGATTTTTGGCTAGTCCGAGAAAATATAAGGTTCAAACCAAGAACCAGCAAGTTGCAATTTGCATAACATCAGTTAGTTATGATTTTGCAAAAAACAGACCGAAACCATCCAGGTTAAATAACTTACCCCAAAAGGATTCAGGTAAAACAGTCCAGGATTAACGAAGGTATTGTTATTCTAACGCCCATAAAATATGCTCACGCAACATGTCATCAGACTCAATCAAACGTTGACTTAAGGCTTCACGTATCAAAGCATGATCGCTATGCTTTAGCTCATCAGCGCGCAAAGCATTACCCAGCGCAACACTGATATTACGCAACCAGCGCTGATAACCAATACGGCGAATTGCAGAACCTTCCGTGCGCCGTAAAAAACTGGCTTCATCCCAGGCGAATAACTCAAGCAAGCTGATATTGTCCAATCCCTGACGTGGTAAAAAATCCTTTTCAGCAGTCAGGTGTGCAAAACGATTCCAGGGGCAGACCAATTGACAGTCATCACAACCATAAATCCGATTACCGATTAACGCTCTGAGCTGCCTTGGAATCGCCCCATGCAGTTCAATGGTGAGATAAGAAATACACAAGCGCGCATCCACCTGATAAGGCGCAACAATCGCCTGTGTCGGGCAAACCTCCAGACAACGCTGGCAACGTCCACAATGATTTTGTGCAGGCGCATCAACAGGCAGTGGCAGATTGGTGTATAACTCCCCCAGAAAAAACCAGGAGCCTTGCTGCGCGTTGATTAAATTGCTGTGTTTACCTATCCAGCCCAGCCCGGCCTGTTCAGCCAGGGGCTTTTCCAATACTGGCGCGCTGTCGGTAAAAGCGCGATAATTAAATTTTTCAGCAAATTCACCTGATTGCTGCTGTATTTTTTTCGCCAGTTGCACCAGGCGTTTGCGCAACAGCTTGTGATAATCGCGGCCCAGCGCATAACGGGATACATAAGCCTGCAAGGGCTGTTGTAACTGCGTATCCATCTTGGCCATAGCCTCAGGCAGATAAGGGATGGCAACGCTGATTACCCGCAAGGTACCCGGTTCAAGCTCTGCTGGGCGGCTGCGCTTGTGCCCGTGTTTTGCCATATAATCCATGTTGCCATGAAAATCTTTTTGCAGCCAGCGTGATAAATGTTGTTCGGCCTGTTCCAGATTGGTATGGGTAATGCCTACACTCTGAAAGCCCAGTTGTTCGGCCCATTGTTGGATTTGTGGCTTCAGTTCCAGGCATTTTTCCAGTAAAGCAGGATGGGTTTCAGGAGATTTTGCTGTGGTATACATATCAGAAAACTAAAAAATCAGGCATAATAAAAGAATTAACCGGTGTTACGCAAAAGCTTCTTGCTTGCAGGTTTTGAAGGTTTAAAATGTAAAAAAACCATTTTTGCTTCATACTGGATTTCATTTGCGTTTTGCCTCCCCTAATTTTGTACACAAAATAGCGCCTGCGTAAAATCAGAGATTAAGCTAAAAAGGAATCGATTCAGGATCATAATGTCACCTTATCACCGTATTATTCAAGGATTGAAAAGAATTTTTCAAAAATCAGATCTGCACAGCACTATCACTTCACAAAGTGCGCTGGATCTGCCTCAAGTCACTGTTGCCGCCAAACACCATAAACCCGCGGTTATTCCACGCAACCAGCATACCATTTCCCGTAAAAAAATCAGCCCAAATGCAGTGAAAGTGCTGTATCGTTTACACAATGATGATTATCAATCATTTCTGGTTGGCGGCGGTGTGCGCGATTTATTATTAGGTAAATCCCCCAAAGACTTCGATATTGCTACGAATGCCCACCCGGAAGAAGTTGATAAATTATTTCGTAATTGCCGTTTAATCGGACGCCGTTTTCGTCTGGCACATGTGCATTTTGGCCGGGAAATTATCGAAGTTGCCACTTTTCGCGCCCAGCACGGTGACACTGCCGCTGCCCAGCCCCAGCCTACAGGAAAAATTTCCGGCGCGGGCGTGGTACGCGATGGCATGATTATTCGCGATAATGTCTATGGCACGCTGGAAGATGATGCCTGGCGGCGAGATTTTACAATTAATGCCCTGTATTATAATATCGCCAACTTTACGGTGGTAGATTATACCGGTGGTATGCAGGATCTGAAAGCCAAACGTATTCGTTTGATTGGCGATCCTCTGCAACGTTACCAGGAAGATCCGGTCAGAATGCTGCGTGCTTTGCGTTTTGCGGCAAAACTTGACTTCACCCTGGACAAGGACACGGAAAGCCCAATTTATGACATGGGGCATTTATTAAGCAATATCCCGCCCTCGCGTTTGTATGAGGAATGCCTGAAACTGTTTTTGGGCGGTCAAGGTAAAAAAAGCTTTGATTTATTAATCAAATACCAATTGCTCCCGCATTTATTCGCCAATGTTGAAAAACACCTGCAAAAATCGGAAGGTCTGGCGCTGATTCATGCTGCGCTAGACAGTACTGATCAAAGAATTACGCAAAATAAACCGGTAACACCCGCGTTTATTTTTTCCGCTTTATTGTGGGAACCCCTGCAAACCCAAATGCAGATTTTAGAAACGGAAGGCATGAACAAACAAGATGCCTTGTTTGAAGCCAGTCACCAGATCGGTGGTCGCCATCATCAACAAGTCAACATTCCCAAGCGCATTGCTTTGAATATGCGGGAAATCTGGCATATGCAATTGCGTCTGGAACGCAACCGCCAAGGCAAACGTGCGATTAAACTGCTGGGGCATCCGCGTTTTCGGGCAGCTTATGACTTTTTAGTCTTACGTGCCAAGGTTAATCCAGAATTGCAGGATTTGGCTGACTTCTGGACACAGTTTCAGGAAGAAAACCCACAGGAAGTGGCGAGATTTACCGAACCTAAAAAACGTCGACCTTATCAAAAACGCCGCAGGCCACAAAAGAAAACAGATGAATCATCTAAATAAGCTGAGTTTGGGCTAAGCTTCTTTCAATTTGCTGGTTGATAAAATTTGAAGAAATCAGACTGAAAACCGCTTATCCCTCACGCTAAATCATTGATAATGCGTGCTGGATTTAAGTGTTATTTATTTAAAATAACCTGCAAAAAAGAAGCTTTTGCAAACCCCCGTTAGTTTGGAAAAAATGCTTTATCACAGATTTGTTGTTCACTAAACGGGTTGCTTGCAGGAAAAGTCTTACGCTCCAGCCCCGTCTCATCAACTGCGTCAGCAACGGCTGCTTCATACTCATCCTGAATAAAGCTGGCAACTTCTTTTTTCAGGCTGGGACTATCACGTAGAATTTTTGCAATGGCAATACGCCCATTACGAATGGATTGTCGCCAGCTATTGCCTCTAAAATTTGGTTGATACGTCCACTTTAACAAATGCAAAATGACATTACGCAAATAACTTTCCAGAGCGCGCCGTTCCCGTTTGCTCATATCTTCCAGCTCTTCTGCAATGTGAATTGGATCGATATCAGTAAGCAGACCATGACGCAATAAGTAGCTGTTACGTTCTAACCAGGAACATAAATCGTGCTCGTATAATTGATTAAGTGAATCCATGTCTGATACCCCAATAAAAAAGCAGATTAAAAAATCTGCTTTTTTATTATCAACAAACTAAACAACTGGCATAATGCCAAAGCTCAAGTGTGTTTATTTAGCTTTTTTTGCACCTTTTACCGTGCCACCTGTGAGTTTTTCACAAGTACCTTCAGGTACATAAACCCACTCTTCTGCCTCACTATCTGTTTTTGCCATACCCGCACAAGCATGGGCGCTGGTACCACAATCATTCTTACCTGCTTTAGCAACGCCCATACATTTTTCAAAACCGGGCTTACCGGCCAGCGCGCTGGTACTGACAGCGCTCAAACCCAAAGCCATAATGCCAGCGAATACTAAATTTGCAGTGCGATTAAATGTCATCATAAACAGACTCCTTAAAGGGATATTATTAAATAATCATCTGATACAACTTATCAGCCGTATCATAAGAGACATGCTATCTGGAAAAAAATTTTCATGCAACATGAATAAAAATTATCTTTAACAAATTTTGCCAAAATCTATCGGTTGCAAAAATGCCTGCAAGGCTTTCCCGCAACCAGTTGCTCTGGAAAATTTGCTGTTTTTTAATATCCATACCGCACCAACACCGCCAACGCGCTCAAAGCTGATATCCATAAAACTGCCCGGCGCATGCGTCCGGCATCAACCCAACGCGCCAGAGGACTCGCTAATAATAAACCCAATATGACCCCAGGCAGTAGCAACACCCCCGTCGCCAGGGTGAAACCATCCAGTTGTCCAATTGCTGCAAAAATCAGCAGCAACACCAGATTGCTGGTGAAAAAATAAACCGATAAGGAACCACGGATTACCACGCCAGAGGCATGTTGGTAGGTCAGCGCCACGGGCGGCCCGTTCATCGCCATCGTCACCCCCATAAAGCTGGAGGCTATACCCATTGGCAACAACCAGCGAGGAACGGGGCTGAGACACAAATGTGAAATACTCAATCCAACTGCAAGCAAGGTTAGCCCCGCAAACAGCAGCGCCATGTCACGAATTGGCAGCAACATCAGCGCAAACGCACCCAAGGCATAGCCCGGCAAATTGCCCAGATAAATCCAGCTCAATCCTTGCCAGTCCGCACCGTGGCGGTCACGCCAAAAGACCAGCCCCGTCATCAGCAGCGCCACAATTGAAATCGGCACCGGGACCAATTTTGGATCAATCAACATTAATATTGGTGCAGCGATCAGCGCAAAACCAAACCCTACCGCGCCTTGTATCATCGCGCCCGCAGCAATGGCAACAAGCGCCAAAGAAAGCTCTAAAGGCCCATAAAGCTGCCAAACCTGTATTAGTGTATCCAAATATACTGTCCTTTAAAGATGAGAAAAATTGATGTTCGCGTATAATAGCGCCTTTATTTTTTTAAAACTCAGGAGCTTATTGAATGAAATTAATTTTGTTGGGCGCACCCGGCGCTGGTAAAGGTACTGTTGCTAAAATGTTAACCGCGATGGACGGTTCCGTGCAGATTTCCACTGGTGACATTTTGCGTGGCGCAGTGAAAGATGGCACCGAACTGGGTAAAAAAGCGGAAGCTTTTATGAAAGCCGGGGATCTGGTACCTGATGATTTAATCATGGGTATTATGGAAGAGCGCCTGCAACAGGATGACTGCAAAAGTGGTTTCCTGCTGGACGGTTTCCCACGTACCATCCCACAGGCAAATGAATTAAAAGAACTGCTGACACGTATTAACGTTGAGCTGGATTTTGCTGTTGAACTGGATGTACCGCGTGATGTCATTTTAGATCGTTTAACCACCCGCCGTACTTGTGTAGGCTGTGGCGCAATCTATAATGTTAAAAGTATGCCACCTAAAGTGGAAGGCGTGTGTGATAAATGTGGTGCTGACGTGGTACAACGTGATGACGAAACCGAAGCAGCGATTTCCAACCGTCTCGACGTATACAATGAAAAAACTGCACCACTGGTGGATTTCTACAGCAAAGAAGACATGTTGCTGAGCATTACTGCAACTTCCAGTGACGTTGTGGTTGCTGCGATTAAAGAAAAACTCGAAGCATAATTTAAGAAACCTTTCAGGTTTTCTAAATCCAGAAGATCTAAAAAAGTTAAGATATAAGCCGGTGCAGGTTTGCAACCTGCACCGGAACGTTTCCCGATAATGCCACAATGCTTAGCGATATCCCGGTGGTGGCTGAGCAAAACCATTATCCCTTTCCCGGAAATGGCGGCGGGAATGTGGCCTGCAATGGATAATACCTTTACGGCATAAACTCCTGCGCCACTCATATTGAATAAAGTGCCGACTGCTGGCATGTTTTTGCGCGCGAAACTTGACCTTGCGAGATGGCGAATATTCCTCTTCACCAAACCCCGTCCCTGCACCAGCTTCAGGGCTTGGTGTATGTTGACGCCACTTCTGGCTGCGATATTTATGTCCATCGCGTCTGCGCTGACGTTCTGGATAAACCGCTACCGCAATAATCCCAATATCTGCCGTATCATTCCAGGTGTCTGCATAAGAATCTGCGGCATCGGTGAAATAAAACCGGTTAACCCGGTTTCTGCCCGTGCGCCATCCACTGTAGCTGGCCTCTTCCCCCGCATTCAGCACATACATACGCTCGCGCCGTGATAAGTTAGAATGCCGACCGGAAATAATATTACGCCCATCCACAGCAACCACCAGACCAATGCGCCGCTGACTGCGATTATAGATGCGTATATTGTAAGCAGCATCCCGTTCTGCTTCCAAATAAGCACGATGTCTGTTACCGTGCCGGGATGATGCCGGATACATGGCAAAAGCCCTGCCATTGTCATCCACGATAGTAATATCAATATCATCAAACGCCCAAACCATACCAGCGTTTAGCACTATAAAGAAAAATAACAAGTTTAATAAAGCTTTACTGTATTTCATCAGATGCCTCCATAAATTGTGGCAATAAGGAGCAAGAATTTTATAACTTCAGCAACTTGGCTGGTCTTTTTCTCCATTTTCTGCGTTCCGCCTGTTTGGACTTAGGCAGTTACATAGCTTGCTATGCGCCTGTTTTCACGCCTTGAAAATGAATAAAAATCCTGCGCCCAGTTTCTGTATTTATTTTATCCTCACTCCTAAGTAAAAATATTGTGATGATTATGCCATTAAGGGTTTCATAATGCGTAGATATATATCAATAGTTTTTAAGGGTTTAACACTGCTGGTGTTGACCGCCACCACGCTCAGTTTATTGGAGCATCAACTGTGGTTTTGCGCCCTGTTTTCTCATTTTCGCCCATTTTATGCGCTGTGGCTGGGCTTGGCGCTGTTATTACTCATCTGGCAACCGCGCAAGCCTCATGTTTATGTGGCTTTATTGGCCCTGTTATCAGGGCTGGCGCTGAACTTGTATTATGTGCTGCCCCAATCCCTGTTTCCTGGCATCGCTTCAGCCGCCCATACTTCGTTGACACCAATGCTGCGTATCACCCATATCAACCTGGATCGCCATGTACAGGATTATGGCCCTGTGCTGGCTTATTTGCGAGCGCGAGAGGATGATATTTTATTGCTTCAGGAAGTTACACCGCGTTTACTGGCACAACTCCCCAGCGCCTTACCCGCTTATGACATCATCATTCATAAAGCACTGGAAAGCAGTCATGGCTCGGCGATTTTACGCCATCGCCAGCGCCCCATCACCGTGCTGGCAAAGCAGGAATGGTATTTACCTGCATCCAGTCTCCGTCCCTTATTAAGTGTACAATTGTCTTATGCGGGGCAGAACATACAAGTGCTCAGCCTGCATACCACGCGTCCGCGTCTGGCGTTTAATTTTGAGGATAAGGCCTGGTTCACGGGTTTTTATCAGAATGAAGAACTGGCAGCCGTTGCAGCCTGGAGCCGGGAACAACAGGCTCAGGGTCTATCTACGCTAATTTTAGGTGATTTCAACACCACGCCCTGGGCAGGTAATTTTCAGTATTTTTTACAGCAGGGACAATTGCAGGATGCAGCACGCCCCTGGGGCTGGCACGCCACCTGGCCGTCACCTTTACCCGTATTACCTATAGACCTGTGCAGCCACAGCGCGGATTTGAGAGTAAATAGTTATCAGATCGGCCCACATAACAGCGGTGACCACCGGGCTTTACATATTCAACTACAACTTAACTCATAGTTGAACTTTTGCTACAGAACACTGCTTCTATCATTGTACAATAGCAAATCGGTACATTAAGAAAAGAGGCTCATGATGTCTGTTCAAAAAACCTTAACCCATCTGCCTTTCTACACGGATTTAAGTCAGGCAGGACGTGAATCATTGCTGCAAGGGGCAAAATACAACGCTTGCGCGGCAACTGAGATCATTTTACATAAAGGGCAACGGGTATCAGGTGCCTATATGGTGTTAAATGGGCGCTTACGGGTGTATTCCATTTCCGCAAATGGCAATGAAGCCACCCTGACCTGGATTGAACCGGGTGAAATCTGCGTGTTTTCATTGAATTGCCTGTTTAATAATTTACTCTATCCTGCCTGGGTGGCAACCGAACAAGATACCGAAGTCGCAATGATTCCCGTTGCACTTTACCGTGAATTATTCAAGCACGAGTCTTCAGTGCAGGATTTAACCGTACATAGCCTGTCCATACTCGTTTTCAGATTAATGGAAGAACTTGACCAGGTGCATGGGCTGCGACATAAAGAACGCTTAGCCAATTTTTTATTGGTGCGGGCTTCTTCATCAGGCACATTAAACATTACCCAACAGCAATTGGCGCAGCATTTAGGCACCAGTCGCGAAGTCATCGCCCGTTTGTTGCAAAATTTTGTTGCAAAGTCTTATGTACGCACGGGGCGCGGTTCGATTACCTTATTGGATACGAAAGGTTTAAGTCGTGTGGTAACAGATAAGTAAACTTGGATTCTTTTTTAAAAGGTGGGCATTTTTTTAAGCTAATGTGACTAAAGTTACATTCAATCATGTGCTTCTTCGATAAGCTAAACATTCATTTATTCTTAAAGAGGAAATAATCATGAATTCACTGCTTAGTTTTATGGCTTCTCCTGCGGGACGTATCATTCGTATATTGGCTGGCGGCGGGCTGATCGCCTGGGGTCTGTTGGGCGTTGGCGGCAATAATGGCATGATGCTCGCTGCTATCGGCGCATTACCAATGCTGACCGGAATTTTTAATATCTGCTTATTTGCCCCTCTGCTGGGTGCACCACTGAGCGGCAGTAAAGCTTCCGAGCACTCATAATCTCAGCAATAGATTTTCATCCTCACTCTTTATCTGCTGGAAACGCCAACATTCTATCAGCTTCCCGGGGATGCTGATATTCTGACAGCACAGCGGCAATGCCGCTGTAACTGCGGTTTGCCGTCTGGAAGACGGCATTCCCGGCAAACGAACCTTCAAAATCGTGTGGAAGTTTTTTTAATAAAGCAAACCCAACTACTTAGCTTCGTCTGGAAACGGCTCCATACCGATCATGTGATAACCACTGTCCACATATAACACTTCGCCGGTAATACCGGAAGACAGGTCGGAAGACAGGAAAGCTGCTGTATTACCCACCTCATCAATGGTCACATTACGCCGCAAGGGCGCGGCTTTTTCCACATGATTTAACATCTTGCGAAAATCTCCAATTCCCGCTGCTGCCAAGGTGCGAATCGGCCCGGCAGAAATTGCATTCACCCGATGTCCTTCCGGCCCCATGCTATAAGCCATATAGCGTACATTGGCTTCCAGGCTCGCCTTTGCCAAACCCATGACATTATAATTCGGCATCGCCCGCTCAGCCCCCAGATAACTCATGGTAATCAAAGAACCCTGACGGCCTTTCATCATTTCCCGTCCGGCGCGCGCCAAAGCGGTAAAGCTGTAAGAACTGATTTCATGGGCAATATTAAATGCTTCCCGGCTGGTTACGTCAACAAAATCACCGCTTAAGGATTCTTTTGGTGTAAACGCCACGGAATGCACAATAATATCCAGCCCGTCCCAGGATTTTCCAAGCTCGGTGAAAACCGCTTCAATGTCTTCATCTTTACTGACATCGCAAGGCAGCACAATATCAGAATCACAGACTTTAACCAGTTTCTCAACGCGCGCTTGCAGCTTTTCACCCTGACAGGTAAATGCCAGCTCCGCGCCTTCGCGATGCATCGCCTGCGCCACGCCCCAGGCAATAGAACGACTACTGGCAACGCCAACAATTAAAGCTTTTTTTCCCGCTAAAAATCCCATACTGATTTTCCTTTAATCTGTTTAATTAAAATTACGCCATCATAACATGCTTCAAGACGGTATAAAAAATTGCCGGTTTTACTGATCATACGTAAAATCAGGCGCGTATCCGTTTTAATGTGAAACAAAGACTCAAAATCACAATGACCCAATACCCGCTTTTACAAAGAGATATGCTAGACTTATGCATATGCCTGAACATGATCCCAGTTATAAAAGATTATTTTCTCACCCCCGCATGGTGGAAGACTTATTGCGAGGCTTTATCCATGAAAACTGGGTGGATGAACTGGATTTTACGACGCTGGAAACTGTCAAGGACAGTTTTATCAGCGATGATTTACGGGCGCGGCATGACGATATTATCTGGAAAGCACGTTGGGGCAAAGCTGACTTATATGTTTTTCTGCTCCTGGAATTTCAGTCCACGCCAGATAATTTCATGCCGGTGCGTTTGTTGGTTTATGTCGGCTTGTTATATCAGCATCTCATTGATTCCAGGCAGTATAAAGCAGGGGACAAGCTGCCACCGGTATTGCCTGTCGTCATTTATAACGGCGACAAACGCTGGAACACGCCAGCGGATATTCGTGATTTGATTGCCCAGGTGCCTGAAGATTTGGAAAAATATCTGCCGCATATGCACGCGCTAATATTGGACGAAGGTGATTTCCCGGAAGTTCAATTACGCACCATGCACAATCTGGTCGCAGCGCTGTTTCGTCTGGAGAACAGCCGCAATGGTAAAGATAAACAAGCGGTGATTGAAAACCTGCGCTGTGTTTTAGCATTATTGATTGACTGGCTGAAAGAACCGGAACAGGCCGGGCTGAAGCGCGATTTTACCGTCTGGTTGCGGCGGGTGTTAATTCCCGCCCGGATTCCAAACACGCCATTACCTGAAGTAATTGAGTTACAGGAGATGAATGATATGTTATATGACACGGTGCAAGGCTGGTATCGGGAAGCAGAGGCGCGTGGTGAAGCGCGTGGTGAAGCGCGTGGTGAAGCGCGTGGTGAGGCGCGTGGCGAGGTGCGGGGTGAAGTACGCGGTGAAGCAAACTTGCTCATCAAATTATTGGAACTTAAATTTGGCTCACTGAATGAACAGGTGCAGAAACATATTTACAGTTTGGATAGTGAAGCTTTGGAAAAATGTGGCCATCGTTTACTGACTGCGCATTCCTTACAAGAGGCACTGGGCGATTATTCCCTGCATTAAGGAACAAGAATTTTATAACTTCAGAAACTTGGCTGGTCTTTTTTTCCATTTTCTGTGTTGTGAAAACAGTTATATAGCTTGCTATGCACCTGCTTTATGTCTAAAAGTGCGATTGTATCGTTATAGCCTGGCGTACACGAAATGAATACAACATTTTACCCACTCAGTCAAAGTGCAAACCATGTACCCTGTGGCAGTAGATGACTACCCAGTTGCTGCCAGGTGTTAGCATTGCTCAAAGCATCTGTTACGGGAGAAAAATCTGGGGTCATGAAAAATAGCAGCAGTACAAACCCAAGCATCATGCCTGAGTTGTTGAGATGACGCGAGTCAATCAGCTTTAATGCGGTGCCAAAAGAACGCTTCAAACGCCGGTTTTCAAAATCTACGCTGTAGATTTCATCCAAAGCCAGGTGGATGATATAACCCAGTAACAGGAAAAAACCAACCAACCAGGCAGTGAGGCGCGGTGCGTCAAATTGGTGATAGGCGATAGCCGTGCCGAGAAAACAAAAAAACAAGGCCGCAGCCAGGGAGTGAAAAATACCCCGGTGCGAAGTCAAATCACTGAACATGCGCCAGGCTAGATAACGTACCGCCAGATAGGTTGCGCCCCACACCAGCCATAGTTCCAACACGGAATAATGAGCAGCTTTAAAAAACATTGCCAGAAAAGCCAGCAACAGCCCCAGCGCGGTAAACATCAGGCGCGTGGGCGTTGAATGATCCAGATCAATATCCGGTAATAAACCACCAATGGTACCCAGCAGAGAGAGTATCGCCACTTCCTGCACTGAAGCCAGTCCCGCGCCCAGGCATAAGGTTGCCACCATGCCACTGCCAATGGCAGCAACCCCTAAATGCATTTTAAAATTTGCCATAGCTCAAGATCATTTATTAATAGTTAACATGAAATGAAGACCGTTTTCAGTACTATCAGCACTGATTGAGCCTGCGCCAAACTCAGATTATTTTCCGGGAAAATTGTACCAGGGTACTGGCAATTTGTTCCAACGGTAGGATTTTCATTGCCGCGCCTAAGTCTTTAGCCGCTTTGGGCATACCGTAAACCACGCTGCTGGCTTGATCCTGGGCGATGGTATACCAGCCTTTTTTTTGCAGGGTGGACAAACCTGCCGCGCCATCACGCCCCATCCCCGTCAATAATACGGCAATGCCGCTATCCGGCCCATATTGCGCGATGCTGTTAAAAAAAATATCAACCGAGGGGCGGTAATGCAAGGCGAGCGGCTCACTGGTATAAGCAAAACGCGCCTTCTCATTAACAATCAGATGTTTGTTATTGCCTGCCGCGAGGTAGACCCGTCCCCGCCGGGGTGCTGTATTGGCGACTGCGCTTTCCACCGGCATTAAACATTGTTTTTTCAACCAGTCGATGAGGTTTGTGGAAAAACTTTGTTCCAGGTGTTGAATAATAATAACGGCGGCATGAAAATTTTCCGGTAATTTTTTCAAAATTTCTGCCAGGGCTTGCGGCCCCCCCGTGGAAGAGCCGATCAGCACCAGAGGCACTTTTTCAACAGGCACACTGCGCTGCCGTACTGATGTAGCATGAGCATTTCTGGTGGGTGCCGGGCTTTGTCCTTTTTCAGTACCTTGTAGATGCGATAAAATACGTAATTTTTTTTGCAGGAGTTGGTATTCGCAGGAATAGTCGTTATGACAGGAAACTACATCCTTTGCACCCAGGCGCATGGCTTCAAACACTTTACTGGCAGCGCGTTCGGCATCCGGCGTCATTAATAAAATCTGACACGGGGTGTGGGCCATGATGTGCCGGGTCATTTCTACGCCATTCATCTCTGGCATATCCAGTTCCATCAAAATGAGATCGGGGGGATCTTGTTGGCAGTGCGCAAGCCCGGATTCAGCGCTTTTGGCAACCCAGGCAATTTCATAAGTCTGCAAGCGTTGAATCAAACGGCATAAGATGTCAGTGCGCTGATGCTTGATAATTCCTATACGCATCATTTTACACCGTCTCGCCAATCAGGTCGATAACTGCGCCCAGAAAAGAGTCATCCTCAAAACTGCTTTTGGTTAAATAATAATTTGCACCGGCTTCCATGCCTTGCATCCGGTGTTTCTCACTGTCTTTGTAAGATACAATAATCACTGGCAGACGCGCAAGACTTTCCGTCTGGCGAATGCGGTTGACCAGTTCAATGCCATTTAAGCGCGGCATATCCACATCAGACACCACCAGGTCATAATTATCGCTGCGCACTGCATTCCAACCGTCCATGCCATCAACGGCAACATCAACGCGATAGCCCTGGTTTTCCAACAGCTTGCGTTCAGTTTCACGTACTGTAATCGAGTCATCCACCACTAAAATATGTTTGCGGCGCAGGTTGAAATCTTGATCTTCAACTTTGCTGATTTGCCGCAGGCGGCGCTGGCGCAGCAGCTTATCAATGGAATGTACCAAATCTTCCACATCAAAAATCAACACCGGGGTGCCATCGAGCATAATCGAAACCGCACTGATATCCTGCATAGTGCCCAAGCGGGGATCCAGCGGTCGCACCACCAGATCATATTCGCCAATAAAACGATCCACCGCCAGCCCATAAGCGCTAAAACGATCACTGACCACGACCACACTGATTTCCGCTTCTTTATGTGCAGGCGGCGTATCCAGTTCTAAAATATCATGAATATTCACCAGCGCGATATTATTGTCATTAAAACGGAAGTATTGGCGATCTTCCACCAATTCAATATCTTCATATTTGAGATTCAGGCAGCGTTCAATGCGCGCCAGGGGAAAGGCATAAGGCTCGCCAGCGATTTCCACCAGAAAGGTACGGATGACGGATAAGGTCAGAGGCAGTTCCAGATGAAATTTCAAACCGTGTCCGGGATGGTTTTCAGCACGTACCACGCCACCAACCTCATGCACCATGCTGTGTACCACATCCAGGCCAACCCCACGTCCAGAAATTTCCGTTACATTCTGACTGGTGGAAAATCCTGGCAGAAATAAAAAGTCCAATAACTCAGATTCTGTCAGGTTGCGGATGATTTCTTCTCCTGCCAGCCCCTTATCCAGAATTTTCTGTTTCAACGTGGTGGGGTTAATACCGCAACCATCATCACTCAGGCTGAGCATTAACATACCGGAGCGGTGGCTGGCTTCCAAAGTGAGCTTCGCTACTTCCGGTTTGCCTGCCGCCAGACGTTGTTCAGGGTTCTCGATACCATGATCCAGGGCGTTGCGCAGCAGATGGTTTAAGGGGGCATCCAGTTTTTCCTGAATGTCCTGATCAACTTCAGTGGATTTGCCAATAATTTCAAATTTGACTTTTTTACCCAGACTACGCGCTAAATCCCGCACCATGCGGGGAAAACCTTTTGCACCATCAGCAAAGGGCCGCATCCGCACGCCGATCATTTCGCGGTACAGGCGATCAGCGTGGGTGGAAAAATTACTGGTAAAGCTGTCTAAGGCATTAAATTGTTCACCCAGATAGTGGGTGCATTCTTTATTTTTTTCCCGTATCCGTATCGCCTGCTTAATCAGGTAGGTATCTGCGCGTTGCGTAATCAGTTCATTTTGCAGTTGTTCCAACTCCGTGGAAATCTCCATATGGCTGCGTTTAAGTGCCAGTAAATCAGCATTAAAAGAGGGCAGCCAACTGGCACTGACGACCACTTCTCCGGCAAACCCCACCAAACGCTCAATTTTTTTTGCCGTTACCCGTACCGTGCGATCTTCGGATGTTGTTGGATTGGGTGTTTTTTCAGGTAGATTGTTATTGCTTGTTTCAGCTTGCGCTAAGACCTGGGGAACCGCCGTGACCTGGGGTTGAGTCTCGGTGGTTTCAGTCGCGGTAACTGGTGCAGCAGTCGTAACCGGTGCGGTGCTTGCAGCCACCAACTCCCCAGCACAAATCTGGCGCAAACCTGTCACCATCGGTGCCAAAGCACCCTGCACATGCCCCCATTGCGCTGCATCTTTTGTTTCAATTGCCTGCCCCATGCGTTTGAGCATGTCCACACTATGTAATAAGAAGTCTATAGCCTCTGGCGTAAACAGGATTTTATCTTCCTGCGCCGCAACAAAACAATCTTCCATGTGATGCGCTAATGTCACCACATTATCCAGATTGATAACCCGCGCCCCACCTTTTATGGAGTGCGCGCTGCGCATAAGAGTTTCCAGTAATTCGGCTGATTCCGGATGGGTTTCCAGTGCCAGTAATTCTTCGCTCAAAATATCGGAATGGGTTTCCAGTTCATTCAGAAACAGCATTAATAAACTGCTGTCAACTTTGGGTAAAGCCACGCTGGGTGCATTGATGGCTTTGGGAGCGAGCGTTGTTTTAGCCGTGTTTTGTTGCTGCAGTTGCGGGGGGGCTGTTTTGGGCGTGGCATTTTCCGGGTTTTGCGCTGTTGCTGATTGTACCAGAGTGGCTGGGGTGGTGGCTGGGGTGGTGGCAGGTGCAGCCACGTTTAAATCCTGGGACAATTGTTGGCTCAGGTTTTCCACCACCGTCACCTGGCTTTGTAACCAGTCTGCCAGTTGTTCCGCTGGCTGCTCGGCAAGTGCATTTAACCAGCTTAAACCAGCTTCCAGTATCTGCTGGTGTTGGGGCAGCCAGGTCTGCTTATTACTTTTAAACGCTTTAAGCCAATCCCGCAGTCCGGTGCTTAATGTTTCTGCCAGCACGCAATTTGCCAGACGCGCACCGCCCCAGATGGCGTGTAAGGTTTGTTGCCAGATTTCCAGGGTTTCTTTTTCCGGCGGCGTTGCTGGTTGCGCATTCAGGGTTTCCAACTGACTGATTAAGTCGCTGAGAAACAGGCGGCTGAGTTCTAAATCAGGCGCGTTATCAATGGGGGACTCGCTCATTGCACACTCCTGATTAATTTATAAAACAACAGCTCTTCATCCAGTAAAGCCACATGCTGCTCATTCCAGGCAAAAATACCGCGACTGAAACCCACGCCGGTCTTACCGACGGAAACCGGGGCATTGCCCATTTGTTCAGGGTGTATGCGCTGGGTGCCGTGAATCTCATCAACTGGAAAAACCCAATGTGCATTATTCTGGGTGATGACCAACATGCGTTTACTTAATTGTTGTTGCTGTTGTAGCGGTTGCTCCGCATCAGCAATGCCCAGCAATGCCTTCAGCGACACGCATAACTGCACCTCACCATGCACATTAACCAAACCTATCAGCACCGGATTATTACGATGAGGCAGGCGGTGCAGTTTGCCCGATTCCACCACTTCAACAAATAACAGCGAAGGCAATGCCAGCCATTCATCTTCTATCCGAAACAATAATAAGGAGTGGGTGTTTGCGGGGGTGCTGGTTTTTTTAACCGATAAAACCTGCGTCCATTGCTGGCGGTATTGCTCAGGTAAATCCTGTTCCAGCAAATTGCGTCCCGCCTGGGTGAATACTTCGCAATTACGGCAATGAATCACGTCTTTTAATTGTGGGCAGGTTGGTGCTGCATCACCCCAAACACCGATTTCTTTCCAGCAATGGGTGATTTCCGTGATTGCAAATGTGTCGTTGTTATCATTCATAGCATCATCTTTTATGACTGTTTCTGTCGTAAACGCTGTAAACGCTTACGATATTGTGCTGCCACATTATAGGCGTGATGTTGTTCTGCCAGAAATATCAGATGCTGCAAGGCTTCCTGGTGCTCAGGGTTTAAATACAAAACCCGCTGAAAACTTTTTTCTGCCAAATCATGAATATCCTGTGCCTGATAAATCACGCCACATAAAAAATGCCCTGTAATACTGGTCGGTTGCGAGGCCAAAAAATCCAGGCATAAATGTAAGGCTTTACCCAGTTCACCTTGATCGGCATAAACCTGGGCTTGTTCTAACTGTAAATCTGTTTGTTTGGCGTTGCCACAATGGGTCACTTTTTTTTGCTGGCTTGGCGCGGCAATGGGCTTTGCTTGCCTGCTAATGCCAGTACTGTGTATTTGAGCAGGCATACTTGCCATTTTTACGGGTGAAACGGGCAAGGGCATACCAGGCTTGGCAGCTCTTTTGCTTGTACAGGATGCGCGACGACAGGCAAAAACCCCACTGCGCGGAACTGGCTCAAAACCACCCTGAGTGATTAAACTACGCTCAGCATGTCCCACAAATAGTAAGCCATCTTGCTGCAAACTATTTTCTAGTTTTTTAATCGCATGTTTTCTGGCATGAGCGGTAAAATAAATTAATAAATTGCGGCAAAAAATAAAAGGGTATTGTTCATCATGCGCTAATATTGTGCTGCTCAATAAATTGCCCTGCCTGAAATTCACCTGTGCCTGTACACTGGGCAGGACATGGAAACGCACCTGCCCATTTTCCATATAACTGCGTGAAAAATAATCCTGTTGCGCGTCTTTAGCCACTTTCGTGCGAAATGATGATGCGCTGTAACAAGCCGTGCGGGCATGTGCCAGCACTGGCTCGCAGATGTCAATGGCATCGATCTGAAACTCATCGCTGCTAAGACCTGCGGTAAACAAGGTCATGGCAAGAGAATATGCCTCTTCTCCGGTAGAACAAGGCATACACAGTATTTTCAGTGGTTGAATCAAGCCTTTTTTCGCGCGCTCACTGACCACTTCCGCCAGGAATTCAAAAGCCTTATGATTTCTGAAAAAACTGGTTTCCGGTATTACCACCGCATCAATTAATAATTCCTGTTCTTCATCTGAATTTTGCAATAAACGCAGATATGCATTTTCATTCAGGTGGCACGCTTGCATACGTCGAAATACGGCCTGCGAAATCAGGGTATGCCCGACGCTTTTAATATCCAGACCAATCTCTTGTTCCAGAAAACCTTCAACGCTGAGATTCAACATGATGTTTATATATTGGGTTTATCTGTTTATACCGTTTTCTGTTGATACTGCAAAACCAGTCCCAACGGGGCGTAATACTTATAACCCAGAGCAGTGCTCCAGGACAGCCTCCTAGATAGCTAGTCATTATTGAATCAAGCCGTTTTTGTGCACGGCTTGTGCCTTGTTCCGCCTTCGCTCATGATGGTTTACCAGTCGTTTCTGATGGCGTGTGATTGTCATGTAATTGATGCAAAAACTGAAAGTTTTCTGCCAATGCATCCAGATCAATACACTGTATCATCTGCTTGTCTTCCATGATGACTTCTCCCAGATAAGGCGTTTCATCAAAATTCAGTGGCGGCTTGATAAATGCGTCCAGTGGTTTTCGCACGGCTTCTGTCACCCTTTCTGCCAATAAGCCTAAAACCTGAGGCTGTTGTTTCTCGTCCACATAATCCACTAAAATAATGCGACTGCTAAGGCGCATACGACATGCCTGCCCATGTACCAGATGGCACAAGTCAATCACGGGTACCAATAGCCCCCGGTAATTAAAAAAACCGGCAAAGTATTCCGGTGTATGCGGCACTTGGTTTAAGACAACAACGGGAGAAATCTCACGCACTGCCGTGTACTTAATCAAGTACATGGTCTCGCCCAGATAAAACACCAGCACCAGCATCAGTCATCCACCACTTTGAATTTCAGCGCTTCATTTTGCAACGCGGTAGAGGCATCGTTAAGCTGCTTGATGGCGGCATAGGATTCGTTTAACACCTCTACGGTCTGCTGCATTTCATCTTTTAAGGTGGATACCGAACTTTTGATCTGCTGGGTATGATGCGACTGGTTACGCATGGCAATATTGACATTTTCAAAGCTGGGTGACAGGGTTTGCACCTGATCAATAATCTGTCCTAACTGGGTGCTGAGTTTACCCACATCACCGACGCTATGGCGCACATCGGCAATAAATTTATCCATTTCCATCACCCCGGCGGACACTGCATTTTGCATTTCTTTGACCATGCGATCAATATCCAGCGTCGCTACTGCCGTTTGATCCGCCAGACGCCGGATTTCTCTCGCCACCACGGTGAAACCGCGCCCGTATTCCCCGGCTTTTTCAGCTTCAATCGCGGCATTTAAAGACAATAAGTTGGTTTGATCAGCCACTTTGGTAATGGTGGTGACAACGCCGGTAATACTTTTGGCTTTATCGTTAATCGCCCCCAGTTTGTCAGAAATTGAACGCGAAGCCGTTTCCATCTGGCGCATGGCAGTTTCCATACGCGCCAGGTCTTCCTGTCCATCACCGGCAAATCCCGCCGTTTCCTGAGATGTTTTAGCAACCTGCTGCATGGTGCCAGCCAGTTGATTGGACAGATCAGCAATATCCGCCACCGATTTTAAAATACGACGAGTGGAGTCCAACTGCGAAGACATCACCGATTCATGTTGCTTGGTGGTCGCCGCCAACTGGGTTGAAGATGAAGACACTTTAATGCCTGAGCGTTGCATTTCGCCAATTAAGACATTCAAATTGTTGAGCATGGCCTGCATGGAAATCAATACCACGCCCACTTCATCGCGGTTATACACTTTTAATTTATGGGTGAGATCACCATCGGCAATCTGCCGGGTCAACTGCACAACCTGTGACAAACGATACTGAATGCTGCGTTGAATCATAAATGTCAGGCCGATGGCAAATAACCACAACACAATGCTAATCACAATAAACCAAAATCCTTTAGTTTGATAATGGCTGATGCGACTTTCCAATAATTCAATTAAGGTGGTATTGACACTTTTCTCAAGCTGTAAACCCGCATTCAGCACAGCCTGGGTTTGTTCAATAAGCACTTTAGTATCCAATGTGGTGCTGACATCATCGCTAAAGGTCTGCAAACTGCTGATCAACGCATTGACCCGTTGCTGATGTTTTTTCTGTAAGGGTTGCAATTGCGTCTGTAACAGATTGTTCAAGCCATAAAACCCCACATCTTCAGCCTGAGCTGTCATCAGTGCTTGCTGTATTTGCTTGTTCAGCATTTGTAAATAATCTATTTGCGTATGTATTTGCAGACGCTTTTTCCAGATTTCCGTCAGTTTGCTCTTAACCAATTCTGCTTGCTTTTCTGGTTCTACCGGTTTGGTTTGCGTGACCGGTTCTTTTTCTTCGGTCTTTTGTTCAATACTGGTCGCCGGTTGTACATTTTCCTGTTGATACCACATTAACCAATTTGCTAATTGATATTGTTTTTCCGGCAAACGCATTAAATTAATATCCATCAGATAATAACTGTCCATATCCGGATCGATAACCAGATGGGAAACATTGCCAATATAACGCATTAATTTGAGCGTTTGCGACATTAAAT
The DNA here is from genome assembly GCF_030378065.1 of Candidatus Venteria ishoeyi. Lineage (GTDB taxonomy): Bacteria > Pseudomonadota > Gammaproteobacteria > Beggiatoales > Beggiatoaceae > Venteria > Venteria ishoeyi. The sequence continues at coordinate 15,849 of NZ_JAUCGJ010000024.1, read as the reverse complement.
TATCAAGTGCCTGATGGCGACTGTTGCTATCCATAGTGGAAAAACCTGTTTTCAGGTTTTTCCATTGTGCTTGTAACTGGGAAGGGGCGAAATAGGCCTTATCCACCGCTTTTAGCTGTGCTTCATCCAAGGCCAGATGCGTGACCTGCATTTGTGTGGACAAGCTTTCCAGCGCTTGCTCAACCGCAGCTTGGGTTTGCTTGCCCGGTTGCAGTATGTTTTGCGATAAGGCAAAAGAAAAATGATAAAGTGGATTCAGCCAGCGCACGCCATCTAATTCCTTACGGGCTTTACTTACATCCTCGTGAATGCCACCCAGCGCCAGCGTCATGAGCAAAACGACAATACCTGTAAACAACAGATTGCTGAACCACAATTTATGACTGAATTTTAAAGACCAAATTCTGCCTTTTGCCATTTTGAATCTCTCCTGCTACCACGCTCGAAATGGTGAATTTCATTATTTACCCAAAGTATACACGCGGTCAGCAATTTAGCCTATGATCAAATAATAAATACATGAATTGATATCATGATTTCGCTACACTGGATGCTTACTTACAAGATTGCCTTTTTTGTTAAACAAGGATATTGAGTATGAACATAGGTACGCCGCTATCGCCCACCGCAACCCGCGTATTATTTTGTGGTGCCGGGGAACTGGGTAAAGAAGTTGTGATTGAACTCCAGCGCCTTGGGGTTGAGGTGATTGCCATTGATCGTTATGCCAATGCCCCCGCCATGCAAGTTGCGCACCGCTCGTATGTGATGTCCATGCTAGATAGCGAGGCACTGCGTAAAGTGATAGAAATTGAGCAGCCACATTTAATTGTGCCGGAGATTGAGGCGATTGCAACGGATACCCTGGCGGAATTGGCACAGGAAGGTTTTACTGTGATTCCCACCGCACGCGCCGCGCAATTGACCATGAACCGTGAGGGCATTCGCCGTCTGGCAGCGGAAGAATTGGGCTTATCCACTTCGCCGTTTCGTTTTGCGCAAACCCATGAAGACTACCTGGCGGCAGTTGCAAGCATTGGTTTACCTTGCGTGGTCAAACCGATTATGAGTTCTTCCGGTAAAGGCCAAAGCACGCTAAAAACCCAGGCGGATGTGGAAAGTGCATGGACTTATGCCCAGGAAGGTGGGCGCACCGGTAAAGGCAAGGTGATTGTTGAAGGTTTTGTTGAATTTGATTATGAAATCACCTTGTTAACCGTGCGCCACTGCGCTGGCACAGATTTTTGCGCGCCTATTGGTCATGTGCAAATCGATGGCGATTACCGTGAATCCTGGCAACCGCAAGCGATGTCTGAAGCGGCGCTGGCACAAGCACAGCATATTGCAAAAGCCGTGACGGATGCGCTGGGCGGGCTGGGTTTATTTGGTGTGGAGTTATTCATTAAAGGGGATGCAGTGTATTTCAGCGAAGTGTCACCACGTCCTCACGATACCGGCTTGGTGACATTAATTTCTCAGGACTTATCAGAGTTTGCCCTGCACGCACGCGCAATTCTGGGCCTGCCTATCCCCAACATCCATCAGCACGGGCCATCAGCCTCTAAGGTGATTCTGGTGGAAGGAGAATCGAATCAGGTTGAATTTGGCAACCTGGAAGCCGTGTTGGCACAAGCGAATACTCAGTTGCGTCTGTTTGGCAAACCGAAAGTGGCAGGTAAAAGGCGCATGGGCGTGGTGCTGGCACGCGGTGAAAGTGTTGAGGCAGCGCGTACAATGGCGGCTGATGCGGTGGCAAAACTCAAGGTGAGTTTATAACTGGGGTGGTAAAATCTATCGATTAGATGTTCGATGCCTGATGCTCCAAGGGGCTGATATGCTACGCCCCGATTCCCCCCATGAATGTATCTAAAAACGCTGATTTCTGGCGCAACACCAAACGGTCACTTTCTCCGCACCGGCATGACGCACTGTTTTTGCGAGTTCCGAAGCAGTTGCGCCAGTGGTCATGACATCATCAATAATCCAGACATGCCGCCAGTGCGCAGGCAAGGGCTGTACCTGAAAAATACCACGCACATTGCGCTGGCGTTCCTGGTACGTTGTCAGTTCCGCTTGTGCGTGTTTTTTATTGTGGCACGACACATGCCGGGTATCAATGGGCAGAGGATAGCGTTTTTGTATCCAGCGCGCCAGTTCCACAGCCTGGTTATACCCCCGCCGTCGCAACATCGATAAGGGGGAAGGCACGGGTAATAAAACATCCGGCAATTCGTCTAATGGCAACTGCTGCGCCATAAAAGTACCTAAATAACGTAACAGTTCCAGACGGTAATGATATTTGCCTGCAAGAATCAATTTATTAACCGGATAAGCGTATTGAAAAGCAGCTTGCGCGGTATCAAAGCCGAGTTTTTGTTTTTGACAAAATGGACAGTGCTCTGCCCCTGTTAAATGCACGGGCAATGCCTGCGCACAACGTGGACAAGCATTGCCGATCCGGGGCAGATCCTGTAGACAATCAGGACAAATAATATCGGCATTTAAGCTGTGGCATAAAAAACAATGCTGAGACAATGCCAGTTGCGCAAACCCGGTCTTAAAAAAGCCTTGAACTGATTTTAAATAACCTGATTTCGACATAGGCTTCTTGCAGCGCTTATGGCGCTGAAAACCGCCTCTGTCTCACGCTAAGTTGTTGATTGTTCGTGATAGATTCCAGCATTTTTATATTGAACTCAGGTTAAGGAGTGAGGATGAAATAAGTGCAGGAACTGGGCACAGGATTTTTATTCATTTTCAAGGCGTGAAAACAGGCGCATAGCAAGCTATGCAACTGTTTTCACAACGCAGAAAATGGAGAAAAAGACCAGCCAAGTTTCTGAAGTTATAAAATTCTCACTCCTAAGCCTTGCCCAAACATAAACGTTAAAGGATGCCTTACGGGTAGTACTGTATGCGTAGTGGTTTTTTCACTGAGGGATAACACCCCTTCAAGGGGTGTTATCCCTGAATCATGTTGCTCAGGGACGTACCAAACCAGCTTCCACCTTATCCCGGGTTATTTTATCCGTGAGGCGTTCAATCAGGGTCAGGGCAAAGTCCATCGCCGTGCCCGGCCCTCTGGAAGTGATCACCTGTCCATCCTCAACCACTGGCACATCAATATATTGCGTATCGGACAAGCCCATCTTATTTAATACACCGGGATAACTGGTGGCTTTTTTATGTTGCAGCAGTCCGGCATCCGCCAGCACCTTGGGCGCGGCGCAAATGGCCGCTACGGTTTTATGATTGGCGATTGCAGCCTGTAATAATTGATGAATACGCGGATCGGCATTCAAGAAGTCAGCTCCCGGCAACCCGCCCGGCAACACCACCATATCAAATGCCGTATCCATGACAGCGTCCAGCGTGGTATCGGGTATTAATACAACGCCACGACTGGCTTTCACCGCTTTATCATCCAGTCCGGCAGTAGTAACCTTGATCCCTGCGCGCCGCAATAAATCAATAATCGTCACTGCTTCCAGTTCTTCACAGCCCTGTGCCAAAGGCACTAATACATTGATTTTTGACATAACAAAATACAAACCTCAGTTAATCTGAAAATCTATAATACTTCTGTTGCAAAATCAGCCAAACGCGAGCGTTCTCCACGTTTCAGCGTGATATGACCGCTGTGTGACCATTGTTTAAACCGATCCACCACATAGGTCAAACCGGAGGTGGTTTCGCTGAGATACGGCGTATCAATCTGCGCGATATTACCCAGGCAAACGATTTTAGTACCTGGCCCGGCGCGGGTAATCAGGGTTTTCACCTGCTTTGGCGTCAGATTCTGCGCCTCATCAATAATTAAATAACGATTTAAGAAGGTGCGACCGCGCATAAAATTCAACGAGCGGATTTTAATCCGGGTATTGATTAAATCAGAAGTCGCCGAGCGTCCCCAGTCACCACTTTCATTCATACCGGAAGGATTGAGCACTTCCAGGTTATCCATCAGCGCGCCCATCCACGGCGTCATTTTTTCTTCTTCAGTACCCGGCAGAAAACCAATATCCTCGCCCACTGGCACGGTGACGCGGGTGACGATAATCTCCCGATACAATTGCGCATCCAGAGTTTGCACCAGTCCCGCTGCCAAAGCCATCAGCGTTTTACCGGTACCGGCAACGCCTAATAGCGTCACAAAATCAACTTCCGGGTCCATCAACAGGTTCAGCGCAAAATTCTGTTCGCGATTACGGGCGGTAATACCCCAGACACTGTGATGATGGCTGTGATAATCACGCGCCACCTGAATGGTAACGACGTCTTCATCATCACGGTTCTTGATAATACCGTCAAAAGGCTGGTCGCCTTCACTATAAATACATTGGTTTGGATAGGCCTGCGCCAGGGCATCTTCTTTGAGTTTATAAAAACTAAACTCACCTTCCTGCCAGGAAGTCAGTGAGCTGTCTTCAGTATGGCGTTTCCAGAAGTTTTCCTCCAGGCCATGCGTACCGGAATACAGCAGATTAACATCGTCCAGCACCTTGTCGTTATAATAATCTTCTGAGTATATCCCCAGCGCATAAGCCTTGACCCGCAGATTAATATCCTTGGATACCAGGGTGATATTTTTATCCGGGTAAAGCTCGCCTAAACGTAAAGCTACATTTAAGATGTTATTGTCCGGTTTTTTTCCTGGCAGATTATCGGGTAATACATCTTCCAGAATCTGGGTCTGGAAAAATAACTGTCCATTATGCGGCGTATCAACTGGATCCTGAATCTCATCATTTTCATCAAAAGAACCAAAAGTTGATAGTGGCAGCCCCTGATCAATGGGTTTTCCAGCATGATTATGTATCAGATCAGCCAGAAAGCGCGTGACCTGGCGTACATTACGCGCCACTTCCGAAGTCCCTTTTTTACCAGCATCAAGTTCCTCTAATACCACCATAGGCAAATATACATCATGTTCCTGAAAACGGAAAATCGCAGTGGGATCATGCATTAATACATTGGTGTCCAGCACAAATAAACGACATTTTTGCTCTTTTTTTTCTATGGTCATGATTTTTCTCCGAACAATTAAATAACAGAGCCTGCGCAAAATGAAGCTTACGCCGAACTCAGGTTAAGTATAATAATACTGATATTAACAGACCTGACGGGTTTTCAAAACCTGCAAACAATACGGAAAAGTCAATATGAATAAAGCAGCAGGGTTTACCCTGATAGAAGTGATGGTGGTGGTGGTGATTCTTGGCATACTGGCAGCTTTGGTCGTGCCCAAGATTATGGACCGCCCGGATGAAGCACGGATTACCAAAGCAAGGCAGGATATACGCGCCATAGAAGCCGCCTTAAACCTGTATAAACTGGATAATTATAACTACCCCAATACCGATCAGGGCCTGGAAGCGCTGGTGCAAAAACCCAGTACCGAGCCATTGCCCCGGCAATGGAAATCCGGCGGTTATTTAGATCGCCTGCCACAAGATCCCTGGGGCGGGGAGTATTTATATCTGAGTCCCGGCGTACATGGAGAAATTGATATTTATTCTCTGGGCGTGGATCAGCAAGAAGGCGGCGAGCAGCGTAATGCTGATATTGGTAACTGGATGCTGCGTTGATTTAAAGGAGGCCAAGCCTTGGCTTAGGAGCGAGAATTTTATAACTTCAGCAACCTGGCTGGTCTTTTTCTCCATTTTCTACGTTATGAAAACAGTTACATAGCTTGCTATGCGCCTGTTTTCACGCCTTGAAAATGAATAAAAATCCTGTGCCCAGTTCCTGCACTTATTTCATCCTCACTCCTTAGCCTCCTTTAGAACCGGTTTCTGTTTCGGAAATGTTTGCAAGGTTTTTTCGGAACTTCAAGCTCTTTTACTTGATGAACTGAATTGATATAAATCTGAATGCAAGGCAACAAATTATTTAACCCATCCCTAAAGGCAATCGTCGCACCCGAATTCTTTCATCTTGCACGGTTACTACAACACCTTGCAGCAAGTCTTGAGCACAATGGTTCAGCACGGTTTTTAAAAGCGCCACGACAGCTTTGGCTTTCAACCCTTCAATACGAATGCGGATCACCGATGGCCAGGTTAAACCTTTTAAGGCAAGTAAAGCATGAAAGTCAGCATCCAGTGTTACGATGACATATCTCTCATGCTCTCCAAGCTCAAGAATTTTCTCATCTTCTGCCGTTGCATAACCGATATCTCCCACATGGGTTGCGGAAATTCCCTCTTCATTCAGCAGTTTCGCTGCTGTACGAGGAAGTCCCTGATCAAGCAGCAGTTTCATAGTTTACAGGCAAGCTGATAATCCGGTCATCAAGGCAGGCGGCGGTATAGTGTAAAGCCTGAAGAATATCTTCCTCTTCCAGTTCAGGGTATTCTTGCAGCAATTCCTGACGGTCGGCATAAGTGGCAACAAGTTCTATGACCCGCCTAACCGTAAGGCGCATATTACGAATACAGGGTTGTCCGTTTATTTGCGCGGGGTTGACTGTAATGCGATCAAAAACCATCTGTTTTCTCCAGTGACTCATTCAATCATAACGGTAGCTAATATTATAGTGCAGGATTAGCCGATATTTATATAGGAGTGAGAATTTTATAACTTCAGCAACTTGGCTGGTCTTTTTCTCCATTTTCTGCGTTATGAAAACAGTTACATAGCTTGCTATGCGCCTGTTTTCACGCCTTGAAAATGAATGAAAATCCTGTGCCCAGTTCCTGCACTTATTTCATCCTCACGCCTTAGATTAAATTTAAAACTTGACACATACCTTCTATCCCAGTACCATTTGCCGCCTTTCAGTATCACCAAATAGAACGAATTTATTGCTCATGAAAACCTTTAGTGCAAAGCCTGAAACTGTAAAACGCGACTGGTATGTTGTCGATGCCGATAATAAAGTGCTGGGTCGCTTTGCTACCGAAATCGCACGTCGTCTGCGCGGTAAGCATAAACCAGAATATACACCTCATGTTGATACCGGTGATTATATCGTCGTTGTTAATGTTGAGAAATTACGTGTCACAGGTAATAAGTACACAGATAAAATGTACTATCACCACACCGGCTATCCTGGTGGTATTAAAGGCGTGAGCTTTGACAAGATGCAGGACAAACATCCTGAGCGTATTCTTGAAAACGCCGTAAAAGGCATGTTACCTAAAGGCCCACTGGGTCGTGCAATGTTTAAGAAGCTGAAAGTCTATTCAGGCTCCAGCCATGAACATACTGCACAGCAGCCTGTTGCCTTAGAAATCTAATTTTTCGTTTAACTTTATTACTCAGATAAGCATTCATTATGGAACAGTATTATAGTACCGGTCGTCGTAAAAGCTCCACTGCGCGTGTTTTTTTACGTCCTGGCTCTGGTAGCATCACCGTCAATGGTCGTCCGCTGGATGAGTATTTTGGTCGTAAAACCTCACGTATGGTAGTACGTCAGCCTTTAGACGTGACCGAACTGCATGAAAAGTTTGATATTACCGTAACCGTAAAAGGTGGTGGCAATACTGGACAAGCCGGTTCTATCCGTCATGGTTTAACCCGTGCTTTGATTGAGTATGATGAAACCCTGCGTCCATCCCTACGTAAAGCAGGTTTTGTAACCCGCGATGCACGTAAAGTGGAACGTAAGAAAGTGGGTCTGCACAAAGCCCGTAAAGGCACACAGTACAGCAAACGTTAATACTGTTTTTTGCCTCATCCAGCATTGTTTACAATGCTGGTACGGAATGAAAATAAAACCCCAAAATCAGAGGATATATTATTCCTGCATAAACAGGAGTCTTCTGGTTTCAGGGTTTTATAAAATTTTCATTCCTATAGATTTTCTATTGGGGGATCGTCTAGCGGCAGGACTACGGACTCTGACTCCGTCAACCAAGGTTCGAATCCTTGTCCCCCAGCCAATTCTTATTTTTTCCCTCCTTCAATTCCAGCACTATACCCAGTAACATAATTAATCTCGTTTTTGTTCCAAAATAATGACCACCAAGTCCTGAACAAAAACTGGCGCAAAACTTTTTCTGGAACTCCTTATGAACCCTGCAATTACGCTGGCAATGACAGGCGCATCCGGCGCTGATTATGGCTTACGTTTGATGCAGCAACTGTTAAAAGCGGGAGAGCAGGTTTATTTATTAGTATCTGCCCCGGCTTTAATCGTGATTAACACGGAAACCGATTTACACCTTCCCTCGCGTCCGCAAGAAATTCAAGCCCAATTAACTCAACATTTTCAGGTAACTGATGAACAACTCCAGGTCTTTGGGCGGGAGCAATGGGGCGCGCCGGTTGCCAGTGGCACTAATGTACCGCGAGCCATGGTGGTTTGCCCTTGCACCAGCGGCACGCTGGCGGGCATTGCCGCTGGTACCAGTCGCAACCTGATTGAACGCGCCGCCGATGTCATACTCAAAGAGCAGCGGTCTTTAATTTTAGTACACCGCGATACCCCTCTATCTGTTATCCAATTGGAAAATATGCTGCGTCTGGCGCGTGCTGGCGCGGTAATTTTACCCGCAAACCCCGGCTTTTATTACCACCCGCAACAGACCCGTGATTTGGTGGATTTTGTGGTGGCGCGAATATTGGATCAACTCCACATAGAACACCAGCTGATACCACGCTGGGGAGAAAAAGACGCATGAGTGAGCAGGTCGTGCATTTTGTACGCAAACCCCGTTATACCCGAATTCGGAAAAATAAAGTGGTACGTCTGAAATATGCTTTATTTGAGATGCCGCACAATGATATTCTTGAATATCGGGATGATTTGTATTATCTGCATGGCGGCTATGGCGGTATGCCGGAAAAAGTCGAGGAAGCACTGGAATCCAAAGAAGTGGGCAGTAAAGTAGAGATTACGCTCAACCCCATTGATGCCTTTGGCGAGTATGACGAGCGTTTGCGCATGACCGATAGTTTTGATGCTTTCCCTCCCGAAGCGCAAACCGTTGGCACCGAAATGGAAGCCGAAGTTGAAGATGGCAGTTTACATAAATTTGTCGTAGTTAAAGTTGAAAACGGTTTGATTACGGTGGAAGGTAATCATGCTTATGCGGGTAAAAAATTACGTTTTGTCTTGGAAGTGCTAAATATTCGCCCTGCTACTGATAAAGAATTGCAGCGGGGGTATACTTTGCGTAGTGAGCAGGGTTAAGCAATCTGACTTCAATATCTGATATATTTTTATTACGATGGAGGAAGCACATGAAATACCCATTAACTTTCTTAATCTGTCTTAGTGCATACGTTATGCGTACTGCATCAGCGTTGACAATATCCATTCCAGAACTCACGAGCCAGCCGATAGTGGATGGCATGGATGATGACTGGTCCAAAGTGACAGCGGTAAATATCCCTTTACATAAAACCAAAGCCGACGGGATCTCCAATGTACCACAAGTACAACTGAAAGCCGGTATTTATGGCGATCAGGTGTTTTTTTATATGGTTTGGGATGATGACAGTCATGACATCATGCACAAGCCGTTTGTATGGGATGACAACCAACAAAAGTACATCACCGGGCCACAACGCGAAGATCGCCTTGCCTTGCAGTTTGAAATGACAGGAAACTACACCACGGACTGGTTTTCCGGTCAGTCATTTACTGCGGATATGTGGCATTGGAAAGCTTTTCGCAGTAATGCAACGGGTAACGCCAATGACAAAATGACCATAATCAGCCGTCAAAAACTGCTGCGCACTTATAAAGGCATGGCAGCAGATGGTGAGCCACTCTACATACAACGACCGATGGATGCGGGAAACAAACCCTACAAAACCAAACGTTATCGCAAAAAGCAGCAGGCGCTGATGCCCAAGTATATTATTAATGAACAGGCTAAAGGCTCAATGATGGATGTCAAAGCCAAAGGCATTTGGAAAAATGGGAAGTGGCATTTAGAGTTGAGCCGCAAGCTGAATACAGGGCATGACGATGATGTTGTTTTTGTGCCAGGTAAAGCGGTAAAAGGTGGTATTGCCGTATTCAACCACAGTGAAAGTGATGACCATATGATTTCCGACACCTTGATTTTCCAGTTTCAAAACAAACAAACTGAATAGGCTGAGTTCGGTGTAAGCACGATATATCGCATTCACCATTGAATGGCATATCAAAATCATGAAAAATAACACACTGCAACACTGGTCCTTACAGTGCTTAGCTGGTTTGAACATGCTGAGTTTAATTGTTTTATTAGCTTTGGGCGGTTATTTGCTTTGGGGTCAGTTACAAGCGGTTGAAGCGCATAACCAGGCTAATTTACACAATGCCGAAATCAACAATAAACGAGTGGAAGCCGCATTAAAAACAACCCTGCCCTTATATTTACTTATCAAAGATACCCGCGAGCTTGTACGACACTTCAAATATGAATTTTTTTTATTGGTACTGGACTCGGATCGTACAGATGATACAACACAGGAAATTGTACAACAGCTTATTCAGCAAGGTGAAATAATCAAGCAGCAATGGCCGGCTGATATTTTACCGATAATGCTGAGTGAAATTCAGGAAGAACTGGGTATTTTGCAAGATATTGGCGAAGAAGCGTTGAGCACAATGAGTTCAGGGGTGCGGCAACAACTGTTGGATGATTCGGAGGATGTGGTTGTTGAAATCGAGCAGCATTTTCAGAAAATTGAAGACGAATTCAATCAGCGTATCACGACAGCATCCGCTTCAGCCCATCGCAGCACAAGCGGGACTGTTGCTGAAACCCGCAGAATATCTGATATTCTGCATCAGCTTAATTACCATATATTACTGATTTTTATCAGCCTGATAGTCTTTATCGGAGGCGCTCAGTTTTTTTTCAACCGCTTGCTTTATCAGCGTTTGAGCCGCTTGGCTGAGTATTCCAGCCAGATTGCGCAGGGACATTTTCAGGAAACAATACCGCTTCAGGTCAATGATGCCACTGGCAAACTGGCGCAGGCGCTACGCACTATGGCGCAACGTCTGCAAGAAACACTTGAGCAATCCAAGCAGGCGACCAGTGATGCTTTAGCCGCCAAAGCCGCCGCTGATAAAGAAATCTGGCTGAAAAATGCACTGGCACAGTTAAACCAGGAAATGCAGGGCGAGCAGGATACGCAAAAACTGGCTGAAAAAGTGATTATTTGCCTGAGTCATCACCTGGATGCCAAAGTTGCCGTATTTTTTATTGCAGCCACTGTGGAAAACGATGCGCAGCCCGTGTTAAAACGTGTGGCTGCTTATGCGCATCAAAACACCCCCTCAGCACCGGAAACCTTCAAATTTGGTGAAGGTCTGGTGGGTCAGGCCGCAGAACAAAAGCAAACCCTGGTATTCAAAGAACCGCCACAGGATTATTTATATATCCAATCCAGCCTGGGAGGCAGCCTGCCACGCGCTATCCTGGTGCAACCACTGCTCTACGAAGAGCATGTTAAAGGCGTGATCGAGCTGGGCTTTTTCAAAACCTTGAGCGACTTAGAGCGAACATTGCTTAAACAAGCCATGCCTGCAATTGCCATCACTTTGCATTCACTTGAAGCCCACGCTCGACTGGAAAAAATTTTACAACAGCAGCATCATGGCAACACAAACAAACACCGACAACTGCCATCAGGCTAAATCAGCATCCAACCCTTCACTTTGCAACTACGCCTCTAGCAGCGCATTCCTTACTGCCCCGCTATTTTGGAAAATGGCGCAGCAGTAGAGATATGCTATGATATTTGCGTTTAATGGTGCTTTTGGCAGATAGTGCTGCGCTTACCCTCCCCATATTGCTGTATTGGATGCAAAAAAATGACAAGAAAACTTATCAGCTTTGATTGGGCAATAAAAAAAATTCTCAGAAGCAAGGCAAATTTCGGTATTCTTGAAGGTTTTTTATCTGAACTGTTAATGACTGATATTCGTATTCTGGAAGTGTTGGACAGCGAAAGCAATCAGGAAGCGCAAGATAATAAATTTAACCGCGTAGACATTAAAGTTAAAGATGGTGACCAGCGTATTATTATTATCGAAGTGCAATATTCCCGGGAATTGGATTATTTACAGCGCATTTTATACGCCAGTTCCAAAGTGATTAGCGAGCATTTGGAAAAAGGCGCAGCTTATGCGGATGTGAGTAAAGTCATCTCAGTGAATATCCTGCATTTTGATTTAGGCAAAGGCGATGATTACGTTTATCACGGTACCACCCGGTTTATCGGTTTGCATAACCATAGTGAACTGCAACTCAGCGCGGAACAGAAAAAACTCTACCAGGTAAAAAAAATTGCTGATCTCTATCCTGAATATTATCTAATTGAACTGCGAAATTTTAACGATGTTGCCAAAGATGCATTGGATGAATGGATTTATTTTCTTAAAAATGAAGAAATTAAAAATAAATTTAATGCCAGGGGACTCAAGCAGGCGAAAGAGGTTCTGGATGTACTGAAAATGGATTCCACGGAACGTTTGGCCTATGAGCGGCATCAGGAACAATTACATTATGAAGCCAGCATGTATGAGTCCACTTACGTTTTAGGCAAGGAGGAAGGCATTGTCATCGGGGAAGACAGAGGCATTCAAAAAGGCGTGTTAATGACGGCTGCAAAATTGAAACAAGCGGGTATAGACAGCGAAACGATTGCAGCAGCAACAGGACTGTCAATGGCGCAAATCGCCTCACTTAACCTGACTGATATTTAAAATTCCAAACACTTTTTTGATCCATAAACCAGTGTGGTAGGGCGGATAAGCGCCAGCGCCATCCGCCATTTCGGTGCATCCCAAAATGGTTTGCCAGTGGGAAATGTGATATTTTCCAACAGAACGAATTCCTGATAACGAGAAAATAAAAACACTATGTTCGAGCAAACCTTTAAAAATATTGATGATGTCCTTTGGAAAGAGGCAGGCTGTACCACAGAACTGGATTATACCGAGCAGACTTCCTGGATGCTGTTTCTCAAGTATCTGGATGATTTGGAGCAAGAAAAATCCATGCAGGCCGAGCTTAAGGGCAAGCCGTATACATACATCATTGAAGAGAAACACCGCTGGTCAAACTGGGCGGCACCGAAAACCCCACAAGGCAAGTTGGACCATAACAATGCCATGACCGGCGATGACCTAATCGCCTATGTCAACGGTAAGTTATTCACTTATCTGCACGGCTTCAAGCAACGCGCGTCCAGCGCGGACACCATCGAATACAAGATTGGTGAAATCTTTGGCGAGATAAAAAACAAATTCACCAGCGGCTACTCGCTGCGGGATGCGCTTGGGGATATTGATAAACTCAGTTTTAACTCGCAGCAGGAAAAGCACGAGTTATCCCATATCTACGAAACCAAAATCAAAAACATGGGCAATGCAGGGCGTAATGGCGGCGAATACTATACGCCGCGACCCCTTATCCGCGCCATGATACAGGTGATTAAGCCGCAGATTGGTGAGCGTATCTACGATGGTGCTTGTGGCTCGGCGGGTTTTTTGTGTGAGTCCTATGGCTATTTGCGTTACGACCAGGCGGGAAAGCTGGCAAAACTGACCACCAGCCAGCTTAAAAAACTACAAACCCAAACCTTTTACGGCAAGGAAAAGAAAAGCCTCGCCTACGTCATTGCCATCATGAACCTGATTCTGCATGGCATAGAAGCACCCAATATCATTCACACCAATACGCTGACAGAAAATCTGGACGATATTCAGGAAAAGGATCGTTTTAATGTCATCCTTGCCAATCCACCCTTTGGCGGCAAGGAACGCAAGGAAGTACAGCAGAACTTTACCATTAAAACCGGCGAAACCGCATTTCTGTTCCTGCAACACTTCATCAAGAACCTCAAAGCCGGAGGCCGTGCAGCGGTGGTGATTAAAAACACCTTCCTGTCCAATTCCGACAACGCCTCCAAAGCACTGCGCCAGGAACTGCTGGAAAGCTGTAAGCTGCATAGCATTCTTGATTGTCCCGGTGGCACGTTTCTGGGCGCGGGGGTGAAAACCGTGGTGCTGTTTTTTGAAAAAGGCGCGCCGACCCGCAACATCTGGTATTACCACCTCGACCCCGGTCGCAGCCTGGGCAAAACCAATCCGCTGAATGATAATGACCTGAAAGAATTTATCGAACTGCAAGCTGGTTTTGCCGATTCCGATGAGTCGTGGACAGTCAGCATTAATAAGATTGACCCGGAAAGCTTTGACCTGTCGGTAAAAAATCCCAACAAGGCGGAAGCAGAGCCGCTGCGTGACCCGGAAGTGATTATTAACGAGATTGAAACGCTGGATGCGGAGAGCGTGGAGATTTTGGAAGGGATTCGGGGGATGTTATGACACATGGATGGAAGATAGTCAGCCTTGGTGATGTCTGTGTTATTGAAAAAACAAAGTACAAAGATGATGAGTTGCCGTATGTTGGTATGGAAGACATTGTAGGCGGCATAGGTAAATTTGTAGGAAGTCGAGAGCCAAAGAAAGTAGGGAGTTCAACGTTTCAGTTTACACCTGAGCACCTCCTCTACGGGCGTTTACGACCTTACCTTAATAAAGTGCTGTTACCGGATTTTGAAGGACATTGCTCGTCTGAGATTTTTCCGCTTCTACCAAAAGCCGAGCTTGATAAGTCATTTCTTTTTTACTGGATAACAAGTGAACAGGTTGTGAAAGAAATTAACCATACTTGCACTGGTACGAGAATGCCAAGGGCTAATGTCAAGGAAGTGCTTAAATTCGATATTCCCATCCCACCAATCGAAGAACAAAAATGCATCGTCGCCATTCTCGATGAAGCCTTTGCCGGAATCGATACAGCGATTGCCAATACCAAAAAAAATCTCGCCAATGCCCGTGAGTTGTTTGAGAGTTATTTGGATTCAATCTTCACCGAACGGCCTGAAGGATGGGGTTCAAAGCGTTTTGGCGATCTAACTGAGGTGCAGAGTGGCGGAACCCCTTTAAAGTCAAAAAAAGATTATTGGAATGGAGAAATAGCATGGTATTCCTCTGGTGAACTTAATGATGTTTATACAAAAGCTTCCAATAATAAGATCACAGAACTAGGACTTAATAATTCGAACACAAAGTTGTTTCCAAGTGGTTCGCTACTTATCGGAATGTATGACACAGCGGCATTAAAAATGTCTGTTTTGGATCGTAAAGCTGCGTTTAACCAAGCTATCGCGGGTGCAAAACCAAATGCTGATATTGACCTTATTTTTATAATGTATGCGATAAATGCAGCAAAACCAGAAATCTTAAGTCTTAGACGAGGCGTGCGTCAGAAAAACCTTTCACTTGGAAAAATTAAAGACATCATCATCCCAATACCTGATATTGCGGAGCAAAGAAATATTGTTAGTGAAATATCTGCATTAAAAGAGCAGGTGCAACGTCTTGAGTATATTTACCAACAAAAACTCACATCACTTTCTGAACTCAAACAATCCCTCCTGCAAAAAGCCTTCTCCGGCGAACTAATGACAGGCGGGAAAACATCATGAATAACACTGCACAGCCGAACAAAACACCCCAAAGGGGTATATTAATACAGCCAGGGGTAACACCCCTGGACAGATACCCCGCACAATACCACGCCCTGAAAGGGCAAATTAAAAAAGGTGCTGGAAATTTTAATATGCCCCTTCAGGGCGTAAAACCATACCCACCGCATTCCAGGGACGTTGTCCCTGGCTATAATAATTCGCCCCCTTGGGGCTTTGGCGATAAATCGCGCTATCAACAAAAACCCTTCTCCGGCGAACTAACGACAGGCGGGAAAACATCATGAATAACACCACACCGCCGAACAAAACACCCCAAAGGGGTATATTTATACAGCCAGGGGTAACACCCCTGGACAGATACCCCGCACAATACCACGCCCTGAAAGGGCAAAT
>NZ_JAUCGJ010000023.1 GCF_030378065.1 Candidatus Venteria ishoeyi | reverse complement strand
CTGTAAAACAGATACTTATTAGTATAAGATTACTCTAAAATCAAATTATATAAAATAATAAGGATTAAAGAGATGGTAATTCGCCCTCAACCCAAACAGGCAGAATCTGCTCCTTCCACTGGAGTAAAAAAAACTCTATAGAACACGTAGAAAATATATTGATATCTCAATTGGCTGAAGCTGAAGCGAACAAGGTTAAAATTGAATATCAAACCAGTATTTCCGAGCATTTTAAGGACTTACCAGACCCACGAAAACCAGGAATGATTCTGCATAAATTATTGGACATCATAACCATTGCAGTTTGCGGTATAATTTGTGGTGCAAACGACTGGGTTGGCGTGGAAACTTTTGGAAAAAGTAAGCAGCAATGGCTATCTGGTTTTTTAGAATTACCAAATGGCATCCCCTCACATGACACGTTTAACAACGTATTAAATAGCCTGTCGGCAACAAAACTTCAAGAATGTTTTGCAGCGTGGATGCAAAGCCTTGTTCAACTGTTGGATGGAGAAATCGTCGCTATAGACGGTAAATGCTTACGACATTCCTATGATAGAAAATCAGGTAAAGCAGCTATTCATATGGTGAGCGCCTGGGCAAACAGTAACCGAGTCGTGTTAGGGCAAGTGAAAGCGGATGAGAAATCCAACGAAATCACAGCAATTCCAGAACTCCTGAAACTACTCGATATTAAAGGCTGTATCGTTACAATTGATGCGGCAGGATGTCAGAAAACGATAGCGCGTGACATTATTGTACGCGAGGCAGATTACGTATTGGCGCTTAAAGGTAATCAAGGCACATTGCATGAAGATGTTAAAGATTATTTTGAATGGGCACTGGCAAAAAATTTTAAGTCTATTGTGCATAGCTATCATGAGACGATAGATGGTGGGCATGGGCGTATTGAAACGCGGCGTTATTGGACCATTGATGATATTGAGTGGTTGGATAATAGAGAGAAATGGGCAGGACTGACTAGCATCGGTATGGTTGAGTCACACCGGGAAATTGGTGATAAAGTGACAACTGAACGGCGTTTTTATATTACTTCGCTAAGTAGCGATGCACAGCGTTTTGGTCGTGCTGTACGTGCGCATTGGGGCATTGAAAACAGTTTGCACTGGTCGCTGGATGTAACATTTAACGAAGATTATTCACGTATTCGTAAAGATAATGGACCTGAGAATTTTGCAGTGCTACGTCATATTGCTTTGAGTTTACTTAAGCAGGATTCTTCTCATAAAACGGGTATTGCTAATAAACGACTTAAAGCTGCTCTTGATCAAGACTATCTCTATAAGATATTGACTATGCAGTAAATTTGATGCGATTGCCCTAGGTTACGTGGAAGGAAAAGAGGTTTTTTAGAAATGAATTATCAGCCTGAGCGTGGCGATTTAGTCTGGCTCAATTTTAATCCACAAGCCGGACACAGGCCAGCCTTGATTCTTTCGCCAGGGAAATACAACCAGCGCAGCGGTATGGCGCTGGTTTGCCCTATCACTTCTCAAAATAAACAGCGCCCATATCACGTCTTAATACAGGACAATGGAAAAATAAATGGATTTGTTATTTCAGATCATGTTTGTTCTATTGACTGGCGCGCGCGCAACGCTAAATTTATTAGCAAAGCCAATCCTGAAGTAATCAATGAAGTCGTTGATAAAATTGCCACTCTATTGCCTCTAGAATGAAATAGGCCTGGTCAAAATCGGACACGCGCACAACCCGGCGCAGCGATTCAAAGCAACCACCAATACCCCCATTACCGGCAGCACATCTATAGTATCTACCGAATTTAGCTATTTTTTCTTAAAAGACCTTACCCTGGATTCAGGTTTTTTAGAAAATGAGATAATTTTTTATGTATGAACAAGTATCACATTCCTTATTAAACCAGATACTCGAAGAAATAAAACCAGAAATTAGTAAACGCAACCTGCTGCGTTTTTATACGCGCCTGGGTGCTAATTTTTATGCCATCCATTCACTTTTCACCCAGCTTTATGGCGAGCGAAAAGATTTTCTGGAACAGATGGTTCGGTTGGTTGAGGTGCTGGCAACGCGCTATATAGAACGTTCAGCTGATCTTGAAGCGCTGGATATTGAACGTGAACACGATCATAACTGGTTTCTTGCCCAAAACTGGGTGGCTATGGCCTTATATGCAGATGGATTTGCCGGTGATCTGCAAGGTCTTCAACACCGTTGCGCGTATTTACAGGAACTGGGCATCAACATGCTGCATATCATGCCCATGATGAAATGTCCTGAAGGTGCCAGTGACGGGGGCTATGCGGTCTGTGACTTTCTGGATATTGATGCGCGCTATGGCACCTTGTCTGATTTGCAGACACTGACAGCACACCTGCGTAAACGGAAAATGCTGGTGGCGCTTGATGTGGTTGTCAATCATACCTCTGATCAACACGAATGGGCCGTAAAAGCCAAACAAGGTGATAAACAATACCAGGACTATTATTACACCTTTCCAGACCGGGATATCCCGGACATGTTTGAAGAGACCATGCCCGAGGTCTTTCCAGAAAATGCGCCAGGGAATTTTACGTTTGATACATCCATGAACCGATGGGTGATGACAGTATTTAATAACTATCAGTGGGATCTGGATTACAGCAACCCTGCCGTATTCATTGAAATGGCCGATATTATCCTGTTTTGGGCCAATATGGGGGCGGATATTGTGCGCCTGGATGCTGTGGCTTTTCTGTGGAAAAAAATCGGTACAACCTGCCAGAATGAGCGGGAAGCGCATTTGATTTTGCAGTTAATGAAAGACTGCTGTCAGGTAACTGCACCCGGTGTACTGTTTATTGCCGAGGCCATCGTTGCGCCGGTAGAGATTAGCAAATACTTTGGCGAGGATGCCGTCATTGCCAAGGAATGTGAAATTGCCTACAACGCCAGTTTCATGGCGCTGCTCTGGGATGCAGTGGCAACCAAGAATACCAAGCTGCTCAGCCAGGGCATTAAAAGCATTCCAAATAAACTCGACAGGGCGACCTGGCTTAATTACATTCGTTGTCATGATGACATTGGTCTTGGCTTTGATGATGCGGATATTATCAATGTTGGTTATGAACCTTATCCACATCGCAAATTTCTTATTGACTACTACACCGGCGTATACGAGGGTTCTCCAGCGCGTGGTCAACCTTTTGCGCGAAATGATAAAACTGGTGATGCCCGTATTTCAGGCTCTCTGGCATCACTGGTTGGTTTGGAATATGCGCTGGAAAGCAACGATGAAGAACTGATTGAGCAAAGTATTAAGCTCATTTTGTTATTACATAGCATTATTATGTCATTTGGCGGCATCCCCTTACTGTATTATGGTGATGAGATCGGCACTGTAAACGATTGCTCATTTATGCAGGATGAAAACAAGGCCAATGATAACCGCTGGTTAAACAGACCGCGCATAGACTGGCAAAAAGCGGATCTGCACAAGCAACATGGCAGCGTGGAACAGAAACTATTTGATAGTTTACAGCGGATGATTGCGGTGAGGAAATCTGTACCTGTATTTGCTGATTTTAATAACAGAGAACTGATTGATACCGACAATGAGCATTTATTTATTTTCATACGTAATCATTTTAACCAGCAATATGAACCCGTATTAGTTGTTTGTAATTTTGATAACAGACCCCAAATGTTGAACCTTTCCGAACTCGGTAATCGTGGACTTTTTGAATTAGGCCAATTACGGGATCTGGCAACGGGTGAGTCACCGGCTTTATTTAAGGATCAGTTGGTCATTCCACCTTATCGATATTACTGGTTAACGGTTCAGCCTTGAGACTTTAGTGTAATTAATGCAATTTCAACATAAAACCGATTTAATCGGGCGCTTTGCGCAGCATAAAGTTGCCGCCAATCTACTGATGGTGGTTATGCTGCTGGCAGGCATAGGCGCATTATCCAAACTCAATACCCAGATATTGCCCAGCTTTGATCTGGACTTTATCACCATTGTCATTCCCTGGAGTGGAGCCAGTCCCGAGGATGTGGAACGCTCGATTACCAGCCCCGCAGAAGAAGCCCTGCGCACGCTGGATAACGTCAAAAAAATGACCTCCACTTCCGGTAATAATGTTGCGGCGATTACCCTGGAATATCAGGATAACAGCGACATGGGCATTGCCCTGGATCAAGTCAATGAAAAGATCGCGCTGTTGCGTAACCTGCCTTCAACGGCGGAAAAACCAGAAATCAGCCGCGTGGTGCGCTATGAGCCAATCGCGCGCATCCTGTTATATGGCACCGACAGCGCACAGGCCATGCGTCCGCTGGCGCATCAAATTGAACAGGAACTGCTGCGCACGGGTTTATCCAAAGTCACCATCAGCGGCCTGCCCAAAGAAGAAATCGCCATCCAGATAGCCAGTGCCAAACTGGAGGAACTGGGTCTGACACTCAATCAGGTGGGGCAAAAAATCAAAGCCTACAGTCAGGATATGCCCGCTGGCTCCATTGGTTTGAATGATATTTCCAGACAATTGCGAGGACTGGAACAACGCCGGGATCAATTGGCGTTTCTGGATATTCCACTGTTTGCAAGCCGTGACGGGCAACGGGTACTGCTGGGGGATATTGCCAGCGTTAAACGCCGCCCCATGCCCAATCAAACCACCTTGTATTATCAGGGACAACCAGCGGTTGAATTGCAGTTGCTGCGCGCAGACAAGGATGACGCGCTTAAACTTGCCAAAAAGATGCAAACCTGGCTGGCAGAAAATCAGGACAGCTTCCCACCAAATATCCACCTGAAAGTTTATGATCAATCCTGGCGTTATATTCAGGGGCGCATCAATATTTTATTAAAAAATGGTCTGGGCGGTTTGATTCTGGTGATTTTGGTTTTATACCTGTTTCTGAACGCCAAGGTTGCCTGGTGGGTGGCGGTCGGCATTCCGGTTTCATTAATGGCGGCGCAAGCAGTGTTATACGCTTTTGGCGGTACCATCAATATGGTCAGCTTATTGGCAATGATCATGACCCTGGGCATTATTGTCGATGATGCAATTGTGGTGGGAGAGGATGCCCTGGCACATTATCAAAACGGTGAAAATCCCCTGGAATCTTCCGAAGGCGGCGCGCGCAGAATGCTGGCCCCGGTGATGGCTTCTTCTTTAACCTCAATTGCCGCGTTTATGCCGCTGATGCTGGTGGGTGGCATTATCGGGCATATTTTATTCGCCATTCCCCTGGTAGTGATCGCAGTTATTCTGGCATCGCTGGTAGAGTCTTTTTTGATTTTACCCGGACATTTACGCCACAGCTTTTTGCATCTGCATCATCAGAGCAACACCGGTATTCGCCATAAGCTGGATACCGCTTTTGAAAAACTACGCGATAACTATTTTCGTCCTCTGATTCACAGGGTTTTACAGTGGCGCATATTGATGGTTGCCATTTTATTGAGTTTATTAATGTTAGGTATTTCCCTGTTGGTAAGCGGCAAGGTACCGTTTAATTTTTTCCCCACCCCGGAACCCGCCATCGTTAACGCCAATATCAATTTTATTTCCGGCACACCGCCACAGCGGGTCAGCACTTATCTGGAACAACTGGAACAGGCTTTATACGAGACTGATAAAGCACTCAGTCCGGTGGGAGAATCTTTGATTGTTTCCGCCGTGGTGCGCCAGGGTATGAGTCAATCAGCCGATGGGCAAAGCAGTCGGCGCGGCGATCAGTTCGCTTCAATTTTTGTGGAACTGATTGAACCGGATCAACGCAGCGTGCGTAATCATACTTTTCTGGATGCCTGGAAAGACCGGGTGGACGATGTACCGGGGCTGGAAAGTCTGGTCATCAGCGAACGCCGGGGCGGCCCGCCGGGGCGGGATATTGATATTAAACTCAGTGGTGATGATGCCTTACAACTGAAACAAGCGGCACTGGAACTTAAAACCGCCTTAAAAGCCAAAGCCAATGATGGCGTGCGCAGTGTGGAAGATGATATGCCTTATGGACGGGAGCAATTATTGTATCAATTGCGCCCCCTGGCGATTGCCTACGGGTTGACCACCACCGAGGTCGGGCAGCAACTACGCGCCGCATTTGATGGTTTGCAGGCACAGATTTTTCTGGATGGGCGTGATGAAGTTGAAGTGCGAGTGATGCTGGCTGATGAAGAACGCCACAGCCTTTCCGCCTTAGAGCAGTTTAAGATCCATACGCCTCAGGGCTTGAGTCTGCCATTGCGCGATGTGGTCGATATTAAAAGCCAACGCGGTTTTGAAACCCTGCGCCATGCTGAAGGTGAGCTAACCATACAAGTGTCCGCCGATGTTAATGCCCAGGTGCGTACCAGCAATGAAATTATTAGCGAACTGGAGCAACAGATACTGCCCGAAATCAGCAGCCGTTATGGAGTGCATTATTCTTATGAAGGCCGCGCCGCCGATCAGCGCGAAACCATGCAGGATATGATGCGCGGCTTATTTTTTGCGCTGATTCTGATTTATCTGGTGCTGGCCTGGGTGTTTGCCTCTTATGGCTGGCCTTTGGTGGTGATGAGCGTGATTCCTTTTGGCTTGATTGGCGCTTTGGCGGGACACTGGGCAATGGACTTAAATCTCACCATATTATCCCTTTTTGGTTTGTTTGGTTTATCCGGTATTGTCATTAACGATTCGATTGTATTGATTACCTTTTATCAGCGTTTACGCAAAAGTGGCCTAGCGGTCAATGAAGCACTGGTTGAAGCTGCCTGCCAACGCCTGCGCGCGGTTTTACTGACTTCGCTGACCACCATATTCGGCTTAATGCCGCTGTTATTTGAAACCTCTTTGCAAGCACAGTTTTTGATTCCGATGGCGGTTTCCATCTCTTTTGGTCTGGCTTTTGGCACTGTGCTGGTATTATTATTGGTACCGACCTTACTCTCCTTATATGAAGATTTTCATGTCAAACTGTTCCAGCATAAACCAGGCAAAGCAAGCATTTAAACATACACCAGCATTACTCGCAGCATTACAGGCGCACATTCAGCAACACGCCTTACCCGCTACATTTATCACAACGCTGCAAAACTATTATATGCCGCTGGCAGAGCAGATTTATCAGCAATCCCAAATCACGGGACAGACCAGCGTTATTGGCATTAATGGCGCACAAGGCACAGGCAAATCCACCTTAAGCAGTTTTCTGAAACTGATTTTAGAACAGGTTTATGGCTGCGCCGTGGTACAGTTTTCCATAGATGATCTCTACCACACCCACGCCAAACGCCAACAACTTGCCCGGGAAATTCATCCTTTATTACAAACCCGTGGCGTTCCCGGTACGCATGATGTGAATCTGGGTATTGCGCTACTGGAAACATTAAGCACCGCTACAGCCAGCACAAAAGTTTTTATACCTTATTTTGACAAGGCCATAGATGATCGCGCACCCCGCGAGCAATGGTCGCTACATCAGGGTAAGGTGGATATTGTTCTGTTTGAAGGTTGGTGCGTCGCCACGCCTGCACAAGCAGAATCAGCGCTGAAACAAGCACTAAACGCGCTGGAAGCAAATGAAGACCCTCACGCTATCTGGCGCAATTACGTCAACTTGCAATTGCAAAAAAGTTATTTTAGTTTATTTTCACCGATTGAATATTTGATTATGCTCAAAGCCCCCTCATTTGAATGTATTTACCAATGGCGGCGTTTACAAGAGCATAAGTTGGCGCAAAAACAAGACTCAAGAAATCATAATCTAAAAATCATGAATAAAAACCAATTACAGCGTTTTATCATGCACTATGAGCGCCTTACCCGCTTTAACCTGCAAGTGCTGCCGGAGCAAGCACAGGTGGTGATTGAGCTGGATGACAAACACCAGATTACCGACTTAAAATATCTCTAACACACGACTTTGAAGGTTAGCTCTAAAGCTGGGTAATTATCTGCTGGGAACGCCGACATTTTGTCGGCTCTCTGGGGCTGCCGTCATTCTGACGGCATAGCAGCATAGCTGCTATAACCGCGCGTTGCGCGGTTTGCCGTCTGGAAGACGGCGCTCCCAGCAAATAAACCTTCAAAGTCGTGTAACAGTAGTCTTACTCCTCCCCATTCGCTATACCTAATGGCTGGCATATATCATTTCACCTTTACGATTAAATTTAGCTGAAAGCTTCGCGCAAGACGGCTTGCATCAGTGCCTCAGCGTGGGTTTGGTTTTGGGTGATTTGGGTTTCCAGTTGGTCGCAGAGGGCCAGGAGTTTTTCGACTTTGGTGACGATGGCGCGTTGTTCGGGGAGTGGGGGGAGAAAAATAAAGGTTTCCCCAATAATATCTGTGTTCAAATTAGGCTGTCCTTGTCCTCTTGAGGCTTCTTCTAAAAACCATTGTGTTTTTGATGATAATACATAGTAGAAATATGGTTTGAATAGATCATTATTCATGTAGATAAAAGCAGCAATCCCATCATTAAAAGTTGTTTCAAATCTACATATTTTTGGAATTCCTAGAGTTGCCCCACTATTTGTTAGCATTAATGTGTTTGCTGGAACTTTACGAGTTTTATGAAGACCAGCTTCTTTAATTGTGTATGTATGACTATTTAAGTAAGTTGCATTAGTGGCTGTCAAATCTGCAACTTTTAGAAAAGGTATATTTCCTTGGTAGAAACGTAAATCTCCAGCGGGTCTTGGAGACCCTCCTCTTACGATATTTGTTATTTCCCTCAACCGACACCAAACCCACCCATCCGGCAATTCAAAAGGCTGTTCTTCGTTGCTAATCGGTGGCAGCGGTTTCTGCTTTTTGATTTTCTTGGCCTTGACCAGTTCAGCTTTTTCGGTGGCGATGCGTTCCAGCAGTGCGCTGGCGGGTTCTACATCGGGGTTAGCGGCTCGCCAGTCGGCGGTGAGTTTGCCTTCGATGGCTTCTTGTAAGATTTGCTGGCGTAGCTTTTTTAGCAGGGTTTGTTGGTGGGTGAGTTCTTGATTAATAAATTCAGTCGTTTTTGATTTTCTCTCAAAAGAGGTTAGAACTAATTTTTGTTCTTTTATATCAGGAAGGTATATTCCTGTATTTAGAAATTCTTGTTCGTTGAGATATTTTCTGTGAGTAACTCCACTACTTGCTCGTTCACAAATATTATAAAAAGTTGCTGAATTGGTAAAATTATTCAGCCAGCTAATTGAAATGATATTTTCATCAAAATCATATGCCCAAAAGTTACCTGTGATTATTGCCTCATTGACTTCTTCCGGTGCAATTCCAAAAGCTCCGTAACGAGCATCAATTTTTGACAAGACAAATTGTCCAGACTTCAAAATAAATTGCTTTTTTGTACCAATTTTTGCACCTATCTCTGTATTTCTAATCGAGACTCCACCGTGCTTAGTTTTAATGGTTACTCTTTTATAATTCTTTTCGTTTTCTAACAAGATTGGAATTTTAGATCTTTTTAAAAAATCAGAGAATTTATATTTCTTCCATATTCCCATCATTCCACCCTCTCAATCAGCCGTTTCTCCCTTTCAATCTCGGCAATTAACTCCGCTTCAGTGGGTAGGTAGGGCATATACTTACTGGCAAAAAGCTGTTTACTTTCATTCAATACTGAGTATTTGGCGATCATTTTGTCTGTTTCAGTACACAGTAATATACCGATGGTGGGATTATCATTTTCATTTTTTTGAAGATCATCAAACATGCGTACATACATGTCGAGTTGTCCAACATCCGTATGTGTGATGGCATGGGTTTTAAGCTCGATAATTACAAAACATTTTAAGTGATAATTATAAAATACCAAGTCGATATAAAAATCAGACGTTTCTGTTCTGATCAAGCGTTGTCTGGCAACAAAGGCAAACCCTTTCCCTAATTCGAGTAGAAATTTTTGCAGATTATCCAGCAATGCTTTTTCTAGTTTTTTTTCTGTATAACTGGCATTAGCCGGGAGCTCTAAAAACTCTATGACATAGGGATCTTTGATAAAATCAAGGTGGTCAGCTTGCAGTTGAGCGGTCTTTTCCCGCATCTCTTTTTCCACTTCTGCTTTAACTTGTGAGCTAAGCAAGCGTTCATGGTAAAGCGTTTTATAATTTCTTTCTAAAGTTCGATAGCTCCATTGCTGTTCTGCCGCTTCGTTGAGGTAATAGCTACGTGCTTTTTGATTGGATACCCGAATAAGCAAGCGGTAATGGCTCCAACTCAATTCGGGGCGCACTGTGTCCCATTTTGGAAAACAGAGGAAAAACTGTCGAAGACGGCGTAACTCTCGCTCATCCAAACCTTTTCCAAACTCGCTTGACAACACCTGTGCCAGCTTTTTAATAATTTTCTTGCCATATTCTGCTCGTGTTTTGCCCTGTTGCTCTTCTTCTACAATACGTTTACCTATCAGCCAATAGGCTTCAACCATCGCGGAATTGATAGCCGTTTTTGCTTTGCTTCTAGCAGATTGGAGGATTTGCTTTATATCATCATGGAATGCGCTTAATCCTTCCCCCTCCGAGGCGAGTTTTGTTTTTTTGTTCACGACACCAGCTCCTTGCGCAACTGCGCCAACAACTCATCCCCTTTCATAAACGACTGATGCAACATATCCAGCAATTCAGCACTGCTGTGCTGCTGTTCTTCTTCAGGCTGGTGCGGGTTTTTAATGTCGAGGTTGTAGCCATTGTTTTTGATAGCGTCAATATCCACTTGCCATGCGTGTTCGCTTTCTTCGCGTCCTGCTCTATTTTGACCGCCCCACCACTGTTTTAAGCCATCAAATTCAGCTAAGCGTATGGGTTTAGTTTTGGAGTAGGCTTTGTAGTTTTCGGGTAGTTTGTGTTCGTAATACCAGATAGTTTCAGTCGGTTTGCCTTTGGTGAAAAACAGCAAATTGGTGGCGACTGAGGCGTAAGGCTGAAACACGGAATTGGGCAAACGCACGATGGTGTGCAGGTCGCAGTCTTCCAGCAGTTTCTGGCGGATACGTTGCTTGACACCATCACCAGTGAGGGAGCCATCGGGCAGGACAATGGCTGCGCGTCCTTCTTCTTTGAGCAGGTGGATCATGAGAATCAGAAACAGGTCAGCGGATTCTCTGGTACGGTAAGTCTTGGGAAAGTTGTTTTCGTTGTTGTTGGAAACTACGCCGCCAAAAGGGGGATTGGCAATAATCGCGTCTACACGGTGTTTGCGGGTGTATTCGCTTAACGGATGCTGCAATGAATCGCCGTAACGAATATTGGGCGAGGTAATATCATGCAGTATCAGGTTGGTGTTAGCCAGCATATAAGGCAGCGGTTTATACTCCCAGCCGCGCACATTTGCACCGATGGATTCATGTTGCGTACCCGTGCTGGCTTCAGCTTTGAGGTATTCGATTACGGCAGTCAGAAAACCGCCCGTACCACAGGCGGGATCAAGGATGATTTCATCATGCTGCGGATTGAGCATTTCCGTCATGAACTGGGTGACAGCGCGGGGCGTGTAAAATTCGCCCAATGTACCTGCACTTTGCAGTTCGCTTAAAAAAGTTTCGTAAATTTGCCCAAACAGGTGCAGCTTTTTATGGTTGTTAAAATCAATTTCGTTCAGTTTATTGATGACCTGGCGCAGGTGAATACCTGACTTCATATAGTTGTAGTTGTTGGCAAAAACTTCGTGTACCAGGATGGCGCGTTTACCCGCCGTAGCATCGGGGTCGGCGGTGGATAGATCAATATTTGCCAAGGTGGGAAAGAGTTTTTCATCTACAAACTCACGGAGCTTGTCGCCAGTGATACCTTCGTCATCAGCAGCCCAGGTGCTCCAGCGTAGTTCTTCGGGAATGGGTGACTCATAGTCATCCTCCATCATTTCGAGTTCTTCATCTTTGTCGCTGAAAATTTTAAGAAACATCATCCAGCCAAGTTGCAGGATGCGTAGCTCATCACTACCCGTGCCTGTATCCTGACGCATGATGTTACGGGCAGATTTTACGATGCCTGAAATATTACTCATTACTATTGGTTTTCCTGTTTATTATTATGCAGCCGCATAGATAACTTGTTCGAGTTGGTTTACGGCTTTGTTATAACCTACTTTGCCGCCAAAAAGTTTAACAATTTCCATCGGGGTGCCGATTTGGTTAAAGGGGGCAATTTTAAGGACTTTGATGTCTTCAATGTTTTCTATGCCTTCGTTGGCGTATTTATCGAGTAAGGCATTAAGCACTTGTCGTGCTTGCTCACCATATTGGTTGAATACATCACGTTTTTTGACTTGTCTGGCGCGTTCTGTGCGCGTCAGTGGCGGTTGGTCGAAAGCAATATGGCAGATCATATCGAATAAATCCAGGTCTTTGCTAATCGCTTCTTTGAAGTGTTCAAGAATGATACCTTGTTCTTCAAGTTCCTGGATGATGACCTGTTTTTTATCTGCGCTGTTCCATTTATTGAGAAAGTCGTCAAGAGATTGGTAGTGCTGATGGACTTTCTCGCAAGTGTAGTCTTTGAGACTACTGGTGATGAGCTTACCATCACCATCAAGGTATTGTACACGCTCGTTGAGAATGCTGACATTCACGCCGTTGACGTAGTATTTTTGCGGTGCTTCTCTTTGTATATCGCCACTGTCAATAATACCGGGAGGTCTTGGGTCAGAATAATCATCATCTGAGTCAAAATCCACATCTTCATCATTTTCATCGGTAATTGTGGTGTCATCCTGGGCTTCTTCTTCAGGTGTCTCGAAATCATCATATTGGTTTATTTCCTTGACACGCACGGGATCGCCATCGAAATCGGGATCAGCAAAGAGATCAGTGACATTACGGAAATCGAGAATAGTGAAGAAGTGTTTACCGTATTCTTCATTGATGCGTGTGCCACGTCCGATGATTTGTTTGAACTCGGTCATTGAGCCGATATTGCTATCCAGTACGATGACTTTACAGGTTTGGGCATCCACGCCGGTGGTCATGAGTTTGGAAGTTGTAGCAATCACTGGGTAGTCTTGTTCGGGGTCAATAAAGTTGTCCAGTTCACGTTTACCTTCTTCGTTGTCACCGGTGATCTGCATGACGTATTTGGCATTTTTTGCTATTAAGTCGCTGCTGGCATTGGCTAGGGCTGCTCGCATAATTTCGGCATGTGGAATGCCAACACAAAATACAATAGTTTTATCAAAGCGATCTGTTTTTTGTAAAAACTCGGTGATTTTATTGGCTACAGTCTGACTACGTTCATCAATAAATATATTTTTATCATAGTCTTTGGTGTTGTAGAGGCGGTCTTCTACAACTTGTCCGTTTTTGTCGATTTTACCTTTTTCGGGTCGCCAACCTTCCAAATCAATATTGATTCCTACCCGCACGACCTTGTAAGGTGCAAGAAAACCATCTTGAATACCTTGTTTAAGGGAATAGGTGTAGACCGGATCGCCAAAGTAATCGGTACTCGATATGGTTTTGGTTTCTTTGGGGGTCGCGGTCATACCGATGTGGGTGGCACTGCCAAAGTAGCCTAAGATTTCCCGCCATGCGCTGTCATCAGCGGCGCTGCCTCGGTGACATTCATCCACTACGACTAAATCAAAGAATCCACGACTGAATTTTCGGTATGCGTCTTTGTCTTCGTCATAGTTGGTCAAGCCCTGGTATAGTGCCAGATAGATTTCATAGGATTTATCAATTTGCTTGTTTTTGATGACCGTCATTTTGTCTTTGAAGTGCCGAAAGTCACCGCGTTTAGTTTGGTCAATCAGAGCATTGCGGTCGGCTAAAAACAGGATGCGTTGTTTTGCACCTGCTTTCCATAAGCGGTGGATAATTTGGAAAGCAGTGTAGGTTTTACCTGTGCCTGTCGCCATAGTGAGCAAAATACGTGATTGCCCTTTGGTGATAGCTTCAACGGTTCGGTTGATGGCTATTTGTTGATAGTAGCGTGGAGAACGTCCACTACCATCAAAGAAGTAATCTTGGGTGATGATTTGTTCAGCTTCTGGGGTTTTGATACCTTTGTGTTTTTTGTAACGCTGCCACAGTTCTTCAGGGGATGGAAAATTATCTAGTGGTAGTTCACGTTCTATTTGTCCAGTGGCGCAGGTGCGGTCATGTTCGTGAAAAGCATCACCGTTACTACTGTAGACGCTGGGAATGTCGAGTATTTCTGCGTAGTTGATGGCTTGTTGTATACCTGCTTTGACTGTCTTTGTATTTTTTTTAGCTTCGATAATGGCTATCGGGATATTGGGTTTGTGGTAGAGGATGTAGTCAGCACGTTTGCGTTTGCCGCGTGTAGTGAGATTGCCTTTTACATAAATGCGCCCATCAGTAAAACTGACTTCTTCCCGTACCTGTTTATGCAAATCCCAACCTGCTTTTTCGATAGCGGGGGTTATAAATTTAGTGCATATATCGCGTTCTGATAATTCTTTTTTATTAGTCATTTTATATCCGAAGTCAATTACATAATTTGACTAAAGAATACCACGCAACGCCCTAAGAATCCTATTCGCTAATTAAAGGAATTAAAGGGGACACTTCCATACGCCATTTGTTATATGTGGCTTGCACCCGCGCCCGTGAGCATTTGTTGATCACCGCTTTGGAACCGGGTTCTGAGTTTTTGGAGGATTTAGTTTTTGATTAGAGATAAATCTGTTCGCCTGAAAGGTGAGGATTTTAATCTTGTGCATGGAAAATAAAAATCCTGCGCCCGGTTCCTGCACTTATTTCATCCTCACTCCTTACCTTATTCCAGCGTTTCTAACTGGTCGTGTATTTCCAGCCAGGTTTCTTCCAGTGCTTCCAGTTCCACACTGATGTGTTCCCGTTTATCGGCATATTTTTGCGCTTTTTCCCGATCCTCGTACAGCGCCGGGTCAGCCAGTGTATTTTCCAGCTTTTCTTTTTCTATGGTAAGTTTTTCAATTTCCCGTTCCAGCTTTTTAACCTGATTTTCCAGTTGCTTACGCTGCGCCCTGAGTTGCTTGTTTTGTTTTACCCGCGTTTGCTTGTCCTGCGCCTGCGGGTTTGCTGTTGTATTCGCCTGGTTTTGCTGGCGGCTTTCCTGTAATAACCATTGCCGATAATCATCCAGATCGCCATCAAAGATTTCCAGTTTTTGATTCGCCACCAGATAGAGTTGATCAGTGGTAATTTTCAGCAAGTGGCGATCATGGGAGATAATCAACAAAGCGCCAGCGTATGCCTGTAGCGCCACGCCTAAAGCATGACGCATTTCCAAATCCAGGTGATTGGTCGGCTCATCCAATAATAATAAATTGGGTTTTTGCCAGACTAATAAGGCTAATGCCAGGCGCGCTTTTTCACCGCCGGAAAACGGTGCCACGATTTCCGTGGCGCGATCACCAGGAAAACCAAAGCCACCCAGAAAATCCCGCAGTTGTTGTTCTGTGGCCTGTTTATCCAGACGCTGTAAGTGTTCCAGCGGTGTGGATTGCAAATGCAGGTGTTCCAGTTGGTGCTGGGCAAAATAACCAATTTTCAGCCCTGAGTGGGCTTCCAGTTTGCCCTGCATGGGGGCTAAATCACCGGCTAATAACTGGATGAAAGTGGACTTACCCGCACCATTTGCACCTAATAAACCGATACGGGCACCGGGAGGCATCCGCAGATTCAGATTTTTTAAGATCGGTTCATCACCATAACCCGCATCGGCTTGTTCCAGTGTAAATAAAGGATTTGGGCAGGTTTCCGGGGGTTTAAATTGAAACCCAAAAGGTGAGTCTATATGCGCGGCCTGGATGGTTTCCATTTTTTCCAGGGCTTTAATACGGCTTTGTGCTTGCTTGGCTTTGGTGGCTTTGGCGCGAAAGCGGTCGATAAATTGTTGTAAATGCGCTTTCTGGCGTTGCTGTTTGTCAAAAGCGGCCTGCTGTTGTAATAACTGTTCACCGCGCTGGCGTTCAAAAGCACTGTAATTACCGGCATACAAGTGTATGTTTAATTGATGCAACCAGGCAATCTGATCCACGGTATTATCCAGAAAATCCCGATCATGAGAAATCAGCAATAAGGTTCCACGATAGTTTTTCAGCCATTGTTCAAACCACAATAAGGCATCCAAATCCAGGTGGTTGGTTGGCTCATCCAGCAATAATAAATCCGAACGACACATCAAGGCCCGCGCCAGATTCAGGCGCATCCGCCAGCCGCCAGAAAATTGTTTCACGGCATGTTGATGTTGCGCTTCGCTAAACCCCAGGCCATGCAATAAACGTCCGGCGCGAGCATGGGCGCTATAGGCATCAATATGCGCCAACTGCTCATGCAATTGCGCGCTTTTCATACCATCATCTGTTTGCGTTGCCTGTGCCAGTTGTTTTTCCAGATCCCGCAGTTCAACATCACCATCCAGGACATAATCCAGCGCTGAGCGTTCCAAGGCCGGGGTTTCCTGTGCAACATGGGCAATCACCCAGTTTGATGGTAGCTGCAAGTTACCGCTGTCGGCTTGTAATTCACCCAGTAATAAACTGAACACAGAGGATTTACCGCTGCCGTTTGCACCGGTAATACCGACTTTCCAGCCCGGATAAATGCGTAAATTAACATCCTGAAGTAAGGGTTTATAACCGCGTTGCAGGGAAAGTTCTTGAAATGCAATCATGAATAAAGTCTTTTTAATTGGGGAATGAGTTCAAGCAGGTAATCTTGCTGTAGATAAAACCATATAATAAACGGGGTTAAGCCGGGTAAAATAAGGCTGCTGAATTGATTGATTAAGGCCAGTATATTACGCCCGGTTTCGCTGTCAGTTACCTGCATGGCAACGCTAACGGGCATTTCAAAAACCAGCGTATGTAATATCGCCATCACCACGCCAAACACTTGTATGGGTAATAACAGGCATAACCAGACCCAAAATAAATTACCCAGCGGGCCGGGGTTCAGGCCAGCCAGCATCAGCGCGACCAGTAGTGGTATTCCATAACCGTATAACAGCGGGTTCACCGTTAACACCAGCAAACCCTGGTTTGAAACATCAATATGCTGGCTATCAATCCGGGTTATCACGTCCAGGGTGTAAACTTGTTGTACGACTTCGGCAATCAAATCCGGGTAAAACAGTTTTAACAGGCCATCACTTAACCAGGCGACCGGTGCCAGCAGCGGCAGAGATAATAAAAACCACAAACCAAAGCAGAAGGGCAGCAGTAGTAAAATCCGTAATACAAAGGCATCAATACGGGGTTGGGCAGCTATTTTCTGAGGTTTGGGCATAATTTTTCAAAAGACCTTCCAGGTTTTTAAAAACCTGGAAGGTCTCCACAAGGCTACGAATTTTTATAACCTGGATAATATCCATGCCTTGTCTTCCTTATATCGATTGAATTTTAGAAGTTTTATGCAAAAGATTGTACACCAACCTGAAACAAGCTAAACAAAATGTTCCATATATTTCAGATAATCGGCTCTGGACAGAACTTTGCCCGGATCAATATATAAATTAAAGGGCGGTTCTCCCAGGCGTTGGATTAAGCTGTGTTGCCAACGAGGCAAGGGCGAGTGGCTGTGTTTAACCGAGGCTTGCGCGTTTTGTTTGCGAATTGCGGCAAGGCTGAAGTGGCTGGCTTCATAATTCTGTAAACCTTCTATGGGCATGTCCTGATAAATCCGCAATTGAAAAGAGTGAGTGCCTTCTAATAAATGCACGCCTTGCAAATTCAGATAAATCAGTGAAGTGGCAGAACTGCCCAGTTGCGCAAGTCCGGTTAAATCACGCTGATCAAACTGGGTACGGATATAGTTTTCCGCCTGTTTGCCCAGTAATAAACGTGATTCCACAATCAAACCCTGTGCCTGCAAACCTTCCAGAAAACGCTTTCGGGCTGGAAACATACGTAATAAATCAGCGCGGTTGTGGGTGTGTGCCACATCCTCCAGAATGTTGAGAAACAGTTTTAAGTCCAGTTGCGACAACCAGTTGCGCATGGCGGCGGTATATTTATTGTCCAGCCGCCCCCACCAGGTTTGAAAGCGCGGCGCAGCACGCGGCACGCGGGGATCACCGAGTATGCCTAAAATCGTGTGCCGCCAGTTTTCCGGCAGTGCCAGACCATTATCCAATACCTTGTCCATCAGAATTTTAGCGGCATGATGTCCCAGTAATAACTGTTCTTCCATCATGGAATTTTTAACCGCATCCTGCTGCAAGACTTGAAACAGATGTAATGTTTTACCGACATCTTCCACCTGCAAAGCTTCAAGTGGTTGCAAATAATAAAGACGTTTAATGTGCTGTGCAAAACGTCCGGTTTCCGGGACATGCCAACGCTTGAGCAGGGGCAGAACATCGGCTTGCAGTGCTTGTGTCGCCTGTATAAAAGCCGCGCCGGGATCGGGAGTGAACAAAATCTCACTTTGCTGGCGATAGATTTGTAATTCCGCTGACTCACTGCGGCGCGGTGGCAAACTTTGGCATAAATCGGATAACCAACTTGCCAAGGCTTGATGGGCAGGCAGTTGATCCCAGACTTCAAAATAGAGTTGAATTAGTTGCCAGAACAGCAGACGTGAAGGGGGATCGAGTTGCTGGCGCAGTACGTTTAATAATGCCTTATCCAAAGGCAGATGTTGCAAAAATTCTGGCTTTTCCCGCCATAAACGTATCATTAAACGAATATCACCGGGGCCTTGTAAAAAATGGCTGGGCTTTTCTCCTGCCAGAATTTGTTTAATCAGGAATTCACGGCGTTGCTGCCAGCGCGGGTTATCATCGAAGGTTCCAGACTCCGCCAGGGATTTCAGTTGCGCGCTGAGTTCAGAAAACAACTCGATATGCTGCAAGCCACAATCTTCCGGCAGTTCCAGTTGCAACGGTGCAAACAATTTGCGACGGCGCTTACTGGTTTTTTTTAGTGATTTTGTTTTTGCTTCAGCCACGTATATTTAAAACGAACATAAGGTTTTTAAAAAAATAGCGTGAGGTGGAAGCGGCTTTCAGCAGCTTTCGCGCTGAATGAAGCTTACGCCGAACTCAGGTTTATTAACGATCCACTTCCGGCGGACAGGCATCCAGCGAGAACATAATTTGCGCAACATCTTCAATACGCGCTCCAGTACACATTTTTTCCAGCACCTGCACCGCATGCATACTGGAAGGCCCGCGTACATGTACGCGATAAGGTTTAGTGCCGCCGTTAGAGACAACAAAAAAGCCCAGCTCACCTTTGGAGGATTCGGTACGGGCATAGGCGCTGCCTTCGGGAATATTCCAGGCCAGCGGATTTGGCAATGGACAGCGAATCGGCCCTTTGATGTCCGGCAGGCGTTGAATCACCTGGCGCAAAATACGAATGGATTGAGTGATTTCAGCGCGGCGTACCTGGGTGCGGGCATAAATATCCCCTGCACTTTCTGTCACCACATCAAAATCCAGTTCCTGATAAACCAAATACGGATCATCACGGCGCAGATCAGATTGGAAGCCACAGGCACGCAGGTTAGGGCCGGTTACACCCCACTCTAATGCCTGTTGTTGCGTCATCGCGCCCACATTTTGAGCGCGGCGCTGAAATACCGGATTGTCAAAAAATAAATCGTCATATTCCGGCAAACCCGCTTCAATTCTATCCAGCACGGTGCTTAAGCGTTGCAGAACGCCATCTGGCAGGTCGCGGCGCACACCACCGGGGGTGATATACATATGATAAATACGCCCCCCCGCGATTTCTTCAAACAAATCCAGCATTAAGTCACGATCTGCCACGCCCCAGAACATGGTGCTGTATTGTCCGATAGTGGCGGAGTTGCCGCCAACAGTGAAAATATGTGCACAAATACGCGACATTTCCAGCATCAGCACCCGTATCCACTGCGCGCGCTCCGGTACTTCCAGGCCGCCCAGCATTTCTACAGCGCGGGCATAGGTTTCTTCCATCGGCACCGGATCCGGCACACAAATACGTGGTACCAGCGCCACGTTTTGTATCCATAAACGTGTTTCCATCAGCTTTTCAAAGCCACGATGCAAATACCCGCCATCAGCGCGTGCAGAGATGATGTGATCACCGGTAATCCGTAATTGCAGCGCATAATTACCCTCAATCCCCGGATGATTGGGGCCAAAGTATAATTCATACTCATGGCTGGGGGCTTGTTCAACAGGTTGGTAGTTTTCAGGATACATCCACGTCTCCAATTCAAACTAAAATTTTACAGGCCGCTATCTAATGCAATAACCTGAATGACAGGTCACGCAATGGGATACAGGTATTTGTTCATTCTCAGGCTTCTGCTACGCCGTCAACTTTATAATGGCGGGTGTGCCTTAGCGAGACCTTCCAGGTTTTCAAAACCCGGAAGGTCTAATACAGGTCAAAACAAGACTGATGCTGTACTGCTTAAATAAGTTGCAGACTTAATATGCCTTCCATTTTTTCCGCTGTTTCTGATTTACCAGTACGACTATCACCCACCAGTGCAACGGTAATACTGACTTGATCAATCTTGCCGCCGGAACGCTTGCGCTTATCCAGTGCTTTTTCCTTGATCAGACCAATTAAGTCTTCCGCCAAACGCACTGGTGCTTTTTGCTCGACCTCTTCCCGGTTGGCATAACCGCAGCGGGTGATGTCTTCATCGCCATTGTCTTTATAAGCGCCCGCCATTAATTGACTATAAGCAACGCCCAGTATCATTTCTTTATTATTAACCCGGTTTTTCATTTCCGCAATAAAGAGGGTTTCATTTTCCTGGAATTTTTCATATAAATCAGGATGCAGCACCTTACCATCACCGTCTTGTAACAAGGGGAAAGGATTGGCCCAGTAGCTGCTTTCCTTGCTGCCGCGATGGGTTTGGGTACTGCCCGCAGCAACGCGCTCACCCAGGCGGAAGCTGTCTATCGCTTCATCCACGCTCATGTCAATGCTAATGGTACAACCATCTTCTTCGATCAGCGTGAAGTTATTCATGTATAACAGGATGTCCAGTACGTC
Organism: Candidatus Venteria ishoeyi; assembly: GCF_030378065.1. Classification (GTDB taxonomy): domain Bacteria; phylum Pseudomonadota; class Gammaproteobacteria; order Beggiatoales; family Beggiatoaceae; genus Venteria; species Venteria ishoeyi. Next base: position 45,631 of record NZ_JAUCGJ010000023.1, on the reverse strand, counting down.
GCCGTCCTGCACTTCTTTAGCTTCCGCAACCGGTACAATCTGTCGGGCATTGGAGCCGGTTGCCTGATTATAACCAACTTCCCGGCCTTGCATTAACAGCTTGGCCTGTTCACTAAAACCGTCCAGACAGGCAAAAGCACCAGTTTCCGTGCCGTAAAAAATCGGGCGCACGGTATCTTTTTCATCGGTTTCCAAAACAACGCGGCCCATATCATCGGCTTTGACCAACATATCCGCAATATAAGGAGCACCGCTTTTTTCGCCAAAGCGCATCACATAGCGGGTACAACCGCAGTGCAAGGGGATTTCACCATTACGAATTGCCAACACATTATGCAAAGTCAGAATCGGTTTTTTCGCGTAACCAAAGTATTTCAGCGGATCGCGGTTGGGTACAGTGCCAACCAGTAGTTGATTCTCATCATCCCAGTAATAACCTAAATCTTCATCCCTGGCATTGGGATCGCCAAAAATAAACACACCATCCGGGCGACGTCCCTGTTGCAATTCTTCAATATTGCCAAAGGGGAACAGGTTTAATAAACCCGCTTCCATTTCAATGCAGCCGCGTGATTTATGCAGGTAAGCCACAATTAATGATGCACCAACCTGCAAGGCCACTGAAACCCATTGTTCCGGATCAAATTCGCTGCTCTTAAAGGGATTATGCGCTAATTCATAAAATGGCAAAGCACGTTTATTAGAAGGGGTATTGTAATTAACGCCGGTTTGAATATCGGCGGCAATTGTTAATGGCACATAAGCCAGAGAAACATAATCAGCAGGCAGGTTCAGATAATGCCCGGAAATTTCTCCAGCAGTGACGTTAGGCGGAACCGTCATACTCTGAGTACGGCGCACGCCCATATCCAGGCCCACTTTTTGTAACATGCGGCGACGGGTTTTTAAGATCAGTTTGGATAAACGTTGCGCCTTGCGGGTGATTTTATCTTTAACGCTCTCAGGGGTATCCTTGCCATTTGCGACTACGCTATTTTGCAGACGCACCAAACGCGAATAAGCGCTACCCCGGTAGTGATGAAAAGCGCCATCCAGGAAACGCACTAAATCCCGATCCCGCTCATTTTTAGCGCGCGTATTTTTTCCGCTATGATCGAGAATCGCGACAATCTCCCGCATTTTAACACTTTTAATAAACTCGATTTTAGGCTGAGCCTCATGCTGGCGACTGGCTGGACGCGATTCCAGGTTCTTAATGAAAGTCGTTTTATAGATTTTTAAGTAACGGGCAAAAGTCAGACTTTTTAATAGCTGCTCAGGGGTGCTACAGCCGTCACGAATTTCCAGAATTTCTTCCATGTGGATGGTACTCTTTCTTATGGGTTTAGCTGATAAAGCTGAGTTTCAGGTGGCTATCCGAAATAGAAAGCACACCATTCTAACTGCTGGCAGTATTCCTTACGCTGCCAGCAAGCCGAATGTCACGACAAATCTGCCGCACTCAGATGGATAAAAAATGCCGAAGAGTATAACAGGAGGAAGCATTGAGTCCAAATTGTGATGGGCTAAGGCAAGTTTATTATGATACCGCTTCCTCATCCAGATTAAACTGGCTGTGCAGCGTTCTTACCGCCAATTCCAGGTATTTTTCATCCACCACCACGGAAATTTTAATTTCCGAGGTTGCAATCATTTTAATATTGATGCCTTCTTCTGCCAATGCCTGGAACATTTCACTGGCAATGCCTGCATGGGAACGCATACCCACACCCACCATGGAAATTTTGACAATTTTGTTATCAAATGTGGCTTCTTTAGCCCCCAGGCTGGTAACCAGTTGATTCAGAATTTCCTTAGCCTGCGGGTAATCATTACGATGCACCGTAAAGGTAAAGTCAGTGGTGTTATTATCCGCCCCCATATTTTGAATAATCATATCCACTTCAATATTCGCATCGGCAACAGGACCCAGTATTTTATAGGCCACCCCCGGCTGATCCGGTACGCCTTGCAAGGTCAGTTTAGCTTCATCGCGGTTAAATGCAATTCCGGAAATTAAAGCCTGTTCCATTTTGTTATCTTCCTCTTCTTCTGCGGCAATTAAAGTGCTGTTTTGACTCCCAGGCTCATCAAACGATGATAACACCCGCAGAGGTACATTATATTTACTGGCAAATTCAACAGCGCGAATCTGTAACACCTTAGCGCCCAGACTGGCCAGTTCCAGCATTTCTTCAAAAGTAATTTTATCCAGACGACGGGCTTCAGCTACGATACGGGGATCGGTGGTATAGACGCCATCAACATCGGTGTAAATCTGGCATTCATCGGCTTTTAAGGCGGCTGCCAGTGCTACGGCTGTGGTATCGGAACCGCCGCGACCCAAAGTCGTGATATTGCCTTTGGCATCCACCCCCTGAAAACCGGCAACAATCACCACGCGCCCAGCATCCAGATCAGTGCGCATATACTGGTTATCAATGTCCAGAATCCGGGCTTTATTATGCGCGCTGTCGGTCAGAATATGTACCTGGCTACCGGTATAAGAGCGTGCGGAATAACCTCTGGACTCTAGCGCCATCGCCAGCAGTGCAATCGTAACCTGCTCACCGGTAGAGAGTAATACATCAAATTCACGGGGTGTGGGCGGGTCGGAAATTTCTTTAGCCAGAGTGATTAGTTTATTGGTTTCTCCGCTCATTGCAGAAACCACAACCACCAAATCATGCCCGGCATCACGGAACTGGATAATCCGCTCCGCAACATTTTGAATCCGCTCAGTCGTGCCAACGGAAGTACCGCCATATTTTTGTACAATTAATGCCATGTGGAAACTTATCCTGAGTTAAAAAAAAAGGGTGCTGCTGACCCAGCCGGGTATTATCCGCTGTTTTGCATGATTTTTAAATGTAGAAGCTTGGTAATATTCAAAATTATTTGATAAAAAGTGGTACATCACCATCATGACAGGGATAGCTGCTATACTTCGGTTTTTTAAATAAAAGCATTAGAGATTAACTTTATGTTCGAATCTGAGTCTGTTTTATATGATTTTCCTATACCAGACCCCATCCCGGCAGACGATGCCTCAATTGGTGAATTATCTTCATTTCTGGAGCGTTACGGCGATGCGCTGCTGGATGTGGTTGATCCTCAGACCAGCCGCCGTAGTGGTGTCAATCTGTTTGATCACATGGAACGTGATTTTTCTCAGCGCCCTGTTTTATTAAAACGTCTGCGCTCCATCTTATAAGCGGTGTTACGTAAAAGCTTCTTTTTTGCAGGTTTTAAAGACTTGCAATGCGAAAAAACCGCTTTTACTTCACGCTGATTTTTAGAAGCGAAGGTTACGCAAAGGCTTCTTTTTCGCAGGTTTTGAAGATTTGAATGCGAAAAAACCGCTTTTGTTCCATGCTGGTTTTTATTTCAAACTACATTATGATGAAAAAACATGTCTAATCAAAACTGGATAGAACGCGATCTTTCGGTGTTGTGGCACCCCTGCACCCAGATGAAAGATCATGAAAACACCCTGCCGCTGATTCCGATTAAACGCGGGGAAGGCATCTGGCTGGAAGATTTTGAAGGCCAGCGTTATCTGGATGCGATCAGTTCCTGGTGGGTCAATTTATTTGGTCATGCCAATCCACAGATTAACGCTGCGCTAAAAACTCAGTTAGACACGCTAGAACATGTGTTACTGGCGGGTTTCACGCATGAACCTGCCCTCGCCCTGGCTGAGCAATTGGTCAAAATTACCCCACCGGGTTTGGATCGCTGTTTTTACGCAGATAATGGTTCCGCTGGTGTTGAAGTGGCGCTGAAAATGAGTTTTCATTACTGGCGCAACCAGGGTAAAACTCAAAAAACCCGTTTTATCACCCTGGAAAACAGTTATCACGGCGAAACCCTCGGCGCACTGGCCGTAGGCAATGTCGAGCTGTATAAGGAGACTTACGCGCCCTTATTGATGGAAACCCTGGTCGCGCCTTCCCCGGATTGTTTTAATCGGGAAACGGGCGAATCCTGCGCGGCTTATGCTTTGCGCCAGTTGGAAAAAATGCGTCAACTGCTGGAGCAACACGCGGAAGAAGTTTGCGCCGTGATTGTGGAGCCACTGGTGCAATGTGCAGGTTACATGCGCATGTATGACCCGGAATATTTACGCGGCTTGCGCAAGCTGTGTGATGAATATCAAGTACATTTAATCGCCGATGAAATTGCCGTAGGTTTTGGTCGCACCGGCACCCTGTTTGCCTGTGAGCAGGCTGAGATTACACCGGATTTTATGTGTTTATCGAAAGGGCTGACTGCCGGTTATCTGCCGTTATGCGCGGTCATGACCACGGAAGATATGTATCAGGCGTTTTACGACGATTACACCAAGCTCAATGCCTTTTTACATTCCCACAGTTATACTGGCAATCCTCTGGCCTGCCGCGCCGGATTGGCAACTATGGAGATTTTTGAGCAGCAAAACGTCATTGCCAATAATCAAAAATTAGCTGAAGTCATGCGCCAAAGCTGCGCCCATCTCAATGATCACCCCCATGTTGCAGAAGTGCGTCAGCACGGCATGATTTTAGCCATTGAAATGGTTCAGGATAAAGCCAGCAAAACCCCCTACCCCTGGCAACAAAGACGTGGTCTGCATGTTTATCGCCATGCCTTAAAAAATAATATGTTATTGCGCCCATTAGGCAATGTTATTTATTTCATGCCACCTTATATCATCACACCCGAGCAAATCCAGGATTTAGCCAGGATTGCCACTGAAGGCATTGATATAGCCACTTCAGAGGCATAGCTAATCAGCACTAAACCAAAGCGCCATCATGCAGGCGAATCAAACGTTTAGAATAATTCATCACCAGCGGATCATGGGTTGAAAACAGAAAGGTCATGCCATGCTGCTCATTCATGCTTTGCAATAACTGCATTAATGATTCAGCAGTTTGTGAATCCAGATTAGCGGTGGGTTCATCAGCCAGAATTAATTCGGGTTTGGAAGCGATGGCGCGGGCGACAGCAACGCGCTGTTGTTGACCGCCGGAAAGATCGGCGGGGCGACGCTGCTCCAGGCCTTCCAAACCCACTTCCGCCAATACGCTGTTGGCTTGTTGCCGACATTGTTTGGCAGGCACGCCCTGCAATTGCATGATTAACTCAACATTTTCCCGCGCACTGAGTACCGGCACCAGATTATAAGCCTGAAACACAAAGCCGATACGGTGCAAACGTAAATCAGAAAGCTGGGTTTTGGATAATTGATCCAGGCGCGTGCCGCCAATCCGTACCTGCCCTGTGGTTGGCTGATCCAGGCCACTGATTAAATTCAGCAGAGTGCTTTTACCCGAACCCGATGGCCCGGATAAACACACAAAATCCCCTTTAGGAATATTAAGCTGCACCCCTTTCAGGGCAGGAATCTCCTGATTGCCCTGATAATAGGTTTTACCTAAATCGATACATTGAATGGCACCTGACATTTTTTTATTTTCCATGCACAAGGTTAAAACCTTCGCCTTTCAGGCGAACAGATTTATCTCTGATGTTTAACGGTAAAACTTAAAATATGGGTTTTAGCACTAACACCCCAAAGGGGTATTTTAATATAGCTTGGGGCAACGCCCCAAGGTAGAGAATGACACGTTTACGCCCTGAAAGGGCAGGTTAAAATGATTGCAATATTTTAATTTGCCCTTTCAGGGCGTGAATGGCACGGATACAATTCCAGGGGTGTTACCCCTGGCTATATTAATGCGCCCCGTTGGGGCTAAACAACAGGGCTTGTCCGCCCTGTATCTCGGCTTTCAGCCGCCAAATGCTCTAATCCACCCGTCTTTTAGCGGGTGGTTGTTTAGTCTTTTAAAGTTGATGTTATCTCATTATCTCATTACGAGATATAATTTAAAAATCAGGCGAGATGCCTGATGTTAGTCATTTTCAGGTGAGGCACCTGATGTTGCATACTACAAAGGAAATACACAATATTGCAGCAATTCACTATAATTCTAAAAAAGTTTTCGTCCGGCATATTTTAACGCATTCAGAATATGATCGGGGTAAATGGAAACAGGAATGCCAGCGAATAAGACACTGAGAACCAGAATGACTAAAATATTACAAGATGCATCCCGGCAATGGGCAAATTTTTCTGTTCTGTTGTCTGTTCCGCAAAATGAACAGGCATACCAACAGCAATCTGCCTGGATTGATGAATTAGTGGATGAGATTGGCGAGGATACAAATCACCCCTTGGCAGAATTGCTCAATACACTCGGCACATTATTACATGCCTATGAATTAGAACACTACCCGGAACCACAGGCAGAACCGGCAGATATATTACGCTTACTGATGTCTGAACATGATCTGAAACAAAGTGATTTACCGGAAATTGGCAGCCAAGGCGTAGTTTCCGAAATTCTTAATGGAAAACGGCAATTAAATATTCGCCAAATCCAGCGACTGAGTAAAAAATTTCATATTTCTGCTGCAACTTTTTTACCCTGAGAAGCTGTTGGTAAAACGTCATGAGCGAAGGCAGAGCAAGGCGCAGCCAGTACGAAAAACCGGAGTGTACATGAAGTACATGAGGATTTTTTGTACTGGCTGCAACGCCGCTATGTCAAGCGCAATAGGTTTACCAACAGCTTCTGATGTCAATCAGGGTAATGATGCACATCCCCGGCTTTCAATATGCCGTAAAACATATTGTCTGGGATTTCCGGTGGCTGATCATAATGATATAACAGGCATTTTTTCTGAATATCCGCATCCATATCATGAATAAGATTGGAAATATGTGGATGCACCCCCGTTGGAAACGGACTGGTTTCACAATCCATATAAATGCGATCAGCTTTACGATAATGCGAAACCAATTGTTGTGGAATCATATGCTGGGTATCGGTGGGCATTAACACGGTATAACCATTGCTATATTCCAGACTGATACCATAGCTGGGCATTTCTTCAGAACTGGAAATCACATGCATGGCAAAAATTGGGGTCATTTTCCAACGCCCTTCACCATCTTTGAAAAAATGCGTTGTAGTGGTACCGTCTTCCTGTTTGCCTACGGTATGCACATCAAAATAAGTATCAATAGTGACATCAGGCACGCCCTGTACGGTATCCATACCGGGGCCTACCGCACGCTTTAACGGCTCTAATACTTTTTTATGTACAAATAAATCCGGTTTGGCGCTGGCAGGAGGAATTGTCCATAGATTCTGCTCTAAAAATAGCTTTTCGGCAATAAACTGCTCGCCTAACCAGGCTTTTTTATTCGGCGTGTAATAGGGATTAAATAGAGTGGTTAAAGCCAGATATTCCATGCCACCAATATGATCGGCATGGGGATGGGAAATATAAACCCCGTCAATATCTGCCGAAGTTAAGTCAATGGCTTTTAAGGCATGGCGAATATCACCACCGGCATCCACCAATAAACGATAAGTTTCTCCCCCGCGTTTATTGGGCATATCAAATTCCAATAAAAAATTGGAATGCCAGCGCGGTTGATAGCGCAATTCACTGATAGCTTGTAACTGCGAGCGAATATCCGCTTCTGACAATTGTTTGCTATCCGCATCCTGATACAGTTTAAGGAATAACGCGCTCGCCTTCTCAACGGAGACGCAGTCTTGATAATCCCCGGTTGAAAATGCAGCATTTACGCCAATGGCAGTGATTTTCATTATCGTGCCTTTACTATTTTTTTATACTGAATTTAGATTAAATATATCAGAAAATAAAGATAAATGTTACAACACAGAAAGACCTTCCAGGTTTTCAAAATCTGGAAGGTCTGAAACCCTGCCAAAAAAAGTATATCCGTGTTACTTTGCCAAAACCCCATTTAGCCCTGCAAAAAACCAAAAAAATCATTCAGCATTTGCAGACGTTGCTCAAATTCTGCCAAATCCTGATTAATACGCAAATTATTATCACTGTCCAGACTGAAAACATGGGGCTGCTGTTGTATCAGTTGAATCACTTTCATGGGGTCAACCGGGGGTTCCGGCACAAATTGAATTCTGCCGCCACTGTCACCCAGTTCGATTTTACGCACACCTAAAGGTGAAGCCTGAAGTTTAACACCACTTAGCTTAAACAGATTTTTAGTCACTTGCGGTAATAAGCCAAAGCGGTCAATCAGTTCAGCCTGCAATTCACGCAACTCACTCTCATCACTGACATTGGCAATGCGTTTATATAAAATCAAACGATTATGCACATCGGGCAGATAATCTTCCGGCAGCAATGCAGGCACTTTTAAGTCAATTTCTACGCCATGATCCAGCGGTTTATCCAGGGATGGCTCCTTGCCTTGTTTCAAGGATTCCACAGCGCGTTCCAACAACTCGGTATATAAGTTATAACCGATTTCCTGCAAATGTCCGCTTTGCTCATCACCGAGCATTTCGCCAGCACCGCGAATTTCCAGATCGTGGGTTGCCAGGGTGAAACCCACGCCCAATTCTTCCAGCGAGCTTAAGGCATCCAGACGTTTTGCCGCGTCTTTAGTCATGGATTTTTTTGACGGCGTGATTAAATAAGCGTAAGCGCGATGATGCGAGCGCCCGACCCGTCCGCGCAACTGGTATAACTGCGCCAAGCCAAAACGGTCGGCACGGTTGATGATAATGGTGTTGGCGGTGGGGATGTCGATGCCGGTTTCGATAATCGTGGTACATACCAGCACATTAAAACGGCGATGATAAAAGTCCTGCATCACCCGCTCCAGATCGCGCTCCGGCATTTGCCCGTGGGCGATGTCCACCCGTGCTTCCGGTACCAGTTCCGCCAGTTCCCGCGCAGTTTTTTCGATGCTGTCCACCGCGTTATGCAGGAAATAAATCTGTCCGCCACGGCGCAGTTCACGGTGTATGGCTTCGCTGATCACGGGTGCGCGCCATTCCTGGATGAAAGTTTTCACCGCCAGACGCTTCAATGGCGCGGTGGCAATAATTGATAAATCACGTAAATCTGCCAGCGCCATGTTTAAGGAGCGAGGTATCGGTGTTGCGGTCAGCGTTAAAATATCCACTTCACTGCGCAGGGATTTAAAGCGTTCTTTCTGGCGCACGCCAAAGCGGTGTTCTTCATCAATAATCACCAGCCCCAGGCGTTTGAACTTAATATCGCCCTGAATCAGCTTGTGAGTGCCAATGACAATATCCACATCACCACTTTCCAGCCCAGCCAAGGCGGTATTCACTTGTTTGCCACTACGAAAACGCGACAATTGCTCGACTTTCACCGGCCAATCGGCAAAACGATCCAAAAAATTCTGATAATGTTGTTGTGCCAGTAAGGTGGTGGGTACTAACACGGCAACCTGCTTGCCATCTTGCACCGCAACAAAAGCCGCACGCATCGCCACTTCAGTCTTGCCAAAGCCCACATCGCCACAAATCAGGCGATCCATCGGGCGTGGGCTGTGCATATCCGCCATCACCGCATCAATCGCCGCCTGCTGATCGGGGGTTTCTTCAAAGGGGAATGCCCCGGAAAACACCTGATAAGCTTCCGGGTCATGCTGGAACACATGACCTTTACGCGCTGCTCTGCGGGCATACACATCCAGCAGTTCCGCTGCAACATCGCGCACCCGCTCTGCGGCTTTGCGTTTGGCCTTATCCCATTGCGGACTGCCGAGACGGTGTAACGGCGCATGTTCGGGATCAACGCCGGTAAAACGGCTGATTAAATGCAGGGAAGTGACTGGCACGTAAAGCTTATCGCCACGCGCATATTCCAGATATAAAAATTCCATGGGAATATCGCCCATGTCCAACGTGACCAAGCCATGATAACGCCCCACGCCATGATCTTCATGCACCACTGGCGCGCCAAGATCCAATTCGGTGAGATTGCGAATCACTGCATCCGGGTCTTTGGATGCCGCTGAACGCCGTCGCCGCTGTGCAACCCTGTCCCCGAATAACTGCGCTTCACAAATCAGGTGAATGCTCTGGTGAGCATCGGCATCTTCCAGCACCAGCCCCTGCTCTAAAGGCGCAATGGTCATGCCTAACACAACTTTACTGCGTAAAAACGCGGCCCAGTCATCAAATAACTTGGGTTTAACTCCGTGCTTACCCAGCACTTCCAGCAGGGTTTCGCGCCGCCCGGTGGTTTCTGCGGTAATTAACACCCGCCCCGGCGTTTTTGCCAGAAATTCTTTAAGCCGTGCCAGCGGCTCTTCGGCACGGGCATTGACCGGAATTACCGGCGGTACATGGGTGGCAAAATTAAATACCCCGGCTTTTTGTTCTATTTCGCTGTGACTGAGTTGTAATAAGGCATGTTGTTTAATGCCGCCAAACACCTGATCCACCGTCAGAAAAATATCGGCAGGTGGCAATAAAGGACGCTCAATATCATGTCGCAGTTCTTCATAACGGCTGTTGATTTCTTCCCAATATTCGGTACAGGTCGGCATTAAGTCACCCACACTGGCAATCAGGGTGTTTGCCGGCAAATAATCGAACAGGGTCTGCACCTGCTCAAAAAACAGGGGTAAAAAATATTCCGCGCCCGGTGGCGCAATTTGATGAGTGGCATCCTGGTAAACGCTGCAACGTCTGGGATCATTATCAAAGCGGTTACACCATTGCTCACGAAAAAAGTTAACTGCATTTTTATCCAGTGGATATTCCCGCGCCGGCAATAAACGCACCTGCTCCACTTCACCACGAGAGCGCTGGGTTTCCGGGTTGAGTACGCGCAAGCTGTCAATGTCATCGTCTAATAAATCAATACGATAAGCATTGACGCTGCCCATCGGGAATAAATCCATAATCGAGCCACGTATAGAAAACTCGCCATGCTCCATCACCTGATTCACCGCCCGATAACCACTGCGCTCCAGACGCAGGCGCAGTTTTTCCCGATCCAGTCGCTGACCCCGTTCCAGCAGCAGACTGTTAGCCTGCACATAAGTCTGCGGCGGCAGGCGTTGCATCAAGGTGGTGACAGGCAGTAATAACACCGCCTGCTGACTGTCCGGCAGTTGATACAAACTTGCCAGACGCTCAGACACGATATCCTGATGCGGGGAAAAAGCATCATAAGGCAGGGTTTCCCAGTCGGGGAAACTCAATAATTCTACTTTATCAGCGCTGAAAAAACGTAATTCATCCGCCAGCCGCTGCGCGCTTAAGGTGTCTTTGGTCAACACCATCAGCAGACCCTGATGCCGAGATAAAACCTGACTGAGCGCCAAGGCTGCGCTGCAACCTTGTAACTGTCCCCAGCTATGACGTAATCCTGGTTTCTGAGGAAAAGCAGGGGAAAAGATAGTGTTATTTTGTGACATGGAAAATCCGGTTGTTGCGTATTGTTTGTTTCTTACTTGCTATCCAGGCTCCACCAGCATTGATAAATCGGGACATGGAAACCGGGCTAAATAGTCTAAAAAAATAAGTGAAAAACAGGCCTTGTGAACAGCGTTTATTCAGTATACTGGAATATAAGGCTGTATACACGACTTGGTAATTTTTTATACCTCCCGCAGAGGCACAGAGGTGTGGAGAAAAAATGATTCTAAAATCTCTTAGGAGTGAGGATAAAATAAATACAGAAACTGGGTGCAGGATTTTTATTCATTTTCAAGGCGTGAAAACAGGCGCATAGCAAGCTATGTAACTGTTTTCGCAACGCAGAAAATGGAGAAAAAGACCAGCCAGGTTGCTGAAGTTATAAAATTCTCGCTCCTTAGGAGTGAGGATAAAATAAATACAGAAACTGGGTGCAGGATTTTTATTCATTTTCAAGGCGTGAAAACAGGCGCATAGCAAGCTATGTAACTGTTTTCACAACGCAGAAAATGGAGAAAAAGACCAGCCAGGTTGCTGAAGTTATAAAATTCTCACTCCTTATTGGCAAAGGTATGGTGATATGAATCAAGATAAGGTGCAGGGTCTGCTGTTGGGGCTGGCTTTAGGCGATGCTCTGGGTTTACCGGCTGAAGGTTTGTCCCGCAAAACTTTACAAAGGCGCTGGTCGGGGCGTTGGCGGCATCGCCTGTTGTTGTCTTGCGGCTGGTTTAGCGATGATACCGAACAGGCTTTTTTTGTAACGCAGGCATTATTGACACACCCTGATAATGTGGATGCCTTTGCAAGGCGTTTGGCCTGGAGTTTGCGAGGCTGGTTCCTGGGCTTGCCTGCGGGGATTGGGTTTGCCACCTTACGCGCCATTCTCAAGCTGTGGCTGGGTTTTTCACCCAGGCATAGCGGTGTGTTTTCAGCAGGAAACGGCGCAGCAATGCGGGTTGCACCAATTGCTGCGGCTTTTGCCAGGAATAAAAAGCAGCGCCAATCCTATGTTTTAGCCGCTTCGCGTTTAACTCATAGCGATCCAAAAGCTGGCGTTGCCGCACTGGCGATAGTGGAAATCTGCGCCTGGATGCTGCGTGAGGCAGAAAATACGCCACACCTGCAAAAACCGGAAGCAAGTGAATTGTTATTGTGTTTACGCAGCTTAGCGGATGTTGATGCCGCTTGGCTGGACTGTATCACACACATGGAAACGGCAATACAACAACAGGATTGCGTGAGTGATTTTGCAGATCGCCTGGGGCAACATCAGGGGGTTAGTGGTTACAGCTATCATAGCGTACCCGTTGCCATTTATGCCTGGTATCATCATTTTGGCGATTTTGAACAGACCTTAAGCGCCGTGTTTCGTTGTGGCGGGGATACCGATACGGTGGGGGCGATGGCAGGCGCAATGGCGGGTTGCGTGTGTGGTTATAGCGCCCTGCCCGATGACTGGCTTGCAGGTTTGTGTGACTGGCCGCGCAGCCATCATTTATTATTAAAAGCTGGCGCTAATCTGGCGCAACAACAGCCGGGGCAGCGTTTACCAGCCTTATCTTATGCCTGGTGGTTTTTGCCCCTGCGTAATTTTCTGTTTTTGCTGGTGGTGCTGGGGCATGGTTTTTTACGTCTATGGCGCTGGTAGTTTAAGCCGCAAGGGTTGAAACACCCGCCCCTGTCCGCTGAAAAACCGCGTAAAACCTTCGTAATATTCCAAACGCAAGACTTGAATCAGCACCACTGCACCTTCCAGCACCAAAATAAACAAATTGCCTAAGACCACCGCCAGCCAATAACCCGTACTTTCCATACCCTGGGCGATGGTAAACACTGCCAGGGCTAGTGCCGCGTGATTTAAGCTGAAAGCAGCAACACGCATGAAAGATAAGGTATTGGAAAAAAAGCCAATCAAGCTTTCCAGGCTTTCCACGATTACGCTGATTAAACGCTCGGTGAAATCCACAGATTTTAGCTCAAGCCACTGATAAATAAATAATATTGATAAGGGCAATGCCATCCATAACACATCCTGGTTATGCAAGTTGGCCTGAAAATATTGATACACCAGATTAATGCCTGCCAGATATAACAACATGCCGTTTAAGCCCTGTGTATCAAACAGGGCTTTTTTGTATTCCTTAAACAGCAGCAGGTTATAAATTTTCAGGCTACAGGCCAGCAGGATAAATGTAATCCCCCAGAATAAAGCCACAACCAGCATCAGCACAGGATTGCTTAAGGGGGAAATCCACAGCGCAGGCAACAGGTGCTCATTACTGAAAACGCTGCCGTATAAAAAACCAAAAAACAAGGAAGACAGGCCAATGCTAATCGCCAGCGCGCTGAATTGTTTGAGCAGCCTGCGTCCATAAAATCCAGCCAGCATGAGTAGCGCGCCATGCCCAACATCACCAAACATCATGCCAAACATTAAGGTAAAAGTCACAGTGAAGATTAAAGTGGGATCAAGTTCACCATAACGTGGTACACCAAAATTTTTAATCAGCGCTTCTGAAGCCTGGAAAATACGCGGATGCTGCAACAGGCTGGGTACCTGTTCACGTTCGCTGTCAGTGGGATTGCGGCTGCTGAGTTGAAAACAGTCACCTAATTTTTCCCGTAACTTGTGTTGCAGAGCTGGTACTGCTTTACGTGGCATCCAACCTTCCAGCAAGCTCAGTGAACCCGCGCCTGAACGTAATATATCGGCAATACCCGCATAGGGCGCAGCATAACAGAGTTGTAATTCATAGCTTTGCAGCGTTTGTTGATAACATTGCGCAGTTTTTTGTATTTCTTGTTCCAGTGCCTCAATCTGAAGTTGTTGATATTGATTTTGCTGCATCAGATTCATACGGATTTTATGCGGACGTTCAGAAAATTCTGCTGGCAATTCCAGTGCATGAAAATTTGCCGTGCTTAATAACTTCAAGGGTTTATTATCTGTTTGTACCGGCCCGGCCAACATAATGTACGCCTTATCTTTACTGCGATAAAACGTTTTCATGAAATACAAAGATTCTATAGAAACTGCTGTTTCAAAGCGTTTGAGGTCGGTCAGTGGCAAACTACCCACATGTAAATCCAGAAAATTTCCCGACTTTTTCAAATAGGATAAATCTATATCCAGATCAGAAAAGATTTCCAGCAATTGCCATAAATGTTTAATTTGTTGCTGGGTTTCCAACCAGTTCTGGCGTTTTTCTTCCAATACGGAAAAACTACGCCAGATTTTTTCCAGATGTTGATTAATTGCCTGCAATTTATCCAGGCTGGGCAAAAACGGAATTTGTATCGCCTGCACAGTTTCATCAGTCGGTGTGTCTAAGCGCAGCAAATAAGGCTTTATTTTATCAAAGCGGGTTTGTGCACTGCGGTAGATTTTTTGATAAGGCGCTGCCGGATATTCCGGCAGAATATGCGTGGGCAAATCTGCCTGTTCAGGATTAAACAAGCCTGATTCCAGCAATACAAAAAGTGCATCAGGAATGTCTTTTTTCATCAGTTTCAGGCTGACACGTTGCATAGGGGCTGGCCTGAACATGGGGAAACTCCTTCTATAATTTGTGTTCGCTGCAGTAAGTAGGGATAACCCCCCTTCAAGGGGTGTTATCTCTCGTACAGCACAAAGCATCTTGTATACTTTGTGGACTGAGCTTGAGGGTATGGCCTTTATATAAGGTCAGAATATTTTTCATCTGATATTCATATAAAATCAGATAAGCCAAAGCGCGGGACAAAGGCGACTGACTGCGCCTGATTCTGTGTTTAATATGCTTTTGCACCTTCTCATGCATCGCTTTTTCAATACACACAATATCTTCACAGTCTTTAAGTGTTATCGGTTCTTGTAATTGCTCAAGCACAGCACTGATGCTGTTAAGTCCTGCCAGTTCACGCCACGGTCTTTTTAACAGCCATTGGTACGCACAGGGGATCAGCAGAAAATAGGTCTCAGAAGCGGAGCGTTGATAGACAAAACGATAACGTAATAACCAGATCAGATTAATGCCACTGAGTATTTGATTGACCAGCGATACCAAAGCTTCACGCTCAGATTTGGACACTGCCAGGGCATGTTCCAGCACGCCCGCATAATAACGACGCTCCAGAGTCATTTCCAGGGAAAAATACTGGTGCTTTTTTTCATAAGCGGCATAAGAGTGAAACGCAATATTGGCAAAAATACGCGAGTGCTGCTCTAAAATATGCAAGGTTTCGGCAATACTTTCAGCATGTAATAAATCATCAACCGGCAGTGCGGTAAATTGATTCAAATCTAACAACCAGGGTGTGGTTTTTTTACTGTCCTGATGACCTAATTTTCCGCGTAAAATGGCTTTGAGATTATTCACATCGTGCTTATACAGCCAATACAGCAGAAAAGCCCGATCAGTATTACGCAAAGGCCGTAATAAAATGACAAAATGTGCCAGCAATTGATTAAATAAATGCTGTTGCACATGGTTTTGTTGAATATTTTTTGAATAACCGGCTAATGCGGGTACCACCTCAAACAAGGCTTCAACGGGTTTATCAACCAGCCCCTGAATATCTTCTGAGGACAGCAAATTCTGTAGAAACAGATGAATGCGTGTATTCAGGTAAGGTTTAATTGCAGATAAACTCATGACTCACCATTGCCTTTAAGCATAAAGGCAATTGCCGCATCCAGCGCCTCCTGCTCATGCGCCTGACTGATCGCTTGCAATTGCTCAACACGCTCAGTATAACGGCGTTGCATTTCGGCAATTTTCTGCTTTGCGTTGGTTTTTGCCTTGTGTAAAAACTCAGCCTCAAGCTCCGGTACATGCGCCATGAAATGTGCTTCATCTTTTTTGCTTTGTTCTATCGCGTGTTTAATGGCCTGTTCGCGCGTGGCTTTGGATTTTGCCAGCAAGGCTTCGGCTTTGGCTTCCGTTTCCAGCAGTTTTTTCAACACCGTATCCATGATATTGATTCTCTTTGAGCTTGGGAAGGTGAAGAAAAAGCAGTTTTTTGCGTTTTATACTTTCAAAACCTGCAAAAAATAAGCTTTTACGTAACACCCGTTTATAAGTAACAGCTTATCTTTAAGTATAGTCAATAATACGAATAAAGTTGTTATGGCTGTTTGTCCACTGTTGATAAGGCCATGCGGGTCACGCCAGCAAGCCGTACCTGATCCATGACCGCGCTGAGTTGACCGGTGCGGGTTGCTTTATCAGCCTGGATAATCACCTGACTATCGGGTTGTTCATGATGTAATAAGCTCATTTTACTGCGCAGGCTGCGCAAATCAACCACTTGTTTTTCCAGCCATATTTCCCCCTGGGCATTAATTGCGACCAGAATATGACTGGCTTCTATGGGGCTGGCGCTACTGGCAGCCGGACGATTGATTTCAATACCACTTTGTTTTTCAAATGAAGCACTGAGTATGAAAAAAATTAATAAAATAAACACCACATCTATCATGGGTGTCAGATTAATATCCAGGCGTTGTTCCTGAGTGTTGCTGTGATTACGTCGCATAATGTGTTTAACCTGGATTCGATGTAAGTTTAGAAGCTGTTTGCTGAATTTGACTCGTTTTCATTGAACACGCACCACGCGAAAACCCAGTTCATTACTGCGCGCAGTGGGTGGATAATGTTTGCGCCGGGTTAAGCGTAAATCGCGTTTTGAGGTTCGGTAAGAACCACCGCGTACAGCACGTTTAGTACAATTCCCTCCCTCATAAATATGGCCTTGTGGTGGGGCTTGCCGATAATTATCATGCTGACAAGTCAGCGTCCACTCCAGGATATTGCCCTGCATATCGTGCAGTGAAAATGCATTCGCTGCAAAGCGCCCCACGGGGGCGGGTTGTTTGCCATCCCATTGACTACCGCAAGATGCGCAATTAGCCTGATTTTTACCGATTTTTTTACCCCACCAATAAGCTGTGCTGACACCTGCTGAAGCGGCATATTCCCATTCTCTTTCACTGGGCAGGCGGTATTGATGTCCCGTTTGCGCAGACAGCCATTGGGTATAAGCCTGAGCATCGTTCCAGGAAACGTTAATCACCGGTTGCAGGCCACGTCCCCAGTCATTATCTTTAGGGATTTTTCTATTGGTATCCATTGCAAACTGTTGATACTCAGTGAAAGTAATTTCATAGACGGAAATTGAAAAACTTTTTAATATCACACGAAACTGTACATGTTCATTTGGATAAGGTTTGCTGGCAGGGCTGCCCATGTTAAAGCTACCTGCTGGCAGTTGTGCCATGAAGGGGGCATTTTGTCCATTATTCAGCTTGTCCTGAAAAATACGCAAAGCGCGCGCGGTATCAGGATTAATTAATGGTACTGTTAATTTTTCAGGTGTTTGTGGCGGTTCGCTTTTTGCTTCAGGGAGTGAGCTTGATAGCTCTGTGACCGGTGTTTCTGGCTGCTTTATTGGTGTGTTGGATTTTGTCAGTAATAAGGGGTTGTCTGGCCACAGAAAAAAAGCCAACACGGCAATACCAACAAATATCAAGCCACCGCCAAATAACCAACCCGATAGATGGGAATGTACAAAATGATCATGCCTGGATTGTTCCAGTTGTTGATTGATTAAAGCATCTTTTTCTTGCGCCGTGGCAACAGCGCGTGCTGCCTGCAACTGTACTTTTAATAATTCTGCCTCCGTTTCAGCGTGTTCCCGTGCTTTTTTTGCAGCCTGCTCACGTTGTTGACGTTCTTGTTTTTCCCGACTCAAACGCTCATCTAATAGTGCTTGCTGTTTTTCTATTTCAACATGAGTTTGCTCTTTAACTTCTGCTATCTGTGCTTTGAGTTGTGACTTGAACAACTGATGCAACTGCCGTCTTTCATCCTGCTTTTTCTTATCAAAATGATTTTGTACCTCTTGAAGGCGGTGTTCTTGTTCGGCTTTGAGTTGCTGTTCTAACTGTTCACGTTCTTTGCGCACCGTTGCCAGGTGACGTACTTCTTCTTCTGCCTGCTCCAGCAGTTGCGCAGAATGTTTTAACATCGCATCCTGCTGTACCTGTTCCGGGGTTTTTGGAGGCAGGATTTTTTTATTGACCGTCGCGAAATGCTTGCTATGTTTTTGCTGATGCGTTAATTCAACGGGTAAAACGCTTAAACCACCTTTTAGGGCGCTGGCTGCAATCCCTTGCTCCAATAAGCGAAAGACTGCTGCTTTGGATCGGTTTTCATGATTGGAATAAACCAATATGGTTTTATCAAAACGCAGTTTCTTAAAATGTTTTTGCAAACGCGCAACAGGCACATGTAAAAATGGCAAGGGTACATTCAAGCTGTCAACCAGGTGGCCCTTATGATATTCCTTGGGCAAACGCACATCAAGCCATTGCGTATGTCCTTCTGCCACGGCTGCCATGCCTTGAGGATAGGTAATACTTTTTAATTTCAGTGGTGCCAGCACCCAGGCCATAAAATTCTCTGACGATAAACGCATGACCTCGCCAGGTGCTGACATTAAAACACTGGCAGAATAAGGCGTGCCTGATAGCAAGGCCATACCGCCAAAACAATCCCCCGACTGCATCCGGTCATAAATTTGATTGCCTTTGCTATCTTTACGCAGCACAACGGCCTGTCCCTGCCGCAAAATAAACCAATATTTAGCCTCATGGCCCTGTTGCACGATGAGTTTGCCTTTAATTAAAGGGACAGGTTCCAGCGTACTTAATATTTTTTCAATTTGCTCATCCGGCAATTGTCGGAACAAAGGGGAAGGTAACAGGCGGGATAACCAGAAATTAGGATCGGTGTTATGACCTTTAGTCTTCAAGCTCAGTAACTTGCTTAATGCCACTTGCAAGTAGGAACTGCCGGTCTCGGCACGAAACGCCAAACTATTTTGATAAGGGCGATTAAGCGCATAACGCGCATCAAAATCATCTTCATCAATTTGATCGACGACCTTATTATCCGCCAGAATAGAAATTTTACCCTTCAGTAAATAATATTTTTCATCCGTTTCATTGAGTGAAACGACCTGACCAGCCGGCAGGAAACCCACTTGGCTGTATTGCGCAAGGTATTCCAATTGCGTATCCGACAGCGTATCCAGCGGCACAAATTGCCGCAACTGGAGTGGGTTAATCGCATCAACAGGATTGCTCATAAAAAATATCTAAAAAATTTGATAGGTTATAAAAATTTTCCACCATAAAACCACTTGATGTGCAATTCAAAGTATACAATATAGCGCCTTTTCACACACTACTTGAATCTGTCTTATGCACTTTACTGAAATTACATATTTAGCGGCTTTTCTCACCGGCTTATTAGGTTCGGTGCATTGCATTGGCATGTGCGGCGGTATTGTTGGCGCGCTGACGCTGCAACTACCGAAAGTAAATCACCAGCAAACGCTGTTCCAACTTTTACCCTGGCTGCTTAACTACAACGCCGGACGTTTATTCAGTTATGCAGTGGCAGGTGCCCTGGCAGGCTGGTTTGGTGGACAGTTTCGTGCCGTATTACCCCAACCGCATATTCTGGGCATGATTTTCGCGGGTGGCTTTATGATGCTGCTGGGTTTATATCTGGCAGGCTGGTGGCCGGGTTTGGTACACCTGGAACGTTTTGGTGGTCTATTATGGAAACGCCTGGAACCGGTGGGCCGGATTTTTTTACCAGTACGCCATCCCATGCAGGCTTTGGGCCTGGGTCTCATCTGGGGCTGGCTGCCCTGTGGTCTGGTCTATACCGCCTTGGTCATGGCGATAGTTTCTTCCGATCCACTGCGCGGTGCTTTACTGATGCTGGCTTTTGGTATCGGTACCCTGCCCATGTTATTAAGCCTGGGAACTGCCGCCAGCAGTTTGCGGGAGATTACTCGTAACCCCACGGTGCGTAAAACTGTGGGCTTGATTATTTTATTGCTAGGCGCTTACACCTTGTTTGGCCCATTGTATTATCAACAAACCGGTTTGCAGGTGCCGGGGCTGTGTGTTGCGCCAACGCTCTAAAAATCAATGTGAAGAAGTGTTTGCGTAACACCCCAATCATATATCAGCGTGAAGCAAAGGCGATTTTTTTGTGTTTCAAAACTTCAAAACCTGCGAAAAAGAAGCGTTTGCGTAACACCTCTTTAACTGACGCGCAGCAGTTCTTCTATGCTGGTATCACCTTGCAGCACCCGGCGCACGCCATCCTGTTGAATTGGCATTGCCTGTTGATGTGCATATAAGGCCATATCCTGCTGACTGGCACCATCATGAATCATACTGCGCAGGCGCTCGTCAATTTCAATAAATTCATAAATACCGGTACGCCCTTTATAACCAATTTGATTACATTGCTCACAGCCCTGCGCGGCATATAAAGCCTGTGGCTGTTCTTTGCTCAAACCCAGAATTTCAGTTTCATTGGCATCCGCGCGATAGGCTTGCCGACAACTGGGGCATAGCAAACGCACCAGCCTTTGCGCCATGACCCCAATTAAACTGGAGGCCAGTAAAAATGGCTCTATGCCCATATCCCGCAAGCGGGTAATTGCGCCAATGGCGGTATTGGTATGCAGCGTGGATAAGACCAAATGACCCGTTAAACTGGCCTGCACGGCAATCTGTGCAGTTTCCAGATCACGAATTTCACCCACCATCACCACATCCGGGTCTTGTCTTAAAATCGCCCGCAAGCCTCTGGCAAAACTCATGTTCACCTTGCTGTTGACCTGCGTCTGGCTGATGCCGTCCAGATAATATTCAATGGGGTCTTCCACTGTCATGATATTACGCTGGCGGTTATTCAGATGATTGAGCATGGCGTATAAACTGGTGGTTTTACCAGAGCCGGTTGGCCCGGTAACCAATAAGATGCCATGTGCTTGTTGTAATTGCCCGCGCAAGGCCGTCAAAGCCGAGTCTTCCATGCCCAGGTTATCCAGATTTAAATGTCCGGCCTGCTTGTCCAGCAAACGTAACACCACGCGCTCGCCCTGACCGCTGGGAATGGTGGAAACGCGCACATCCACAGCGCGTCCGGCGATGCGCAAAGAAATACGACCATCCTGGGGCAGACGTTTTTCAGCAATATCCAGTTTTGCCATGACCTTAATGCGTGAGGCCAACAAGGGGGCTAATACCCGTTTTGGTTGCAATACTTCCCGCAGTACGCCATCCACCCGAAAACGTACGACCAGGCGGGTTTCATAGGGTTCAATGTGAATATCTGAGGCATTTTCCTTAATCGCTTCAGATAACAGGGCATTAATCAGACGGATAATCGGCGCATCATCCTCGCTTTCTAACAAATCTTCCGGCTCTGAAGAGAGTTGCTGCGCGACTTCAAACAAATCCAGGTGCTCATCCAGGCCTTCCATCATTTGCATGGAAGGATGTGCGCTGGCTTCATACTGCGCGGTTAAACGCTGGTCAAAATCATGACTGGAAATCTCTTCCAGTTCCAGTGGTATGCCCAGATAACGCCGGATTTCGTTTAAAGCTTGTAATTGCACACCGGGACGATAGCCAAGACGAACAGACTGGCTCTGGTGCTCCAGTAATAAAATACCGTGACGTTTGGCAAATCCAAAGGGTAAATTACCCGCTAAAACAATTTCAGGTTCTGTGGTGACGGCTTTATCCTGCACAGTTTGTTGCAAATTCAGCGCGCGCGCCGTTTCATCCATTGCTGTTTTGCCTTTGCATCTGATTGATGTGAATTGTGGAATAAGGATGAATAATACCTATAGTTTGACCAACCCGGAAAATCCCATAAACGCCATAGACATAATGCCCGCAGTGATGAGATTAATCGGCGCACCCTGAAATAAGTCCGGTACATCAGCAACGCTGATACGTTCGCGCATGGCTGCAAATAAGGTCAGTACCAGGGAAAAACCAATGGCGGCACCAAAGCCAAATACCGCAGATTCCAGCAAGCTGTGACTGGCTTGTACATTTAACAGGGCAACCCCTAATACGGCGCAATTTGTGGTGATTAATGGCAGAAAAATACCTAACACCTGATGCAACATGGGGCTGGTCTTTTTAACCACAGTTTCGGTAAATTGCACCACGGCTGCAATGACCAGAATAAAACTAATCGTGCGTAAATATTCCAGCGCAAAAGGTTCCAGCAAATATTGATTGACTAAATAACTGCAAATAGAAGATAAGGTCAGTACAAAACTGGTAGCCAAGCCCATGCCCATCGCAGTTTCCAGGCGGGTGGAAACGCTCATAAACGGACACAGACCCAAAAATTTTACCAGTACAAAGTTATTTACCAGTACTGTACTGATAAAAATCAATACATATTCAGTCATTGCATACCTTCACTTTTTAATTCGATATCACATATTGAAAGACCTTCCAGAATTTTTAAATCCTGAAAGGTCTGATTCCATAAAAATAGCTTTGATGCGGTGCCAGATTTCAACAACCAATATTGGCACTTAAGCCCAAACTGGGTAAAGCGGGTAAGCTCAGACCCAGATTTGCATTGGCACTTAAGCCTAAACTGGGTAACGTGGGCAGCCCTAAACTGGCGCTGGCATTTAAGCCTAAACTTGGGAGTGCGGGCAAACCCAGGCCGAGATTGGCATTTAAGCCTAAACTTGGGAGTGCGGGCAAACTCAGGCCGAGATTGGCATTTAAGCCTAAACTTGGAAGTGTCGGCAAACTCAGGCCGAGATTGGCATTTAATCCCAGGCTGGGTAGTGCGGGTAAGCAACCTGCCTGGGCAGAAAGTGGCATAGTAACAGATAGCATAAAAAATAAAGCGCCTAAATAGACTGTTTTCATGATCTCATCTCCTGGCAAAAATATTTTGCCCTGTTTCTCTATAGATTATAGGTTACTTTTTCTTTAGGAGTGAGGATGAAATAAGTGCAGGAACTGGGCGCAGGATTTTTATTCATTTTCAAGGCGTGAAAACAGGCGCATAGCAAGCTATGCAACTGTTTTCACAACGCAGAAAATGGAGAAAAAGACCAGCCAAGTTTCTGAAGTTATAAAATTCTCGCTCCTTAGTTTTTAGTGCCACCAATAAAATGGGTAGAGGCATTGAGCCAGAAACTTTCTCCATCGTCGCTGGATTGACCTAATGCTGAAATTTCTTCACTGTGTCTGGCAATTAAATTGGACTGCACCGATGCAGGTAAATTATCAATCAAAGCCTGCCAGGGGCTGGCAGCAATGATTTCCCACCAGTCCTGAACCTGTGTTAAATGATAACCTAAAGGGCGACTATGTACGGCAACATCATCAAGTCCTGCCTGTTGCAACCATGTTTGTATGGTATTGCTATCACTGAATAGTTGCAGGTCTTGCCGATGTTTTGTCAATTGCGCTGTCAATTGTGCCTTTGCAGGTGGCTGTAGCGTTTCTGCTGCGGTTTCCAGTTGTATGAATAATTTTTCCAGCAGCGGTTGAAAAGCCGTTTCAGCAAAGCAGGCAAGTACTAATTTGCCACCGGGTTTCAAGACCCGTACCCAGTCATTAATCGCAGCCTGCGGTTCTGGCAGTTGTCCCACTCCATAAATACAAATCGCCACATCAAAATACGCGCTGCGAAAATCCAGACTGGTGAGATCCATTTCATGGATATCAATGCCTTCAATCCCGAGTTGCTGCTGCTTTTCAAACAGTATGTCCAGGTGTGCGGCATCTTGCTCAACCACATGCACGCGCCCATCAGGTTTAACCGATTGAATGGCACTTATCGCCATATGTCCCGTGCCTGCTGCAATATCTAATAGTTTTTTGCCACGTAGCGGTTCCAGGGCGTTAAGCACCTGATCAGAAGCAAAGGCGTAAAAACGTAATGCTGGGCTGTCCATGCCAGTGGTGACGATGGCTTCATGGGTTTCGTTACTACGGGATTGATAAAAAATGGGTTGTTGGGAAGTGCTCAATTAAGTTACCAGTTCAATCAGTTGTGAGATGGAATCCAGGCTTTGCAATTTACTGATCTGATTATAATTAATCAGTTGTGCATCACGCTGCGTATGTTCGGTATTATCAATAACGGCGATACAGACGATATTACCGTTGTGTTCAATCTGTATGGGAATAGACACCCAATGACCATGACTGGCGCTGACTTCAAGATGAATATCACTGCCTGTAAAACGGGCATCCAGGCCTTTTTTTAATTGTTCATAATCCCAGCAGAATATCCAGATTTTGTCGATTTCATCCAGACGCGAAATTTCCAGTATTTCTTCTTTTAATGTCTGGGTTTCGGATAAACCACCAACACCGTCATCATCGCTTAATTGCATATACGGCGGACTGTCCACATCACCTAGATCAGCAAAATAAATTAAACCATAATCAGCATTTTTATTAAGGTATAAGGCCGCCAGGTCAAAATCAACAGGGCTATGCCACTGCATCCGCAATTTAAGGCGTTTAACCGGAATACCCGTTTTCGTACCGGGTTGATCAAGTTTCATTTTTAGATAAAAAACCTCATTTGGAAATCTTAATTTCGTTAATCGCGGCAACTGCCGGATTGATTAAGTTGCCACTGAATTTTTCGCCATGTGCGGTGATCACATCTTGAGTGAGCATGTGATACAGCAACTCGGTACGAATCAGATAGACCTTATCCCGTGGCAAGCTGTAGTGTAATTGGCGTTTTTCAAAAGCCTGAAAGCGGGTATCTTTTTGTACCTGACTGGCTTGGTAGGCCATCACAGGTTTGCCATTTTTATCTGCAAGCTGGTAGGCGAAGACAGCTTCAGGCGACTGGCTGAAATCTGGTGGATAATTGCTGTAGTTGCTCCATACCAACTCACCATCTTCCGCGTAAGCGGTAACTTTCAAATATGCCTGACGAAAGGGGCTGCCCGTAGGAAAGCGGTGGGGCATGGTATTACGTAAATCAATTTTTAATTGAATACTTTCCTGTTTCAACTCTGGTGATAAATTAATCACAATGGCACGGGTCAATACCGCATCATTATGTGCTGCCATAATCTCGTGATTGGTTTCACCATTGGTTTTGGGCATATGGCAGGATTGGCAGGTGGCTTGATTTTCCCCGCCTGCCAGATATTCTTCTCCAGTCTGATACAGTGCAACGCCATCTGCATTTTTATAGGCCCCATGACAGCCCAGGCAAACCTGACTGGTGCGCAACATGCCAGGGTTGGGCTTGATCGGAAACGGATGCTGGGCATCTTCCCTGGGGGATAAATAACGTCCTGACGGGCCTTGCAGATGGGTCGCTGACACCTGATACGCATCCAGCCCATATAATTGTTGGCCTTGTTTATCCTGCATACCATGAAAACGCTCTAGTACGTGACAGGTCACGCAGTTGACGCCTTCTGCATAATTAAACTGGTCGAGTTTGGTTTTCTGTTCTTTGGCGGCATTAGGTGCGTGGCATTTTAAACAGGCGGGGTATTCACCACTCAAGCGCAGACCTTCTTGTTCAGGGGAACCCACCATCTCCTGATAAATTGCGCTAACAACCGGATCCTGACCGGGCGCGCTACGTGAATGCATAGACGCTTTCCACTGTGCATAAATATTTTTATGGCAGGCTGCACAGGTTTGTGCAGGCACATGTAAAGGTGTGGGAAATTCAGATATTGTCTCAGTTGCAAGCACATTAGCAATTGTGATAAAAAATATCGGCAGTATTATTTTTATACTATTTGCTATTTTCATGAGTTCAGATCTTTTGTTCATGAAGCAGGGAATTTAAATATTTTTTAAAGGCTTCGCGCAGATTCTGGTGCTGCAATGCATATTCCACGGTTGCTTCCAGATACCCCAGTTTGCTGCCACAGTCATAGCGTTTACCCTGAAACTCTTGAGCCAGCACGGGATGATCTTTTAATTGTCTGGCAATGGCATCGGTTAATTGCAATTCACCCCCTGCACCTTTTGGAATCTTTTCCAGATAATCAAAAATATTGGGGGTCAGCAAATAGCGTCCAACAACGGCTAAGCAGGAAGGGGCGTCTAGTGGCGTGGGCTTTTCCACAATATTACGTAATTGATGCACTCTTTCATATAAGGTTTGTGGATCAATAATGCCATATTTGCTGGTTTCTTCTTCGGCAACTTCTTGTATGGCTAAAATAGAAGCTTCATGCTTGGCATATAAATCAACCATTTGCCCCAGACAGCTTTGTTCACCGCCATCAATCAGGTCATCTGCCAATATTACCGCAAACGGTTCATCGCCAACCGCAGGTCTGGCGCAGAGTACAGCATGTCCCAAGCCTAAAGGCTCGGGCTGGCGAATATAAATACAACTGACACCTTCCGGGATGGTATGGCGCGCCATATCCAGTAAATCAAATTTGCCGCGCTGTTCCAGTTCCTGCTCCAGCACCGGGTTACGATCAAAATGATCGGCAATGGAGCGTTTGCTGCTGCTGGTAATAAAAATCATCTGCTCAATACCCGCATCCAGAGCTTCTTCAACCGCATACTGAATCAGCGGCTTATCAACCACGGGCAGCATTTCTTTAGGGCTGGCTTTGGTTGCAGGTAGAAAACGGGTGCCTAAACCGGCAACGGGAAATACGGCTTTACGGATTTTCTGCATGATTTTTTCTTAACCTATAGTTGTTATTATTAATTTTATAATTCCAGAAAAGGGAGCGTCCCAGACTGACCAAAAATCAGCGTGAAGCAAAAAGCTTCTTTTTATTCATTAAAAACGCTCAAACTGGATTTCCAGTCTCAGGATCAAACCCCAGATACGTTCTTGAATTAAAGTGTCTTCATCCCGTTTCCAGCGAATTTCTGGCTCTATTTCATAAAATAACCAGGGACGATAGAAATTCTGCCGGTAGCGAATACCCAGCCGGGTTTCATCCACATGATTTTCCTGCGTATTACCACGCACATGAAAATCATACGACAGCGCCTTTTTTGTACTCAGTTGATGAAATATGGAAGCACCACTGCCTAATTCTGTGTTTTTAGTAATTTCTGAAATTCTGGCATCGCCCCATAAACGTATCATAGTTTTTGGGGTAAATAAATGCTCCCAATCAAGGCGGGCACTGATGCCAAAACCATCTTCTTTCTCCCAGAATACGGTGCTGGTAAAGCGGGTCTGGGTTTGCTTGCTAAGTGGTCGAATATAACGATAACGCCCGCGTATAAAAGGCTCCAGTGGATTTCTGAAATGCAGGCCACCACTGATACTGAATTTGGATTGTTTTTTATCTAACACATTATAGCGCAGGCCGAGACGAAACTTTTCCTTGGTATCACTTTTGGCGATAAGATCATCACGGGGATCATCACCGCGCATAGGATCGATGTCAGTTAATAATAAACGTAATTTACGCGTGGCATTCGGTACTTTAATATCCGCATGAACCCGTAAGCGGAATTTTAGCTGGTCTTTTTCATCCCAGCGCAATTCATTACGTACCCGCACAAAACTCCCGACATTACGTTCATCATCGGCAATATGTTCTCCAAAAAAACTATCAAACCAGAATACTGGCTCACATAACTTGCGGGTGAGATAATCATGGCTTTGATCCAACCAATGCGGGTTAATCTCATGTCGGTTGCGACAATATTCTTTTGCCGTTGGCGGCGATATGCTCGGTTCCTCGCTGCTGGCAATACTGCTGGTCAACAGCAGCAGAGGTGCAATCAAAAACAAAGCTTTCATAGACTAACCCTGGCGTGCAAAATCAAGCATACGTTGTAGCGGAACCATCGCTTGTTGACCAATGACGGGATCGACTAGAATCTCATTATTGCCAGATTCCAGTGTCGTGGCTAAGTTATCCAGTCCATTCATGGCCATCCACGGGCAATGTGCACAACTGCGACAAGTCGCGCCTTCCCCCATTGTTGGTGCTTCGATAAAAGTTTTTTCTGGTGCTGCCTGAGACATTTTATAGAAAATCCCCTTATCTGTCGCGACAATAAATATTGGATTTGGCATTTGTTGCGCAGCATTAATCAATTGCGTGGTCGAACCCACCACATCAGCCAGTGCAATAATGCTGGCAGGTGATTCTGGATGTACCAGCACGCCAGCTTCAGGATGTTTTTCTTTTAACATTTCCAGTGCCTGCGTTTTAAATTCCTCATGTACAACGCAAGACCCTTGCCAACATAACATATCCACGCCCGTCACCTGTTCTACATAATTTCCCAGATAACGATCCGGAGCCCAGAGAATTTTTTTACCCTGTGCTGCCAGATGTTCTGCAACTTTGACTGCAATACTGGAAGTCACCACCCAATCTGCCCGCGCTTTCACTGCCGCAGAGGTGTTGGCATACACCACAACCGTGCGTTCCGGGTGCAGATCGCAAAATTTGCTAAATGATTCTGCCGGGCAAGCCAAATCCAGAGAACAGGTGGCTTCCAGCGTTGGCATTAATACCCTTTTTTCAGGGCTGAGAATTTTTGCAGTCTCCCCCATAAAACGTACACCGCAAACCACCAGTGTGGTGGCTTCATGCTCCTTGCCAAAACGCGCCATTTCCAGAGAATCTGCAATATAACCACCACTTTCTTCAGCCAGAGATTGAATGTCCGGATCTGTATAATAATGTGCGACCATTACTGCATTTTCCCGTTTCAGCAAATCCCGGATGCGCGCTTTTAAGGCATTTTTTTCTGGAACAGTCATCAACGCTGGCATAGATGTCGCTGGTACATCAAAAAGGGGGATATTCATCACGTTCATTTGTGTTGTATTTGCATTCATGGCTAAAACTCCTGTCTACTTAGTTGCATTCCTGTACTTACTAGTATAATACAAATTAAGTCCACTGTATTTGGTATTCTAAAAAATTTAGCAAGCTTACGGACAATAAGCCCTGGTCGTTAATTTAAGTGCAGCTTCCCCCAGTTGGAGCCACTGGGTACAGCTTAAACGCGGAGACGCGGTTTCCACAAAAGCTTGCAAAGCCACGCCTGAAATACCGCTGGGTAAAGGCTCTGGCATATTAAGCAGCCAACTGATTTGTCCATTCTCATCGCTCATACCCTGTAATAAAGGATGGGCTGGCAAGGATAAATACACCTGCCCCAAAATACCAGGAATGGATAAGTGGTTTTCTGCCTGCAATGCGCAATAAACCGTCACTGGCGTATTGGCGTGGGTATTAACCTGAATATTTAAGGCTTCAGCGGCAATGCTGCTACCTTGTACTGATAAAATGGGTGGCACATAAAGGGGGATTTCTAAAGCTGTCAGCAAACCTGGCAACAATTGTTGAAACAAGGGTAAAATACGTTCAGGTTCTGGCCAGAAACCATCTGCCTGCGTGCCAACTTCCACGGTATATACCAGCGTGCCATAGGTATCGTATAAATAATCATCCGTAGCACCATTACTGGAACCAAATAAATTCCAGGCACTGTCAACCCGGTAGTGATTATCTTGCGTCATGAGTGCAGCCTGTTCACGAAACCAGATCTCATCGACAATGGGGGCAGGCTGAAATCCCCAGGGAAACATCCAGTATTCGCCATAACTGTGCAGGCTCAAAGCCAACTGTGGATGTTGTTGTGACCAGAGTTGCGCCAAAGCAGCAGTTTCCGGCTCGGAAAACGCCATTTCGCCACGATATTGCGTACTTTGTGGATTACCGCTGGAACCCGCCCAGGCATCACCCCAGGCGGTGGCATAATTGCGGTTTAAATCGACCCCAAAACTACCATCAGCATTAGCGCTGCGGTTTTTTCGCCACAAACCACCACCCTGTGGTGCAATTTGTTGGTTATACGCATAACCATCGGGATTCACGCAAGGCATTAACAACAGATTGCGATTATTCAGCAAGTCCTGAATCTGACTGTCCTGCGCATAGGCAGTAGCCAGATAATCTGCCAGTTGCAGCAGTATTTCCCCCGTAATCACCTCACGCGCATGATGCAGCCCATCCATCCATACCGTAGGTTCTTCGGCTTCATACTGCTGCGGATTATCCGAGAGCCTTAGCACCCATAAAGGCCGTCCCTCATGACTATATCCCGCGATAAAAGCATGAATTAAATGCGGATAGCTTGCTGCCAGACGACTGATTTCTGCATCCAGTTCTTCAATGGTGCGAAACCCTGCCATAGAACCCACGCCCAGAGGCATATTACTACGCCGCTGCGCGCTGCTTGCGCGTTGTTGATAATAGTGGCTTAAGTTCTGAATTTTCAGTTGCACATCAAAACCAGCATTGAGCAATGCCTGCTGGGTTGTTGTGTCTGCATAAATATCAACCAGCCCTGAAGGCTGGCGACGGACATCATCAACAAGCTGACTAAGCTGCTGCCATTGCTGTGGATTGTTGATTTGCACCTGTAACCAATGCTTGATTGGTAAATCAGAGGGTGCGGCTATTGCGAGCAGTGGTATGCCAAATAATAAAAAAACAAGCAAGCAGTAGTGCTTGTTTTTAATCATTTTTATACGCCCATTAAAAAGGAATATCATCATCAAAATCCTGCGCGGGTGGTGTGCTGCCACTGGGTGGTGCCACGCTGGTGGTTGCAGGTGCCGGCGCTGCGGGTGCTGGCGCTGATTGAGGGCTGGCAGCAGGAGGGGTATACCCCACATTATCACCTCGCGCATCCAGCATTTGCATTTCATGGGCAATGATTTCGGTAGTCCAACGATCCGCACCACTTTGATCCTGCCATTTTCGGGTTTGCAAACGACCTTCGATATAAACCTGACTGCCTTTACGCAGATATTCTCCGACAATTTCTGCAAGTCGGCTAAAAAATACTATGCGATGCCATTCTGTGCGTTCCTGCTTCTCCCCACTTTGTTTATCCGTCCAGACATCATTTGTAGCAAGTGTGATATTTGCCATTGCAGAACCGCTTGCCGTGTAACGCACTTCCGGGTCTTTACCTATGCGTCCAATTAAAATAACCTTGTTTACGCCTCTTGCCATGTTTTATATACTCCTGATTTTTTAGAAAAATTAAAGATTTTTCTAAAGTTAAACTGAATAAGCGTCCAGTGCTGAAAAATTGAGTTTTTTAGAATCAATTTTCAAATATGCAACTTCATCTTCGCAAATGACCACCGCTTGCGCAACACCTTCTATCGCTATCAGTTGTTGATGCAAAACTGTGGCCTCTTGCGTGTTCATTGGTGCAATTTTCAGCAGATAACTGGTGAAATAAGTGGGTTGCCTCATAGTAACAGCCAGCAGCAGCCAAATCAGATTAATCCCTGCGCAAAACCAGAACACGGCGGCAAAACCGCTGTGGTGATACAACCAGCCACCACAAAGACCACCGATAAAAGCCCCAAGAAACTGGCTGGTGGAATACATGCCCATTGCCGTGCCTTTGTTATCCGGCGGCGCAATTTTACTGACCAGCGAAGGCAAAATGGATTCCAGCACATTAAAGGCGGTAAAAAACAGCCACAATAAAAGACCCATAACCCATAAGTCATTATGGAATCCTGAAAATGCCAGGCTAGTTACTGTCAGCAGCGCAATCATGGCACTGAATACCAGTTTGATATGGCGATATTTTTCGGCGTAAATCACCAATGGTATTAAACTAATAATGGATAATAACATCACGGGCAAATAGACTTTCCAATGCTCGGCAACAGCCAGCCCGACATTGTTATGCAAAGCCAGTGGAAATACGACAAATAAGGCTGTTAATTGTGCGTGTAAAGTTAAAATACCGACATCCAGACGCAATAACTGTGCATCTTTTAAGACCTGCCCCAGTTGTGCAGGTACGGTTTCCGCATCACGATGTACCCGCGTGTGCAGCGGCGTAGGCACTACCCAGATGACGATGCCGATACCGCCAATCGCGCCAGCGGCAATCAACCAGAAAATACCCGGCACGCCTATCCATTGGTTAATAATCGGGCCGGCAATCATCGCCAGCAAAAATGCCATGCCTATGCTCATGCCGATTGTTGCCATCGCTTTCATGCGATGTTCTTCGCGGGTGAGATCGGCGGTTAAAGCCATCAATGCAGCGGCAATCGCGCCTGCACCCTGCAAGCCGCGCCCTACAATAATCATCCAGATGTCTTGCGCCTGTGCCGCCACCACGCTACCCAGCGCAAAAATTAATAAACCACCGATAATAACGGGTTTGCGTCCAATGCGATCAGATAACAGACCAAAGGGAATTTGCAACAGACCTTGGGTCAGGCCATAGATGCCAATCGCCAAACCGATTAAAGTGGGTGTTACATCAGGTAGTTGCTGCGCATATAAGGAAAAAACCGGCAAAATCATAAACAGCCCAAGCATACGCAAGGCCATAATGCCGCTTAATGCGGTGCTTGCCCGTTTTTCTATGGGCGTCATGTTGGTATCCATGGTCTGGAAAAATCATCCTTTTTGATAAAAAAAGCGGCAGTATAACAGACTCCTATTAGACAGGATTTACAATTATTTCAGCATAAGCTTTCAGGTCGCTCAATAGCTGTTTTTTTGCTTTGGAGAGTGTGGAATCTGCTTGTTGTTGTGCCAGTTCTGTTTGATATTGCTCATAATTCAAGCTGGCACTACCATCAGCTTCTGTCAGACGTCGGCTGCGATAAATTTCCCAGCGTGCACGTTCAGTTGGGTTCAGGGTTTCCGGATAATTGCGGGCGCGGTAGCGAAACAGCATTTCCGGCAGGCGTTTGTCTGCAAAATCAGGTGATGCTGTTGCCAGTTTTTGTGGTGACAGGCGGCGTACTTTTTCCAGTTGGCGTTTATCCTGCGAGCTGAGAAAACCACCGCTGTAAATCATGAGGTCTGGATCGCTTGGGGCTTCAAATTCATGGCTTGCAAATACTTGTTGTAATTTACTTTTTAATGTTGCGCTCGCTTCTTGTAACTGCTCGGCATGGCGTTGGCATTGTTGCATATCCAGTTGAATGCGCTCAGCATTGCCTTCGCGTAAGACATTCAGCGGAGCCAATACCGGACATTTATTGCTGTGCACGGTTTTCAAGGCGATATGCGGGCTGTCTTCCGGCAAATCAGCTTTGCGGGTAAACAATAGTGTGGTAATTTTTTCTGCATCCAGCTCAAATAAAGGCGCGGGATCATAACGTAAATCCCAGCAGATAATCTGGGTGCGGATGCTGGGATGGGCACATAATGGGATGATCATGGTAGTGCAGCCATATTCCGCCGGAAACATGCGCGAAGTATGCAACACGGGTTTTTGCTCATGCAAGTCCAGTAAGTTTGCGACAGCAGTTTTGCCACGATTATCAAATACCCATTGGTATAAACGCGGCTGCCGAGTTTTAATCAGTTTAGCCAGTTCTATGGTGGCCTTGACATCCACCAAAGCATCATGCGCGCCTTCCTGCACAATGCCATTAGCTGCGGTTAAGTGCTCCAGCCTGAAACTGGGCTTTCCGTCTTCACGCAAGGGCCATTCAAAACCTTCCGGGCGCAGGGCGTAGGTCAGGCGCACCATGTCGATTAAATCCCAGCGCGAGTTGCCATTTTGATATTCCCGGGTGTAGGGATCAAACAAGTTGCGGTATAAGGTATTGCGCGTGACTTCATCATCAAAACGCAGGCTGTTATAACCCAGGCCACAGGTGCCAGGTTGACTGAATTCGGCATGAATACGGCTGATAAAGTCTGCTTCACACAGCCCTTTTTCCAGACAGATTTGCGGGGTAATACCGGTTAATAAACACGCCCCCGGTTCCGGCAGAAAATCATTGGCGGGTTTGCAATACACCATCAAAGGCGCACCGATAATATTAAAATCCATATCGGTACGAATGCCGGCAAATTGCGCTGGCCTGTCCCGCTGTGGGCTGCGACCAAAGGTTTCATAATCGTGCCAGTAAAAAGTTTGGGATGTCATTTCGTTTTTCCGTTATTTTAAGGTAACTCGCAGCGAATACCCCTCCATTTCGCTGGTCTTTTTACCCGTTTTCCGCGTTGTAAAAACCGTTACATAGCTCACTATGCGCCGGTTTTCACGCCTTGAAAACAGATAAAAATCCTGCGCGCTACGGGGGTGTTATTTCTTGTGAGTTACCTAACCTGGATTTGATGAAACTTAGCACTTTATGGTTATCAGTTGCCAATAAGCAGTTGACAACACCTGAAATTTCTAAAAATATAACCGTAAACCGTAAACCGTAAACCGTAAACCGTAAACCGTAAACCGTAAACCGTTTAGGATAATAGCGGATCGCTCAGACCTAATTGTTTAAAACCGCGCTGACGCAGGCGGCAGGCTTCACATTCCCCGCAGGGTTTGCCATCTGCTTGTGGCGCATAGCAGGTGCTGGTTTGTCCGTAGTCCACGCCCAATTCCAACCCTTGTTGAATAATTTGCGCTTTGCTGAGCTTAATCAGCGGGGTATGAATTTTCAGCGGCATCCCACTTTCAGTACCCAGGCGCGTTGCCAGGTTCGCCATATGTTCAAAGGCTGCAATATAATCCGGGCGGCAATCAGGATAACCACTGAAATCCAGTGCATTAACGCCAATAAAAATATCCTGGGCCGGTAAGACCTCCGCCCATGCCAAGGCATAGGATAAAAAGATGGTATTGCGTGCAGGCACGTAAGTAATGGGGATTTTTTGCCCAATCTGCTGCGCGGCAGCAGTTTTCGGTACCTCAATATCATCAGTAAGTGCAGAGCCGCCAAATAAAGCCAAGTCTAACTGAGCAGTGCGATGCTCCACGACATTTTGCTGTTTGGCAATGTGTCTGGCGCATTCCAGTTCCTGTTGATGACGTTGCCCATAAGAAAAAGATAAGGCGTACACCTGAAAGCCCTGTACTTTTGCAATGGCTAACACGGTTGTAGAATCCAGGCCACCACTGAGCAAAACAATGGCATTTTTGCCTGTTGCGCTGACTTCGTGGCTCATGGTAATTGCACAACGGGCGCTGCTTGCCAATTTGGCGCGTGGTGTTCCACCACAACACTGGTATAAACGCCGCCACGCACGTTAAATTCTGAGCGCAGACGCATAAAACGTGGCTGACAGGCTGCGACCAAATCCTGCAAAATTTGATTGCTCACCGCTTCATGAAACGCACCTTCATCGCGGTAAGACCAGATATAATTTTTCAGCGCTTTAAGTTCCACGCACAGCGCATCCGGTACATATTCCAGATGCAGTTCTGCAAAGTCAGGTTGTCCGGTTTTTGGACATAAGCAGGTAAACTCCGGCATACGAATACGGATGGTATAGTCTCGATCAGTTTGAGGATTGTCAAAGGTTTCCAGGGCTTTGGAAGGGGTTGAGGGCATACCAGACTCCGTTGTTAATAATAATCAAAAAATATTTTTGGCAAATCAGCCAAAAATCAGCGTGGCGTAAAACGCGGTTTTTTGTACCTTAAAGCACATTGTGAAGCTTTTGGGTAACGCCAGATTTTAACAAGCTGCATTTAATACGGCAAAAAAATTATTAATAATTGTTTCATATGGCTGGTATGACTGGCATAATGAAGGGCTTTTGTTTTTTCAGGATGAGGGGTATTGCGTTATGAATTTAGATCGAGTCAGTCCAGGAAAACTGGTACCAGAAGAAGTTAATGTCATTATTGAAATACCCGCGCACAGCGATCCAGTAAAATATGAAGTGGATCACGATACTGGCGCGATGTATGTTGATCGTTTTATGAATGCCGCCATGCATTATCCTTGTAATTATGGTTATATTCCCCATACCCTCTCTGAAGACGGTGATCCGGTTGATGTACTGGTATTAACCCCCATTCCTGTTATCAGTGGTTCCGTTATTACCTGCCGCCCTTTAGCCGTATTGAAAATGACGGATGAATCCGGGCCTGATGCTAAAATTTTAGCTGTGCCGATTGATAAGGTTTGTACAGATTATCGTGGCGTTAAAACAATTGATGACCTGCCGGAAACCTTGTTAAAGCGCATTGCCCACTTTTTTAATCATTATAAAGATATTGAAAATAACAAATGGGTTGAAATTCAAGGCTGGGATGGGCTGGATGTGGCAAAACAGGAAATTTTAGCCAGTCTGGAACGTTTTCAGAAAACGCCAGAAAAACCACATTTTTAAGGGCATTTAATGCGTATTTGTATTCTTTCCGACAGCCATGACAATATCCCCGTGCTATGTGCAGCAGTTGCCAGCGCCAAAGCACAGGGCGCGGAAGCTGTGTTGCATTGTGGCGATGTGGTTGCACCAAGTACGCTGGCAAAAATTCAAAAATTTGAATTACCCGTTCATGTGATTCACGGCAATAATACCGGGGATTTGTATGCTTTATCCAGGCTGTCTCATAAAACAGACAGCCTGATTCACTATTATGGGCAGGATGCCTCGCTAGAACTTGCCGGACAACGCATTTTCCTTGTACATTATCCCCATTACGCCAAAGCCATGGCTGTGACCGGGGACTATGATTTAGTTTGCTGCGGACATAACCACCGTGCAGAAATCCGTAGCATTGAAACTATCAAGGCAGGCACCTGCATATTATGTAATCCAGGTACGGTAGGTGGTATAGGTGCTCAAGCTACTTTTGTGTTGGCTGACCTGGAAAATATGCACCTTGATATTCAATCTTTACAGGCAGAGGGTAAATAACGGTAATCCAATGCTTCATTAGCATCAATATCTTCCACGGTACAATCCCAGTCACGCGCTCCTGGCAGGTAAATCATTCTGACTTTCTTGCCACCAATGCTTGTAGAAGAATCACCCCGCATTGTCGCTTCCGCATAATAAACGTTTTTACTATCCTTAACATATTTTCCTGATACAATACTTGTGGTGTATTTACCTTGCCCTTTAGCGCCAACCGTCTCAATACTGGGCCAGGTTCCGCGCTCGATTAAATACTCCTGCAAGGGTATGCGTACGCCGGATAAGAGCTGCATCGCCTCAGAGACCTTACCACGATCAATATAATCCCGGTAAATAGGAATAGCAATACTGGCTAGTACACCAATTACTGCAACAACAACCATTAATTCGACAATCGTAAATCCTGTTGGTATTTTTTTCATATATTGTTTCATCAGGGCTCTCCAAAACACTAATTGATATTTTATTAACTATTTTGCGTTTCAAAGCGCATATAACATGCCAGCCATTACTTTATTGTAAATTACTGATAATAAAAGAGTCTATCTGGTATTTTTTATGCCTTTTCTCATTTCAATAAAAAACATTGTTGACTTTCAACAGAATCTGCTCAAAATCAACAGGTGTCTAACATATATTTTCAGGCTTTTGTGTGCTTGATAGGCTGGCATTTATGCGTTTAATGGTTAGTTGCGCCAACACTTCTGGAATGGCCGTGGCAGCGCCCAAGTGCGGTATAATCTGAATGTCCACATCAGGATACAGTGCTTGTACTTCTTTGATGATAGCTGGAATATCTGTACTGACATGTCGACCCGCAGAAAGAAAATAAGGTAACACCGTTACTTGTTGAGTACCTGTTTCAATACAGTGCTTGAGTCCTTCAGCAATAGAGGGGGATGCCAGCTCCAAAAAAGCGCAATACACCTCAATGTCTGGTTTATTCAATTGTTGCTGCAATTGCATGGCAACATGCCGAACTTCATCATTGGAGCTTTCACGTCGGCTCCCGTGAGCGACGAGTAACAGACTATTGGACATTTTTTTAATCTTCAGGTTATATAATAAATAAACAGATACGGCACCGACAATCCCAGATACATGAGGCTACCACAAAAAAATACAAGTTAAATATTCTGGCTATTTGGTGAAAATGCCACAAAATCTTACGTCAAACTCAGATTAACTTATTTTTTTGTACCTTAAAGTACAAAAAAATAAGCTTTAATTTCACTTTCTGCTCATTACCTTAGAGGTACACAGATATGCGTTTTTTTTATTCCTTGCTCTTGACCTGCGCGATAATGTTAAGTGGCTGTACCAGCACAGTGCAATATGGCGATCCTACAGCGGTGGAAACCGTGGATATTCAATTTGGCTCCACTGATTTACAACAAATTGCTGCTAAAATGGTGGATTCACTATTGACATTTCCAGTGGTGCAACAAATAACAACACAGCAACGCCCGGTTTTATTTGTTGATACCGTGCGCAATAAAACCACTGAGCATATTGACATGGAATCCATTACCGACAGCATTGTGAATAAATTGCTGCGTTCCGGTAAATTTCAGTTTCTTGATAAAGCAAGCCGTGATGCCGTCCGCAAAGAACTGGCTTATCAGCATGGCGGCGGCATGGTCAATATCAATACCGCTACACCTAAAATGCGTCAACTTGGTGCGCAATATATGATACACGGCAATCTCAGCAGCATTACTAAAGGCAGCAAAAGTACCCGCGATGTTTATTATAAATTCACCCTAAAACTGATTGATTTGGAAACCGGCCTGCTCACCTGGCAGGATGAAAAAGAAATTCGTAAAAATATCAAACGTACTATTTTTGGTCTGTAATAAAATTTTTCAGCGTGCTGCGCTGAAAAATTTTATATATAACGATGATTGAAGGCTTATGATTCAAAAATACCTCACCCGTTTAGTTTTATTTATTTTATTGTTCAGTACCACAGTATCTGCAACTGAACCCGTTTTTGAGCATCAGTTTATTACCCATAGCAATGGTATTTTTGTACCCGTGCAGTTACAAGGCAAAGAATACCTGTTTCTGCTTGACAGTGGTTCCACGCTGGTGGTGCTGGATGAAAGCTTGAAACCTTTGCTGGGAGAAAAACTAGCACTTGAGGCAGTTGCAAAACAACTGGGCAGCACAGTGGATAAGCTGAAAGCCAAAACCCCAACCGGAGAAATCGACCTCGACTATTACCCGGCAAGCCCCATGCAATTAGGTAAACTGGAAATTGCCAACCCCTATCCTTACAGCACCTTGGATTTGGAAAGTCTCTGGCCTTTTGTGGGGATTGAATTTCATGGTTTACTAGGCAGCGCCTTCTTGCATCAGTATCGTTGGGAATTGGATTTTGAAAAGCACCGCATTCGTGCTTTTTCCGCCAAAGAAAAACCACCGGCATTTGCTGCGGATGTGACATTACCCATACGCTGGTCTGCAAGAAAACGTCCACAAGTACCGGTTGAGTTATTAGGTTCAAAATTAGCTTTTGTACTGGATACCGGTGATCTGGGTACGGGACAAATGCGGCAATTACTGATTGGGCAATTAAAACAACAAAACCTTATCGCCTCTAAAAAATCATCAGAAGTTGTCACCTTAAATGGGCGCAGTGAAACCCGTGATATTCGCCTGAAAAACTTGAAACTTGGGACATTGGCATATCAAAACCTGGTTTTTTCTGAAACCGAAGAAAATGCACTGGGTATTGGTTTTCTCCGGCGGCACCATGTTTTACTGGATTTTCCTAACTTACAAATTCGATTAAAAAAATGTGAACATTGTGAGCAGCGTGATGAAGCGAATAAATCAGGTATGCGCCTGGTTGCGCATCATGACAAACTCTGGGTATTTGATGTCAAACCGGGTACAGCTGCCAGTCAAGCCGATATCAAAGCCAGTGATCAGCTATTACAAGTCAATGCTAAAAGTGTCACAACTAAAGATTTGTTTTGGGTACGCAGGCAGTTGCGCGGAAAAACAGGCAGCCCGTTTCAGTTGCAATTACAACGTGGCGAAGACATAAAATTGGTTAACTTTGTATTGGATGCCGATCCACTGCCTTAGGAATTGAGTTGAATTGCCTGGAGCTAAATGCTAACGTTTTACAACCCACATAAAAATAAAATTTGAGCACATATCCATGATAGTGATTCCAAACAATATGCGACAACAACAAAGCTGGCTGCAAAGCATAAGTTATCTTGGTGTCGTTATGGGTTTGCTGTTATTGCTGTTACATCCAGCCATCGTATCTGCCACCTCTCCACCACCTGCTTCTGAAGCCGTTAAAAGCGCATTATTGAAAAGTATTTATGCTTCGGGTCTGGTGCACTTTAAGGCCGAAGATCTGGAAGTACGCCCGGCGACAGACTTAATTGAAGCCTACGAAACCGTGGTAGGGCCTTATATTTTTCAAATTACGCAAGATGCCAGCATGTCAGTGCGTGATGATTTACTATTTAACGCAATAGCAGAAAAATTTTCTCCCGTACAATATGCGCAGGTGCGCCAGCAAACACTCCATTTGCTGGATGAAAAGGATATGATTATTTATCCGGAAATCGGTGAAAAACGTTATACTTTAACGGTTTTTATTGACATTAATTGTGAATTTTGCGCCATGCTACATAGAGATATTCCTAAGCTGCGTAAAGCGGGTATTCGGGTACGTTATCTGGCATTTCCCAAAAATGGCCTGGAAGGCATGGATTATGAACAGACTTTAGCCGTGTGGTGTGACAAAGATCGTAAACAAGCATTAAACGATGCCAGAGATGGGCTTTTATTAGACATACAAACCTGTGAGCATCCGGTTGATCAACAGTTTTTTTTAGGGGAAAGCCTGAAAATACTGGGTACACCCACTTTAATCTTTGAAGATGGCAATGTATTTACGGGCTATTTTTCATTTAAGGACTTACTTGAACGCTTAAAAAAACACAACCCTCTGCATAAGCAAACAGAGAAAGAGAGCAACAAGCTTGAACAACCCGTTGTTACCGATTCAACTTTTACACCGCGCACAGCAGAATAAAATTATTGTGTATTTTTTTCTTATTCGCCTGTTCTGGTTTCTTTAATGTCTTCAGCAACCAAGCTTACGCCTGATGATTCAGTCGATACGTCTCCCCATTTCAGCAAGCCGCAAGCGTGGCAATGGTCACATATCCTGCACATCGCGCTGCAACATAAAAAACCCTTATTACTGGCAAATCTTATTGCCATTTTTGCAACACTATTAAGTGTCCCCGTTCCCCTGCTGATTCCTTTATTACTGGATGAAGTTGTTTTAAAACAGCCCGGCGCGCTTGTCGCCTGGGTAGAGGTATTTTTTCCGGAAAGCTGGCATAGTGCAACGCTCTATATTGTGTTTATTACCGCTTTAACAGTGACCTTACGTTTTAGCGCAATGTTGCTGGGCGTTGCGCAAATGCGCCAATTTACCATCATTTCCAAAACCGTAGTCTACCGGATTCGCAAACAATTAATCGGCCATTTACAACAAGTAGCAATGAGCGAATATGAGCGCCTGGGCAGTGGCAAGCTCACCGCGCACCTGGTAACGGATTTAGACACCCTGGATAGTTTTATTGGCAGCAGTATCAGCAAACTACTGGTCGCCATATTCAGCATTATTGGCACCGCAATGGTATTGCTATGGTTAAACTGGCAACTGGCGCTGTTTATTTTATTGTTTAATCCCCTGGTGATTTACAGCACAACGGTATTAGGGCGTAAAGTCAAACACCTGAAAAAAAAGGAAAACAATGCTTATGCCTTGTTTCAGGAAACGCTGAGCGAAACCCTGGAAGGCATCCAGCAAATTCGTGCTTATAACCGTGAACAATATTATTTGCAACGTCTGGCGCGTAGTGCTAAAAAAATCAAGGATCACTCCATTGCCTATACCTGGAAAACCGATGCCGCCGCACGTTTTTCATTTAATATTTTTTTATTTGGTTTTGATACTTTCCGTGCTATCGGCCTGCTGATGATACTATTTTCCGATCTCACTATCGGGCAAATGATGGCAATTTTTGGTTATCTCTGGTTCATGCTCGGCCCCATACAGGAAGTATTAAATATTCAATACGAATATCATGCGGCAAAAGCAGCATTGCAGCGCGTGAACCAGTTATTTGAACTGCAATGGGAAAAGCATTATCCGCAGCAGCAAGACCCTTTTCAACATGATTCAGCGATTGCCATTCGTCTGGAAAATATTCATTTTGCCTATCACCCGGAACAACGT
The DNA here is from genome assembly GCF_030378065.1 of Candidatus Venteria ishoeyi. Taxonomy (GTDB): domain Bacteria; phylum Pseudomonadota; class Gammaproteobacteria; order Beggiatoales; family Beggiatoaceae; genus Venteria; species Venteria ishoeyi. The sequence goes on along the minus strand of NZ_JAUCGJ010000023.1, from coordinate 3,553 downwards.
GCTGAGAATGAATGGACGCTACACAATGTATCATTAGATATCCGTGCGGGAGAAAAAGTTGCACTGGTGGGTGCCAGCGGTGCTGGTAAAACGACTTTGGCACAAATATTACTGGGTTTATACCCTATACAAAAAGGCCAAATTTATTTTAATGACACGCCTGTTACCGAAACCGGTTTTGAGGCAGTGCGTGAACAGATGGCTACGGTATTGCAACACCCTGCCATGTTTAATGACAGCCTGCGCATGAATTTAACACTGGGAAAACAGCATTCCGAAACCGCATTATGGGAAGCCTTGCGTATTGCGCAACTTGAAGATTTTGTCTTAGCCCTGCCCCAAGGATTGGAAACCATCTTAGGGCGTCATGGTATGCGCTTATCCGGCGGACAACAACAGCGCGTTGCCGTTGCGCGTATGGTATTAGCACAACCCAAAGCGGTTATTCTGGATGAAGCAACCTCTGCATTGGATGCTGATACAGAGCAGCGTTTACACCAAGCATTGCAGAATTATTTACAAGATAAAACCACCTTGATTATTGCCCATCGCCTCAGTGCCGTAAAACAAGCAGATCGTATCATTGTCTTTGAAGCGGGGCAGATCATTGAAACCGGCAGCCATCAGCAATTATTAGAAAAACGTGGTGTGTATACGCATCTGTATGCCAATCAGATCTAAACTAAGGAGTGAGGATGAAATAAATACAGAAACTGGGCGCAGGATTTTTATTCATTTTCAAGGCATGAAAACAGGCGCATAGCAAGCTATGTAACTGTTTTCACAACGCAGAAAATGGAGAAAAAGACCAGCCAAGTTGCTGAAGTTATAAAATTCTCACTCCTATGGACAATGGGCATTTTTGCTATACTCATAAACCGATGAAACAAAGGGGTGCAGATGCAGCAAGCTATCAAACAAAACACCACCCGCGAAAATTATCTGGCGTGGGAGGAACAAAGCAATCATAAGCACGAGTTCTTTCAAGGTGAAATTTTTGCCATGTCAGGCGGCAGCTTTAACCATGCGCGGCTATCTGTCAATATTTTATCCAGTTTAAGTCAGTCTTTGCGCGGTAAACCATGTCAGCCTATGAATAGTGACATGCGTATTCAAACGCCAACAGGACTGGATACTTACCCGGATGTTTCAGTATTTTGTGGTGAACCGGAATTAAGCGACCAGCAACGCACTTTACTGAATCCTGTTGTGATTTTTGAGATTTTATCCCCCAGCACCCGCGATTATGATCGAGGCGATAAATTTGCCTCATATCGCAGTATCACAACATTACATGACTATATTCTGGTTGATTCAGAAAATATCAGGGTGGAGCATTTCCGCCGTGCTGATAATAAGGAATGGGTGTTACATGAATACAACGAAACCAAAAGCAGCTTATTTCTACCGATAATGAATACAGACTTAACCCTGTTGGAAATTTATCAGGGTATTGTGTTTCCTGATATTTAACCTGAGTTATGCTTAACATTAGAAGAAATAAAAATGGGACTGGTTTTTGCTTGTGGTGTTGAGAGATTTTCGTCATCCCAGTTACTGCCTAATGCTAAATACTCCGGCGTGGCTTTATCAGCTACGCCGGAATTTTTTTATATTGAACTCAGATTGTAATGCCCCAGCAAAGCCAGAAAAATCATCATGCCCAACCAATGATTATTTAAAAATGCCTGAAAACAAGCACTGGCTTTACGTTGATGAATTAAATATTGTTGATACAAAGCAAATCCTGCGGCACCTGCCAGACACAGATAATAAATCAGATTGGCCTGTAAATAAAAAATACCCAGAACAACAAAAGAAATCAGCAGTGTTGTCTGTAATAAGCCGATAATCAGGCGGTCTGCGTTGCCAAACAAAATAGCAGTGGATTTCACCCCGATTTTTAAATCATCTTCTCTGTCAGTCATGGCATATTGCGTATCATAGGCCACTATCCATAATAAGGTACTGAAAAAAAGCCACCATGCAACATCAGGCACAGTAGCAGTTTGCGCGGCAAAAGCCATGGGAATTGCCCAGGAAAAAGCCGCGCCAAGAAAAACCTGCGGCAAATGCGTGAAGCGTTTCATAAACGGGTATAAGACGGCTAAAAATAGTGCGCCAAAAGATAATAAAATGGTGAATAAATTTTGGGTGAGTACCAGTAAAAAAGCCAGCACGATTAATATCACAAATACGGTCAGTGCTTCTTCTGTACTGATTGCGCCACTGGTCAGTGGTCGCTCACGAGTGCGACTGACTTTATTATCGATATGTCGATCTGCGTAATCATTAATCACGCAACCGGCAGAACGCATAATAATGACACCCAACACAAACACCAAAACAATGCCCCAGTCAGGCCGCCCCTCACCCGCTATCCACAAAGCCCATAAGGTTGGCCATAATAATAAATAAATACCAATGGGGCGATTGAGGCGAGTTAATAAATAATATTGATATAAATGCCTGCGTTTAAAACTTGGAAAAGACATTAAAACTTGTCCTTTTATCAAAACCAGTCGAAAATAGAAAATTGTCTGGACAAAAAATGGAAATCATCATAACAGGAGCCAAGCCCATGTTAAAACTGCCCCGATTAAAAATACAATTTTTGACGCTCGCCGTGCTGAGTTTATTGCTCGGCGCTTGTGTCACTATTAATGTCTATTTTCCCGCAGCTGCGGCTGAACGCGCTGCGGATACCTTGATTCGGGAAGTCTGGCAACAGCCAGAAAGTGAGCAAGCACCGCAAACTTCCGGGGAAAAATCCTCAACACCCCCTGAAAAACCTGCACCACAAAGTCATTTGCCCACCACGCCCACAGTAGCCATTCGTTTATTAGATTGGATGGTGACAGAAGCGCAAGCTGCGGATGTCTATTTTAGTGTTTCTACACCAAAAATCCAGCGTATTAAAAATAGTATGGCACAACGTTTTAAGACCTTGCGTCCTTATTTCAGTAAAGGTGCGTTGGGTTTAACACATGATGGCCTGCTTAGTATACGCAAGCCTAATGCAATTCCACTGCGTGATCGTAATCGTATTAAGAAAGCGGTAACAGCAGATAATCAGGATCGCATGGCTTTGTATCAAGCCATTGCCAATGCCAATAAACACCCGGAATGGATAGTGCAGATTCAGGATACTTTTTCCCAGCGCTGGATCAGCAATGCGCAACGCGGTTGGTGGTATCAGAATAATCTGGGGCAGTGGCGGCAAAAGTAAATTTCATTCAGTGCTAAAGACGCTGAATGAAATTTAGAAATAGCTGTAGTGCTAAATGGAGTGACATCGAGTTCAGCTTAAGTAAATTCTATACACTCGATGTTCAAATTATGGAACTCTAATATTCCAGTATAGTAAGCTCAGTATGCTAATTTGAACATCGAGATACAAGGCTTTTCACTTTTCACTGGGTGCTAATTCTATAAGATGTATTTTATAACCTATTGATTTATATGGAGTGGTATTTTTATATTTTATATTAAACATGAATTTTAGTGCTTAATATTAAAAACATGCCATTTCAAGTTATAAATTTGAGCATTC
>NZ_JAUCGJ010000022.1:64256-67678 GCF_030378065.1 Candidatus Venteria ishoeyi | reverse complement strand
CTGGGCAGTCTTACTTACTGAACATTGTAAAAAAATGTATTATCTCATTTCAGGTAAATATATTTTACCCACCAAATTTATACCTCAGCTAACTATATTTGAAGCACAGTTAAAGCAATATATTCAACCTAATAATCAAGTAGCCGTTTTAAGTGCCTTTCCTGTATTTATTATTGATTATTATGGTTGCCTGCAATTATCTAATATAATTAAAGACTTAGCTACTAAAGGCAGTCATTCATAGTAATGAATGATAGCCTGAACGAGAGAATACCAGAAACAGCAAGATGCTATGGATAAGCCATTAATAAGTAAATATACTGGCTTGTCTATTGAATAGATTGGGAATTTGTAGATTCTAAGTCATACTTATTCCCCCCCCCTTTATAGCAACTTTTAACCATTTAGAAGTAAAATGATGACTTATGATGTACCTAAAACCATCTGGGAAGTAGGCGAAAGCCTGAGATTCGACGAGCCGCTGGCATTTGATGATCCACGTTTTGTTAAAACGGATGCAGCGCGGGGTGAACAATTTAGCTATAACGCTTTATTACGTCCACTGGGTATTGATTCACGTAATTGGGAAATGAAATTTGAACCCAAAGATCGCCGTTATATTTTATTTTGCGGTCATCGTGGTGGTGGTAAAAGTACGGAATTGCGTCGTGTCTCCGCTCGCCTTGCCGATCCCGCACGTTATTTTGTCGTGCAACTGGATGCGCTTAAAGACCTTGATATTCATAATTTACAATACACGGATGTATTGCTGGCGCTGGCGCGCGCGTTACTGGCTGATTTGCAGAAAAATGCGATTACAATTGACCGGATTTTTCTGGAAAACCTGGAAAACTGGTTTAAGGAACGTATTGAAAAACACGAACAGACAAAACAATTTGCCGCAGAAATAAAAACAGGGGTCAAAGCCGAAGGCGGCATTCCCTGGCTGGCAAAATTATTTGCAGAAATTAATACCGCTTTTCGTCTCAACTCCACCTATAAGGAAGAATTACGCAAGGTAGTAAAAAACCATTTCAAAGAGTTTGCCGAAGGCTTTAATCAACTAATTAGTGCAGCAGAAACGCAAATACGTAAAAAAAATGCCGGGCGTAAACTGCTGTTTGTCGTGGATGGCACTGATAGACTCAATCAGAAAGACAGTGACCGTTTTTTTGTCAGTGATGCCTATCAGTTGCAGGAAATTCACGGCTTGTTTATTTACTGCGCGCCAATACATCTGATTTATGAACATGGGCAAATCAATCAGATTTTCCCCAATATTTTTAAGCTCCCCATGATAAAACTACACGAGGCCGAAGGACAGCGCCTTGCTGAAGGTTATAACACCTTGTCTAATATGCTGTATCGCCGCGCTGCGCCTGAATTATTTGATAATGAAGCCAGCGTGGAAAAACTGATTCAGGCATCAGGTGGACACCCGCGAGACCTGTTGCGTCTGCTCAACTATGCGTTTGGCAGCGCAGAGGGTGACTATTTTGATGAAAACGCAATCAATCTGGCAATCGCCCAGCTTGCAACCGACTATCGTCGTTTACTGGATAAGGAAGATTACCAACTTCTGGTTGAAATTGATCGTGAACCCCGCCGCAGCCACAATGCCGAGCGTAGCCGCACCCTGTTATATAACCTCAGCCTGTTGGAATATAACAGCTATTGGTGGAACAGCCACCCTGTCATTCGTACCCTGCCCAGTTACCAGAGCGCGCTTGCTGAAGCCCACGCGAATGAAACATGAGTGAAGATGTCATCAATTTTCCGCTGGAATCTCTTCACAGTGGAGCCTGGTTGCGTTTACAACGCTTGTTAAAAAACCATAAAGGCTTTTCTCTAATCATTGCCCAATACAATGATATGATTTACCGCGATAAGTTGATCGCATTTCAGCAACAACAGATTGCCGCTACCTGCTACCAGGTCAGCCAGAAAATGTCTGATTTTTCCCACTTTGAAAACAAACTTTATCAACTCGGCAAGCAACACGCGGTATTAAATGTAACCGGTCTGGATAGCTGTCAGGCATGGCAGGCTGATTTTTTTCAGGGTTTGAATTATCACCGCGAGCAAATTGCCGAACATTGCCCTGCAACGCTGATTTTCTGGTTATCTGAAACTGCGCTGAAAACTTTTGCGCAACAAGCGGCTGATTTTTGGGCATGGCGTGCGGCAGTGCTGGATTTCAGTATTGTTAAAATGCCAGAATTACGTAAAGACCTAAGCAAGGAACTTGACAGAAGTAGCGCCAGTTACGCACAGCGGCAAGCACGGATTAAGCGCATCAGTGATTACTTAAAAGATCAAGGCGGGGTTCAAAACCATGATGCCAGTTTATTACTGGAACGTGGACGACTCTATCAAAATCTGGGGGGAAACGTACAGGCTTTAGCGGATCTGGAACAAGCACAAAAGCTTTATCAGCAAGTAGATAATCGCCGAAGTGAAGCCACTTGCTTTGTAGAAATTGCCGATATAAAAGTTGATCAAGGTGATATTGAGACTGCACTTAAGCAACTGAAAAAAACACTTTCCGTTTATGATAATCTTGGCGATGTGCGCTCAAAAGCCGTCACCATGGGGAAGATAGCCGACATATTGCAAGCGCGCGGACAACTCGACGATGCGCTCAAGATTCGTGAGCATGAAGAACTTCCCGTCTATGAGAAGCTCGGCGATGTGCGCGAAAAAGCCGTCACAGAACGTAAAATTGCTGATATTCTGATTGCTCGGGGTGAGCTAGAACAAGCACTCGTTATTTTACAGGAGCGATGTATTCCCCCGATGGAAAATATCGGTGCTATTGCTGATGTAGCAGTATTTAAAGGGATTATAGCCGACATATTGCAAGCGCGCGGACAACTCGACGATGCGCTCAAGATTCGACAGACAGAGCAGCTTCCCGTCTATGAGAAGCTCGGCGATGTGCGCTCAAAAGCCGTCACCATGGGGAAGATAGCCGACATATTGCAAGCGCGCGGACAACTCGACGATGCGCTCAAGATTCTTAAGAATGAACTGCTTCCTGCATTTGAAAAGCTCGGCGATGTGCGCTCAAAAGCCGTCACCATGGGGAAGATAGCCGACATATTGCAAGCGCGCGGACAACTCGACGACGCGCTCAAGATTCGTGAGCATGAAGAACTTCCCGTCTATGAGAAGCTCGGCGATGTGCGCTTAAAAGCCGTCACCATGGGGAAGATAGCCGACATATTGCAAGCGCGCGGACAACTCGACGATGCGCTCAAGATTCGTGAGCATGAAGAACTTCCCGTCTATGAGAAGCTCGGCGATGTGCGCTCAAAAGCCGTCACCATGGGGAAGATAGCCGACATATTGCAAGCGCGCGGACAACTCGACGACGCGCTCAAGATTCGTGAGCATGAAGAACTTCCCGTCTATGAGAAGCT
>NZ_JAUCGJ010000022.1:63542-64160 GCF_030378065.1 Candidatus Venteria ishoeyi | reverse complement strand
ACGTCGGCGATGTGCGCTCAAAAGCCGTCACCATGGGTCAGATAGCCGACATATTGCAAGCGCGCGGACAACTCGACGACGCGCTCAAGATTCGACAGACAGAGCAGCTTCCCGTCTATGAGAAGCTCGGCGATGTGCGCGAAAAAGCCATCACCATGGGGAAGATAGCCGACATATTGCAAGCGCGCGGACAACTCGACGATGCGCTCAAGATTCGTGAGCATGAAGAGCTTCCCGTCTATGAGAAGCTCGGCGATGTGCGCTCAAAAGCCGTCACCATGGGGAAGATAGCCGATATATTGCAAGCGCGCGGACAACTCGACGACGCGCTTAAGATTCATGAGCATGAAGTGCTTCCCATCTATGAGAAGCTCGGCGATGTGCGCGAAAAAGCCATCACCATGGGGAAGATAGCCGACATATTGCAAGCGCGCGGACAACTCGACGATGCGCTCAAGATTCTTAAGAATGAACTGCTTCCTGCATTTGAAAAGCTCGGCGATGTGCGCTCAAAAGCCGTCACCACGGGGAAGATAGCCGACATATTGCAAGCGCGCGGACAACTCGATGATGCGCTCAAGATTCGTGAGCATGAAGAACTTCCCGTCTATGAGAAGC
>NZ_JAUCGJ010000022.1:0-63442 GCF_030378065.1 Candidatus Venteria ishoeyi | reverse complement strand
ACGACGCGCTCAAGATTCGACAGACAGAGCAGCTTCCCGTCTATGAGAAGCTCGGCGATGTGCGCGAAAAAGCCATCACCATGGGGAAGATAGCCGACATATTGCAAGCGCGCGGACAACTCGACGACGCGCTCAAGATTCGTGAGCATGAAGAACTTCCCGTCTATGAGAAGCTCGGCGATGTGCGCGAAAAAGCCATCACCATGGGGAAGATAGCCGACATATTGCAAGCGCGCGGACAACTCGACGATGCGCTCAAGATTCTTAAGAATGAACTGCTTCCTGCATTTGAAAAGCTCGGCGATGTGCGCTCAAAAGCCGTCACCACGGGGAAGATAGCCGACATATTGCAAGCGCGCGGACAACTCGATGATGCGCTCAAGATTCGTGAGCATGAAGAACTTCCCGTCTATGAGAAGCTTGGCGATGTGCACTCATTACTGATTACACGCGCCCAACTAGCCATGTTGCTGTGGCAAATGGACGCAAGGAAAAACAGCCAGCGCGTACAAGAACTCCTGTGCCTTGCCCTGACGGACGCACAACGCCTGCAAATCCCCGAAGCCGAACAAATCAAAACAGTTTTAGCGCAAATGGGTTTATCCTGTGATTAGCAACGCGCATTAAAAGCATAAAATAAACGGAATAATTATGAAAATCATCATTCTCGGCGCAGGTCAGGTCGGCAGCTCGGTTGCCGCAAATCTTGCCAATGAAGCCAATGATGTCACGGTGGTGGACAGTAATGAAAAAGCCTTGAATCATTTGCGTAATCATTATGATCTACGCACCGTGCATGGCCATGCCTCCCATCCCGATGTGTTGCAACAGGCGGGGGCGGAGGATGCGGAATTAATGCTGGCAGTCACCAACAGCGATGAAACCAATATGGTGGCCTGCCAGATTGCGCGTATTTTATTTAAGATCACCAACCGCATTGCCCGCGTGCGTAAACCCGAATACCTGGGTTATCCACAGTTATTTGAGGAAAAAGGCTTTTCCATCAGCGAGCATATCAGCCCGGAAATGCTGGTAACACGGGCGATACAACGCCTGATTGATTATCCCGATGCCTTGCAGGTGCAGGATTTTACCGATGGCAAGGTGCAACTGGTGGCGACCAAGGCGTTTTATGGTGGCCCGCTGGTTGGGCATGAGCTGCGCACGCTGCATGATCACATCCCCAATATTGACAGCCGTATCGTGGCAATTTACCGCCGGGGGCGCGCCATCACCCCGGAAGGCAAGCAGGTGATTGAAGCCGATGATGAGGTGTTTTTCCTGGCGGCGGCCCCGCATGTGCGCAAAGTCATGAGCGAGATGCGCAAACTGGAAAAGCCCATACGCCGGGTGATGATTGGCGGTGCAGGTAATATCGGCAAACGCCTGGCGGAAAGCCTGGAATCCCATTATCACGTTAAACTGATTGAATATGACAGCGAGCGCGCCGCTGAAGTTTCAACCTTATTTGACCGGGTGATCGTGCTGGAAGGGGATGTGGGTGATGAAACGCTGCTGAAGGAAGCCAATGTCAAGGAAACCGATATTTTCTGCGCCCTGACCAATGATGATCAGCTCAATATTCTTGCCGCGATGCTGGCAAAACGCCTGGGTGCGCGTAAGGTGATGGCTTTGATCAATCGCAGCAGTTATGTGGATTTGGTGGAGAGCAGTAATATTGATATTGCCATCTCGCCCCAGCAAATCACCATAGGCAGCCTGCTGGCGCGGGTGCGGCGCGGTGATGTGGTACGGGTACACGCTCTGCGCCGGGGCGCTGCCGAGGCCATTGAAGCGATTGCGCATGGGGATCGCAATTCTTCCAAGGTGGTGGGCAGGAAAATTGAGGATATTAAGTTACCGCCACAAACCACCATTGGCGCAATTGTACGCGGTGATGAGGTGATTATGCCGCATCACGATACGGTGATTAAATCAGAAGATCATGTGATTTTATTTCTGATGGATAAAAATCATATCAGCGCGGTGGAGCGTTTGTTTGAAGTGGGTTTTTCTTTTTTTTAGGTTGTTTTATATGGATTCTCAATCGCTTAAAGGGTTATCCCTGGTTGCGCTGCTGTTCATGCTGAGTCTGGCTGCCTGTACGCCGGATGCTCCAGACGCTGCGCCTGTCGTGATGCAGTTGCATGGTCAGACGATGGGCACGTCTTATAGTGTAAAAATTATTAATCCGCCGCCCGGCCTGTCACAAACGCAAGTCGAAAACGGGCTGCAAAAGCAACTGGAAATGGTCAATGCGCATTTTTCCACGTATTTATCCGATTCAGAGCTTTCCCGTTTTAATGCCAATCCCTCAACCGATTGGATTAGCGTTTCCGAGCCTTTATTAAAGCTTATTCAGACGGCATTGGCATTAAGCCGGGACAGTGATGGCGCATTTGATATTACCGTTGGCCCACTGGTCAATTTATGGGGCTTCGGCCCGGAAATTCGTGCTGAGCATATACCGGATGAAGCACAAATCACAGCGGTGCTGGCGCGTTGTGGTTATCAGCAATTACATACCCGCAACAATCCGCCCGCCTTAAAAAAAGATCATGCCGATTTATATGTGGATTTATCCGCCATTGCCAAAGGCTACGGGGTTGATCGCTTGGCGCAGTGGCTGGAACAGCATCAGGTGAAAAATTATCTGGTGGAAATTGGCGGTGAAATACGTGCGCAGGGCAAAAATGCACAGGCTAACAGTTGGCAAATTGCGATTGAAAAACCAGAAGCGGGTAAACGCGAAGTCTGGCGCGTTGTGGATTTAGATAATCAGGGGCTGGCCAGTTCCGGCAATTACCGGAATTTTTTTGAAATCAATCAGCAACGCTTTGCCCATACCATTCATCCAAAAACGGGATGGCCGGTACAGCACGCCTTGCTATCTGCCACGGTGTTTCATGCCAATAGCATGACTGCCGATGCCTTAGCTACCCTGTTTATGGTGTTAGGCAGGGAGGAAGCCTTGTCGTTCGCCCGTCAGCGAAATATTCATACGATTTTAATTGAACAAACGCCTCATGGCTTAAAAGAATGGAGCAGCTTCTAATTTACCGCATATTGGCGTATTGCAAGAAAAATAACTTCTATTTTAGATGCTGGTTTATTATGCTTATCGTTTTTTAGAAAAATAGTTTAACAGGCGTTACACAAAAGCTTATTTTTGCTTAGGAACGAGGATGAAATAAGAACCGAAACCGGGCGTAGGATTTTTGTTCATTTTCAAGGCATGAAAACAGGCGCATAGCAAGCTATGTAACTGCCTAAGTCCAAACAGGCATAACGCAGAAAATGGAGAAAAAGGCCAGCTTGGTTTCGGGAATTATAAAATCCTCGTTCCTTAATCCAAGAAAATATAAGATTTAAGCCAAAAATAACAAGAATGCGTAACACCTGAGTTTCATGGATAGTACGCTTTATAAAGTGTGTTATAGGAATAAAACAAGGAAATCATAATGGCCTTCCATATTTCAGATACCTGTCTGCCAATTTCTGGCATTCGTTTAGGCACTGCTGCCGCCGGGATTAAATACCCTGATCGCCAGGATTTGTGCTTATTTGAAATTGCTGCTGACAGCATGTGTGCTGCGGTATTAACCCGTAATGCCTTTTGTGCCGCACCGGTGGAAGTTACCCGCCGCCATCTGGCAACCACCGAGCCGCGCTATTGGTTAATAAATTCCGGCAATGCTAATGCGGGTACTGGCGAAGCGGGACGTGCAGCGGCCCTGGCTTGCTGTGCAGGGGTTGCGCATTTGACCGGGTGCAGTGATAGAGAGGTTTTACCCTTTTCTACCGGTGTTATCGGTGAAGATTTGCCCGTTGAGCGTTTGCTTGCCGCTTTGCCAACGAGCCTGTCCAATTTGTCAGAAAATGGCTGGCAGGATGCGGCAAAAGCAATTATGACCACTGACACCCGACCAAAAATGGCTTCCGTATCGCTTAAGCTGGGTGGGAATACGGTTAATATTTCCGGTATTGCCAAAGGTTCGGGCATGATCCATCCTAATATGGCAACCTTGCTGAGTTTTGTGGCAACGGATGCGGCACTTGCTGAACCTTTGTTACAGCAAGCCTTATTAAGTGCAACAGCACAGAGTTTTAACCGTATCAGCGTTGATGGTGATACCTCGACTAATGATGCCTGTGTGCTGGCGGCAACCGGGCAAAGCGGCATGGCGCAACTGGAACAGGCCGATGATCCAGAGTTTGAGCGTTTCCAACATGCCTTGACTGCACTTTGCATACATCTGGCTAAGGAGATGGTACGGGATGCCGAAGGTGGCACCAAGTTAATCACGGTGAGAGTTGAACAGGGTGCAACGGAAGCTGAATGTTTACAAGTGGCTTATACCATTGCCCAATCACCTTTGGTGAAAACCGCTTTTTTTGCCAGTGATCCAAACTGGGGACGTATTCTTGCAGCGGTGGGGCGCTCAGAGGTCAATGATTTGGATGTTGCGCAAATCAAAATTTATCTGGATGAGGTGTGTATTGTGCAAGAAGGTGGGCGCGCGGCAAGTTATGACGAAGCCCAAGGTCAGGCGGTAATGGAGCAATCAGAAATTCAACTGAAAGTGCAGTTAGGGCGCGGTAAGGCGCATACGACAGTATGGACTTGTGATTTTTCTTATGATTACGTCAAAATTAATGCTGAATACCGGACATAGGGACGGGTAGCTTGTTACAATAGTCTGCTTTTCGTGTTTTGTATTAAAGGAATTTTATCATGATCCGTATTGCCGTTACCGGTGCCGCCGGACGCATGGGACGCTCATTAATTGCAGCCTGCCAGGACACTGAAGGCTTGGCTTTAAGCGCCGCAATTGAACATCCTGAACATGCCATGTTAGGCATGGATGTTGGCGATATGCTGGGCGTTGAGAAATTGGGAGTCACCCTGGTCAGCGATCTGGCAAGTGTAGTGAATGATTTTGATGTACTGATTGATTTCACCCGTCCGGCAACCACGCTGGAAAATCTGACATTGTGCAAAGATGCGGGTAAACAAATGGTGATTGGCACCACAGGCCTGTCCGATGTCGATAAGCAGCAATTACAAGCAGCGGCTGAGCAGATTGCCATCGTGTTTGCGCCGAATATGAGTGTCGGGGTGAATCTGACCTTTAAGTTATTAAAAATAGCCGCAGAAATTCTCGGTGATCAGGTGGATATTGAAATTATTGAAGCCCATCATCGGCACAAAGTTGATGCCCCTTCCGGTACGGCCCTGCGTATGGGCGAAGTGGTTGCTGAAGCCTTAGGGCGCGACTTAAAAGACTGCGCAGTGTACGGACGGGAAGGTCAAACCGGTGAGCGTGAGCGTAAAACCATTGGTTTTGAAACCATTCGTGCTGGTGATATTGTTGGCGAACATACGGTGATGTTTGCCGATATTGGCGAACGGGTGGAAATTACGCATAAGGCTTCCAGCCGCATGACCTTTGCTAATGGCGCGGTGCGCGCTGCAAAATGGTTACAAGCCCAACCCCAGGGTTTATTTGATATGCAGGATGTGCTGGGACTGTAATTAAGTTGAGTTTGATTCAGGCTTCATTCATCGCTTATGGCGATGAAAGCCGCCAAAAACAAAAAACTCACACTAAGTTTTTGAATCATATTACTCATTTCAGAATGGCTAAATAAATCATGGAAGCGATGGAAACGCTGTTACAAACACCTTGGATACTCGGCTTGTTGGGTGTACCAGTATTGCTGGGGTTGCTCTGGCTGATTTTTCGTAACCGCAATCATTATGATGATGAAATTCTGGTTGCCGATAAAGAGTTATATAACCGGGGATATTTTGACAAAAAAACCGATTATGATGATCCGCTGTTAGATGAACCGGGACAAGGGCAGGAGCCGGTTAATATGCCAGAAGATAATATTCCTCTGGCAGATGATCGTATAGAAAACTGGCCGGATGACGCTGAAATCAGGCTGGAAGAAGACCAGCAACAGGAAACGCTTGCCACAGAAACGGCGTTTCATGACGAAGTGAATCCCCCCGTTGTTGAAGCCGAGCCAGAAACATCTGCGGCTGAAATCTCGCACACACAAGTCTCAGCAGATTCAGCAGATTCAGCAGATAAGGCCAGCCGCACTGAGGCGGATGAAGCACCAGAAAAAGCCCCCGAGTTGATTATTATGCTGGGCGTATCCGCCAAACCGGGGCGCAAGTTTCAGGGTCAGGATATTTTGGAAGTGAGCGAAAAACTGGGTATGCTACATGCTGATATGCAACTTTTTCATCATTATGGCATGGAACTGAAAGCCAGTGAAAAACCCATATTCAGTATGGCTAACCAATTAAAACCAGGTGTTTTTGAGCGTGATTTAATGTCCACGCTGCATACCACGGGTTTGGTTTTATTTATGCAGCTTCCTGGTTTATTAGATGGTCGCGTCGCATTTGAACTCATGTTACATACTGCCCAGCGTCTTGCCCAGATGCTTGATGGTAATCTGGAAAATGAACGCAGGCAAACCCTGACCGCAGAACATATTGATGGCATACGCCAGGAGATCGCGCAATTTGAACAAACCTGAAACCCACCCGAACGTGCAAAAGCAGGTTCGTTTTCTGGAAATCGAGGCGCTGCAAGCCGGACAACGCATTGATAACTTTTTATTTAAAACCCTTAAAGATGTTCCTAAAGGGCATATTTACCGGCTGTTGCGCACTGGGCAAATCCGCATTAATAAAGGGCGCATTAAACCCGTCTATCGCTTAAAAGCCGGTGATATTTTACGTCTACCGCCTTTATTTCATCAGCCGAAATCTGAAGAAAATACTGTCGGCCCATCAAAAATCTGGCTGGAACGGCTGAAAAACAGCGTATTGTATGAAGATGGCGAACTGCTGGTTATTAACAAACCCTCTGGCCTTGCGGTACATGGCGGCAGTGGCATACATTTTGGGGTGATTGAAGGTCTGCGTGCCTTATACTCTGATGCACCTTATCTGGAGTTGGTGCATCGCCTGGATCGCGATACTTCAGGTTGTTTACTGATCGCCAAAAAACCTGCCATGCTGCGTTATCTGCATGAATTATTACGCAATAATCAACTGGGTAAATATTATCTGGCCTTGATGCAGGGCGACTGGGAAGCGCGTATGTCTGCGGTGAATGTACCGCTGAAAAAGAATACCTTAAAATCAGGTGAGCGTCTGGTGCGGGTTGATAAAACAGGTAAACCGGCATTAACCCATTTCCATTTCAAAAAACAGTATCCTGGTGCTTGTCTGGTTGAAGCCAAACTCACCACTGGACGCACCCACCAGATTCGGGTTCACGCTCAATACAGTGAACACCCGCTGGCAGGTGATGAGAAATATGGGGATGCAGAATTTAACCAGTATCTGCGCAGCCAGAAAAAATTACGGCGTTTGTTTTTACACGCCTACCGCATTATTTTTACGCTGCCGGACAGCGATAAAAAACTGGAAGTCATTGCCCCCTTGCCAGCAGAATTGGATAGTGTTTTACAGCAACTGTGATATCACGCAAGCCAAATATGGATACTTTATTAAAAACCAATAAAGATATTTCTTTATCAATGGAAAAAATCTTTAACCGATAAATCGAGCATGAAACAATATCAATTATTAATTTTTGACTGGGATGGCACGGTGATGGACTCCATCGCACGCATCGTCAGCAGCTTTCAATTTGCCATTCAGACACAGAGCCAAGCACCAAAAACGGATGCTGAGATTCGTCATATCATTGGCCTGGGTCTGCTCGAAGCCGCGCAAACCCTGTACCCGGAATTACCCCGGACAGCGTGTCAGGCACTGGCAGATGAATACCGGCATCATTATCTGGAAGTTAATGAAACCGCAACCCCTTTATTTCCAGGTGTGGAAACCACATTAAAAGACCTGGCAGGGCGTTACCAACTGGCGGTAGCCACCAGTAAAAGTCGGCGTGGCCTGAACCTTTCCATGAACCTGTGTGGCTTGGGTGATTTATTTCAAAGCAGTCGCTGCGCGGATGAAACCGCTTCCAAACCAAATCCTCTGATGCTGGGGCAGATTCTGGCAGAATTAAACATCACGCCAGACCAGGCGCTGATGGTTGGTGACAGCGAATATGATCTGGAAATGGCGGTTAACGCGGGTGTTGATGCCATTGGCATCAGTCATGGCGTGCATGATTGTGAGCGCCTGCAACTTTATCACCCGATACACTGCATTCATCACTTTACTGAATTAAGCGGAATTTTATAATGTTTGGCATTAAAAAAAATAAAACAGATGGACAGGAACTGGACGAAAACTGGGAACGTAACACCGTCCGAAAATTGGCTTTAGCCAGTCTGGAAGAGCAGCGCCGCACAAAGCGTTGGGGCATTTTTTTCAAATTCCTGGCATTTGCTTATTTATTTGTTTTACTGTTAATGATGAACCCGGACTGGAGTGCAACAAAAAAAGACGGCGATAAGAAACACACGGCTTTGGTTGATGTATCCGGCATTATTTCCAACGATGCCGATGCCAGCGCGGATAATATTGTCACCGCCTTGCGTGAAGCTTTTGAAGATGACAACACCGCAGGTGTAATTTTACGTATTAACAGTCCTGGCGGCAGCCCGGTGCAATCGGCTTATATTAACGATGAAATCCACCGTTTGCGAGAAAAATACGAAGACATTCCCTTATATGCCGTTATCAGCGACTTATGCGCTTCCGGCGGTTATTATATTGCCGCAGGTGCGGATAAAATCTATGCCAATAAATCCAGTCTGGTCGGTTCTATCGGTGTTATCATGAACGGCTTTGGTTTTGTTGACAGCATGGAAAAACTGGGTGTACAGCGCAGACTGCACACCGCAGGCGAGCACAAAGGCTTTTTAGACCCGTTTTCACCGGAAAACCCGGCGGAAGTGGCACATGTAGAAAAGGTTTTAGAGCAGTTGCATCAGCAGTTTATTGATGTGGTTAAAAAAGGTCGCGGTGAACGCCTGAAAGACAATGACAAGGTTTTTTCCGGTTTAATCTGGAGTGGTGAAGAAGCACTGGCAATGGGGCTGGTAGACGATTTCGCCAGCAGCAGTTATGTTGCCAGAGAAGTGATCAAAGCCGAAGATATTGTCGATTTCACCGTCAGTAAAACCTACCTGGAAAAATTAACCGAACGCTTAGGCGCTTCAGTTGCTACGCATTTGAGCAGTCAGTTTGGTTTGTCCGGGGCATTGCGCTAATTCCAAAGCAAAAAAAGCACAAATAAGTTAACGTGAGATTTTGGCTGCATTCATTGTAGCAAGCGATTATAGGTTCTCAGATAAATGGTTTACGGATAACACCCCTTCGGAGGGGTGTTATCCGTTGCTTTTCTGCCCTACCGCGCTATTTTTTTCGACTGGCTAGCAGTATCCCCTTTAATCTGTTGTTTTCCATCTTCATGTGGATAAGGGCAACTCTTCTACCTTCATGATTTTTTCTTTCTTCTAATGCATAGGGGGTAAAGCCAAAATTTGAATACAGCAGTAATGCTGGAATATTTTCACTAAATACTGAAATTCTGACTTCACAAAGCCCATATTTAACAAATGCTTTCTCCAGCATATATGAAACTATTTCTTTTCCTAACCCCTTACCTCTATACTGCTTCTCGATAATGACGTTGCCAATAAACATATATTCATTTTCATTGTAATCATAGATATTGGCAAAACCAACGATTCCGAATTCATCAACTGCTACTGTTAACTCCATTCTCTCTTTTGATAATTCTGTTATCTGAGCAACAGTAAGCGGGTAATTACCTTTTGGGTAAACCAAAAACATCTCTTCTCTGCTTTTTATGAGAGAACAGATTTCATTAAAATCATTTTCTGTGGCTTCCCGATATTTGTACATACTTTTCTTTCTTGAGAAATCTAACGAATAAAAGGAATAAAATGTGATGCCTCCATTTTTTACAGGAGAAAGCATCTAAAAGATTGAATTTCAATCAATTAAAAGTGTAGCGTCCATTAATCCAATCCTTATTAATCCTTATTTGCAATAGCTCTATTAACCATCATTTTTACTGAACTATTCATTTCAACTGGCAATAAGACAATGTAAGGATGCTTTGTTGCATACACTCTGAAAATTTCATCAGCAAAAGCTTGGCCAATGAAAGCCACATCAGAAAAGTCAAAAATTACATTGCTAAATTGTTCAACTCTAGCTAAGAGTCTTTTTGCTTGAGAGCGGGAAACCAGTTTTTCATTTTCGTATTCTGCTAATTTTACAGGAATGACCGTTTTGTTAAATTGAAACTTATCAGGGCCTGATGTGAAGCTATCAAAAATACTTTTGATAGTTCTTTCGGTGCCCCTGTTTATTTCCATATAAACTAAAGTCCCAGAACTTTCCTTTAATAAATCTGAGTCAACTAAAAAGTCAAACTCTAGTTTATCTTGATGACTAAATTTTAATCCTTTAGAGTCAATTTCAAACAAGTCAAAAATTCGAGATGTAAAAAAAACTCCTTCACCTGAATGATTGTCAGGGTCAGTTGTCAGTTTTCCCTTTGAAAGTTCTAATATGGCTTGCTTTTCATCATTCAAATCGCATAAGCGTTTAATTCTACTGAATATTCCTTCACCATCATCCACAATTATAATAGTTATATCTTCAGGCTTTCTCTCTACAGAGATATATACCTGCTTTCCATCTGAGTGGTCAATTGAATTATTAACCATTTCTGTGAACCCATAATGGCATATATCTATTAAATCCTCAGATAGATCTTCAAATATAAAGGCAAAATGATCCCTCCAAACCTTATCTTCAGTAAAAGTATCAGACAACTCAAATAATGATTGATATTTTCGCCTATTTCCCAAAAAATATTGCTTTCCCTTACCTTTTCCTTGAGTGGAAATCCAGCCCCCCGCCTCTAACCGCCTCAAATGATTATTAGTCGCTTGTGCAGAAATAGAAAAAATATTTGCAATATGTTTTGCAATATCTTTTGGATGGTGTTTAATATCACGCAGTATTTGACGTCTGATTATCTTTCCACGTTCTTTGTTAGAAATCATAGCTCATCCTTTAAGTAATAGTTTTTCTTAAAGGATAGCCCACCTTTACTTAAAGGACAAGTCATTAATGTGGAAAATTCTTCACATTAGCTGTGTAAAACATAACAAGAGAAAAGGGGACGCTTCTAGGTTGTCCTTCGGAGGGGTGTTATCCGTTGATTTTCCAGGAAATTAATTATCTGAAAGTCTATAGGGAATGAGAATTTTATAACTTCAGCAACTTGGCTGGTCTTTTTCTCCATTTTCTACGTTGTGCCGGTTTGGACTTAGGTAGTTACATAGCTTGCTATGCGCCTGTTTTCACGCCTTGAAAATGAATAAAAATCCTGCGCCCAGTTTCTGTATTTATTTCATCCTCACTCCTATACGCTATTGTTTTGTTGCAATGACTGCAAATTCAGTATTATTCTTTGAATAATTAGAACCTGCTACATCATCATAAATAGCCTGAATATTAAAACCAGCATTTTTCAGTTCATTTATTAGCGTGTCTTCACTAAAATACTGTAGCCAGTTATATACAACCTTAGAGCCTTCTTCTTCAACGATTGTATATTTATCTAGTACTACTTTTTCATCTTCATATTTAAAGGTATTTAGAAAGCCGTAATAATCATTTTTTGACCAGAACCCATGTAACTGCATGTGTTCATACAATGATATTTCAGTTCTTTCTTCAAAACCTTTTAATGAATATACATCCAATAATATGCGCCCACCATTTTTAAGTAGACGATGGAATTTTTTGATAATTTTCTTTCTTTGTACAGGGCTTAAAGCACAAAAATCACACATAATCATTGTGATTATATCGTATTGCTCTTCAGGCTTATACTCAAGGTAATTTTGAAGAACGTAATCAATGTTTAGGCCTTCATTTTTAGCGTATGTTTTCGCATACTCAATAGAGTTCTTTGAAAAGTCCACGCCAGTCACCTTCGCGCCAGAACGCGCCAAACCGGATGTATAGAGGCCAGGGCCGCATCCAAAATCACATACCTTAGTTTGTTCTCCAATAGAAAAATGGGAAACAATCCAATCAATGGATTTTTCAATAAATACCTTGTTTCTTGAGGCTAAATCAACATCCTCATTGAGATGATAAGATAGCATCTGTTCTGATGTATGTGGGTCTGCCCACAACGAATCAGCAGTATAAAACTCAAAAGGTTTTGGTTTATGGTTTATCTCTTTTAATTGTGTATACATTATTTGTCACCGACAATTGTTTTAAACATCTATTCAGCGACAATCAGTTAGTCAGGTCATAATATACCTGATTTTAATTGCCACTGATGTAATTAACGAGTTCATATAATTAGATTTCATAAGTCACCTCCTGATTGTTGTTAATGTAATAAAACGATTATAACGAAATTTCTCAGTTGCTCAAGGATCATCCTTTGTGGTGCATCAAGGTAGAATAAAAGGGAACGCTTTACAGGAGAAAACATCTAAAAGATTAAATTTTAATCTATTATAAAAGGGTAGCGTCCCTACAACGATTTGTTAGCAGTATTTTTATACATTTTAATATGTTCAATACCTTGTTCAATAAAAGGTTTACCCAAAGCACTATAGCCAAGTTTTTGATAAAATTGTATGGCTGTAAATCTTGCTGACATTTCGATATTTTCATACCCGAGTTTATATATTTGCTGTTCAGCTTTATTTATTAATTTAGAGCCAAAACCTTTGCCTTGCAGGATCGTCTGAATAGCCATTTGCCTTAGCTTTACAGTTGAATTGTTTATTATTTTAAAGACAACACAACCAAGTATCTTATTATCCGCAAAAAGGCCAAAGTGATACTGTTGTTCTTCACCATTTAAATCAACTTCACTTAGAGAGAGACCAAGTGGCTCACGCAAACTTTTATTTCTAAGTATGAGTTCTTGCTCATATTGCTTGGAACCAAAGGGGATTTCTTTAAATATTTCCATATTGCTAACAATTTATTATCAGGTCAATTTGGCCTTGGTTGCCCACCGTAATTACTTCAGATAGCTGATAACCGTTTTAACCAATGCCCGTAACACTTCGGGCAAGTCTTCGGTAATCCCGTCAAAAACTTCTTTTTGCAAGAATAAAATCATGCCATCGCCGCTGGCGATGGCATCAGCCATTCTGGGCGAGTCATCAAATAAACCCAGTTCACCAAAAAAATCATATTGTTTCAGGGTGTTGATTACTTCTTTGTCTTGTCTAATCTGCACTTCTCCGGCGGCAACAATATACATACCATCAGGTGCATCACCTTTGGAAAACAGTACTTCATCCTTGACCAGCTCCCTGTCTTCACAGGTTTCAGCAATGGTGAGCAGGATTTCCCCCGGTAAATCAGCAAATAATTTAACCCGGCGTAATAACATGACCTTTTCAGTGATTTCCATGTTTTTTCCTTTGTGGTATTGCCAGCCATGCTCAATACCAATAAATTTTTCCAGCCAGAGATCATTGAGTGTCGGCACTGCCAAAATAGCGGCCTCAATGTCTTCACGGGAAATTTTTTGTGTGTTTTCTTCAAAAACCAGAATTGCTTTTAACAGCAATTTATCTTTGGTCTGCCCCTCTAAAAATTCCAAAGCGGTGGCATGACGGCTGGCAATGGCCTGCGAGGTATTGTCCTGCAACAGTGAGGGAATGACGCCGCTGAGTTCCACTGAACAGGTGGCAACGTCAAACCAGTATAATAAACGGGCTTCTGCCATTTTTTTACGCTGACTGATTTCATAACGGCTATGCACAGGCAGTTCTTCAGCACAATTTAAGGCTCGCAACAGGCGCACGGTATTGGCTTCTTCCTGTACCGATAAACGTGCCTGCTTTACCAGGTAATCTGTATTTTCCTGCTGTTTTGTGCGCATTGAGCAGGCTTTGGCTAAAAAAGTGCGGGTGATAACATTGCCATTTTTGGCAACCTGAACAATGGCTTCATCCGCTTTTTCATCATGAATCATGGTTAAAATGCGAACCCCGGTACGCGCGGCAATCTGACTGCCGTCCTCAATCACTTTTAAGACGTGTGGCAAAGCAGGCACGCCAAGTTGTACCAGGGTGCGACTGGCATACAATGAGCTACGTCCTTTGCCCAGTTTTTCTGCCAGGACGGGTAATAAATGCAGGTATTTTTTATCTGCTACGGCCCACATTGCTGCAATACTGACAGCTTCTACCGGATCATGTAATAATTTTTCCAGTTCGGCTTCCAGGTTGCCTACTTTTGATGCACTGATGGCATAAGCCGCGCCCCGGCGCATGGCTTCATCCGGGCTGCTGAGCATCACTTGCAGGGTGTTGACCGCGCGGGTTAAATCATTGAGCGTGCCATTACTGAGCAAAACCAGAACCGCGCCTGCTCGCGCCAGTGGTAACGGACTGTTAAGCCAACGCGGCGCAATTGAGGCCACTTCTTCCGGTGCCAGATGTGCCAGAATTTTTAATAACCACCACAGCACCTTGCCATCTTCTTCCACTTCCAGGCGTGCCAGCAATAAAGGCACGACCCTTTGATCTTTAAGCTGGTAAGCGGCCTGCACAAAATCTACCCGCACATCATAATCTGCGGCATTGACATGAGGATAAGCTTCCTCTGGCAGACAGGTTGCCTGGGTACGTGCCAATAAAGTAAAACCAAAGCGGATAATATCTACATCTTTATCTTTAAAAGCAATTTTGGTGATATGCAGCATATTGTCACGATTACTATCATCGCCCGGTACCACATGACCTGTATCTATTTCATCACTGGACAGGCTGAAACGTTTAATCCGTATCGCTTCTTCCAGCGTATCCTGATAACTTGCCGTTACACGTCTGGCAACAATTAACCAGACGATACTGGCAGTAATAATTAAGCCCCCTACCATGACAAGGTTTAAGCTGTCACCCATTATCCATAGAATAATCGCGGTGATGCCAGCGCCCAGATAACCGGCTGCGGTATTCAGAAATTTTCCGCCCCGGCGAATTTTAGCGGGTAAGGGTTTTAGCGCAATTTCGCGCCCAATGGAATAAAAGCTGAAACGAAAAACGGTCTCACCCATGCGAATCAAAGCCGCTGTCCAGAGATGAGGTATTGCCATCAATAAGACGCTGCTACCCATGCAAAACCAGGGAATAACCGACAGTAATCCCGCCACACCAAAGACATGTAATAAACGTTGCGTACCAATAATTTGGGCCGCCAGCATCAGAATATTCGACAGGCCATAAAACGGCCCCATAAAAGAGCCGATGTCTTCTTTGTCTGTAAACATGGCTGCCAGTTCAACTTTTAAGGCGTAATCGGTGAGAATATCCACCACCATTAACAGGAAAGTACACAGGGCGATGTAACGAAACAGCGGGTAATTGAAGGGGGACTGGCCTTTACTGTAATTGCGTGTTGCCACTGGTAATGGCTTGAGAAAAAATAGACACAGGGTTGCCAGCGCAATAAAAGATACCAGTAATACTAACAGCGTACTTGCGCCATAATTATTAATTAATTTGGGAATCAGCAAGCCAGTGAGTAAACCGCCGATATTGCCCACCACATTAATCCAGATAACCAGGCGTTTAAAGCGCCGGACATCAAAAGCATCAGCTATCACATTGAGTGACAGTACGATTAACAGTACCGGGATGGCAGACAGCCAGAGCGTGAAAATAAACGGGAACCAGGAGGCTTCGCTGCGTAACGCCGGATAGGCGGTCAACAAATAATGACCTAACAATACCAGCAGTGCCATTGCCATAAAAATACTGATATTAAGCCAACTGCTGCCTTTGGCGGCAAAAGGCGTAATGGCAATCGACAGGCTCAGAATCAGTAGCGTCTGCGCAGTAAAAAACCCAGGCAGCAAAGCGGTGTCATAGGTTGAGAGAAACAGGACATCAATATAAGTGCGGCTCAGGGTGACGCTGGCCCAGATCAGTATATTAAAAAATATGGCAATACTCAGCGCACGCCGTTCCTGGTACATATTCAATTTCAATAGGTTTATTGGGCTTCAGCTAAAGATTCAATATTCAGCGCCGACAGTAATTGTCCGCTGCTGCTCAACAAGCGAAAATGACTGAATATTTCTGCATAACTTGCTGAAGATAAAGCTGTGCGCGCCTGATACAATTCATTTTTTGCATTGAGTACATCCAGCAGCGTGCGTTGTCCTAATTGAAACTGTTTTTGATAAGAGCTGACAACGGCTTCTGTGGTGGCGACATGTTTTTTTAAATATTCCATGCGTTCAGTGATGGTTTGCTGGTTATTCCAGGCCAGACGAATCTCTTCGGCAACCATGCGCTGCGCCCGTTTCAAGGTTTCTTTTGCCACGGCAATGCGGTGGGCGGTTTCTTTACGGCGGGCTTTATCCGCGCCACCGCGATAGAGGTTATAACGTAAATGCAGCATAGCACTGGCATCGTTGTTTTTAAATTCGATACCATCCAGATTACGATTGCGATTGGCGGCTAACTCCATATCCAGATGCGGCATATAAGCGGCGCGTGTCTGCGCATACGCAGCTTGTGCAGCTTTCACATCGGCCTGCGCTGCCTGCAATAGCGGGTGATGCTCATCCGCCAGACCTAACAAGCTATCCAGGTCTTTATCCATTGCTGTTTGCAATAACTGCGCATCAACCGCTTCCAGGTTTTCTGGCAACTCTCCGGTAACACGTAAATAATTGGCACGGGTATTACGGATTTCACCCTGGGTTAATAATAAATCTGCACTTGCCAAAGCTTCTCGCGCAGCGGCTTGATCAACATCCGCGCGGCGGCCTGCGCCCTGTTCATAACGCTGTTGAATTTGATTTAAGGTTTTTTGATGTACCACCAGATTATCTTTAGCCAGTTCCAGCAAAGCTTGCCGCCGAAACACATCCAGATAGACTTCAGTACTGCGCAGCGCAAGCGTGTTGCTGGTTTCCTGCACCCGATTTGCTTGTGCCTGCACCCTGAATTGCTGACGCTGGGTTTCATTGCGCGTACTAAAACCATCAAATAGCATTTGATTTAAGCTGATACTGGCTTCGCGGCGTTTTAATTCTAAATCGCTGCCCGTGCGTAAATTGGTGGTCACGTTTTCACTGTTTTCCAGACCATAGCCCAGATTCAAGTCAATGCGCGGATAATAACCCGCGCGCGCACGTTTAAGTTCCTGCTCAACCGCCAAGCGAGTCTGAGCAGTAATCGCCACATCAGGATTGCTTTGCAGGGTACGGGAAATGACTTGTTGCAATGTATCAGCGTAAGCTAAGGGCGATAGTAAAACAGGTGCCAGAAAAATACTGAGCGCAGTACAGCCCAATCGGGAAAATATGTGGGGGAAACGAAGAAGCTGTTGATTCATTATGAAGCATTCCTGTTTTATTGTTATGTTAAAGCGTTGCACAGTGGCGGTTTTTTTTGACAAAAAAAATTGTATTCGTCCAAAAAAGAAGCTACTGCGTAACATCGGTAAAATAATTTCGGCTCAACTTAAAAATTAGCGGACTGAGTAATAATAAAGCAATGAGATTCGGTAATGCCATTAGAGCATTCAGCGTATCTGAAATCAACCATACCACGGCTAAATGGCTATGCGCCATTGCGCCCACTAAAATCATTAAAATCCAGGCTACCCGAAAAGCAAAAATTGCGCGCACGCCAAACAGGTATTCGGTACATTTTTCACTATATACGCTCCAACCCAGCAAGGTGGTAAAAGCAAACACCGTCAGGCCAAAACTGACCAGATACGTACCCACCCCAGGCAAACTTTGCTCAAATGCCGCAGAAGATAAAGCCGCGCCAGTGGCACCGGATTCCCAGGCACCGGAAATGACAATCACCAGCCCGGTGATGGAGCACACAATCAGGGTATCAATAAAAGTGCCTAACATGGCAATCAAACCTTGAGAAACCGGCCCTTTAGTCGCTGCTGCCGCATGTGCAATTGGCGCGCTGCCAAGACCGGCCTCATTGGAAAATACCCCTCGGGCAACACCATATTGTATTGCCAGCCAGACACTAGCACCGGCAAAACCACCCGTTGCTGCCGTGGGGGTAAAGGCTTCGGTGACGATAAAAGTAACGGCTGCGGGGATTTCTGTCCAATGCATTAACAAGATGATCAAACCGCCGCCCACATATAAAACGGCCATCAGCGGCACCAACTTGCCAGCAACCCTGGCAATACGCTGAATGCCACCCAACAGTACCAAACCCGTCAATACTGCTAATACCGCGCCAGTAACCCAAACCGGTAATTTAAAAGCGTCAAATAAAACATCCGCCACTGAATTGGCTTGTACGGCATTACCAATACCAAAACCTGCAATCATGCCAAATAGTGCAAACGCGGTTGCCAGCCAATGCCAATGTTGCGCCAGACCATTTTTAATATAATACATCGGGCCACCAACATATTGTCCATTTTCATCCACTTCCCGAAAATGTACGGCACATACGGCCTCGGCATATTTGGTTGCCATCCCCACCAATGCGGTACACCACATCCAGAATAAGGCACCGGGGCCACCGATGGCAATAGCCGTGGCGACCCCGGCAATATTACCCGTGCCAATGGTGGCTGATAAAGAGGTCATTAAAGCATTAAACGGGCTGATATCCCCTTCACCCTGCGCGCTACGCCCTGTCCACAGCATTTTAAAGCCGGTGCCTAATTTGCGCAGTGGCAACAAACCCAGACCCAACATCAAATATAAACCGGTGCCCAGAATTAACCCCAGCATCCAGGGTCCCCACACCAAAGCATTGAGTGGGTTAAGTATATTATCGACCATGTGCTTCACAACTCCTTATATTGTCAGCATACTTTTGATAGAATAAACTAAAATTTACAAAAAATTATTCACCTTGTATCAAATTTATGAAAAAAATACCGATATTACCTGCCTCTCTAGTACCTGGCAATACGCTGCGTAGCAATATGTTATGCGTGCTGCAAGCTTATGCAAAATACTGTGCAGGTAAAGCTGCGTATTTGTTTTACCTGGGGTTTATGCTATTAAGTGCCTATGCCTTGTCTGCTCAGGCCAATACTGAATTAGCCGTTCCACTCAGCATTGAACCGGATGAAGAAGGTATTTACGAATTTGATGATGCCTTTTTACCACATTTTCTGGAATATCCCGATTTTTTTAAAAAAACGCTGCTGGATCTCAAAGAAGATTTAGCCCAGGCAAAAGCCAATGGCAAACACGGTATTATTCTTTACTTTAGCACCCGCAACTGCCCTTATTGTGAACAATTACAAGATGTGGTTTTAGGTAAACCGGATATTCAAAATTATTTATTAAAATATTTTGACATTATCGGTATTAATGCCTTAGGTGACTTGGAACTCACTGATTTTGATGGTCAGAACATAACTGAACAGGAATACGCCAAAGCGCAGAAAATGGGGTTTACGCCAGCCATGTCATTTTATGTCAGCGACCAACAAGGCAATCCGGTAGAGGCACTGCGCTTGCGTGGTTATTATCCCCCTTATGTATTCCGTGCCGGATTGGATTTTGTGGTTTCAGGGAACTATCAAAGCAGTCGTTTCAGGCAATATCTGACCACGGTTAAACCACCACCCGAAGGGGATTACAGCCTGAATTCAAATTCCCTGTTTCAAGCCCCCCCTTATCTACTGGATCGACACCAGCATAAAGCGGCTAAACGTCCACTGGTAGTGATATTCGAGCAAGGGCGCTGTCATGCCTGTGATATTTTTCATAAAAGCTATATGAATGATCCCGTGATACTGGAGTCACTGGAAATGATGGATATTGTGCAGTTGGATATGTGGGCTGACACGCCTTTGATTACCCCTGACGGTCAAAAAACTCATGCGCGGGCATGGGCTGAGCAATTGGATTTATTTTACACCCCCTCATTATTATTTTTTGATGAGCAGGGCCGGGAAATTTTTCGGATAGATTCTATTTTCCGTATGCATCGCTTGCAGCGTGTTTTACGTTTTGTGATGGATAAACAATATCTGGATAAAGAACCAGACATTCATTGGCAGCCTAATACAGCGATTGAGATATTGCGGTCTTCAGAGTAAGCGATGATGGCAGTAAGTTACCGCTTTTTCCATGTCATACATATGGAGATTAATATTTTTAAGGATTTAATAGTATGCTGAAGAAAGTTGTCCTCAAAAATTTTGGTCCACTAACAGATATTCACTGGGAAGGATTGGCTAATATTAACCTGATAATTGGTGATAACGGCTGTGGCAAAACTTTTTTATTAAAAACAATTTACAGTAGCATACGCACACTTGAAGATTATAAAAGAGGGGAAGAACAACGCTCTGCCTCAGAAATTTTAGTGGAAAAACTCTATTGGACATTTCAGGCAGAAAAAATCGGTGACTTGGTTACTAAGGGCGCAGAAAACCCCTTATCATGTATGCTGGATTTTTCAGGTAAGACGTTTCATTATGAATATGGGAAGGATACGACTAAGAAAATTTCCAATCTGGAAAATCATGTACCAGCCCGTGAAAATCATTCAATTTTCTTACCCGCTAAAGAAGTTTTATCTCTGCACTCGATTATCTTAAAATCCCGGGAGCAAGACAAGGCTTTTGGTTTTGATGATACTTATCTTGATTTAGCGCGGGCTTTAAGACAATCGACCCGTGGTGGAAAAAATTATACTGCATTTGCTCAGGTGCGTAAAAATTTAGAAGTCATGCTGGATGGAAAAATAGAATTTGAAGAAGCAACAGCACGCTGGCATTTTAAAAAAGGCAATCAAAAATTTCCTATTGGCCTGACTGCTGAAGGTATTAAAAAAATTGCAATTTTAGATACCTTGTTAGGTAATCGCTATTTGAGTAAAGATTCCATTATTTTTATTGATGAACCAGAATCTGCATTACATCCCTCTGCTATTTCACAATTACTTGATATTGTAGGCGTACTTGCTGATTATGGTATTCAGTTTTTCCTCGCCAGCCATTCTTATTTTGTGGTAAAAAAATTATTTTTACTGGCACAGCAGAAAAACAGCTCAATTCCTATATTATCTTCTCATAACGCTGCCTGGAAAACAGCCGATTTAAGGGAAGGAATGCCAGATAACCCTATTATTGATGAGTCTATTAGACTTTATAAAAAAGAAGTAGCGTTGGCATTGCAATGACAACTGATCCAATTACCGAATCGGGTATGGCATTTGGCCCTTATCCTGAAGGCTCTTTTTTTTATATTGAAAAAAGCACAATGTATCAACGTGTGCAAGACAGTGTTCCCATTGCTGAATTCCTGTTATTGCGCCATTCAAAAAAAGGGCCGGTCATTTGGGTTGTGGAAGCAAAAACAAGTTCTCCACATTCTAAAAATGAAACAGATTTTGATAAGTACATTGCCAGTGTTAGCCAAAAATTAATTAATGCATTGTCGTTAGGGCTTGCAGCCTGCTTAAAGCGTCATCAGGCAGCTTATGCTGAGTTACCACAAAAATTTCAAAAGCTTGATCTTGCTGTGCTTGATTTTCGTTTAGTTTTGGTTGTTAAAAAATGTAAAACCGAATGGATACCACCTTTAAAAGAGGCTCTGGATAAGTCACTTCGTGCCACCGTAAAAACCTGGGCCTTATCTCCCACCGCAGTAGTTGTTTTCAATGAGGAATTAGCGCAAGAAAAGCAGCTTATTATAGGTGCGCCAGCATTAGAAAATGAAAAATAACATGATAGGAAAGCAATGTGAGCCAGCAAGCCAATAGCCCTGCATCACACACCTCTAATACTAATTCCACGCGTCCTGTGTTAATTATGGCAGGCGGTACCGGCGGTCATGTATTTCCCGCGCTGGCCTGTGCAACTGCCTTAAAAGGTAAGGGGATACCCGTGCATTGGCTGGGTACGCGCAAGGGGCTGGAATCACGGGTTGTGCCTAATGCCGGTCTTGACATCAGTTATATTTCCATCAGCGGTTTGCGTGGAAAAAGCCGCTGGACCCAGATTTTCGCCCCATTTCGTTTGTTATATGCGATTTATCAGGCGGGCTGGGTGATGGCTAAAGTGCAGCCCGGCGCGGTATTGGGCATGGGCGGTTTTGCTTCAGGGCCGGGTGGTATTGCCGCCTGGATGCTGGGTATCCCCTTATTAATTCATGAGCAAAATGCCATTCCCGGTTTAACCAACCGTATTCTGGCACGTTTTGCCAAGCGGGTGATGGAAGCCTTCCCCGGCACTTTTGCCAAAAAATATCAGGCATTGCACACGGGTAATCCCCTGCGTTTTGATATTTTGTCTATCAATCCCCCCAGTCCCCGTCCACTGCATAGTCCTTTGCGTTTATTAGTCTTAGGCGGCAGCCTCGGCGCGCAGGCTTTAAATATGACACTGCCGCAAGCTGTGCAGAAAATGAAAAACCCGGTACAGCTATGGCATCAAACGGGACGTCAGGGTTCAGTGATGCGGCGTGAACAGCATGATGACCGGGTGGAACCTTTTATTGAAAATATGGCTGCGGCTTATCGCTGGGCGGATATTATTGTGTGCCGTGCGGGGGCGATGACGGTGAGCGAAGTGGCGCAAGCAGGCTTACCCGCCATTTTTATCCCGTTTCCTTTTGCGGTAGACGATCATCAAACGGCTAATGCGAAATTCCTGGTTGATGAAGGTGCTGCCTTACTCATTCAACAAACTGACTTAAATGCAGATAAGTTGGCAAATCTGCTGGATGAATTGTGTGCTCAGCCAGAACGCCTGCAACACATGTCCGCCACAGCCCGCGCCTTAGCACGTCCTAAAGCAGTCAGCAAAGTGATTAAGACCTGCTTAGGTGTACGGAAACAATGAAATTACTGCATACCTCTGACTGGCATCTTGGGCATAAGCTGATTAACCAGGAACGCCGAAAAGAGCATCAACATGCCCTGGACTGGCTGCTGGAAACACTGCTAACCGAGCAGATTGATATATTAATTATTGCCGGTGATGTGTTTGATACAGCCAATCCCCCCAACTATGCTTTACGCCAGTATTATCAATTTCTTGCCGCTGCTGCTGAAACGCAATGTCAGCAAATTATCATTATTGGCGGTAATCATGATTCTCCGGCTTTGTTGGAAGCTGCGCAACCGGTACTGGAAAAGCAATGTATTCAGGTTGTGGGTTGCAGTGCGCGTCAAGCTGATGGCGAGGTGGATTTTAAGCGTCAGGTATTTCCAGTTACTGATAAGCAGGATAAGTTAATAGCGGTGATTGGTGCCATGCCTTATCTGCGAGATCGCGATTTAAAATATGCCAAAGCTGGAGAAAGTGCAACAGAGCGAGAACAGAGCTTACGCCAGGGTATTCATCAGCATTATGCGGCAATTTGTCAGGCCATGCACGAACACGGTCATAGTGTGCCACATATTGCAACCGGGCATCTATTTGCCGCTGGCGCGTTGACTTCCGACAGCGAGCAAGCCATTCATGTTGGCAACCTGGGACAGGTTGGCGCAGATTGTTTTCCCGCACAGTTGGATTATGTGGCTCTGGGTCATTTACACCGTACGCAACGGATCGCCAAGCAAGACCGTCTGCGTTATTGTGGCGCATTAATTCCTCTGGGTTTTGCTGAAGCAGAAAACCGTAGTCAGGTTTTAATCGCGGAATTTGACGGGGCACAGTTAACAGTTGTGCGTGAAATAGAAGTGCCTCGCACACGACGTTTACTGCGACTGCAAGGTGATTTGGAACAAGTATTACAACTGATAAATGATTTTCCACCACTGGCATCCACTGAGTTTCCTGCTTGGCTGGAAATCACCTTAAATCAGTCTGAAGCAATGGCTGAGCAACAATTATCAGCCTGTTGCCAAACTCAAAACCTACACATCTTAAAATTGTTAGTGCAACAAAATGCAGAGACCGCATTAACTGCAATCGCTCCCGGCCTGGACGATTTGCAACCCTTGGATGTTTTTTTGAAAAAATGTGAAGATAGCGCTAAAACAGCAGAAGAAACCGCGCAATTACAGGATTTATTTCAAATACTGCATACTCAGGTATTAGAAGCCGAGAGTGATAGGCAATAATTGCTAAACCCCGTCTAAGGAGTGAGGATGAAATAAATACAGAAACTGGGCGCAGGATTTTTATTCATTTTCAAGGCGTGAAAACAGGCGCATAGCAAGCTATGTAACTGCCTAAGTCCAAATAGGCACAACGCAGAAAATGGAGAAAAAGACCAGCCAGGTTGCTGAAGTTATAAAATTCTCACTCCTAAGTTGAAAACCGCAGTTTTTGTTATTCCCGTGTAGACGGGAACCCAGCCTTCGTGAACAGCGACTGGATACCTGCCTGCGCAGGTATGACATTAATAGAATATTTTTGTCGATTTCAAAGTGGATGGGGTTTATTGTATGCTTGCATCATGCTTGAAATTACCTAAGGCTGAGATCACTGGGTTTAATTTATTCACCAAGTGTTGCAGGCTTTTCTGAATTTCAGCTTCTGGCAAATTCTGAGTACAGGCTTTTTCCAGTTCCTGCGCGGCAAACTGTACTTCAAAGGCACCGACATGTGAAGCAACTCCTTTCAGGCTGTGCACAAGACGGGTTGCTTCCTGATAGTCTGCCTGCTTTTTCAGCGTGTTAAATTGTTGTGCAAAATCCTGATAGGTATCATAAAAATTGAGTAGTAAACGATAATATAATTGCTCATCATCAATCGTTATTGCGAGACCTGCATCGGTATCAATTCCCACCAGTTTTGAAAAATCCAAATTTTCCGGTATTGTTTGGTTTTTTATTGCTGCCAGTTTGGATGCTGTATCATCAGTTGCTACCACTGGGGTTATGAGAGTTGGTATTGCAGGTTTAATCCAACGCGCCATCGTTTTAAGCATGGCTGCCGCTTGTAATGGTTTGGCAATATGATCATTCATACCTGCCGCTTTGCTGCATTTTATATCCTCAGGCATGGCATTGGCGGTCATTGCAATAATTGGCAGATTCTTTAGCGCGGGCTGCTTTCTGATTTCCCGGGTTGTGCTGTAACCATCCATAATGGGCATTTGAATATCCATTAATACCCCGTCAAACTGCTGTTGTTGCAATTGTTCCAAGGCTTGCTGCCCATTTTCAGCCAGCGTGGTTATGATGCCCTGTTTATTTAACAAGGTCATTGCCAGTTCCTGATTGATTGCATTGTCTTCAACCAAAAGTATTTTAGCGCCATGCAAAGTTTCAACAAAAACAGGGGCTTTTTTCTGCGATGTTTTGGGTTGCGTTTGTCCCGTTGTAAAGTTGGCGGTGAAACCAAAAAGACTGCCTTTACCTGCTTCACTGTCCACCCAAATTGTGCCATCCATCATTTCCACCAGCTTTTTACAAATACTTAAACCCAAGCCGGTGCCACCATAGTTTCGAGTGGTGGAACTATCGACCTGAGAAAAGGGCTGAAATAATTTTTGTTGTTGTTTAGCATTCATCCCTATGCCAGTGTCTGAAACAGAAAAACGTAATTTAACAAAATCATCTTGTTCAAGCATCTTAAAAACACTGATATTTATGATTCCTGATTCAGTAAACTTAATGGCATTATTGCCTAAGTTCACCAGGATTTGTCCTAAACGTAAAGGATCACCTGTCAATGTTAGCGGTGTATTTTCTGCAATATAAAATTTCAGTTGCAGGTTTTTTTCCAGCGCCTTAAATTCTAATAAGCTCTTGGTATTATCAAATACCTCCTGGATTTGGAAATCAACCTGTTCCATTTCCATTTTTTTAGCTTCAATTTTAGAAAAATCCAGAATATCGTTAATAATTGCCAGCAACACATTTCCTGCCGTATGCACTTTTTCAATGTAATGCAGTTGTTTGGGGTTCAAACCCGTTTGTAAAGCCAGATTGGACATGCCGATAATGGCATTCATCGGTGTGCGAATTTCATGACTCATATTCGCCAGAAAACTGGATTTGGTCTCGGTGGCTTTCTCTGCTTGTTGTTTGGCTTGCAGCAACTCCTGGGTGCGAGTGCTGACCTGTGCTTCCAGTTCACTAGCGCGCCGGGTTTGATGATGTAATTGCCAGCGGTAATAAACAAAAGGAGAAACAATAAATAAACCTAATGCAATAAACAACAATAAGCCTTTAAACCACCAGGTTTGCCACCAGGGTGGAATAATATGAATTTGTAATGTCGTGCCTTGCTGATTCCATAAATTATCATTATTTGATGCCTTGACGCGAAATTGATATTCTCCCGGCGGCACGTTGGTATACCAGGCTTGCCTACGATTACCGGTTAAATTCCAACTCTTATCAAAACCTTCAAGTTGGTAAGCGTATTGATTTTTTTCCGGGTGAATAAAATTAAGTGCAGCAAATTGCAGTGAAAAAAATGCCTGATCCCAGGGTAAATTGAGTTGCTGGGTTTTATTGATAACCTGAGATAAGGGGCTGTTTTTTCCTATGCCAACCGGATGACCAAAAATACTAAGCTCAGTGAGAACAACAGGTGGCGCATAGGGGTTATTTTTAATTTGTTGCGGATAAAAACGCTCAAAACCATTTTGTCCACCAAAATAAAGCTGGCCTTTTTTATCACGCCAGGCAGCACTGAAAAACTCTTTAACTAATATTCCATCAGTCTTGTCATAACAATGATAATCTTCTATTTGTGGTTGAAAATAACAAAGCTGTTGGTTGCCACTGAGCCATAAACTCCCCTGTTCATCTTCCAAAATGGCGTAAATTACCTGGCTGGGTTCTTTGCCGGACCCGTTTTTTAAATGATCATAACGTATAAAGTGATTCCGGGATTCATCCCAGCGATTTAAGCCGCCGCCTAAGGTGCCTATCCACAGACGATGTTGACTGTCTTCATAAATACTGGCAACTGTATTATGACTAATGCTGTTATTATCTGCTGCATCATGTAAATATCGGTGAAAATTTTTGGTTTCAGGCAGCCATTGATTTAAGCCACCACCTTGAGTACCAACCCATAAACGGTTTTGATGATCAACATGGAGCGCTAAAATAATATTATGGCTAAGACTGTGTGTATCTTTTGCTTTATGCAGAAAACGCTCAAATTTGGTTTCTACACTATCGGGTCTATTGTCAACAGTGGGGGAAATCTGAAGACGGTTAAGGCCGTAGCGGGTGCCTATCCATAAGCTGTTATGCTGATCGAGTGCCAGTGCGCGAATATTATCACTACTGAGACTATTTGAATTTTTCCGACTATATTGGTAATGCGCGATCACTTGGCGCTGGCTGTCAAAAGCAAATAAACCATCCCCTAATGTACCCACCCACAGCTGCTGGAAAGCATCTTCAGCTAAGGCAAAAATGGTTTTTTTTTCTAAAAAATGCTGAAAATGATTTTGCTTTTTATCTGTGACATCCAGCCCGGAACGGGTGCCTACCCATAATTGTCCCTGATGATCTTCTAATAAAGACAAAACACGCGGATGGCTGAGGCTGTTGTCGATACCTGGGTATGATTGTATATTATGAAAAGGGGGCAAACCATAATCAAGATACAAACCGCCACCTTCAGTACCCACCCATAAGATACCGGAGCGATCCCGGTACAAGCTGCGGATAATATCGCTGTTGGCAAAGTTTGTTTCGGTTTGCTGATTGAAACGTACAAAAATCTGTTGCTTGCTATCAAAATAATTCAGTCCACCACCATTGGTGCCAACCCATATTCCCCCGGCCTTATCGGCTAATAAACAGCGAATCTGGTTATGACTCAGGCTGTTTTCAGCGGCAGGATCGTGAAGATAGCGTATAAATTGCTCCTGCTCAGACTGATAATGATTTAATCCCTTGGCGGTACCTATCCATAAGCGTTGCTGGCTATCTTCGGCAATTGATAAGACCGCATTGTGGCTGAGCGTATGTGGCTTATCGATATCATGGCGATAGTTACGAATCTCGCCAGTTTCTGTATTAATACGATATAAACCACAACCATCAGTACCCAACCATAAATTGTCCATACTGTCTTCAAATAAATGCATGACATAGTGACAGTTGAGGTTTTTATTATTTTTTCCAGCATAAGGATAGCGGGTGAATTCTAATATGGTTGCATTCAAGGGACTATCAAGACGATTAAGTCCTTCATCGGTTGCAATCCAGAGGCGACCTTGATGATCCTCTAAAATATCCCAAACGGTATCATTGCTGAGACTGCTTGCAATTTCAGCATGATGCCGATAGCTGACAAAACGTTCCAGACTGTGGTCAAAACGGTACAACCCTCCGCCATAGGTACCTAACCATAATTGTCCCAAGCGATCTTCATGCAATGTCAGTACAAAATTTTCTTCTAAACTGTGCGGGTTTTTGGAATCCTGTTTATAATGGGTAAAATCGTAAGCATCATATCGATTCAGGCCATCTTGCGTTGCAAACCACATATAACCCTGATGATCTTGTAAAATGTCATAAACTGTATGGTGTGATAAACCATTGTTTACAGATAAGTGATGAAATTTTATAGTATCCGGTGTAGGACTCTGATTTTCTTCAGAAATTGCCGCAACACTATATTGTATGAAACAACATAAAAGAGACAGTAGCATCAAACCATATATTGGGAGAGTATTCATGTTTTTTATTCGTCGTACACTATTTGTAATGTTCTGTTTAACGCCTGTAGTCATGGCAAACACAAGTGCAGGCTCAGAAGAGCAAGAGATTATAGAGTCCAGCGAACGCTTTGGCCCTCCTGTTCGCAGCAGTAATAAAACTGGACTGGGAATTGGTTGGGTTGATATTACATACGGTGGCACGGTGTGTTACTTTTCTTCTCAGACGGTATATCTTTGGCGTCCTCAAACAAATAAACCTGAAAAAGTATACCTTAAGAATACCAGTACCCAAGAAAAACTTCGTATCAACTGGGCCTTTGGTAAACAATCCATGCCCTGGCCACAAAAACGTTTGTCACTCAGTAATGGTACCAGTTATTTATTAAGCAGTGATGGTGGCACAGAAGTTATCACGTTTTACCAGGTACCTGAAGACTTAACAAATAAAGTCGATCAAAATACCTGGATGCGGGAACAAGGATGTCTCAGATGATCCTGTCTCCAGGCTATTTTGGTTTATTCTTATTGATTGGAGACTGGCATTGAAATCATTTTGCTTTATTTTCTTGTTCACGCAGCTCATGTTATGGACATTCAATGCCCAGGCGCGCCTGGATTATCACATCAACTTGCAAGTGGACTGGCCTGAACAACAGATTCAGGTTGATATTCAATTGCGCAGTGATACCGATACCCAGGTGCTGTTGCATTGGAATGAGCATATGCAATCGGTCATGCTGGCAGGAAAACCCGGTAATCGTTTGCTACAGCGT
Organism: Candidatus Venteria ishoeyi; assembly: GCF_030378065.1. Lineage (GTDB taxonomy): Bacteria > Pseudomonadota > Gammaproteobacteria > Beggiatoales > Beggiatoaceae > Venteria > Venteria ishoeyi. The sequence goes on along the minus strand of NZ_JAUCGJ010000022.1, from coordinate 34,077 downwards.
CTGCCGTTAAATTTACAGGCGGGTAAAAGTTTCCCACTCAGTTATCGCTTTAAACCCAATCGCACCCAGCACAATCTTTTGGATGCTGAGAATCTGGTGCTGAGTGGACATTGGTATCCTTATCCAGAACAACTGGCTTATTATCAGTTGCAAACACGATTACCTGAAGGTTTTACTGCTAATTCAGAAAGTGACCGCACCCAGCAAGATAAGGCAGGCAATCTTAAATTTATTTTTGACTACCCGCGTGACTCGGTGAACTTAATTGCCAGCAAGCACTATCAAATACAACAACAAACCTATTCAGGTAAAACGGGTGAGGTACAACTGGAAACCTTTTTTACCCCGGAAAATGCCCGACAAGCCAAAACCTATCTGGCCTATACTCAACATTATATCAAGCTTTATGAAAAGCTATTAACGCCTTATCCCTATAAACGCTTTGCCATTGTCTCTAACTTATTTCCAACAGGCTGGTCTTTACCCAGCTACACTTTGCTGGGGAGTCGCGTGATTCGTTTACCATTTATTGTACGCACATCATTGGGTCATGAAATTCTACATCAATGGTTTGGCAATTCCGTGTATATCGATCAAAGTGGCGGTAACTGGTCAGAAGGTTTGACCAATTACCTGGCAGATTATGAATATGCAAACCAGCGCGGTGAGGGTGCCGCTTTTCGTAAGCAGTTATTAACCGATTACAGTATTCGGGTGACTGAAGATAAAGCATTTCCACTGCAAGATTTTCACAGTCGCACGAATAAAGCACAAAGTGCGATTGGTTATGGTAAATCGGCGATGGTATTTCACCAGTTGCGCCAACGCTATGGTGATGATGATTTCTTTAAAGCATTACGCTTATTGATTCAAAATAAACAGTTTCAACGTGCTGGCTGGACAGACATACAACATGCCTTTGAACAAGTCAGCAAAGATACGTTGGCTGATTTTTTCAGCGACTGGCTGACGCGCAAAGATATTCCGGCATTACAGGTGGAAAATGCTGGTTTAAGCATTATTAAAGGACAGCTTAAGCTGCAATTTGAAGTATTGCAGACAACTGAAACCGCTTATATTTTGCGCGTTCCACTGCATCTTGAATATGAAGCAGCAGACAATAAAACCCGCTGGGAAATACAATGGCTGGATTTAAAAGATAAAAAAACCACAGTGCGCTTAGCTTTGGAGCAGCGTCCCTTAAATATTGTTCTGGATAAAGACTATGATGTGATGCGTAAGCTTGATGCTGCGGAAACACCTCCAGTATTGGCCCATATACTGGAACAAAAACAGGACTTGCTCATTATTGGAGAAGCCCAGCAGGGCAGCACTTATCAGCCCTTATTAGCCTCGCTGGGATTGGAAAATATCAGCCTGAGCAGCGCAGAAAACAGCGATTGGGCAATGTTACAAAAAAATACTGTGGTGCTATTAGGCAGAGACAACCCACTGGCTGCACAGTGGTTAGCAGGGCAGCACCTGCCTGAAGCGGAAGTGGCACTGCGTGTATTTAAAAATCCCCTGAATCCGCATTATAAACTGCTTTGGTTAGCGGCTCATAATGCTGAGCAAGCTGCCAGGAACGCACGGCGACTGCCACATTATGGCAAATACACGGAAATTGCCTTCACCGGAAAATCCGTACAAAAAAATATTCAGGATACAGTTTCCGGTATTCCGGTACTCAGCCATGAGGCGGTTCAAGCCCTGCGTTTTTCAGGCCAACAAAACCTGCAACTCACTACACTGAATAAAATTTTGCCGGAACTGGCGCAAAGTCCTGTCATTTTCATTGGCGAGCATCACGATCAGTATGCCCACCATATCAATCAGTTGGAAATTATTCGTTTTCTTCAGCAACAAGGCAAACCAATTGCGATTGGCATGGAAATGTTCGCCCGTGAAGCGCAAAGTGTCTTAGATGCATATATTGCCGGTGATATTAATGAGGCCCAATTTTTACGGAAATCCAATTATTTCACGCAATGGCGGTTTGATTATAATCTGTATAAACCGATTATTGATTACGCCAAAACCCATAAAATCCCTCTGATTGCGCTTAATCTCAATGGCAAAATAACCCGCCAGACAGCCAGAAACGGGCTGCCTAGCCTGGAAGCTGCGCAACAGAAACAAATTCCTGCGGCGCTGGATTTTTCGGGTATGGATTATCAGCAGGATTTGCAAGCTGTTTATGGCCTACACAGGAACGCAATGGCAAAAGCGTTTAAGATGCCACTGAAGCATACTAAGAAATCAGAACAGGCAAAACCAGAAATAACAGCACAGGATGCAGAAAAACAACACCAGGAAAAAATAGAAAAGAAACCACCGCTAAAAACCGACAAACCAACTCATCAACACGGCATGCCCAGTGAACATGGAAAACGCTCTTTTACACATTTCCTGCAAGCGCAGATTTTATGGGATGAAGGCATGGCTGAAGTCGCCCATCAATATCTGCAACAACATCCCGATACCCAACTGGTGATACTGGCGGGTAATGGTCACATCCGCAACGATTACGGTATTCCGCAGCGTTTGTTTCGCCGTGCACAACGTCCTTACCTGACGCTATTACAGGATGATAATATCCAGGCCGATATTGGTGATTATATATTATTGTCCCCGGAACTTGAGGGTCAGGCTGCGCCAAAAATGGGCGTTATCATTGAAGATAAACCCGAAGGTGTCGAAATCCAGGACATTGTTCCCGACAGTCCTGCGCAAGCGGCGGGAGTTGCCAAACAAGACTGGATCATAAAACTGGGTGACATTCCCATTCAAACCCTGACAGACCTGAAAATTGCCTTATTTCAGATTGGTGCTGGTCAACAAGCCACCTTACATCTCAAACGTGGTGAGAAAATTATTCAACTCAGCATCCAGTTTTAAAAGCCAATGGATAACACCCCTCCGAAGGGGTGTTATCCGTAAAGCATTTAGCTGAGAACCTATATGCAACTGTTTTCACAACACAGAAAATTAGGCATGTATCGCTTTGCTCATCCTGCTCTCATCATTTTTCCTGTCTTTATAATTTACTTTAACAATACGTCAAAATAACTTGATTATGATGTTTTTTATAATCTGGATATATATGATAATTATGTTGCAGTATTGTTCTTATCGTGTAAACTCCTTTTTTTCAAAAAAGCAGCCATTAAGGATGATCGCGCTTTTTTCAAAAAATCAACCTGAATTCAATGTTAGTTTCAGGTTGATTTGGCATCACATTCGCTTAAGCGGATTTCTCATTAAAGCAAAGTTTTGGAGTATCGCTATGGATGGTTTTGATTTGCTATATGGTTTGAGTCTGGCTGGCCTATTAGGCTTGCTGGCTGCACGCAAACACCGTAATGGCTGGGAATGGGGTATTGTCAGCGTGATTCCACTGACCGTATTTGGCTCAGATATGTTTGTGTTAATATTATTGTTACTGCTTTGGATGCGTCCACTGTGTCCTGAATGCGGTACTGCCGTCAGTAGCGAAGAACAAAACCAACAGCGTTGTATTCAATGCGGTTATCAAGGACGCCTGAGTTTATTAAAATATCATTTATCTGGTATCTTAAATAATCTACAAAAAAGTAACCGGAGATACAGTCGTCGCAAACGTGCTTAGGAGTGAGGATGAAATAAATGCAGAAACTGGGCGCAGGGTTTTTATTCATTTTCAAGGCGTGAAAACAGGCGCATAGCAAGCTATGTAACTGTTTTCACAACGCAGAAAATGGAGGAAAAGACCAGCCAAGTTGCTGAAGTTATAAAATTCTCACTCCTTAGCAAGGGCATATCGGGAAATGCAGGTATCGGGAAATGCAGCCAACCATTAAACAAAACACCCAAACAACGGAATATTACATCCCCGAAGGCTGTTATATTACCGAATTATCCAATAGCAATGATGATCCCGCGCTCTCTATAGCCCGCGCCCGCGTGGAGCCGGGTGTAACGACGCAGTGGCACCGGCTTAAAGGCACTGTAGAGCGTTACCTGATACTTGAGGGCGAAGGACTGGTGGAAGTGGGTACTATGCCAGCACAAGCAGTCAGTGCCGGTGACGTTGTTATCATCCCGGCGCAGTGCCAACAAAGAATCCGCAATATGGGGCAGCAGGATTTAATCTTTCTGGCAATGTGTACGCCACGTTTCTTACCTGAAGTTTATGAAAATTTAGAATCAATCTGAATGGGCTGTTATTTCTTGCAAGTTACCTAATTATAAAATTGTTGCCGGATCATCATGCGTTGCCAATTGCGTTAAACGTAAACCGCGTTGTTGAAAATGCTGCTCAAGCGCCTGATAGCGTTGTTTAAACAAGTTTTGATAAATCTCTCTGGCGCGTTTATCAGCACTGTTCAGCCAGCGTTGTTGCTTACCATCACTGATGGCGTATAAACCCGGTGGTGGCAGTTGCTGTTCCAAACTGTCGTAAATGAAAACACCCAGCACATCCGTATGTTGCGCCAACTGCCCAAGGTGATGTTGCGCCTCCTTATCAAAATCCTGAAAATCACTGAATATTGTAATAAAACTGCCCGGATGACTGATGCGACGTAATTGCAGCAAGGCACTTGCTAAAGTCGTGTTTTGCCCACCGGGTGGCGTTGCCTTATCGTTTGTGGACTGCGCCATATGTTGAAACAGTCTTAAAATACCGCGCCGACCACCTGCGGGGCGTATGTCCTGATACCGATCATCATTTAATACCACACCGCCCACCCGATCACCATTTTGCATGGCTGACCACGCCAGTAATGCGCTGGCGCGTGCGGCCTGCACGGATTTAAACGCCACCCGACTGCCAAAGCGCATTGCCGCGCGCTGATCCAGAAGTACCAATACCGGGCGCTCGCGCTCCTCGTGAAAGATTTTAGTGTGGGGTTTATTATTGCTGCGGGCGGTCACACGCCAGTCAATGGCGCGAATATCATCACCCGGCTGATAATGCCGGGTTTCCAGAAATTCCATGCCGCGACCGCGAAAACCGGATAAACGTCCGCCGGAAAGCAAAGTCATCACTTTGCGTTTACTGCCACGTTTTGCACGACTGGCCTGAAATTGTAATTGGATGAGTTCATCCAGATCAACGCTGACGCCGGATTGTTTTTTTGTGTTGGGCATGATTAACCTGAGTTCGGTGTAGGTACTTTAACCTAAAAACGATAACCCAGGGATAATACCAAAGAACGCGGCTGTTGTGGCATTTTTACAAAAGTGGTGCTGGCGGAACCTGCGGCGGCATAGTAACGTCTGTCCAGCAGGTTATAAATATCCAGGTGCAGAGAAAGATTTTTAAAACCAACATCCCTTGCGCCAAAATGCATGTCCAATAAAGTATAACCGGGTGCACTCAGGCGATTGGTTTCATCATTGGGGTCTTCTTCGCCAGTATAGGTTTTACTCAGCACATGCCATTTAGTTGTCATAAAATATTTGCCATAACGCAGAGTTGCGCCCAGCTTCAGTTTATGCGGTGCAATATAAGGTAACTGTATTTTTTCCCCTTCCTTGGTTTCACGTATCCAGCCCTGGATAAAACCGTAGCCAGCCCAGAAGTCACCGTCAATGCCATGACTGAATTGATGCTGGTAATTCAATGAGACATCCAGCCCATAGTGGACTTCCTCACCGGCATTGCCTTTGATATTACTGTTAAGAATTTCTGCGCCAGGGATAAATTGATTAACCGGTTTTTGTCTCTGGGTAAGAATGAGGTTATCCGACTTGTCATAATAAGTGCTGAACATAGTGCTAAAATGAGGACTGAATAAGGTGGTCAGATTCAGTTCCAGGTGCTGATTTTTTTCAGGTTCCAAATCCAGATTGGGCGTCCGGAAAAAGTTGCTGATATATTCACCCTGTGCATTTTGTTTACCCGTGAAACCGCCAAATGTCCCCATTGCTTCGCTGGTGGAAGGCGCGCGGAAAGCTTCACCATAATTGAGTTTGAATACCGTATCCGGCGTATAACGGTAGACTACGCCGATACGTGGGTTCCAGGTAGCCTGGTAGCGGGAGTTATTATCATAACGAATACCCAATATAGTTGCCCATTGTGGGTTCCATTCTGATTGTAATTGCGCATAGGCCGCCTGATTATCATAGTGCAGATCACGGAAAATAATAGGTAAGTTACCCTGCGTACCGGGGTAATACTGGTTTTGTTCATTGAGTGGCCGATCTTTATTATAGGGTGCTTCCAAGGATGGTATTTGCGGAATGGCATAAAAACTTTCATAGACCAAGCCAAAAATCAGACGCTGCTGATCGTTGATTAAATAGTCAAATTTCTGCTCAATACTATTTTTTCGACTTTTTGCATACTGATAGCCTTCATCCATGAAATTAACATAAATATTAACATATTTAGAATGGGGCGAAATCTCATCATGTACATGATCGAGCAATAACTCACCTGAGAGTTTGTCGGTCAGATTAAAATTAAATTTACCATAAATAGACTGGATATTGGTCTGCCAGATACTTTCATTCAGATACAGTGCGGCATCGGGTTTATCACCGGTATTGGATAAACTCTGAAAATGCGATTGATTTATCCCTAAAGTAAAATGCTCAGTGACTTTAAGCTTGGCAAATAAGCTGTGACTTTTAATCGGGCTGGTATAATCTTCCCGATCTTCAGCGGCAACAATCGTTCTGCCATCAAAAGTAACGGCATCCACTTTGGGGAAATCCTGCGGATAATAATGGCCTAAGTCAGCGGTATCGGAACGGTGTTTATGTCCTGCAACCACCAAATCAACCGTTTCACTTAACTGCATTCCGGCTTGCGCGCGCTGATAGCGATAATTGTCCGCGCCTACGCTAACGGAGATGTCAGCACCCTCCACTTCACTGCCGTCTTCGGTGATAATATTAATCACACCGGCAAACGCATCTGCGCCATATAAGGCTGAAGTCGGGCCGTAAACCACCTCAACCTGACGCGCATGAAATAAGGGGAAATTATCCGCAACAGCGATTTTACCTAAACCGGGGGATTCAATGCGTACACCATCTTGCAGGATTAAAAACCGGTTATTACTTAAATGCCCACGTAGGGTAATGTTGTTATAGATACTGGATTTGCTGTTTCTTTGTATGTCAACGCCAGGTAAATCTGCCAGCAAGTCACTGAGGTTACGATAACGCCGCTCCTGAATTTGTTTACGGGTGAGCACCTGTACCACCGAAGGCGTATTATTTAGTTTTTCAGCGTGTCCGGAAGCCGTGATAATCGAAACATTCATCAGTTCTTCCAGCGACATATTGCGCAAGACCTCAAGCTGAGACACATTGGACGCATAAATCTGGGGTGATATGCAAACGAGCATGGTTGCAATGAAGTGATAAAATATAAATTTTTTCATTTTAGTAACGGAATAGTAACGAAATGGTTATATTAAAGAATCGGTATAGTATACAGTAAAGGATAAGCAATGATGATTCATATTCAGTTAGCCACTCAGCGATTAACATTTATTCAACAACAACAAACACTTTTATCCACACCGGTTTCCACTGCATTAAATGGTCCTGGAGAGCAGGCAGGCAGTGGTTGCACACCATGCGGTAAGCTGGTCGTTAAAGCTAAAATTGGCACAGGCGCACCATTAGGCAGTGTATTTGTGGGCAGACGCGCCACCGGAGAAATTTATACAGCGGCCTTGGGTAAGGCGCAGCCACAGCGGGACTGGATATTGACCCGCATACTTTGGCTGGGTGGCCTGGAACCGGGTAAAAACCGTTATGGTAAGGTTGATACCTTACGGCGTTATATTTATATTCATGGTTGTCCACCAGAATATCCTATGGGGCAAGCCTTGTCTCATGGTTGTATCCGTATGCGAGATAAGGCTTTAGTTCAATTATTTGACTTGGTGGATACGGGGACTGTCGTGTGGATTACCGATTAGGTTTATACTACTCACTGGTGTTGCACAAAAAACAGCAACTACGTAACACCAGTAAATAAATAACCAAAGGAGAAGTTTGATGTCATGGGATTTTGATTATTTATTACCCCCACTGGATGCAACCAGCTACCCGCAGATCGGGCATAATAACAGTTTGCTGGAGGTGGGTTATACCGGTGCCAACATGCCGGTGCGCACGGTTACCCCCGGGCGACGCCTGCGTATTCGAGTATTGGCCCCACCCGGTACAACTTATGTTGCAATCAGTGGTGAGTCCAATAACTGGCAGGGCGGCGCTGGCAATAATCCATTACAAAAACCGGTGGTTGGTGGTTTTGATTATGATCCGGGCATTTACCGGATACGACCTATTCAACGGCCCCAGGATGCCAGTAATGGTAATTTATATTTTAGTGATTTACACCCGGTCACAGCGGCTTTGAATGAGCCTTTATATGGCACCGGCAGCCCGGTCTATCCGGCTTTGGATGAGCCACGCTATTTACATTTTATATTGTATAACCCCGCAGGCTCACTGCAACTGAACTTTGGCTCGTTAAAATTTTCCATGTTAATCGGTGATGCCAATGCCTATAACACCTGGCGTAATGCGCGTCCTTGGGCGGGCGGGGGATCGACAGATGTCGATGGCATTATTGAGGCACCGATTCGCCGTGAAGATGATCCCGATCCAGCACCCAGCACCAGCGCAGTGTTGTTAAACCACCCGGAACGCACCCAAACCGCAACAGAATTTGGTCTGGGCGTATTCATGCAGGGTATTCGCCAGGTTGACGGAACCCAGCTTAAAGAAGGCAGCAGTCTAAGCGCAAATCTCAGCATTGACCCCGACCCCCGTGATGAAGGTATGCAAGTCAGCTATCTGGTCTTAGGCGCATGGCTGGATCCCACCAATATCAGTAGTGTCAATACTGCTATCTGGCAGCAATGCGTAAATGGTAACTGGCAAAACTGGAACGGTGCTACGATTACGCCGGAGCAGAAAATAAACCTCTCGCCTATTACCCCCTATGCCGGATCGCAGTCCTTAACAACCGGACAGGTGAATTTTAATCTGGGTGAGATCCGCCGTCCACAAGGCGCAGCTGGCCGACCTTTTGCATTATTTCTCGGCTATCAGGCGACAGCCTCAGGGCAAACTTTTGTGGTTTTAAAAGGCCCCAGTATTTTTTACATTATCTAAAATAGTAGAGACGTAGCATTGCTACGTCTCTACAGCACTTGCTACATTTAGATGGATGAATGCACCTGTTTATACTCATAACGAATCCGGTCAAACAAAATTTCCACTTCTTGCTTAAAAGCCTTCATTGCTTCCGGTTGATCATTTCGATAACGTGATTTCAAACGTTTGGCCTGGGCCAGCAAAGGCAGGTCAGCCAGTTGTTGGGCGGGCACGTCCAGGGCCAAGAGTTCCTGCCCTTGTTGGTAAATATCGAGCATGATTTCCAATAATAAAAACTGCTTTTCCTGTGAGCAGAAACTGTCAATTTCATCCAAGGCGCTTTGTTGCAATAAACCCTCTTTAATCAGTTTAGCCCCTTCCAGCACCCAGCGTTGTGGAGCGGACAAGGCTTCTTGTCCGACCAGGTTAACGATACGGGTTAATTCATCGGCCTGGGTTAATAAGCTCATCGCCTGCGCACGGTAAGCCGCCCAGCGACTGTCTATATGTTCTCCCCACCACAACTGGGATTGTTTGACATAATCAGAAAAGCTTTCATTCCAGTCCACGGCGGGGTAGTGGCGGGCATCGGCAAGTTCTTTGGATAAGGCCCAGAAAGTCTGGATAATTTCTTTGGTATGGCTGGTGACAGGCTCGGAAAAGTCACCGCCAGGGGGAGAGACTGCGCCGATAATGGTCACTGATCCGGTTTTGCCGTTCAGCGCTTCCACCTGCCCTGCGCGCTCATAAAAAGCCGCCAGATTGGAGGCCAGGTAAGCGGGGTAACCTTCTTCCACCGGCATTTGTCCCAAGCGCCCAGAGACTTCACGCAGTGCTTCCGCCCAGCGACTGGTGGAATCTGCCACCATTACCACGTCAAAACCCTGATCGCGGAAAAATTCGGCAATGGTAATGCCAATATAAATCGATGCTTCCCGCGCCACCACTGGCATATTGGAGGTATTGGCAACCAGCAGCGTGCGCTCCATCAAAGAGCGCCCGGTATAAGGGTCCATCAGTTTGGGAAAGCTTTCCAGAATATCAACCAGCTCATTGCCGCGCTCGCCACAACCCACATAGAGGACAATATCGGCATCTGCCCAGCGTGCAATCTGTTGCTGCACCATGGTTTTACCCGCGCCAAACGGCCCTGGCACGGCAGCTTTGCCGCCTTTAAGCAAGGGGAAAAAGGTATCTAAAATCCGTTGTCCGGTAAACAGTGGCTCACTGGCATGGGTGCGTTTTTGATAAGGTCTGGGCATACGCACGGGCCAGCGTTGAAATAGTTTGACTTCATGTATCTTATCCTGGCTATCCTGAATAGTGGCAATGGTTTGTTCTATGCTGTAACTACCCGCAGGCGACAGGCTTAATAAAATGCCGCACAAGTCTGGAGGCAACATAATTTGCTGATTAATGGTCTCGGTTTCCTGCACACTGCCCAGAATTTGTCCGGCACTGATTTTGTCACCGGGCTTATAAGTAGTTGTGGGTACAAATGGCCAGGTTTTTTCCCGATCCAGCGGATCCAGGTTTAAGCCCCGTCCGATATAATCACCACTACGCGCTAAAATCTGCGGTAAGGGGCGTTGTACCCCATCAAAAATCTGGCCTAATAAACCCGGCCCCAGTTCCACGGATAAAGGATGTCCCAGGGCTTCGACCTTGCCACCGGGTTTTAAGGTGTCGGTGGCTTCATAAACCTGAACGATGGCTTGCCTGCCTTCCAGGCTGATAACTTCGCCCATCAATTCCAGATGGCCCACCTTAACCTGTTCGCCATTATGAATATTGTCAATTTCAACACGCACGATAGGGCCGTTAATTTCAATAATTTTACCCATTGAACGATAACTCGGTAAAGGCGATGCCGGGAGATTCATCGGCAGGTAATAAACGCGCCAGAATAATTTGCCGCAGGCGTTCCTTGTTGCGTTCAAGCTGCCCATGAAAGGTGTTATCAACGCAAATACGCTCATCAATGCTGCACACTAAAATACCACCAATCGCCGTTTTTTCCTGTTGCTGAGACAAGGTTTTCAACTCAACTTGTTGCACGATACCCAGTTTTGTGACGATATCCTGCCAGTTATCAGTTTGCTGTTGCAAACGCGCATAATCCAAGGCCGTTACTTTTGCCACCAGTTGTTCCTGTTCAATGCAGTCAGCTGCTTGTTTTAATAAGTCAAATAATAATAGCAGGTAGTTTTTTTCATCTTGCACGCTATCTTGTAAGCGTGCCTCCAGTTTATGCAATACATCATCAACCAGTTGCCAGCACAAGCGATCCAAGTCTGCACGCATAGCCATTTGCGCGGCCTGCACTTCACGCACGACCTGTTGTTGGGCGGCTTCCTGTGCCTGCGCAATGGTTTGTTGTTCCTGTAACTGTAAGTGATAGCCGGATTCCTGGTGGATGCGGTAGAGCATTTGCTTCATTTCTGCTTGCTGTTGCGCAGCGAGTTCCTTAGCGTGTTGCAAGATAGCATCACCCAAGGCATCAGCTTGTTGGCGCTCACTTTCCGTACTGGAACTCATTTATCAATCACCTGTTCAGTTTCAGTATCCAGAGTATTCAGTGCTTGGGGGCCTAAAATTTTATTGACCAGTTCTTCAACCCGGGGGCGATAAGCACTGGGGGCATTTAGTGGAGGGATTTCAATAATCACCACATGCGCGCTTTCATTGCGTAGCTGGGTTAAACATTTGCAGTGGGGATAACAAATCAGACTTTGTTCAATTAAAATCAAGGCCCTTTCTTTACTGCTGAGTAAATGACAGGCAGATTGCTCCAGTACGCTTAAGTCGGCATCAGGATAGGTTTCAAACCCCAGCAGCGCAAAGCCCTGCATGAGGTGTTTTTCACCAAAAGCCAATAAACGCATTAAATTTTATCCAGCATCAGGATGCTGAGTACCAGGCCGTAAATGGCGATACCTTCCGCCAGCCCCATAAAAATCAGACTGCGCCCAAAGGTTTCCGGTTTTTCGGCAATAACGGCCAATGCGGCAGTACCAATTGCGGCAACGGCATAAGCCGCTGCCAGTACAGCGAAAATGGTCGGCAAGGCAATACCAAGAAAAACCAAACCAGCGCCCATCGTCATTTCCATAGGTTTGCTTGCAGCAATAGCCACAGGCTCTGCAAACACCTGTTGCGTTGCCAGAAGTGTCAGTGCCAGAAAACTACCAATAAATAACAAGGCGTTAAAACCTAAAATATGCTTAAGCCATTGTTTTTGAAATTTGCTGGCAACGCCTTCAGCTTGCTCAGCACTATGGAGATAAAAACCTGATGCAATAATCAAAAGCACGGTAAACCCCATTAATCCACTTATCCATAGCATGAGCCTCTCCTTTCCTTTAATATTAGTAAGTAACCAATTATTAAAGTATATTGCATATCAGCCTAAATTGCATATCAGTCTAATACGATAGGAAAAATACTATGGTTTTAAGTCGCAGCAATATCCATTTCACGAATAGCGATAAAAGTCGGTGAAGACTTCTGGTAACGCGCCCAGCGGATATGTAAAAAGTTGCCTGGTAACTTCTGGTTGCGCACCAGGGACTCGCGCAACGCTTTTAATTCTTTCAGGAGTTCTAATACAGATTTGCCGCTGAGTTCTGCATCCATACGGGTTGGCACATCATGTAATTCCACGGAAATAACAGTATTAAACGCCTGAAATTCAGCTTGTCCTGTGGGATAACGCACAATTTGTGGATTCGATTTAAGATCATGCAGTGGAATGGTATTTTCCGGATTGATGGGAGAAAGCTCCGTCCAGACATAAACGGGGGATTTAGCTTCTTCCTGCTGCGCCCACAAGGTCACGTAACAGGGAACAACCGTATGTTGGTTCACGCGGTAATCAATGGTGTTAAGCAGACAGTAAGGCAGCGCAAAATTGGACACTACATTGAGCATAATATGAGATTGTGCAACTTTCATATGCAAAATGGTATTGAGCAAGTGCCGGATCTCTCCCTGAATTTTTTTCACATGCCCATCCAGATCTTGGATTAATAGTTCCTGCATCTGTGCTAAAGCCTGTTGGGGAAGATAGCGACCAGTGGTTGGAAAGGTTAATACTGCCTGAAACGACTTCATCATGCGCTCCATTTCCAGCAAATGGTGCTTGATGTAATCCTGAATTAATTCTCTGGGCAGTACCCGACGCAAAGTTTCCGGTGGTGTTCTTTGCAAAATCTGGCGCATTTCATCAATATCAATTTCTTGCATAATAGTATGCCAGCCTGGTTTTTACATACGGTGGATAAACAGTTTGAGGTTTAAATTACATAAAACCTGTAAAATGATATGCAATACGTATTCCGAGATTAAATAACTGGAGTTACGCAAAAACTTCTTTTTTGTACTTCAAGCGATTCTATTTAACAAAAATAAATAGAAAATTTGATCAAATCCAGATTTTTTGTAGTAGATTACCCGAAGTCCGATAGACTCCTAGGCTGCTGTCTCAGTATTGATGGCTTCCTCGGCAACCATTATATCAAGGAAGTGTCCCATGACAAATTCACCCTTACCTACGGCCACAGTCAAAAAAGTGGCACGTTTTAGTGAAGCTGAAGCTGCATTATTTAACACTTTATATGAACTGATTGAGGAGGGAAAGCGAGATATCGTGCTGGATAAAATTCATGACTGGCATCCTGCAGATATTGCACCTATCGTTTTACACCTGCCCTACCCTTACGCCAGACAATTTTTTCAATGGCTACCCACTGAGCTTGCCAGCGGCGTACTGGCAGAATTGGACGATGAATTTCGTACCAGTTTGTTAAGTGAAGCGACTGTACCACGTTTAACGCCGTTGCTGGAAGAGTTGGATACCGATGATGCAGCGGATGTACTCAGTAATTTACCCCCCCACCTGATTGCCAAATTGTTGCCAACCTTATCGGATTCCAGTGCGATTGCACAGTTGCTGACCTATGAGGAAGATTCTGCCGGCGGCATTATGGCGGCACATTATGTTGCCGTACCTAATGGCTGGAGCGTACGTCAGGCCATTGAAGCAGTGCGTCGTCACGCCGATCAAATTGAAGAATTGTCTGAGTTATTTGTGGTCAATGAGCATGGACATTTGCTGGGTTCTGTCAGCTTGAAAGATTTGCTGTTAGCCGTACCGATGACACCAATCACACAGATTACGGACACCGATGTTGTATCGGTACCTACTGATATGGATCAGGAAGAAGTCGCATTGGTGATGGAGCGCTATGATATGTTGTCCTTGCCGGTAGTGGATGACAGCAATTGTTTAGTGGGTTGCATCACAATTGACGATGTGGTTGATGTCATCCGTGAAGAAGCCGAAGAAGATCAACGTAAAATGGGGGGCATTTCTGCGGACGAACAACCCACCAGTTCAGTCTGGCAAATTGTCCGGGGACGTTTGCCTTGGTTATTAGGGGGGTTGCTGGGTGCAGGTTTGGCGGCAACGGTGGTTGGCTCCTTTGAAAGTGAACTACAACGTGCGGTGATCCTTGCCAGTTTCATTCCCATCGTCATGGCAATGGCGGGAAATGCCGGTATTCAAAGTGCAACCATTGCCGTGCAAGGTTTGGCTTCCGGTGAAGTCTGGTCCAGTGACTTATTACCACGTTTAAGCAAAGAACTGCTAGGGGCGGTGGTTAATGGGCTGGTGGTTGCTGTAACTTTAATTATCAGTATTTTATTATTTTCAACGGTGATGAATTTTGATAATCCACTGAAGCTCGCCTTAACCAGTAGCCTGTCGCTGTTTCTGGTGGTTATCATTGCCGCCTCATTAGGTGCAACTATCCCCTTGTTATTACATCGTTTTGGCATTGATCCAGCAGTTGCAACCGGGGTTTTTATCACCACTGGTAATGATATTATCGGTGTGTTTATCTTTTTTGTTATTGCGACACAGATTTATTTGTAGGGTTAGTGTTACGCAAAAGCTTCTTTTTTGCAGGTTTTGAAGATTTGAAATACGAAAAAACCACTTTTGCTTCACGTTGACATATGGCTGGGGTGTTATACAAAAATTTCTTTATTTTGTATAAAAAATAAGCTTCAGTTTTTGGTAAAATTCTTATTTTCCACTACTATGGCTCGATATGTTATGACACCTAAACCTGTTATTTTACTGGTCGAAGATGAAGCGCCGATTCGGGAAATGTTAAGAATGAACCTGCAACGTAGCGGTTTTGATATCCAGGAGGCAGGTGATGCAGAACAGGCAAAGGCCTTGATTTTTGAGCAGCCTCCCGCTTTAATCCTCATGGATTGGATGTTGCCCGGCTTGAGTGGTATTGACTTTTCGCGCCATCTGAAAAAACAAAAAGTAACTCAGAATATTCCAATTATTATGTTGACAGCGCGCGCTGAAGAAGCTGATAAGGTGCATGGCCTGAATGTCGGTGCGGATGATTATGTCACCAAGCCATTTTCACCGCGAGAATTATCTGCGCGCATTAACGCGGTGCTAAGACGTTCGGGCGAACAGGATGCAGAAAGCTGTCTGCGCATTCAGGCGTTAAAACTTTACCCGGAAGAACACCGCCTAACAATTAGTGAGCAGGATGTACATTTAGGGCCAACTGAATTTCGTTTATTACAGTTCTTTATGATGCATAGAACCCGGGTTTACAGTCGCAGTCAGGTATTAGACAAGGTCTGGGGTAATGATGTTTATATTGAAGAGCGTACAGTTGATGTGCATATTCGTCGCTTGCGTAAAGCCTTGGTAGATTATGAATACGATCATATTATCCAAACAGTGCATGGTGTGGGTTATCGTTTTTCTGAGCATTCATGAAATCATCACTGCTTTATACATTTTTTTATATCAGCACCACTTTTCTGTTAGTTGCCCTGCTCAGTACACTGACGGGGTATACCCTGGAACTGTTGTTAATAACGCTTACTTTGATACTCAGTTGGCACCTGTTTAACTTATATCGTCTGGTATGCTGGCTGGAGAAAGATTACAATTTGGTATTGCCCGATTCCATTACGGTGGGGTTGTGGGGTAAGGCAGTTAATAAAATTTCCAGTTTACAAAAACACAATCGTAAACGTAAACGTAAACTGACTAACCTGCTCAATCGTTTTCGTACTTCCACCCAGGCAATGCCAGATGCGACGGTTGTACTGAACAGCCGTTATAAAATTGAATGGCTCAATCGGGCCGCAACGCGTCTGTTGGGTCTAAAAGCCTGCTGTGATACAGGCAAATTATTACCCCGGCTGATTCATAATCCAATTTTCCATGAATACCTGCAAAGCCCTCCAGAAACCTTACGCGATACCATAGAAATGCCCTCGCCTTGCAATCCCGATAAGATGCTACAGGTGCAACTGGTACCCTATGGCGGCAATAAGCATTTATTAATTGCCCGGGATGTGACTAAACTTCACCGCTTAAAGCAGATCAGGCAGGATTTTGTTGCTAATGTTTCCCATGAATTGCGCACGCCACTGACGGTATTGCACGGTTTTATTGAAACGTTTCAAGATGAGTTCAGCGCGCAGCAGCAATCACCAGCCTGTCAGGAGCTGACACAGGAATGGCAGCAGCCACTGGAATTAATGGTACAGCAAAGTTTGCGGATGCAGAATATTATTAATGATTTGCTGGTTTTATCTCGTCTGGAATCAGAAGTACCCAATGAGCAAAGTGTACCGGTTGCTGTTACCCAATTATTGGAAAACCTACATCTTGAAGCTATCGCCTTAAGCGGTGGACAGCAACATCAACTAAGCTTGGAATCCGTGCCTGATTTACAAGTCTATGGTCAGGCTGATGAACTCAACAGCGCATTTGGTAATTTGATTTTTAATGCCGTGCGTTATACACCTGCACAAGGCAAAATTCATATTCGCTGGTTCTGGGATGATGATGGTGCGCATATGAGTGTAACCGATAGCGGAGAGGGTATTGCGTCTGAGCATTTGCCCCGTTTGACTGAACGCTTTTATCGGGTGGATGTTGGGCGCTCCCGTAATCAAGGTGGTACAGGATTGGGTCTGGCAATTGTCAAACACGTCTTAAACCGGCATTGCGCTCACCTTGAAATTCAAAGTCAAGTCGCTCAGGGAAGCTGTTTTTGTTGTAATTTTCCGGTAAAAATGATTGTATTGTAGGTACTAAGCATCAAAAAATGCTGTAAATCTACTGGATGTACAGAGACTTTGGTAAAAGGGAAAGTTATGAAAAATCAGCGCCTGGAAGATCGCCGACAATTGCATCGTTACCCACATATCATGGATGCACAAGGAAAATTGCTGGGTTATCTGGCAGATATTTCTTTACACGGCATGTTAATGATTGCCCATCACGCCATTGAACCGGGAGACATCCAGAAATTCTGGATTCATTTACCCAAACATCTACCATTTCATCAACCTATCTTTCCCATTACTGTGGAAATCCGCTGGTTTCGTCCTTATGTGCATCAGGATCATCTGTTTGTTATCGGTTGCCAGTTTCCTGATTTGCCCGTTGCCGATCAAAAATTAATCCAGGAAATTCAGAGTTTATTAGGTTTTGATCCTGATTTTCATCCCACACGTTATGTTAAACCGTTAGATGAAGCTTAGCGTCTATACGAGGTTTTCGTATAGACATTTTGCCTCGGGCTAAAACACCATGCCGCCAGCCTCTTCCTCTCCAACCAGCACTTTTCTGCCGGACTTCTGTCAATGGCAAATGTTATTCAGCGCCCTGATGATTTCTCAGTTGTTAGCAATTTTATTGGTTTTAGCACCGATGGAAGTGGCTCAGTACAAACTGGAAATACTCTGGCATGTTTCCCTGTTTACTCTGGGCGTAACACTTTGCAGTGGCATGTTGTTATGTTTATTGCGTAATTGGCTGGAACGGCGCAATAAAATATTTGCAGTGTTATTCAGTTATATGCTGATCTTATTAATTACGGCACTATTTACCCATATTGCCTGGTATTTTTTTGTTAATCCGGTGATAAGCTCGGTAAAAAACCCCATGCCGGGTTCAGAGCAGCAATTTATCATGCCAGCCATGAAATTAAGAATTACAGGCGAAGGTTTGATTAATGTGGTGCCGATACGCTATCACCTGTTTATGTTTCGTAATCTGGCAATCAGCGCCATTGTCACCCTTGTGGCACTGCGTTATTTTTATCTGATTTACCACTGGCGTCTGACCACTGAGGCCGAAGCGGAATTTCGGGTGCAGGCTTTGCAGGCGCGTATTCACCCGCATTTTCTATTTAACAGCATGAATACCATTGCCAGTTTAACCCGCTTTGATCCGGATTTGGCAGAGCAGGCTGTAGAAGATTTGTCTGAACTGTTTCGTGCCACCTTAAGTGATGCCAAAAAGCGGGTAACGCTGGAAGATGAGTTACAGTTATGTCAACGTTATCTGCGCATTGAAGGACTGCGTATGGGCAATCGTTTGCAAGTGGAATGGCATATGGAAACCATTCCCAAAGATGCGCTGCTGCCTAAACTTAGTTTGCAACCATTACTGGAAAATGCCATTTATTATGGTATTCAACCCTTGCCCGAAGGTGGCTTAATTCAAGTGGTCGGCATGAGTGATGAGCACGATATTAAAATTGATATTGAAAATCCACTGCCACCACCGGATATGCCAGTGCCACAAAAAGGTAAAGGCAACCGGATTGCGCTGGAGAACTTGCGTCAACGTCTGAATGTCTATTATGGTCGTCAGGGTCATTTAGATATCCAAAACGATGAACGCAGCTACCGGGTCAGTTTGCGTTTTCCTTATGAACGTGCGGAATAATGACCCCATTGCGCGGCAGGGCGATTTACTCGTCTAAAGATTGCCGCATCATATAACCTATCCCAACACCGCAAGCCAGTATAATCCAGAATATACCCGGCAACATTTCCAGACCGCTTGGGAACTTCATGCTGAAAATGGTTGCCAGCGCGGTAACGGGTAAAAATAAACTGACCAGTAAATTTAAACGATGTCCTGAAGCAGCAATTTTATGGCTGAGCGCGGCCTGTTCTTCACCGCGTCTGGCAATTGTAAAATCCATTGCATATTTGGCTTCCTGTTCTAATAAGTCCGCAGAACGTGTCAGTTGATAAGCATGATCGCGCAGGGAAATCAGTTCTTTGACGGATTGAAACTGTTCACGCGCCTGCTGTAGCGTATCATGTTGATGGCGCAAGGTACGCGCAATCGGGGCAATTTCACGTACCAGCTTAAAAAAATCTTCCGCTTGCTGTGCTTTTTCCAGATGAATTTCAAACTTTTCTATTATTTGCTGATAGTGTTCCAATAATTGCAGTAAAGCCCGCCAACCATCTCCTGCTGCTTTTGATGCTTTCCAATGTCCTTCTGGCGAGCACCAGAATAAACGGCTTTGACGTTCACTACTATCACATTGAGGTGGTAAATGTAAAATCAGCAGCAAATGTCCATCTGCTGCCATCAGACGCTGTCGTCCACTATGTTTACCAAAACGGGCACGAAATATTTCTGGTACTGCCCAGTTACGAGGCACAATTTCAGCTTGCATTAAATTCTCCTAAATCTGGTACACACTATCAATAATCTGGCGTAAGGTGGAAGTGATTTTTAGCTGCACAGCAGCTATAAAGAAGCTTACACCGAACCCAGGTTAA
Organism: Candidatus Venteria ishoeyi; assembly: GCF_030378065.1. Taxonomy (GTDB): domain Bacteria; phylum Pseudomonadota; class Gammaproteobacteria; order Beggiatoales; family Beggiatoaceae; genus Venteria; species Venteria ishoeyi. The sequence goes on along the minus strand of NZ_JAUCGJ010000022.1, from coordinate 14,322 downwards.
ATATGCTAAAGTAATGCCTTTTTTTAATACAGACTGAAAATACAAATGCCTTTATCTCGTTTATTTTTTCTGTTTCTTTGTTTGTTGAGCTTCACATTGACAGCGTGCGGTCAGAAAGGCCCTTTATATTTACCGCAAGCACAAGCCGAAGCACAAACTGAAACGCGCCCTGATACCATCAAAGTGCCACAGAAAGCACAAACAATGAATAAAAAACCTCACACAACGGATAAAAAATAAAACATCATGGATTATTTTCGTTATCAAGCAGGTACCCTGCATGCTGAAGATGTCGATTTACAACAATTGGCCAAAGAATATGGTACCCCGTGTTATGTCTACTCTGCGGCAACTTTAGAGCGCCATTGGCGTGCTTTTGATGATGCCTTGAGCAGACGCCCCCATTTAATCTGTTATGCAGTAAAAGCGAATTCTAACCTTGCTGTACTGGCTTTGCTGGCAAAATTAGGCAGTGGGTTTGATATCGTTTCACAGGGTGAGTTAGAACGGGTATTACGCGCAGGTGGCGATCCGGGGAAAGTGGTTTTCTCTGGCGTGGGTAAGACTGAAGCGGAAATGCGTCGCGCGCTGGAAGTGGGTATTTATTGTTTTAATGTCGAATCTCGTTCGGAATTATTGCGTTTAAATCAGGTTGCCGCAGAGATGGATAAACAGGCATCCGTGTCCATTCGCGTTAACCCCGATGTTGATGCCAACACCCATCCTTATATTTCCACGGGCTTAAAAGAAAATAAATTTGGCATTGATGTTGATGCCGCTTTACATGTTTATCAGGAAGCGGCTACATTATCCCATATTAAAATCATGGGTATTGATTGCCACATTGGTTCGCAATTAACGGAAATCAGTCCATTTATGGATGCCCTGGAACGGGTGTTAAAACTGGTTGAACAATTAAAAGCCCAAGGTATAGAACTGCATCATCTTGACTTAGGGGGGGGGTTGGGTGTGCGTTATCGTAGTGAAAGCCCGACAGAACCTGCACAATATTGTCAGGCCTTAAATGCAGCGCTGGGTGATGCACCTTATCAGATTTTGCTGGAGCCAGGGCGTGCAATTGCCGCGAATGCCGGGGTTTTATTAACCACAGTGGAATACCTGAAAACGACACCAGTGCATCATTTTGCCATTGTTGATGCGGCTATGAATGATTTATTACGTCCATCTTTATATCAAGCCTGGCAGGAAATCATTCCGCTGCAACCTCGGCATGATAGTGAAGCATTGCCTTATGACGTTGTTGGGCCTATTTGTGAAACGGGCGATTTTCTTGGCAAGCAGCGCCATCTGTCGATTTGTGAACAAGATATTTTAGCCGTGCGCTCTGCGGGGGCTTATGGCTTTGTGATGAGTTCGCAATATAACAGTCGCCCCAGGCCGCCGGAGATTATGGTGCAGGGTGACACCGCCAGAGTTGTGCGCAAAAGAGAAACGCTGGATGATTTAATGGTGTTGGAGTGCATCTAATACGACTTTGTAATTTGCCAGGGGTGCCGTCTTCCAGACGGTAGCCCCAGAAAGCTGACAGAATGTCGGCGTTGCCAGTAGAGAATGAGCAATTTTTTCAGGGTTTAACAGCACCTGGAAGGCCTGTCAATAAACCAAGCTGGGCATCAAAATCTTGAAATAACTGCTCCATATCCGTAAGCAAAATACTGGTTTCTGGAGAAAGCCGTGTTTGCTGTGAAAGTGCTGCGCTATTAGCGGCTTCCTGGAAAATTGGTGCAAAAGTACTGATAAGATTTAATAACATTTCTTGTTGTTGCTGGTAGGTATAAAGGTTATTTTGTAAATAGCCCAAACGCTCATCAAACTCAGTCCAGCGCTGGAATTGTTCATTCATTTCTGTAATCATGGCATTTTTTACATGTTGCTGATAAGTATCATAATTTTCTGCCAATACGTGATCAAGATTCAGATTTTTTTCATACTGCTGTTGACGTTGTTCAACCTGCGCTTGTTGCTGTTGAATTTGCTTTCTCATATTATTGAGGATTTGCTCAGCTTCTTTCAATGTTGTAGTTATCGTGGTTCGTTTATGACTCAGATCACTTACCACTTTAGAGAATTTTATAAGCTCAGCAACTAATTTTAAAACCTGATTTTTCCGGCGTTTCTGACAACTTTCATTAGGGTTGCCGTGATTACAAGCGGGTTGATAATAACGGGTTTTATTATTTTTATGTTGTCCATCATATTGCCGTAATAATTGTTTATTTTGCAGGCGTATAATTTGATAAAGTTGTGCCTGCACCTGAATTTTATTTTGAAAATCATTTAACTGGGTATCGAGTGCATTGAGCTGAAAATTACTGTTAGGCAGCTTCTCGGGTTTAGGTTCAGGTTTTTTCTTTTTTTTGATAAAGGGAATTTTATTTTTAATTTTTTGCGTGGTTTCTTTAACGACGGTGATGGGCTTGGAATCTTGAAAAGGGAACTCAATCAGACCAGTGAAAAATAACACGCCCAAACAAGCGATAATCGCAATAAAAAATATGAGATATCTAATTTTTACAGGGCTTAGTGACATGGGTGCCTTTAATAAATAAGCTGAGTTTGATATAAGCTTCTTTTTTATTATTCACTGCGTACAACCAACGGTTGTGGTATCGCCGCTTGTAAGTGTTTATGCTGGCGAAGATTCCGGGAAATGTCCAACCAAATATCCATGAGATCGTACCAATCACTACCAGGCAACTTCTCCCCTTGCGCCACATAGGTCGCCATTTTAATCAGTTTGCGCACATAATTCAGTGTCGGTATGGAAAAATGATGGGGTTGTAATGTTAAGCAGGCATAAAGCTCCTGTGGCTTGCATTGCTGCCCTTGCTCCTGTAACCACTGTTCAAGCAACTGCGCGGCTTGCTCTGACATTTGCGCCTGCGCTGTCACTTCGGCATAAGCCGCAGCCAAATCTGTTTGAGCAATAAGCAAATAAAAAAACTGTTGTGCCGATACGCTGATTTGCATTTGCGATGTTTGTTGTGGCTTGCTCTGCTCCAGCTTTTCCAGATTATTGCTGGTTTGGGAGGTGATGGCCTCACTCTGATACAAAGCTTGATAAACTGCGCTGGGACTGGCATCGCAAATGGCTTGGTATTCCGTTTGATTCAGTGTCATTGCCAGACGTATTACCGTGGGTTGCTGTTGTAATACGGCAAGTAATGCGGGTTGTAGAGCAAAATTTTCCAATAAATTTGTCAGTGCGCTACGACCTGGCAAGGGTTGTTTAGCAGGTGGGCAGGCATGACTGGTCATTGCGCTCAACGTGATGGCATCATCTGTTGCTGAGTTGTTATGCGTTTGCTCACTATTTTCAGGTATGGGCGATTCTAACGCTATACCCAGTTTTTCAGCCATGCTTTTATCAATCTGCGGTGGCGATACAGGCGGCAGGTATAAGGTGCTGATTGAACCTAAGCTGCGCTGTTGTAATTGCGCTAAAGGCAGGTATTCAATCTGTGCCGGACAGCCTGGATAAGGGCTGGCCTGGTAAATAAATATTGCATGTTGTGCCGGATAAAACTGCTGCAAATATTCCAGCAATACCTGTTTATTCGGGTTGTCATGGGTCTTTTCCTGATAATGCAGCTCACCGACATTACCGGGTTGCCATAAAATCACATGCATATCTGTAGGCAACTGCCGTTTGCATAGCAGCATTTCCGTACTTTCCAGACTCAGGCAACCACTGTTTGCCGGGTCAAAACCAATATCGGCAAACAAACAATCTTCAGCAGAAACGCCGGGCAGCATGGCGGCAGGAAAACCCTCTGCGCGCGCCATGGCAATGGCTAAATGTGGCGGCAGACTGAATACGCCGGGATGACCGTAAAACACGACACAGACTTGCTGCCCCCGCCGTACTTCCTGCATGATGTATTGCGCCATGTTTTGATAAGTTTGTATACGCGGCTGCTGATCCTGATAAAAGCCGGATAAATCAGTGCAACGTGGATTCTGTTTGCGCAGCCAGATGGCAGTTGCCGGATCAGCAACGCAATATAATAATAAATCTGCACTACGTATCCAGGCGCGGGTTTCCAGCGTGATATGGGCAATACTTTTTATGCCAGAGCCAGCGACGATTAAACTGCCTTTTTTATCCATTACCTTAAAGGCTCCAAAGTGCCGCAACGTGGACTACCTGCAAGATTAATGTCCAGATGCCAGCGTGATTTAAGCTGTGACTGTTGCCACAAGGCTTGCTGCACCTCGCATTGATAGGTTTTACCATTTTGCTTATCACTGAGCATCAAATAATGCTGGGCCAAGCGCTGCCCTTCGCGTTCACAACCCAGCTTCTGGCTTTGTCTTTGACCGCCACAAGCCAGCTTAAAACTGGCCCAGCGTGGTTTTTTATCCTGTCCCTGGCTGGTTGCAGCGCGGTTGTGCGCCCAACGGTTGAGCTGGTAATTACAATATTGATCATAAATGGGTTCTTTACGGTAGCGGGTGCGGCATTCCTGTTTTTCCTGATAGGTGCCATCACCTTGATCAATACGGCGCATACTGCATTCCTGACCATCCGCTACCTGTTTATGGCTGCGCACTTTTTCACTGCGATTAATGCGATAAGCATCATGTGGCATGGCATCACACCAACTGGCTTTGGCCTGGGCGCGATATTGCTCGATTTGTATACTGTATTCCCAACGATGTTGCTGCAACTCCACCGTCACTTCTTTGCTCCACAGCAAAAATGTGGCAATTAAAGCAATAACCACCGCTACGCCGGCAATTATCCAGATTTGTTTTTTCTTTTTTGCCTGTTGCGCAGCCAATTGTGCTTTTTCTGCTGTTGCCTGGTCAGTCAGTTGATCAGCCTGACGTGTTTCCGAGAAGCTTTCATCAGTAGCACGCAACTGTGAATCCCGTACTTTCGCCTGCGCCGCTTCGCTCATGGGCGAACCGCAACTGATACAAAACTCAACATTGGCGGCATTTGGCGTATCACAAGCCTGACAAAGCTTGTCAGCACCAATAAACTGATGATCTTCAACTGCAACCTTATCCTGATCCGAGGGATAATAACGTTGTTCCGGGTCTTGCGCCGCGCCGCAGGCCGGACAATAACGATGCGTTTTACCCAGCAGCTTGGTGGTGCCGCAAAACTTACAGTCCCACATCATTTCATAGGTTTTTGTCTGTTTTTCTGTCATGAGGATTTGACCTTATAAAATTATTGTTCCCGTTTCTTTAGTGTAACAAAACCCATAGCGTGAATAAGCAACAAACAAGACTTTTTTCGTTTTGCCCTGTATATTATTGGATAAAACCCGATGTTCAGGAATATAAACCATGAAACCTATAGCATATTTTTTAACAGCCATATTTTTAACCTTACTTAATCCCGTGGCGAGTGCGCTTGATATATTAAGTCCGCAAACAGCCAATACCCTGGTGCAGCAACTGCTCAATGACCCACAAGCCTGCCTTGCCGGTTCTTCGGTTTCGCAATGCCAGTATCATGGCGCGACTGAAGCAGCGGCTGTGTTCAATCAGGGGACAAGTTCCGGCCTGGACATCGATAGTGGTATTGTGCTGAGTACAGGCAAAACCCAGGATGCCAGCGGCCCTAACCTTTCCGGTGGTAAAACAACCAATTTTAATAGTGCAGGGGATAGCGATCTCAATAACTTAACCACAACAGGCAGCAGTTACGATGCGGCAGTATTGGAATTTGACTTTCTCGCCCAGGGTAGCAATCTGTCTTTCCAATATTTGTTAGCCTCAGAAGAATATAATGAGTTTGTAAATTCCAATTTTAATGATGTTTTTGGTTTTTTTCTGCATGATATCGCTAACCCCACTCAAAAAATCAATCTGACCAATATTTCGATTAACAGTATTAATAAAACCAGCAATAGCACTGAATTTGTTAATAATGACTATAATGATTTTGCCAATCAAGTCGCTCCGTTTGCGATTGAATATGACGGTTTTACCCGCCTGCAAACTGCCACCACGGCATTGACGGCAGGCAATCAATACCATCTGAAACTGGCAGTTGCCGATGTGCGTGATTCCAGTTTTGATTCTGCGGTTTTTTTACGTGGTTTCAGTACCATTCCTGCTGAAATTCAGATATTTGATGGGGCTACAGATTTAGTCAGCGGCAGCAGTCTTGTTGACTTTGGCAGCACACCTGAAAACCAGCCACTGACAAAAACTTTGCGGGTGCAAAACAGCGCTGGGCTTGGTGCTGCGGACTTGAACCTGAGTCAGTTGACTTTACCTGCAGGCTTTTCCCTGCAAAATACCAGCGCCCTGCCAACGTTGCTGGCATCTGCTGCCAGTCTGGATTTAATCGTGCAACTGGATGCCAATAATGCTGGACAATTTTCCGGGAACTTGCAACTGGATAATAATGACCCGGATGAAAATCCGTTTCAACTATCTTTGCAAGGCAGCGTTATCAGCACAGTGCCCAAACTGACGGTACTGAACAGTAATGGGCAAGCATTGAACAGCGATGTGGATAACCTGAACTTTGCCAGTCTGCCCAGTGGTGGCAGCCAAACTTTATTAATCTCGCTGCAAAACACCGGCACGGCTGATTTAGTGCTCAGTAATTCCAGTCTGCCTGCGGCTTATCAACTGGTCAACTTCCCACAAACGCCTATCACCCCCGGAGGCACCAGCCGTTTTGGGGTACAATTTAGTCCCACAACAATCGGACAGTTCAGCGGTAGATTACAATTTCAAAGCAATGATCCGGCAATGCCACTGTTTCGTTTATTTGTGACTGGACAAGCCGTTGCCCCAGTGCCTACAGTCAATAATCCCGCAGCCTCAATTCCCACCCTGTCAGAATGGGCGATGATTTTATTGTCTTTATTAGTGCTAGGTCTGGGAATGCGTAAAGTGAGAGAGATTTCATAGGCTCTTGAATTTTGCATGCTACGCATATATCAAAGTCACTCTTACAGCGAAACATCTGAACTTTAAGGATTAATAACAAGATGCGTCCAGCTCAACTGAGTGTGTTACTTGATCGTGAATTTATCAGCGCCGTTGCCGGACATCATACACCGGTTATGTTATGGGGGCCGCCGGGTGTGGGTAAATCCCAGATTGTGGCTCAGGTTGCTGCACGGCATCAGGTGCCAGTGATTGATATCCGTCTATCACAAATGGAACCCAGTGATTTACGGGGTATTCCTTTTCGCAGCAAAGAACTGGTGGAATGGGCAGTACCCGCCTTATTGCCCGACCGTGAGCGTCATGGTGAAGCCGGCATACTGTTTCTGGATGAAATTACCTCAGCTCCACCCAGTGTCTCTGCGGCAGCCTACCAACTGATTCTGGATCGGCGTCTGGGCGCTTATGAAGTGCCGGAGCATTGGATTATTGTCGCAGCAGGCAACCGCCAGGGTGATCGTGGCGTGACTTACACCATGCCCGCGCCGCTGGCAAACCGTTTTTCCCATTTTGAAGTGGATACCCATTTGGATGACTGGGTGGCCTGGGCTTATCAGAATCAGATTGATGAGCGTATTATCGGATTTTTGCGTTTTCGCCCGGAATTATTATTTGATTTTGATCCCGCGCATAATCCCGTAGCTTTCCCTTCGCCGCGCTCCTGGGAGTTTGCCCATCGTGCTGTGCAAAAATTCATGGAATTGCCGGATTTATTACTGGGAGGGCTGCAAGCTTGTATTGGCCCGGCGGCAGGCATTGAATTAAAAGCGTTTATTGATAACCTGGAGAATATGCCCAGCCTGGATGCCATCTTAAATGGCGAGGATGTCCCCGTGCCTAAGGCTATCGACTTACAATATGCGGTAGCCTCAGCTTTGGTGGGTCGCGCTATCCGTGCCAAGGGCAGCGAGGATTCACAGGCAGTATACGGGCGTATTTTAGAATATGCCGGTTATTTCCCACAGCGTGAAATGGGCGTGATGCTCATTTCTGATATGCAACGCGCCATTGGTGATGAATTGTTCCGTGTGCCACAGTTTCAAGCTTGGGCGCAGCAGGTGGCAGAAGTGATGTTGTATGAGTAATGATTCAGCTTAAGTAGATGAGCATAACTATTCATCTACCGCTGTAGATTGCTGTAAGGCTTCATTCGGCGCAGGCCCAGCGCTGACAACCGCATCACCGATAGGCAGGGGATCACCAATTTTAAGCTGTGCTGATTCGGATAGATCTTCCGCCAAAGTACCACTAACCGCCGCAGAAGCCCCCAGCGGCACACTGGAAGCGCCTGAAACGATCTGCGCGCTACCTGCCGCGCCTTGAGCGCTGGCATTGATGCCGTGTTGTAGTGATAATTCACTATGTCGGGCGCTGCCTTCAGCAAATGCAATAGTCGAACTTAATAAAGCAATAACTGTGATACTGGTGATAAGTGATTGATACATAAAGCTGTCCTCTATCATCGTTTCGTCTGTTTCGGATCAATATCCAGCGCACGCAGTTTGCGATATAAATGGGTGCGCTCCAGCCCTACCCGGCTGGCAACTTTGCTGACATTACCACCGGCTTCCTGCAACTGATATTCCAGGTAAGCCCGTTCAAACTGCTCGCGCGCTTCTCGCAATGGCAAATCAAAAATTGGCATATTACTGGTCGTGACCGCACGTTGCTGTGCATTGAGCGTGGGTTCAACCTCGTCCACATCAATATCATCATCATGGCCTAAAATTAACAGGCGCTGTACCAGATTTTTTAATTCTCGCACATTACCCGGCCAATGATAATTGCGTAAACGATTTTGTGCGGCCACGGTAAAACGCCGGTAAGGGAGATTTTCCTGAGTAACAAACAGGTTGACATAATACTCCAGCAACTCCGGCACATCTTCACAATGTTCGCGCAAAGGTGGTATATGTAAGGGTAGGACATTCAGATAATAATACAAGTCTTCACGTAATTTTCCGGTACTGACCACCTGCTCTAATTCATAAGGGATCGCCGCGATAATACGCACATTAATCGGCACGGTTTGATTTGTGGCATTATGCACAAAGGCTTGGTTTTCCAGACTACTGAGCAGCCTTGCTTGCAGCGCGCTGTCTAAATCAGCAATATCACGGATAAATAAGGTACCGCCATTTGCCTGCTCTAAACGCGCCGGGGTGTTGCCTTCGCTACCGAATAATTCGACCGATTGATTTTCCGCGCTCATGCCAGCAATACGCACATTGATAAATGGCGCACCTTTACGCGGACTGTTATCGTGCAGATAATGCGCAAACAGCGAGCGACCACTGCCTGGCTCGCCGATAATCAATACCGAAGCATCGTGATGCTCCATACGCAATACCTGCTCGCGCAGGGTGTTCATCACCTCACTGCGCCCTAATGGCTCAGCAACTTCAACATTATGTTTAAGGCCGGTATTTTCGCGCCGTAGATTACTTATTTCCAAGGCACGATGAATGGTTAATAAGAGTTTGGATAAGGCAATGGGTTTCTCAATGAAATCATAGGCTCCCAAACGGGTGGCTTCCACCGCAGTTTCCACCGTGCCATGCCCGGACATCATAATGACCGGGGTTTCATTCAAACCACTTTCCATCCATTCTTTTAATAGAGAAATGCCATCGATATCCGGCATCCAGATATCCAGTAAAATCACATCAGGACGTTTTTCCTGACGTAAATTGCGGGCACTTTCCCCATTTTCAGCAATATCAACATGGAACCCCTCATCTTCAAGAATTTCCTGTAGCAGGCTGCAAATATCGGGTTCATCATCAACAACAAGAATGTGTGCGCTCATGTTCCTAGTCGTTCTTTGTCATAAAAAAAGGGCCATTATCCTGTTTTTTGCAGCAGGATGCCAGAAACAATGCCATTGAAGTATTTGGAAGTCATTTTATTTCAATAGCGAGGGCAAGCAGAGTACTAACGCAAAACTGGCTGGAAAACTTTATGATGTTTCATAACCCGCAGCCCGGATTTCCAGTTTAATCTGCTCAGTTTTGCTGCTGTCATCCAACTCAAAGCTAACTGATTTATTTTCCAGATTAATTTGCGCGTCAGCGGCACCCTCAATACCCTCAACAGCGCGTTTAACATTCGCTGCGCAATGCATACATGTCATACCATCAACGGTTAAGGTAATACGATTGCTCATATCCAACATCTCCTGTGTTTTTTGTGAAAAAAAGCGACGCATATAATAACCAGCCAGCATCAACAACAGCAAGCCTGAGCCGATTAATTTCAGCCAGGCGGGTAACAATTCATGCTGATGGGTAAAAATGATTTGTCCCATCCCATAATGTGCAACCATCAGGTTTAACAGGCCGCCCAATAACAAGCTGACCACGGCAATGGTTAATAAATAAATCGCAGTGGCGCGCTTACCCACGATTTTCAGTACGGTGGCAATGCTCATGGCATTGGTTGCCGGACCAACTAATAAAAATACCAAAGCCGCGCCGGGTGACATGCCCTTCAAAATTAACGAGGCCGCAATTGGGGTTGAGGCGGAAGCACAGATATACAGGGGGATGCCCACCACCAGCATAACCAACATTGATGTCCAGGTGCCGCCCATCCAGGCTTCAAAGAAATTTTCTGGTACCAAAGCACTGATAAAACCCGCAATGACAATGCCAATCAACAGCGCATTGGCGATTGGGCCAAGTAATTCATATTCAATATAACGACCAATATGAGACAAACGATCTTTGGCAGTTTCCTGTGTACCTGAGCTTGTTGCCTCTTGTTTATCGATGCCTGTTGGCTTGCGTTGAAATAAATTCACAAATAAACCGGCAGCCAACGCGGTTATTAAAGCGGCCATAATGCGAAAAACACCAAAAATCCAGCCTAATAATGAGTAGGTAATTAAGTAACTGTCCGCGCCAATTTGCGGGGTTGAGATCAGAAAAGAAACCGTAGCCCCATTGGAAGCCCCGCTTTTTTTCAAGGAAGCGGCAACCGGCACCACACCACAGGAACAAATCGGCAGCGGAATACCAAAAGCGGTGGATTTTAATACTGATAAAAAGGAGTTATGCCCTAAATGTTTACGCACCAGTGATTCTGGAAACAGAATATGCAGTAATGCTGCAATTACAAAACCCAATACCAGATAAATGGCAATTTCATTATAGAAATAAAGGGTTTGTTCTAAAATATGTATAAATAAATCCATAGTGGAATTTTCCTGAATGTTATAATCAACCCGAATTTACACCCGCAGGATGCGTGAAATGCCATTTACAGTCAGTCCAGCCCCTTACAGCCACCAGTCTTATACCATTTCTGAAATTATGCGCCAGGTATTATACGCCTTGATACCCGCTATTTTATTGATATTTATCTTTTATGGTTGGGGCATATTCTGGCAATTACTACTGACCTGCACCGCAGCATTAGTGACTGAAGTTGTAATGCTGCATCTACGCAAACGCCCGATTAAAGCCTTTGTCAGTGATAATTCCGCCTTACTCAGCGCCTGTTTGCTGGCAGTTGCGATTCCACCGCTGGCCCCCTGGTGGATTAGTGTACTGGGTATCAGTTTTGCGTTGATATTTGCCAAACATTTATATGGTGGCCTGGGTTATAACAGCTTCAACCCCACAATGGTAGGTTATGCCATGTTACTCATTTCATTTCCGGTGGAAATGACCCAATGGCAAGTTGCTGATGCCAATGGTACGGTATTTTATGCGGGGTTTATGGAAAGCTTTCAGATTATTTTTAACAACCTACAGGTTGATGGTCTAAGTGGTGCCACAACGCTGGATGTGATGAAAAATCATCTGAACGAATCCTGGATGCTCAGTGAAATTGTGCAACTACCCGGTTTTGGCTTGGTTGGCGGTCAAGAACAGGAATGGATTAGTCTGGCTTTATTATTAGGCGGCATCTGGCTGGTTTACCGGAAAATTATTGGCTGGCAGATTCCTGTTGCCTTGCTGGGCAGCCTGTTTGTAATTGCAAGTTTATTTCATGTGCTTTATCTCGACAGCATGCCTTCGCCTTTATTCCATTTATTCAGCGGTGCAACCATGTTGGGTGCTTTTTTTATTGCCACTGACCCAATTACCGCAGCAACCTCCAATCGTGGCAAGCTCTATTATGCCGCAGGCATTGGTTTGCTTATCTACATTATCCGCAGCTGGGGCGGTTATCCTGATGGCGTTGCATTTGCCGTTTTATTGATGAATATGGCTGTACCCACGCTGGATTATTATACCCAGCCACCGGTTTTTGGCGCAGAAAACCGGGATTAGAAAAGACATGATAAAACTGTTAATTGTTGCTTTTTTAAGTTTTATCATGGGACTTTTTGCCTGTTACTATGATGTTGCCACGCGTCTGAAGGTTGCCCCGCCCGTAACCCAGCAGAGTGATGCCCAACACAGCGAAAAAAATAATGCCCAGGAAACAGAAGAGGCACCTGCGGAAGATGAGGATGAAGAGGCAGATGAGGAAAATCTGGATGAAGACAATGAAGAAGATGAAGCAGAAATAAAAACCAGCATCCCATCAGACACAACAGCAGGCACGGAAGCGAATGCAGATTAAGGAAGTTTCATGAACCAAAAACAAGAAGTCTCAGCACTGAAAAATGCAGCGCGTGGCGGTATTGTCTTACTGATTTTTGCCGTATTCGGTACCTTACTTGTGGCCCTGACTTATGAAGGCACTCGTGAAAAAATTCAAAACAACGAAAGGGCTGCCTTACTCAATAAGCTGCACCAATTGTTACCACCAGAGCTGCACGATAATGATTTACTGATAGACACGCTTGAAATACAACACCCGGTATTACTGGGTACCTCTGATCCCATCACTGTTTATCGCGCGCGTAAAGCAGGACAGCCAGTGGCCCTGGCTTTTATGCCGGTTGCCCCCGATGGCTATAACGGTAATATCCGTTTACTGGTAGGTATTGATTATGCGGGTACTTTACTCGGCGTGCGCGTGATCAGCCACCAGGAAACACCAGGCCTGGGCGATGATGTTGATGAACGTAAGTCAGACTGGATCACCCGTTTTCAAGGCCATTCATTGCATAACCCGGAAGAAGATCGCTGGCAGGTTAAGCGTGATGGTGGAGTGTTTGATCAATTCACCGGCGCGACGATTACACCGAGAGCTGTAGTTCGCGCCGTGCTTAAAAGTTTGAAATATTATGAAAAGTATCGTGAGCAGTTGTTTGAAGCGAATCCAAATGAACAAATCTGAGTTCGACATACGATGAAAAAAATCTCACACAAAGCCGCCAAGATCGCAAAGAAGGCTCCTGATGTTTTTGTAACTTTGTGTGAGATTTTATATCAGCATTTTTTTACAGTAAGTTATTGATGAGGTAGAAAAGCACATTCATAACAATTTTCTATAGCATCATTCAGATAGCCCCAGCGCCAACAATTTCCATCAGTTTACTAAAGCTATTTACCACACCATATTTTACATTTTCAGGGTCAATCTTTCGATTAATTTCATCAAAGAACTTACGTGCACATTTTATCTTTGTCTTTTCAATTTCACGGAGTTCCATGCTGGACATGGAGCCTTTGGTTTCTGCGACAAAGTAGACATGCTTAACGGTACCTTCTTTGAAGGATATGGCCCAGTCGGGATTGTAGTTTCCAACCGGCGTGGGGATTGAAAATCCTTTTGGTAATTTAGCGTATACAACTACTTCGGAACTTGTATCAAGCTCTTTGACAAAATTACGTTCTGTTTTGGAGTCGGTAATGACATAGTCGTATATATGTCGTTTAAGTAGATCTCCGGCTTTACTGAAGTCCTGTTTACTTTGTCCATCTGTAAAGATATCGATGTCATGAGTCTCGGTTACAGCATCGTAGCTCAAGTGCTCGATAATAACGCTCGCTTTTTGTTCCTGAATCAGGCGCGTGGCTTCAGAGATGAAGCTTTCCGGGTTGTTTTTAAACTGTGCAAATACCGGCTTTTCGAGTCCTGATAAAATCTCTGTAACAGTATGTCTGGTCAGTTGCACGTTTTCAGCCACCTTGCCGATCAGGTCGTATTTCACTGCTGAGTGAATCGAGTGGACATTATGCTCACTGGAGGTTTCCTTTAGCTTGAAACTGTTACCAAACTTCATTTGATCATAGCTGATGCTTTTAGCCTGCTCACCTCGCTGAACGTTGTATTCAAGCAGCAATTCCCGGTCAGCATAAAATGAGTTAAAATATATGCGGTTTGCTTGATGAGGATGCACCGGTGAGGCAGCAATTCCCGGTCAGCATAAAATGAGTTAAAATATAGGAAAAATAGACACCATAAAAGATAGAATTATGCCAAAAGCCTTACCTCCAATTCCGTCATACGATGATATTCAGGCATCTTCATGCC